>NZ_OZ388079.1:0-681976 GCF_977993705.1 Pacificispira sp. HM-600
GTCGCCGCGAGGAACTCGAGGACTCTCGACGTCGACGCCTCGGGCGTCTGCTCGACGACGGGCACGTCCCAGTACTCCGCGTTCGGCAGGCACTCCTCGAGGTACCGCGCCGCGGACCTCGTGTGAGAGAGATCCTCGCCGGGCACGATTAGCGCCGGGGTGTCGAGCAGCTGCAGGTCCTCCGGCTCCGGCCCCGGTACGGTGTCGCGATCGAACAGCAGTCGGGACGAGCCTGTGACGATCGTCGCGTAGCGCTCGAGGCTTGTCTGGGCGTACCGTGCGGCGAACTCGTCGTCGCGGCGCAGCAGCGGGGCCCACGGCCCGACCCGCGGGTCCTTCGTGAATCCTGCCGTGGTCGAGCGGGCGAGCTCGACGATAGCCTCGACGCCGTGCTCCAGCGCGAAGCCGAGGTGGCGTGTGAAGCGCTTGTGCTGGGCAGCACGATACGTGACTCCGCCTGCGGGCGAGAAGAGCACCATGCTGCGCACGCGCTCGGGCTGGGCGATTGCGAGCAGCGCCGCCGACGAGCATCCGACGCACCCGCCCATCGTGTGGACGGCGTCGACCCCGAGGTGGTCGAGGAGGCCGGCGGCCTGCGAGACGTACTTCTGCCACGACAGTCGCTCGAGGCGCCCGCCCGACTGACCGGACTCCCGACGGTCGTACACGATGCACGTGTAGTCCTTCGACAGCCCCTCGACGAAGCCGAGCTCCTTGTACCGGCCGAACGTCGTCCAGTTGTCCAGGCTCGAGTCGAAGCCGCCCGGGCTGAACATCAGAATCGGCGGGCCATCACCCACCGTCTCGTACCGCGTGGGGATTCCGTCGATGTCAACGACCGGCATGACCTTCTCCTCTGTCTCTTGTCAGCGCGGACGTCGTCAGCCCGCGCTCGGCACGCGGACCCCGCCGCGAATCTGGCGACCCGCGCGGATGTCCGCTGCGCACGCCGCAAGGGCGTCGTGCGCGATGCTCGCCACATTGGCGTAAGTGTCTGGCTCGGCGTCGACCCACTTCTCGTTGTAGCCGAGCGCCGCCGTGATCATCCGGATGCGGCCGTCGAGCCACGGTCCGCCGCCGAATCCACCCAGGACGGGAATCGACACGGCCTCGACGACCGCCGGACCGACCACAGGGCCGGAGTTCGTGAAGTTGAGCGCGACGGCTCCCGCCGACTCCAGGCGCCGGGCCTGCTCGACGAACTCCTCCGTCAGCTCGTCGGGCACCTGCGTCTTGTCGGCGGCGGAATAGTCGATGCCGTACTTGAGCGACGTCTGGGGCGTGATGCCGAACTGCGCGAAAACCGGGATGCCGGCGCGCGTGAGGCGCTCGACCTCCTCCGGGAAGTCGGCAGCCCCGTCGAGCTTGACGACGTCGACACCCGCCTCCTTGACGAGCCGGATCGCCGCGGGCAGCGCCTCCCCGGACTGCAGGGGACCGAACGGGAAGTCGCAGCTGACGAGCGCGTCTCGAACACCACGACGCACGGCCTTAGCGACGACGAGCATTTCGTCGAAGGTCACCTCGAGCGGGTTCGGCTGGCCCCACAGGTTGGCGCCGACCGTGTCGCCGACCGAGACGATGTCGGCGCCGACACGGTCGGCGATGCGCGCCATGTGGTAGTCCCAGGCGACGAAGCACACGGACTTCTCGCCCTTCGCCTTCATCGCATGAAGTTCGGGGATCGTCGTCATGCCCGGATCGCCCTCAGAAGCTCGAAGAGGTCCGTCGCGTCGGCCGGCACCAGGAGGATGCGCGCATAAGGTCGGATCGCGGCCAGCGTCGACCCCGAGAGTGCACCCGCGTCAAGCATGAGCAGCCCTGCGGTCATGATCGATCGCTCGCGACATGCCGCACCAACGCTGGCCACCGCATCCGCTGCCATCTCGTCGGTCGCGACGAAGATCACCGAATCCGAATGCTCGATCTCGGCCGCCATGGAGCGCACATCGCCCGAGAGGGTCACCAGCTCATCGCCCGCACCCGACGCCGTATAGAACTGCGCCTGGCCCCACTCGCTGGATGCCACTGCGGCAACGATGCCCGCAGCGACATCGTCGAAGGCAACGACCCGCGTCGACCTCGCGTGGGCGAGCGGATAGTCGATGCGGTAGGCCGCCTCTTCCGCGGTCGCGGCCCGAGCACACGCGCTGAGAGGATTCGTGGGAATCGTCATCGCTACACCGTGGTCTGCGGCACGCCCTCGCGCGCCAGGAACCCCTCGCCGATGCCCTCGACGAACGGCAGGTCGGGAGGCAGGACAATGGCGACAGAGCGGATCTTCTGGTGCTCGGCCACGTTGCCGACCGGCTCGGTGCCATGGTCGCGGAGCGCCTCAGCGGCGCGGCGCAGCTTCTGGCGCGCCTTGATGATGCCAGCGTCGGTCGCTACGAGGCGCTCCTTCGTGCGGTCGACGATGGGGCCCATGCTCTCCTGCAACGAAGAGTCCTGAATGGCGATGCCCTCAACGCCTGAGAACAGCTCGCCCGTCTTCTGCCGCTCGCGGTCGATCAGGTAGTCGTTGTCCTTGTTGGCAACGGGACGGTACGTGCCGGGGATGTTCTTGCTGTGCACACCGGCGCCGGCCTTCATCGCCGACACCTCCTTCTCGGTGAGCTCGCGAGTGGGGTGGTAGTCGAAGCTCCACGCCCAGCAGTTCTCGTCATCGATCGGCACCCAGAAGTGGCCGTGGATGGGGTGGTCGCCGCGCGGGGGCACCATTGTGAAGTTGGGGAGCACCCACGGCGTCACGCGCCAGTAGTAGTGACCGTCCTCCGCGTTGCGGCGAGCGCCGATGAAGAGCCCGCCCTCGTTCTCGACGACCTCGAAGAACGGCTTGAGGTCGCCCTTGTTGTACTGGTTGCCCTTCGCTCCGGCGAAAAGCGGGTCGGCCTCGAGGCCCGCACCCGTCGGTCCGCCGCCGTGGAGCCACGTCACGTGGCTCGAGTCGATGCCGCCTTCGAGGGCCTGCAGCCAGTTGCTCTCCTGGAGGCGCTTCGACGTGAAGGTCTGGCCGGAGGGCACGGTCGCGAACTCCCATTCCGGAAACGCCGGCTGCTTCTCCGGGTCACCCATGTACGTCCAGAGGATGTCGCCGACCTTGACGAGGGGGTACGAGCGCAGCTTGACGTTCTTGCAGAACTCGGAGTTGTTGAGCTCACTCGGCACGTCGATCGCCTGGCCATTGGCCGCATACTTCCACCCGTGGTACGGGCAGCGGATGCCGCCCTCCTCCACACGGCCGAAGAACATCGAGACGCCGCGATGCGCGCAGAACTCGTCCATGAGTCCGTACTCGCCTTCAGGCGTGCGCACGGCAATGAGGCGTTCCGAAAGGATCTTCACCCGCACAGGCGGGCAACCATCCTCCGGAAGCTCGTCGGTGTGCAGCACGGGCTGCCAATAGCGACGGAACAGATTTCCCATGGGGGTATTGGGGCCAGTCTGCGTGAGCAGCTCGTTAATGTCAGGGCGCAGCATTGCTATCCCACTCCTCTCAGTGCCACGCCTCGGGGCGCGGCTCCACGGTGAGCCCGTCGAGCTCGTCCGTGATGGTAATTTGACAGCCGAGTCGGCTGGCTTCGGAAAAATCGGAGACGCCGAGGTCGAGCAGGTCGGCTTCGAGTTCGCCGGGGCCACCGACGCGCTCGCGGTCCTTGTCGCACACCCACACGTGACACGTGGCGCAGGAGAGCTGTCCACCGCACTCGCCGACGATGCCGGGCACGCCGTTTCGAACGGCAGCGCTCATGACGTTCTCACCGGGGTTCGCGTCGATTTCGCGCTTGTCCTGGTCACTGACGATGTACACGACTTTGGGCACTCGAGACTCCTTCGAACTAATGGCCTAACCAATGTACCGTAAGCTATTGCCATGTCAACAGGAGATGAAGCAAACGTGGCGCTGCACCGCGAGCGCGTGCTGATCGCCGACGCCTGCCGCGTGCTTGCAGGCCGCGGCCTCGCCGACGGCATCCTTGGCCACATCAGCCTGCGCATCGACGAGGAACACCTGCTCGTTCGATGCCGGGGACCTCGCGAACGCGGACTCGCCGACACGACAGCGGACGACATCCGACTCGTGCGGTTCGACGGGAGCGCGGGAGC
Source organism: Pacificispira sp. HM-600 (assembly GCF_977993705.1). The sequence continues at coordinate 4,108 of NZ_OZ388079.1, forward strand.
GCCGGGCGAACTCGACGGGTGGACAGTGCCTCACGAGTTGCCACTGCACACCGCCGTGCTGCGCGCTCGGCCAGACATCGCCGCGGTGGTCCATGCGCATCCGCCGCGCACCGTCGCCGCCGACCTCGCGGGAATCGCCATCCGGCCCATCGTCGGGGCATTCGACATCCCCGGCGCCTGCCTCGCCGCGGGCGGGGTGCCTGTCTACCCGCGCGGGGTGCTCGTGCGCAACGAACAGTTGGCCAACGAGATGGTCGCGGCGATGGCGGGACGACCCGTTGTGCTGCTGCGCGGGCACGGTCTCACGAGCGCCGCCGCAACGGTCGAGCAGGCAGTGCTCCAAGCCATCAGCGTGGACACGATCGCAGCCCTCTCGCTCGAGGTCGTCTCGGCAGGAGGCACCCTCCACGATCTACCATCCGACGACATGGCGGAACTGCCGAATCTCGGCGCAGGCCTCAACACGCGGACCGCGTGGCGCCATGAACTCGCGCGGCTCGGGGGCACTGCCGAACGACGATGACCATCCAGCGTCATCCCGGCCTGTGACGACGCGAGGCGCGACTCAGAGAGACGTTCCATGAGTGTCGAGTTTGTGCGCCTCAGCAGCATGCTGTTGCGCAACTACTCGACACTCACGGCGTCCAGCGGCCTCGACGACGACGGCCTTCCCGATCGTGTAGGCGGCCAGCGGCGGGCACAAAGCTCTAGCGCTGCCATGTGTCGTGGCTACGCGCGGCCCCTCGATTCTGAGCAGGCGCATCCGTCGCCAGCGCGACCGCGTGCAGCACCTGCGCGACCGAGGGCACGCCGGTCGCGCGCCGCACCTCTGCGCCATCGGGCGAGCGGATGATCACGGTCGGCGTCGCCACGATGTTGTCGCGCTCCGCGAGGTCGGGGTGGGCGGCGATGTCACGCTCGACGAGTGACAGTCGCGGGAGCATCCGCTCGACGTGGTGCAGCACCGTGCGGGTCTGGCGGCAGGCGGCGCAGAAGCTGGACGTGTAGAACTCCAGCTGGATGCCCTGCGCCGGTTGCTCCATGGTTCGACCGTACGCCAGGCCACGTCGACGGGGTCACCGCAACTACGGAGAAACGGCGACACGCCGCCGGATCTGACCGGCAGTCTCGGTGTGTCGCCAAATCTCCGAAGTTGCGGTGGAGACCCGCCAGTTCAATTCAGATCAGGCCAGCTCGCTCACCAGCTGCTCGATGCGACGCTTGATGTCGTCGCGGATGGGGCGCACCGCATCCAGTCCCTGCCCGGCCGGGTCGTCGAGCTCCCAATCCTCGTAGCGCTTGCCGGGGAAGATGGGGCAGACGTCGCCGCAGCCCATCGTGATGACGACATCCGACTCCTGCACGGCGTCCGTCGTCAGCACCTTGGGTTGTTCGCCGGCGATGTCGATGCCGAGTTCCGCCATCGCCTCGACCGCGGTCGGGTTGATCTGGTCGGCGGGCATCGAGCCGGCGGAGCGTACCTCGATGCGGTCGCCGCCGAGGTGGCGCAGGAAGCCGGCGGCCATCTGGGAGCGGCCGGCGTTGTGCACGCAGACGAAGAGGACGGAGGGCTTGGTCATGCTGGGATCCTTTCATGGGCGTGCTCGGGGAGAGCATGCGGGTCGGTGTTGAACCATTTGCGGGCCAGCCAGAGCGACACGTAGACGAGGCCGACGAGCACAGGCACTTCGATGAGCGGTCCGACGACCCCGGCGAGCGCCTGACCGGATGTCGCGCCGAAGGTTCCGATGGCGACGGCGATCGCGAGTTCGAAGTTGTTGCCCGCGGCCGTGAAGGCGAGCGTCGTGGATCGCGCGTACCCAAGACGCAGTGCGCGACCCGCGAGCAACCCCACGAACCACATGACGGCGAAGTAGGCGAGTAGCGGCAGGGCGATGCGTGCGACATCCGCTGGTCGTGACGTGACCTGCTCACCCTGCAGCGCGAAGAGCAGCACGATCGTGAACAGCAGGCCGTAGAGCGCCCACGGACCGATGCGGGGCACGAACTTCGTCTCGTACCATTCGCGGCCCTTGCGGCGTTCCCCGATGAAGCGGGACGCGAACCCCGCCAGGAGGGGGATGCCGAGGAAGATGAGCACGTTGACGGCGATCTCGCCCATCGAGATGTCGAGCCCCTGCGTGTCGAGCCCTAACCAGCCGGGCAGCACGGCGAGGTAGAACCAGCCCAGCACCGAGAAGGCGAGCACCTGGAAGACCGAGTTGATCGCCACCAGCACGGCGGCCGCCTCCCGGTCACCGCAGGCGAGGTCGTTCCAGATGACCACCATGGCGATGCAGCGGGCGAGCCCCACGATGATGAGACCGGTGCGGTAGTCGGGCAGGTCGGGCAGCATCAGCCAGGCGAGCGCGAACATGAGGGCGGGGCCGATGAGCCAGTTGAGCACGAGCGACGATATGAGCAGTCTCTTGTCGCCCGTGACGGCAGCGACCCTGTCGTAGCGCACCTTCGCCAGTACCGGGTACATCATCACGAGCAGGCCGAGGGCGATGGGCACCGAGATGCCGCCCACCTCGAGGCGGGCAAGCAGGTCCGATAGCCCGGGCACAAAACGTCCCAGGACCACCCCGCCGACCATCGCGAGACCGATCCAGAGAGGCAACCAGCGGTCGAGGGTCGACATGCGGCGAGCAGCGGATGCCACGGGCGAGGGCTGCGTCGCAACGCTCACGCGTTCACACCCACTGGCGCGCCGGGGCGGACGCCGATCTGGAGTGTGGCGGGGGCGCAGCATCCGCTCGCTGCGGAATCGCCGAGATCGCCGGACCCGCCGCAGACCCCTGTCTCGGGCAGCACGAGTTCGTTGCGTTCGGCGGCCTCCCGGTCGCCGGCGAGGTGCGCGACGACGCTGCGCACCTGCTCGTAGCCGGTGAGGGCGAGGAAGGTGGGGGCTCGGCCGTAACTCTTGGCGCCCACGATGAAGAATCCCGGCTCGGGTTGGGCGAGCTGCCGTGCGCCCGTCGCCGCGACCGTGCCGCACGAGTGGATATTGGGGTCGATCTCCGACGCGATGCCCGCGACGGCTTCCAGGGCCGGGTCGAGGTCGATGCGCAGTTCGGAGAGGATGCTCGTGTCTGGGCGGAAGCCGGTGAGCGCGTAGACGTGTGCGACGTCCGCGATCTCGCGGCCATCCTCCGAGACGACGGTCACGCTGTCGTCCGCGGTGCGGAACTCGGCCACCCGGAACCCCGTCACAAGGGTGATGAGGCCCGCGTCCACCAGCTCGCGTGCACGTGCGCCGAGGGCGGCCCGCTCGGGGAGCCCGTCCGCGTCGCCGCCGCCGAAGACATTGCCTGCGCTGCCACGACGCAGCGCCCACGTCACTCGCGTTCCCGGCTCCCTCCGCGCGAGCTCGGCGAGCCGCAGCACCGCGTGGATCGCCGAGTGGCCAGCGCCGACCACGAGCATGTGGCGGCCGGCGCAGAGGGAGACGTCGTCGGGAATCCGGTAGGAGACACGGCGGTTGCCCGACTCACCCAGCGCGGGGAGACCGTCGGCGCCCGCTGGGGCTGGGCGCTGCCAGGTGCCGCTCGCGTCGATGACGGCGCGGGCGAGCATCCGCTGTTCGCCGCCGTCCGGGCCAACCGTGTGCACGACGAAGGGTTGCGCTGCGCGGCCGCTATCGGCGACCTTGTCGCGGCCGAGGCGGCTCACGCCGGTGACCCGGATTCCGAAACGGATGCGGTCACCCAGGACGTTCGCGAGGGGAACGAGGTACTCGCTGGCCCACTTGGCGCCGGTCGGGTAGCCGCTCGCGGGGGCCACCCAGCCTGTCGATTCGAGCACCCTCTGAGACGCGGCGTCGACGAGCTCGGGCCAGGCCGAAAACATGCGCACATGGCCCCACTCCGACACGGCGGCCCCGGCGGTGTCCCCACGCTCAAGTACGATCGCGTCAAGGCCGCGCTCGCTCAGGTGCGCCGCGGCGGCGAGGCCCTGTGGGCCGGCGCCGATGACGATGACGGGGTGCTGTGACATCCGCTCTCCTCAGATTGAGAAACTTCAATACGACGACTGTGCGGCATCTATCGAAGAATGTCAATACGTGGGATGATGGCGACATGACCCTGCCCGCCACTGTCACCGATGCCACCTGCTGCACCACCAACGCAACGCCAGCCATCAGCGTCGCCGAAGCCGAGCGCATCGCCCGCGTCTTCAAAGCACTCGGCGACCCCACGCGCATCCGCCTGCTCTCCCTCATCGCCGCCGGCGAGCGCGGCGAGGCCTGCGTCTGCGATCTCACGGAACCGGTCGGGCTCTCACAGGGCACCGTCTCGCACCACATGAAACTGCTCACGGATGCCGGGCTCGTCACCCGCGAACAGCGCGGGCGGTGGGCGTACTACGCCATCACGGACGGGGCGCTGGAGACCGCGGCCGACGCCCTGCGATTGGTCTAGGGCGTGTCTCCCATATGAATGGTGAGGTTCGGGGCAGTCTGGTTGCGTGAGGTCTGATTCGCGATTCCGAGTATTCACCGACGAGCAGTGGGCGCGGATCGAGCCGTTGCTGCCATCGAACTCTGGCCGGCGGGGTCACCCGTTCAGTTACAACCGTCGGGTGGTTGAGGGGATCGCGTACCGGTATCGCACCGGGATCCCTTGGCGTGACCTGCCGCGCGAGGAGTTCGGTCCGTGGCAGACGGTGTGGAAGCGGCACCGTCGCTACGCCGGTGATGGGACCTGGGACCGTGTCCTGGCCCGGATTCTCGCGGAAGCGGACGCGATCGGGAAGGTCGACTGGTCGGTGTCGGTGGACGCGACGATCACGCGTGCGCATCAGCATGCGACGAACACGACCCGTCCCGAGCAGGACACAGGAGGCAGGGTCGAACTACAAGAATCTTCCCTGGCACGAGATTGAACCTGCCGGGCATGGCATCGGTCGGTCCCGCGGCGGACTGACCACGAAGATCCACCAGGCCGTCGACGGCCGCGGCCGGCCGTTGGCGATGGTCGTCACCGGCGGGCAGCGCAACGACGGCGCGATGCTCGCACACGTGCTCGCCGAGATCCACGTGCCCCGGCTCGGGTCGGGGCGTGCGCGCACCCGTCCGGACGCGGTGATCGCGGACCGCGCATACACGTCAGGAGTGACCCGGACCGAGCTGCGTCGTCGCGGCATCCGCGCCGTGATCCCGGAGAAGAGCGACCAGATCGCCGCCCGCAAACGCCGCGGATCTCGCGGCGGACGCCCGCCTAGGCTCGACGAAGACGCCTATCGCGGCCGCAACGTCGTCGAGCGATCCTTCGCCCTGGCCAAGCAGTGGCGCGGTCTTGCCACCCGCTACGACAAACTCGCGATCATCTACCGCGCCGCTGTCACCATCAGCGCCATCCTCACCTGGCTACGCCATATGGGAGACACGCCCTACCTGCGTTCGATGAAGCAGGATGACTCGTACCAGTTCTCATACGACTATGAGTACGTTGCCGACAGATTCGGCGACGGTGATGACGACGTGAAACTGGAGAACGCGAGGTTGAACGTCTCGCTGTCTTGGGACGACTCCTCAGCTCCGGGATACGTCGTCTCGTACACCGTCGATTCGCCGACCCCGATTCCAAACGACTGGACGGGCGACGCTGACCAGATCTTCAGTGACTTGTGGCTTGCCGTTACCGCGGACCTGAGTTCCCTTGGTATCGGCTCGGAGCTGCACAAAGACTGGCCGATCTAGCGTCCGCGGTGGGTGCCGATCTGGCGGTCACGCGAAGTTGGTCAGTCGCCGATGGCTGTTGCCTCACCTATCCCGGCGGTGCCCGGCTGCATGAGCGACTCGACCTCGGCGCGCTGAGCGAGCAGCGTCTCGGCATCCGGCCGATGGAGCCAGTAACGCATGGTCGTGATGATCGGTGGCGCGGAGCGCAGCAGCACGAGTGAAGTGCCCTGGGGCAGGGTGCGGATGTCTTCGACCTTCATGACCGGAACGCGGCGGATCGAGCGTTGATTCGAGCGCAAGCCGCGCTCGCCGATGGTCACGGACTCAGTCGTCTCGTCGCGTTCGCCGATCAGTGTGGAGATGTCGTGGAGGTGCCGTGTGTCCGTCCCGCCGCCGAGCACGATCTTTGTAATGCTCGCGTCCCACATCGCGGTCGCGGCGTCGTCGCCCCAACGACCTCGCGCCTGGGCGAGCGATTGGAACACGGGCATCACCGTGAGACCCGTGCCGCCGCCCTCAGCCATGAGGACCGGGAGCGAAGGCAGAGGCGCGAGGTTCCCGATCTCGTCGAGCGCGACCAGCACGGGCGGGTCGAGTCGCGCGCCCGGCGAGCGCGCGGCGATGCGCCGGGCCGTCTCGACGAGGTCTTCGATGAACGCCGCGACGAGCGACGAGGACGCCCCGGCTCCGGCTCCTGTCGCCAGCAGGTAGAGCGTGCCGGAGTCGCGCAGGAACGCCTCGGGGTCGAACTGCTCGTCCTCGCTGGGGCTGACCGCTTCCAGCACCCGCGGATCGGCAAGGGAGGCGAGTGAAAGCGAGACGCCCTGCCAGATTGAGTCGCGCGTGCGCGGGTCGGATTGCAGCATTCCGTCGAGTGACTCGGCCCATCCGGTCGCGGCCTGGGGGTGCGAGGCGAGAATGGAGACGGCATCCGCCGCAGCCGCGGGGTCGAGCGTCCAGCGGAACAGCTCGGCGGGTTGCCGGTGGTCGAGGGCTGCGGCGTGAAGAAGCGCCTGAAGCGCCGTGCGGGTCTTGCCTTCCCAGAATCCGCCGTTCTCGACGGAGGGGCCGGAGAGCCCGGTTCCCGCGGCGAGACCTGTGCCGCGGATCATCGCCGTCAGGGGCACCTCGCACCCGCGGATCGGCGACCATCGCAGACCCGCAGGCACGCCCTCGGCGAGATGCTGGGGATCGAACACGGAGACCGGGCCGCCGCGCGCCTGGCGAGCGCGGAGCGTCGCCGTGAGGTTGTCCGGCCGGGTCGAGGTCGTGATGACCGCACCGGGCGCGTCGAGGATGGTGTTGATGACGATGTTCGCGCCCTTCCCGGATCTCGGCGGGCCGATGAGGAGGATCGAGTCCTCGACGGATGTCCACACGCGCTTGCCGCGCGAGGTTCCAAGGAGGTAGCCGACCTCCTCGGGCTTCGGCTCGGTGAGCGAGGGGCGCAGCGTCGTCGCGCGACGCAGAAGGTCGCGTTCGGATGCGGCGCGCTGCACGTCGCGCGCGTCGGCGATTCCCTCGATCCGGTTCGGGTCGGCCTTGGTCCGCTTGCCCAGCTCGCGCACCCATCGCCAGATGAACCACGCCGCGGTACCGATGGCGGCGAGCAGGAGTGCGGCGGTGATCCAATAGGCGACGGGGCTGAGCGACGCGGAGCCGAGTGCCGAGCCGGGGTCGTCGGCGTGGAAGACCACTCCGACTCCCGCTTCGAGACCCGCCGCGGGCTGGGGCGCGCCCGTGACGAACGCAGCGATGCTCCCGGCGAAGCGGAGCGCACCGGCCAGCAGCATCGCACCGATGAGCGCGCCGAGGGCGAGGTTCGTCAGTTCGTCGCCGAACGCCCCGGCTCGCGGTGATGAGCTGGTCATGCCGGGTGTCCGACGATGCAGGTGCCCGAGACGCGGCCCAGCAGGATGACCTCGTGCGTGGGACTCAGATCGAGCAGACTCGGCTCGACGATCGCCCGTGCTGTGCCCTCGCTGTCAGCCCCGGTGTGCCGGACGATGACGGCGACCGCGACCTCCTCACCAGGCACGTAGCCCTCGCCGTTCTGGCATGGGAGAGGGTGCGCTGGTTCGGTTGTATCTGGCGCAGGGCTAGTCTGGTCGACCGGGGCCGGCGACTCGGGAAGGGATGAGCTGAGGAATGTGGGATGAAGCGGAGCCGTCACGATGTCCGTGTAGACCCTCCCGTCGAGTTCGTGCACCACGATGCGCACGGGCGAGTGGCGCTGTTCGACGACCTCGCTGATGATCTGCGCGAATGAGTGCCGGTGCCACGGCGGGGCGAACGTCGGCGCGCCGAACGGCTCCCCGTCGACTGCGACGCGGAGCGTCGCGTCCGGCTGCACCGTCATCGTCACGACCGGCAGCACAGGCGGCACGTTCGCAGAGACCTCCCGTTCTGCGCTCTCTTGGCGTGCGAGGCGTCGCCGGGCAAGTGTGATGGCCATCTCACGCTGTCCCAACTGCCGTGAGTTCGCGCGAGTGGTCTCGTCGGGGATGGCTCATGCACACTAGGTGCGCCCGGTGTGCTGGCGCGTTGACGAATCTCAGCGAATCCTTGGAATCGTGCCAGTTGGTTCAGGAATATTGGCGTTCATTCACCGCTCTTGAACTCGCACCATTCAGGCACGCCCGCACCCGGCTACCCGACGTTTAGCGCTGCGATCTGTTCCGGCGTGCCAGTGACGATGAGTCGAAGGTGGGCGTGGGTCTCGTCGATACTCCAGTCGACGAAGGCGCAGCAGGTGCTGTCAGCCGCGACGAGCTCTCGGAGCCGTCGGGTGGAGTCGTCGACCTTGGCGTAGTGGATGGTCAGGCGAGCGTCGGTGCGCTCGGTCTCGAGCGCGTAGTCCTCGTCGAACGCTCGCCACTTCTCCACCTGCGCTTTGCCGGCAGCCGGGGCGAGGGTGCAGGCGATCGGTGGGCCGTTCAGCGGGCCGACGTGCGTCATGGGGTGACCTCCTCGTGGTCGAGGTCTTCGAGGACTTCCAAGGGGGATTCGATGTCGCCGCGCCATGCTTCGATGCCTTCCCGGATCGCGAGGACCGCGACGACGAGCGCGGCGACGGAGTCCGCCCACGCCCACTCGAACAAGCTGTTCAGCAGCAGGCCGATGAGGACGGTGCCGGAGAGGTAGATGCACAGCAGGAGCTGCTTGGCGTCGGCCTGCACGCTCTTGGAGCCGAGCTCGCGGCCGGTGCGGAACTCGAACCAGGCCAGGCCGGGCATCACGATCAGGCTCGCGACCGCGATGCCGATGCCGACCGGGCTGTGCTCCGGCTCGCGGACCCCGGTGAAGGCGAGGATAGCGTCGACGGTGATGTAGGCGGCGAGGGCGAAGAACGCGACCCCGATGATCCGGACGGTGGCCTTCTCCCACAGCTCGGGATCCTTGCGGGTGAACTGCCAGGCGATCGCGGCAGCGGAGGCGACCTCGATCACCGAGTCCAGCCCGAACCCGATCAGCGCGGCCGAGGAGGCGAGCGCGCCGGCGGAGAGGGCGATGATCGCCTCGATGACGTTCCAGGTGATCGTGAAGAAGACGATGAACTTCACCCGACCGTGCAGTCGGGTCCGGCGCTCGTCGGTCAGCGTCGCCGTGCTCATCCGGCGATGGCCTCGGTGTCGCAGCAGCCCGGGACCGTGCACGCCGGGTCCAGGCACGGCGCGCTCTCGTCCACCGCGAGCGTCACGTCCACGAGTGCAACGAGCGCCGCGGCCAGGTGCGGGTCGGCGATTTCATACCGGGTCTGCCGGCCCTCAGGATCGGCAACGACGATCCCGCAACCGCGCAGACAGGCCAGGTGGTTCGAGACGTTAGTGCGGGTCAGGTCCAGGTCGCGAGCGAGCTTCGCCGGGTATCCGGGCTGCTCCAGAAGCGACAGCAGGATGCGGGAGCGGGTCGGGTCGGCCATCGCCCGGCCGAGCCGGTTCATCACGTCCACCCGCGAAGTAAGAGTCAGCATGTAATGACCATACAGTAAATGATGACCTATTGAAGGCTGTGAAGATAGGAGCTATGCGAGCGGTTGCGGAGTGGATGGAGCGGCACCAAGTGACGCTCTACCTGGCCGCGCTCGTCGTGGGCGCCGCGGTCGGCCTCCTCGCCCCCGTCGTCGCGCATCCGGCGGAGTTCGCGATCAGCCCCGTGCTCGGGCTGCTGCTCTACGCCACCTTCCTCGGGGTGCCGTTCGCCAAGATCGGGCAGGCGTTCCGCGACTGGCGCTTCCTTGCCACGGTCCTGGTCGTGAACTTCGTCCTCGTGCCCGTCGTGGTGTTCGTTCTGTCGCGGATCGTCGCCCACGACCAGGTGCTGCTGGTGGGGGTGCTGTTCGTGCTACTGACCCCGTGCGTGGACTACGTCATCGTGTTCACCGGCATCGCGGGCGGCGCGAAGGACCGACTGCTCGCTGCCGCCCCGATCTTGATGCTCGGTCAGATGCTCCTGCTGCCGCTCTACCTGCTGCTGTTCGTCGGTCCCGAGTTCGTCGAGGCCATCGACCTCGCCCCATTCGTCGAAGCGTTCGTGCTGCTCATCGTCCTGCCGCTTGTCGCGGCCGGACTCACTCAGCTCGCCGCCGCGCGCACCCGCAGGGGAGCCGCGGTGCAGGAGGTCGTGCTGGGGGCGATGGTGCCGCTGATGATGCTCACCCTCGCCGTCGTCGTCGCCTCCCAGATCGCCGGGGTCGGTCAGCAACTCGGTGCGCTCTTGCTCGCCATCCCCGTCTACGTCCTGTTCGCCGCGGTCATGGTCCCGATCGGCGCCGCAACCGGCAAGGTCGCCGGCCTGGACGTGCCGGCGCGCAGGGCGATCGTGTTCAGCGGCACGACCCGCAACTCCCTCGTCGTGCTCCCCCTCGTTCTGGCCCTGCCCGCCGCGTTCGACCTTGCCCCGCTCGTGGTGGTCACCCAGACCCTCGTCGAGCTCATCGTCATGGTCATCTTCGTCCGCCTCATCCCACGCCTCATCCCGACCCGAGCGTCGGAACCCGTTATCGCATGGGCCCGCCACCTCCGCGTCCTCGATCCCGACCTTCGCCCGGAGGACGTGCAATAATCTGCGTGTGGATGCAGATAAGAAGATTTGCGGGCTGAGCCCGGACAGCCAGTTCGTCGAACTCGCCGTCGAGGTCTTCGCGATGCTCGCCGACGCGACCCGGGTGCGGATCATCCTCGCGCTGCGCGCGGCCGACGAGCTCTCGGTTAACCAGCTCGCCGAGACCGTCGATAAGTCCCCGGCGGCGGTCTCGCAGCATCTCGCGAAGCTGAGACTGGCGCGGATCGTCGCGACTCGGCAGGAAGGACAACGGGTCTTCTACCGGCTCGAGAACGAGCACGCCTCTCAGCTCGTCTCGGACGCGATCTTCCAGGCCGAGCACTCCCTGGGCGGTACCCCTCGTCACCACCACGGAACGGATGAGGCATGACCGCGCACACCCACGACTTCCCGCACGAGCACGAGCACGACGGTCACACGCACGCCCGCGGCGGGCACTCGCTTGGCGGGCACGAGCACCCGACCGGGTTCAGGGGCTTCCTCTACGGGATTTTCGTGCCCCACTCACACGATGCGTCGGACTCGATCGACAACGCCCTGGAGGCCAACACGGAGGGCATCCGGGCGCTGAAGATCAGCCTCGTCGTGCTACTGGTCACCACCGTCCTGCAGGCGGTGATCGTGGCGTTCTCCGGATCGGTCGCGCTGCTTGCGGACACGATCCACAACTTCTCTGACGCGCTCACCGCGGTCCCGCTCTGGATCGCGTTCGCCCTGTCCCGCCGCGCGGCGACCCGCCGCTACACCTACGGCTACAACCGCGCTGAGGACCTCGCGGGCTTGTTCATCGTGTTGATGATCGCCCTGTCCGCGGTGCTCGCCGCCTGGCAGGCCATCGACCGTATCATCAACCCCCAACCCATCGGCTACCTCGCATGGGTCATCGCCGCCGGCGTTGTCGGCTTCCTCGGCAACGAGGCCGTCGCGATCTACCGCATCGGTGTCGGCCGCAAGATCGGCTCCGCCGCCCTCGTCGCCGACGGCATCCACGCCCGCACCGACGGATTCACCTCCCTCGCCGTCGTGATCGGCGGCATCGGCGTGCTCCTTGGCTTCCCCCTCGCCGACCCGATCGTCGGTCTGGTGATCTCCGCGATGATCGTCGTCCTCCTGATCGGCACTGTTCGCTCCGTCGGCCGACGACTCATGGACGGCATCGAACCCGAACTCCTCGACAAGGCCGAGCATGCCCTCGAGCACGTCCCCGAAGTCATCGGCATCGACCACGTCCGGCTCCGCTGGATCGGCCACCGACTCCATGGCGAAGCCGTCATACGCATTCCGGACGTCTCGCTCGCCGAGGCGAACAGGATCGCGGGCGCCGCCGAGGACTCGGTCAAGCGGCACCTGCCCAAAGTCGACGACATGTCCATCCGCACTCTCGCCCGATAACCCCCGCCCCGCCAGGCAGAAACTCACGGGTCCAGATAGGCTGAAACCGGCCCCGAGACCGTGAGTTCCCGGCCTACTCGGATTCAAGAATCGTGAACTTGTCGTCGTATTCGGTGTCGGGAACCTCGGCGAGCGCGGCCTGCACTTCGTCGGCGGTCCGCCCCGTGGCGGTCGCCAGATCGGCGATGGTGACAGGTTCGCCTTCGGCGAGGAGCTTCAGAAGGGGAGCCAGAGCCAGGTTTCCAGCCCGGTCTCAGCAGTGGCGAGGCGGTCGGTGATCGCGGCGGGTTCGTTGGTCATTCTCTTTTCCTTTCAGATGGATCTGGTGATGCGCTCAGAAGGCGCAGCAGGAGAGTTTGGAGACGTCGGCGGTGAAGGCTTGGCAGGCGATTTTGATGCCCTCGGCCATCGTCAGGTAAGGGCTCCACAGGTGGGCGACTTGGTCGGTGGTCATGGCCGCTTCGAGGATGTACACACCGGCGGCGGCGAGGTCGCCGGCGTCGGCGGCGACGGCTGTGATTCCGAGGATCTGGCCGGTGTCGGCGTTCTGCACGACCTTGATCACACCGCGCAGGTCGCGGTTGACGATGGCCCGGGAAACGTAGTCCAGGGGCAGTACCCGGCACTGGCAGCGGATACCGGCAGCGACCACTTGCTGCTCGGTCATCCCGACGGCGGCGAGAGCGGGACTTGTGAAGGTGACCCGCGGCAGGTGCCGGTAGTCGACCTCCCGGTTGGTGCCGGTGAAGGCGTTTTCCGCGACCAGGGACCCGTTGGAGGCGGCGACGTAGACGAACTGCGGATGCCCGGTGACATCGCCGGCCGCCCAGATCCGCGGGTTGGATGTCGCGAGCCGACCGTCGACCATGACCTCGCCCGAAGGGCCGGTCTGGATCCCGAGCGCTGCGAGGTTCAGTCCTTCGGTCACCGCCTGCCGACCCGTGGCGATCAGGATCCGGCTGGCACGGAACTCTTCTGCTCCACCGGATACGGTGGCCGTCGCGATGATGTCGCCGGTGTTCTTGTCGGTGCGGACCGTGTCGAGGTTCGCGCGGCGGACCACCCGGATGCCCTCGTCGGCGAAGATCCCCATCATGGCCTTGGACGCCTCGGGTTCCTCGCGGGACGCCAGCCGGGATCGGACCAGCATGGTGACCCGGGAACCCAGCCGGGCGAACAACTGCGCTTGCTCCATCGCCACGTAGCCGCCGCCGAGCACCAGCAACGACTCGGGAACCGCCTCCAACTCCATCGCTGAAGTTGAGGTCAGGTAGTCGACACCGGCCAACCCGTCGACCGCCGGGATGGTTGGGGTGGAGCCGGTGGCGATCAAGTAGTGCGCTGCACCGACCGTGCTCCGCGTCCCGTCCGCTGCGGTGATCTCCAACCTCGGGTCCGCCGTGGTACCGGCGAATGCGGCCGTTCCGGCTCGCAGGTCCCAACCGTAGGAGGCGATCAGATCCTCGTACTTCTCCGCACGCATGCCCTCGACCAGGGCGCGTTTGCCCTCGATCAGCGCGGGCATGTCCACCCGCCCGGTCGATGCGGAGATGCCCGGGAACCGTCCAGAATTTAGGGCAACGTGCCGGGCGTCGGCCGCCGCCAGCAGCGCTTTGGACGGCACACAGCCGGTGTTCACGCAGGTGCCGCCGATGACGCCTCGCTCGACCATCACCACCCGCTTGCCCAATTGGCTGGCCCGGATCGCCGCAGCGAACGCGCCGGCACCGGAACCGATGACGGCCAGGTCGAAGGAGGTCGGATCTTCCATGGCCTCAGCCTGCACCTTCCACTACGCTGGAAGGTCAAGGGATGCCGGAGGCTACTCCGGCGACGGAGGTGTACCGTGCTGATCGGTGAGGCGGCCACAGCGGCCGGGATGACGAGCAAGACCCTGCGGTTCTACGAAGACCGTGGGCTGCTCCCAGTCCCCAGCCGTGCGGGGAATGGGTACCGCGACTACAGCGCTGACATCGTGCCGCGGCTCGATTTCATCCGGCGCGGTCGGGCCACGGGCCTGACGCTGTCCCAGATTGGCGACATCCTGAAGGTGCGCGACGCCGGCGCCGCACCGTGCACCCACGTCCGCGACATCCTGAACAAGCAGTTGACCGACATCGACCAGAAGATCGCCGAACTCACGGCCCTCCGTGCCACGGTCGCCGAAGTCCGCGATACCACCGAAACCGGCGACCCGGCCAGGTGCACCGCACAGGACATCTGCAGCTACATCTGAGGCACCGTATCCGAGGGCAACCAGGCTAAGTATGACGACACCGACCATGCAGCACAGTTGCTCATGCTGCGGGCGAGAACTCCCGCGACGCAAGCTCCACGCCCTGGCGCACGACAACGCCTTCATCTGCCGCCGATGCGGCCTCTGGGTGGCATTGCGGCTCTCAGGCGACCGATCGGAGACCTCCGGGCTGAGTCCATGACGCACTGACGCGCCTGCTTGCTCGCATGTTCACCGAATGCCATCCATCATGCGATGCTGTCCAAGCTATTTCGGACACTGCCTGCAACCTCACCAGCGAGAACGTGCAGGTTCCGCAAACTTCGACCCCCGCATGGGCGCTTGAGGTCGGGGACCTTCATTGTTCCCGCCAAGCCGTCAAATCGCGGGAACATCTAGGTCTTTCCTCTTGCCTTCTGCCCTGTCTCGTACATCGCAAGTTCGGCAGGGTGGAGCTGATGCTGGACGACGAACGAGCGGTTCTTGATCCTCCAGAGCCCCTGTCCGGTGCCGAGACCGGGTAGCAATCCCTGCTCCGTTCCGGTGAGTCCGAGGGCCTGCGCAGTAGCTCCGAGCTGATCGCTCTCCTGCCGGTAGATCACCCGTGTCTCGGCGTTGGCGAGCAGGGACGAGGCGAGCGCGCGCATCGCCGAGCCCTGGTCGCCTACGTTGTCGAGGTCGCTGAGCTTGTGGAAGATGAGCAGGTTGGCGATGCCATAGTGCCGCGCGAGCCGCCACTGTGCGTCCATCCGGCGCAGCAGCGCCGGATGTGACATGAGCCGCCACGCCTCGTCATACACGACCCACCTCGGGCCGCCTGCCGGGTCGAGAAGCGCCGACTCCATCCACGCCGAGGAACACGTCATGAGCACGGAGATGAGCGTCGAGTTCTCTGCCACCCGCGACAGGTCGAGCGACACCATCGGCAGTGACGGGTCGAAGCGCACGGTGCTCGGGCCGTCGAACAGCCCCGCCAGGTCCCCGGCCACGAGCCTCCGCAGCGCGTGTCCGACGAGTCGGCCGTCCTCGGCGAGCCTGCCGTCGTCGTCCTTGGGCTGCGGGGCGAGGATGCGGTCGACCACCATCGGAAGGATCGGCACCTCGGCCGAGCGCACCGCATCGGCGAGCGCGAAGTCGACGGCGGTGTGCTCCAGCGGGGTGAGGCCGCGGTCGAGGACGGTCTCGGCGAGTGCGCCGATGAGGTCGCGTCGCCGGGAGGTGACCTGGCTTTGCCACTCGGCATCGCTGAGGCCCGAAGGCCGATGCCCTTCATCGAGCGGATTCAGCCGCGTAGACATCCCGTGCCCCAGCACGATCGCCCGTCCGCCGACTGCTTCAGCGACAGCCGTGTGCTCGCCTTTCGGATCGCCGGGGACATATACCCGCCGACCGAATGGGATGGAGCGCGTGTAGAGGCTCTTGGCGAGCGAGGACTTGCCGGAGCCGACGATCCCCGCGAGGACGATGTTCGGTGCGGTGATGAGGCCCTGCGCGTAGAGCACCCAGGGGTCATAGACGAACGATGCCCCGCTGTAGAGATCCTGGCCGACGAACACCCCGGCAGAGCCCAGTCCGCCCTCGGCGAGGAACGGATACGCCCCGGCCAGCGTCGCGCTCGTGTCCTGGTGACGCGGCAGCCGGAATCGGCCCGGTGTGCGGAGTGCCGCGGGCCTCGTCTCGCCGGACGGTGGCAGGTAGGTCGTCGCCCGCCGCGCCTCGCGTTCGGCCTCCCACGCCGCGCGCGCCAGATCCTGCTGCGCCTTGCGGTCGGCGGTCTCGATCTTGTTCGCCGCTCGCCGTCGCGCCTTCCGAGCGGCACGGCGCTCGCCCGCTGGGTCGAGCAGGACCGCGGTGTGCAGGCGCTCGCGGTCGTCGGGACTCATAGCGACAGCCCCTTTGGCGAACTGACGGGGTGGGCCTCGAACGGATCGCGTGAGAACGGGTCCAGCTCAGGTCGGCTGGCGACAGGTGCCGGGTGCCAGGCGATGTAGCTCGAATGCTGCGTCGCCTGATCGACGGCAGTCTCGGCCAACTGGACGAGTTCTGCGGCCTTGCGCAGGGCGTTGGCGGCGGCCCAAGCCTCATCAACCCCAGCCTCGTGGTCGCCATTGTCGAGAAACGCCTTGTCCTGGTGCCGAACGTGCGCCGCCGCGACCTGCTCCAGCACTTGCTCCAGGGAGCGCAGCGTCCCCAGCAGCTCGCCGACCACCTGATAGGTGTCCGCGGGGTCGGCGAAGGCGCGGCTCGCATGAGCGAGCGCCCGCACCGCCTGGCGGGTCTCCGTGGCGTCCTGCACGGGATTGCTGAAGGTCGGCATGGCCACTCCTTCCGGGGTCGAGGGCTGGGTTTGTCACACGTCCCGACAGAGCGGGAGCGCGGCGGCGGCGAAGGCGGTGGCCTGCTGGCCAACGAGGCGGCGCGTCTCACAGGACGCCTGCACGGCGGCTTGCTCGATAGCGGCGACGGCGGCATCCAGCTCATCGACCGTGGGCGCGGAGACGGAGATGAGGCCGGTGTAGCGAAGGACTCCATGTCCCGCGGTGAGATCGGACTCTTGCTGGAGCAGGTCCTGGTACTCGGCCGTGCGCGAGGCATCCTCGACCTGGCCGATCTTCGCGCGCTGCGTCGCATCGGAGAGAAGACCGACCTTCTTCTTCCGCAGGTCGCGAGCCGCGATGTCGGCGCGAACCGGCGTGCAGACGAGCGAGAACGTGCGTTGCACTCCCGAGGTAAGCAACAGAGGGGCGAGGAATCCGGGGAACACCTGCGAGCGGGGCCATTCGGAGAGCCAGAGCACGGTGTGGTAACCGGAGTCGGTTCTCACGCGATCCCAGCTCTCGGTCACCGCGACCGGCCCCGCGGTGGCGAGGAAACGTCCGATGTCGGCGTGCCTCTCCAGCGCGGGCGCGGCAGCCGGGTCGTAGGCGGAGCGCAGGATTACAGCGACCTCGCCAGGCGCGAGCCAGCCGGTCGTGGCGAGGTCCGCAGCTCGCAGCGCAGCGACGAGCGTGGTCATCTCCTGACGCAGCACGGCGGCAGCTCCACGGATGCCGCCGCCCGCGGAGCGGATCTGTCGTCCCGAGGTGTTCATATCGAGCGCAATCGAGATGGTCGTCGCATGGCGCTCGCCGGTCGGCCCAGCACGCTCGATCAGCTCTCGGTATGTAGTCGCAGGCCAGGAATCATCGTCGGCGCCGTGCCTGGCCCACCATTCGGCGAGCCCCGTGCCGGACTCCGGCAGTGTCCGCTCGCAGACCTGGAGCCGGGCGATCCGGCCCGAGCGACACGCCGTAGCGAGCACCCGACCCCAGCCGTTGATCCGCCGCTCCTGCTCGCCCGGATCGAGCAGCACGAACGCCGGGTGCGTCACCCCCAGAACCGCGGTCAGGGTCTGAGCGTGGGGGTCGTGCACCATCGCCGCGCCCGTCTCGGGATCGACCCATTCGCGCAGCGCGGTCGCATCGCCGGGGAGCGCGAGCGTGCCGACGGGACGCGGCTTGATGACGCGGCGGCGGAAGATCAACTGCCCTGCGGTGCTCCGCCACATCCAGCGCGACACGATGGGCAGCCAGTCCACCAGCTTGCGGCCGCCCGCGGGGACGACCGCGAGCAGCAGACAGCTGAGCCAGATCGGGGATGTCCAGACCAGCCCCATGCCGCCGCCCGTGTAGATCGTGGCGACGACGGTGACCACGCCGATGCCCAGCACGATCAACTGCGAGATCGACAGTCCGAGCAGGATGCCACGGTGCGCGAGTCGGGAGAACTGCACGGGGGAGACCTGCTGCTCGGGAGCCGGAGGGTGCTGGGTGGCCACGTTCTACCCCTTCCTCGGCGCTACGGGTATCGGCGGCGTGGATGTCTCTGCGTGCCCGGCTGCTGCGCCGCCGACCGCGGCACCGACTTTCGGCCCAGTCGTCGCTGCGGCTTTGACAACCTGCGCCCCGACGACGGCTGCGGCCGCGGGGCCGGCCGCTGCTGCCCCGGCACCTGCCGCGCCTCCCGAGGCCGCCGCCCCGCCACCGGAAGCGGCCGCCCCGCCACCTGCGCCCGCAACGCCGCCTGCTACGCCACTTGCAGCGGGAGCTGTGCTCGGCGCGGGAGGAGTCCCGCCTCTCCCGCCGCTTTGCCCTCCGAGGACGGACTTAGCCGCGTTCGGCTGGGCCTTGACCGGCAGCGGGACGGGCCGGTTGAGCGCCGACTTCGCTTCCTGCTCGCTCGACATCGCGTGGTACATGTCGAAGCCCACGAACGAGATGAACTTGTACGTCAGGTATGGCGCGAACGCGGCGATGAACATCAGCACGATGCCCGAGATCGGGTCACTGATCGAGGCGAGGTCGAGATCGATGGGCGCGCTGATCTGCCCAATGGCGACCAGGAAAACGACAACGATGACGAGCTTCGAGAAGATGAGCGCCACGACGAACGCCGCCCAGCGCCCGAACCATCCCTTCGCGGCATCCCAGGCGAACCCGGCGAGGGCGATGGGCGCAAAGACAATAGCGACCAGTAGCAGCGCCTTACGGATGAGCAGCGTGAACCACACGATGCCCGCACCCGCGATGCCGAGCCCGGCCAGGAAGATCGTGATGATCGCACCGACGCCGGGAGAGGCGATGTTGATCGTCGTTAGCCCAGCGGCGAGCAGTGCCATGCGGTCGCCGATGCCCTCCATCGTGTTGCCAGTCGCTTGCACGATGCCGATGGTGAGTTGATCGGTGACCTCCAACAGTGTCGCGGTGAGGGTGATGGCGACGAACGAGCCGAGCACTGACTTGGCAAGTCCCACGCCCGCGCGCGACAGGGCCATCGGATCTCGATGCACGAGCCCGGTGATCAGTTGGAGGCAGAAGAAGACGAGCATGACGAAGATCGCCACCCCGAACAGCACGTTGTAGACCGAGACGTACTGGCTTCCAGTAACGTCGATGAGCGTTGTCGAGTCGAATACCGCCCACACGCTCTCGAACAGCCAGGCGGCGGCCTGCCCCATTGCCTGCGCGAGCCAGTCGAACGGCGCGGAGATGAGCGACGCAGTTCCCTCGCCCACGGCATCGCACACCGAGGCGATGACGGGCACATCACAGATACTCATCGGCTCAGCCATCTCAACTCGGTCGTGGAGTCAGACCGACTGGCCGACGTTCCAAAAGAAGTTCACGAGCGTCACCGACGCACCGCAGATGATCGCCGCGCCGCACGAGACGAGTACGCCGACCTTGCCCCGGCTGGCGAGGTGCGGATTCGAGCTGTTCGCCCCGTAGCCCCAGACCACGGCCGAGATGATCAGGGCGAGGACAGCGAGGATGAGCCCCACCGTCATGGCCGCGCCGACGATGACGCGGAGCTGTTCGATGCCGGGCAACCCGTCGGTATTGGGGTCGATGTCGATCAATGTGTGCTCCTTCAGCAGGCGAGGGGACGACTTACCCGGTAGGTGCGCACGCTGTCCCAGTTCGATGGCGTCAGATGCTTGCTCCGACCCCAAGCAGGAAGTTGATCCAGGTGACACCGAGGCCGGCAAGTGCGGCAGCTCCGATGGAGACAAGGAACCCGACGCGCGCGCGGACAGCCGAAGAGATGTTGCCGTTCGCCGACGCGATCGCCCACACTGCGGCGCAGACGACGAGCATGAGCACGGCGAGGATGAGCACGATGGTCAGCAGCGCGCCAACGATGGCGCGCAGTTCTGCCTGACCGCCGACGGCTCCGAAGTCGGGGAATACGTCCATGTCATGCCGCCATCTGTGCTGAGCAGAGTGCCGCGGTGCTTGCGGCATCGAGGTTCTGCACACCGTGAGCGGCAAGCCACGGCTCGGCATCGACTGCCGTGGCGTTCGACCCGCCTGGCCGGATCTCGAAATGCAGGTGGGCTCCGGTCGACTTGCCCGCCGAACCGACGTTGCCGATGTGCTGCCCGGCAACGACCCGGTCCCCGACGCTGACGAGGACGCCGCTCTGCCACATGTGTGCATAGGCGGAGGCGATGCGCTCTCCATCGATCGTGTGCTCGATGATGATGAGGTTGCCGTAGCCGCCCGACGGCCCGGCGAAGCTGACCACGCCGTCGGCGAGTGCAAGGATCGCCGTGCCGTCGTCGGCAGCCCAGTCGGTTCCTGAGTGGAACGCTCGCTCACCAGTGAATGGGTCTTCGCGCCACCCGAAGTCGCTGGTGTTCACCCACGTCCCACTCGGCACGGGAAAGACGATTGCGGTTGTCTCAGGTATGTCGCCGAGCGGCGTACCGCTCGGCGTGGTCTCAGCGCGCCGGGTGAGCGCAGTGAGGATCGTTTCGGCGACCGGCTGGTAGTTCTGATAGCGGTCGGGATAGGCCGAGACCTCGACCGCCTGCGCCGCCTCGCCGGGGTCGAGGTGTTGCCAGTCGGGGATGTCGAGCAGTCCACGCGGTGATGGGTAGTTCGGCCCGCTCGAGCCTCCATAGAAGGCACGCGATTGGTAGGTCGCATTCATCAGCTCTGCGACGGTGCCCCATCCTGCGCTCGGCCGCATCTGGAATAGGCCGAGAGAGTCGTGATCGGTGCCTTCTCCGTCGCTCGGGAAGTCGCTTGATTCTGGAATCGCAGCCGAGTTTGCGAGCATCCGTAGCCGCGACTCGGTGAGTGCGGCCATGAGCGCGATGACGATGCCAGCGCGACCAACGCCCTCGGTGTGCGCGCCGACCGTGATGATGGTGGCTGCATGGGTTAGCTGCTCGTGGTTGAGGGTCACAGCCGCGCCCGCGCGCGTTGTGGCTGTGAGTGACTCGGGAATCGACCCGACGACGAGCGAGCTTGACGAGAGACACGTGGCGAATACCACGGGCGACACGAGCAGACTCACGCCGACCAGGCTCATGGGGAGCAGTGCGATGAGCGTGGCGATGGCCACAACGAGCTTCTTCATACGGGTGCCGATCAGCGCAGAGGGTTGTCAAGCTCAGAGAGGCGAAGCGCGCGGCAGGTGTCGAAGGTCGGCTCGCAAGTGATGAAGACGGTGAACGCGACATCGTGGGAGCTGCTCACGGGCTCAGTGCCGTGGATGCCCTCGCGTTGCCGAACGCCGGTGATCGTGTAGGCGACGGTGCCAGGGAGGATCTGCCCCTCGGATGCCTGCTCCAGCGCCGTCGCCCACTCGTCCGGCACGAACACGTCGTTGATGTCGAGCCATTGGCGGGTCTGCATTGTGCGGAGTTGCGCCCAGGCGTCCGCGGTCGGGAGATAGGTGCGCACGTCAGAGGCGAGCCCGGCGGTCTCATTGCCGGAGGGGTCGCCCACATCCACGATGACCTGCGCGTAGTCGGTCGGCCCGAACTCGGTCGCGGTGTCCCATGTGAACAGCGCATTGGCGAGGGCTCGTGCGAACGTCTCGGGGTCGTCGGACTCACGGACGACGGGTGGCGCGCTCGATGTCGGGGACGGTGCGCTGGTGGAAGCGCCTGGTGGGTCGCTCGCGGAGCTGCCGCCCGGCGAAGGCTCGGATCGAGGCGCGAGCAGCAACCCATAGAGCCCGACTCCGACGAGGACGGCGAGCACGGCGGCGCCGACGATAAGGAGGATCATGAGGCGACGAGGGAAGCGAGTCTGCGGCATCAGGCACTCTCCTTGGCGAGACGTTGGCGGGCGGTTCGGGCGGCGCGGGCCGCGTCGAAGAAATGGACGGTAGCGTCGAGGATCGTCTCGAAGTGCTCCCATTGGTCATCACTCAGCGCGGTGCCGACCTCGGCAGGGTCGTAGTGCGACCACCACTGATCGAGGTCATTCCAGGTGAGGGTGAACGCCCGCACCGGATAGCGAACCGGCACGGCGCTCGACGCTGGTGCGGGTGCCGGGCCTCGCTTGCGCCCTTGCTTCGCGCGCTCCAGCGCCTCCTGTGCGAGCAACTCCAGCTCGCCGGGTGGCTCGGGTTCCTCCTGCGGAATCGCCAGCATGGCGATCGTGCGGGCGTGCGCCGTGGTGATTGACGAGCCGCGGTCGATGGCGTCGAGTTCGGAGCGGGCGAAGCTGCGCACATCCTCCGGCTGGCGGGGGTCGTTCGCGATCCGCTGGAGATCGTTGATCTGCTCCAGGCTCGTGTACGACTTGCGCCCGGTGACCATGAGCGCGGCCTGCGCACGGGACTTGCCCGGAGCACCGATCAGCGGTGGTGCCGTCACGGCACCACCGCTCGCTCCAGCGATCTTCCCGCCAGCACCGAACTGCGTCGCCGCCTGACGACGAGCGGCGTCCTCGGCCATGAGCGTCTTCAGCTCGCGGTACAGGGCCGCGGCCTCCGTTTGCGTTAACGGCTTGTGCAGCACGTTGTCGGCTTGCTCGGCCATGAGCCTCTGGAGCCGGTCGCTGATCCCGGAGCGCACGAAGACGTTGACCTTCTTGTGGCCGAGCTTGCGCAGCGCCGCGATGCGTCGAGCGCCGCACACGAGCACGCCGTCCGGTGTCACGGTCGGAGGCTGGAGCAGTCCGTTACGTTCGATGGACGCTGCGAGTGCGTCGATGTCGCCCAGCTCCATGCGATGACGGCTGCCGACGACGATGGAGTCGATGGTGCGCTCCAGCTCGATGTGCCCGGTGCTCGCCGCCATGTGCTACCTCGCTCCCGCCAGAGTGGGCGCGTTCAGGCCGAGCAGCAGCACGAGGTCGTCATCGGTGAGCAGCGCACGCAGGGGCTCGCCGACAAGAAGGCGGAACAGTACGCCGCGGCCGACGGCGGTGTGGGCCTGATCGGGATCGGGGTTGCCGAGGATCGCACGGAGCAGCGCGTTCCAGCTGGTCGACGACAGATCGAGCACGGCCCGAGCGTGTGGGTCTCGCCGAAGCGATTCCGCTGCGCTCGCCCGCGACGGCGCTTCGCCGAGTCGAGTGCAGATGTGCTCGATGGCCGCGCGCGCCGTCTGCTCCGGCCAGTCGAGCAGCGTCAGTAGCTTGATCGCGTCCTCGACTGCACGGACGACGCCAGATACATCGTGGTCCGATTCGTTCTCGTCCTCACCCGCGGGCGCGACCTGCAATGCTTCGTGGTACTCGGTGAGCGGGTTCTCCCGGTCGCTGAACCGCTCCGGGTCGTGGAACCCGCTGTATTGCGGCCTGCGTGCCTGATGCGTCGAGCACAGCAGTCCGTTGCCTCGTTCCTCGGCGATCAGTGTGACCTGCACGGCACGGGTGACGACTGCCCACGGATCTTCCGCGTTGCGCACGGCCGGGGTGCGCATCGCGTCGAACGCGGCGCTCGCCGCCTCCCACGGGTCGAGGCCGTGCTTTCGCGCGAGGCTCGCATACCGACCCGCCGTGTATTCCATGAGCGCCGCGACACCCACGTCGCGCCGCCACGCGCCTTTCCCATCGTCGTGCAGACGCTCCAGGAGCGCGCGCAGTCCCTCCGAGGTGCGGAACGACGTGGGAGCGGCCTGGGCAGACATGGCGCGCTCACAGGCGGCGGAGCGGGTCGCGGCTGACAGAGGACTGGCGCGCAGGCGCCTGCCCGAACGCGGAGAGCGGCGCGATGCCCTGGGCACGCGCCCGGATGCCTGGCCGGGTCACCGGAGTTGCCTGCGGCGAGGTCTGCCGACGCTCCTCGACGCGGCGCGCCAGCTCGGTGCGCAGGTCGATGCCGCGCCCGATCATGCGGGCCGAGGCGGATGGGAGCAGCTCGGTCGGGCGCACCCACACCACCTGGCTGCGGTCGTGCTCTGCGCTCAGGCGCTCCAGGAGTGGGTGGCCGCCGCGCCACGTCTGCGCGGCGAGCCACGGGTCGGTGTGGCGCGCCAGCTCCGAGATCTCAGCAGCCTCGATCGGAGTCGGCTTCAGCGTGTGGAGGACATCGGCAAGCCGACGGGCGTGCTCGTCTTCTGGCAGTTCATCGTTCACAGCGCGCCTCCTTCCGATGCGGAGGCGAGCGCGGGCGTCGCCAGCCAGCGACCGACCGTGGACGGATGCACCCCGGTCGCATGAGCGATGGCGGTGTTCGTCATGCCGTCCTCCTTCATTCGCAGAGCGAGTTCTCTAGGAGCAAGGTGCGCAGGCGCTTCCGGCGACAGGTGCTCGACCGCGCTCGACACCAACTTGGCCGTCTGCGTCGACGGCTCTGCACGGAACCGTCGGGTGAGCACCACCGTCAGGTGCGTGATCGCCAGCAGCACGAGCGGCGGGACGGCGGCGACCGATCCCGCGAGCGCAGAAGGAACGTCGGCGTCAGCGGCGACGACCGCGTGGATCGCGTTGGCTGCGACCGAGACCGCGGCACCGGCCATGAGCAGCAGCCACGGATACCAGGCGGCGCGTTGCCCCGCGAGCGCGACGACGGACACCGTGGCGACGACGATGATGCCGTCCACGATGAGCGGCCACGCCCACGCCTGGCTCTGATCGACGCCTGAGCGTTGCGCGAGGTCGGCGAGCGCCGTGAACGACAGCCAGAAGGCGGCTGCGGCGATGAATACGGTCCCAGCTACCGCCGTCCAAACAGCGATCCGCCCGCGCGGCTGTTGCGTGCTGCCGGGGATCACGAGAGCACCTGACCCGATGAAGGCTGAGCTGCATGGCTGGGCACGGAACTGGCGGCAGGCGCGGACAGTGCGCCCCTCGCTACGCGGTGCGCCGAGCGGATCGTCGTCTCGATCTCCGGGGCGGGCAAGCCTGCGCGCTCGGCAGCCGGCCCCAGCGCGGCACGCACGCGGTCGGGCGGGATGCCCGCCTCGATGAGTCGACACGAGGCCCAGAAGAGGCCGCGGTTGCGCTCGCCCTCGCCGCGCATCCCGACCCAGTGGGCGATCCGCTCCACGTCAACGCCGTCCGTTCGCTCGACAGGGATGGCGGGCATCAGGCGCGCCGGTCGCGGATCGAGGAACTGTCGCAGTGCGCGGGCATCGACGGGAACCGCGTCGCCTCGCCCGGAGCCGATGAGGGAATACGCACTCGGCCCCGCATCGGTGGCGATGATCGAGGGCGGCACGATGACGTAGCCGCCCGCTCCCCGGAAGTCGATGCCAGCACGCGCCACCTGCCAGGACGGCTGCACCAGCTCGGGATCGGCCGGGTAGTAGGCATGGACGCCGCCCGAGGGCGTGCGGATGAACGCGGCCCAGCGATCCGTCAGCCCCGCGCGCCGGGCCAGCTCGAACGCCGCGAAGCCGCGGATCGCCCCGTGTACGTCGACATCCACGACCTCCAGCCCGGAGATCTGGCCCGTCGGCATCCCGATGTTGGCGCGCGGCCACCGCGCCCACCAGCGAGCGACCTGGTGCGGTTCGGTGCTCGCCTCGTGGAATCCCCGCTTGGTCAGCGGGCGCTTGCCTCCTGTGACGCAGGGAAAGACCGGGATGCCTGCCTCGGCGTAGCGACACGCTGCGGCGCTCGGCGACAGCCCGGTGAGCGAGGCGAGCAGGGCGGTAGCATCCAGCGGCTGGCGCTCTCCGCGCGAGGCTTCCGGCATCATCATCTCGGCACCTCCTGTGGCTTCGTCGTGAGCTATGGGGCTCTTGTCGATCAGGTGCGCCCGGGTTCCCAAGAGCCAGTCGCCGTCCAGTGGGCAACGCAGTCAGGCTGCGGGATGGTGCTGTGCTCATGGAATCGTCCTCCCGCTCACCGGGAAGCCGCGTTGAGCATGCTCAAACCTTCCCGATTCCGTTCTAACACCGCACGTTGAGCATGCGCAACGGTTGTATTGTGCATGCTCAACGGGTAGATTTGGGCATGCACAACTACCCTCGGGTCTGGGCTACGTCGACGCCTTGGCCCTCCCGAAGGGAAGGGGGTCAGCGACGATGACTGAATACGAAAGTCAGGCTGCGGCTAACGACCTCGCCAAACGCCTGCGGCTTCTGATGGATGTCGCTGTCGCCGAGTCCGGCTCCGAACCGACCTACTCGCAGATCGCGGAGTATCTGAGGCAACGTGGCATCAGCCTGTCTCGATCACGATGGACATACATGGTCAACGGCCACCGATACGTTCAAGACACGGCGATCTTCCAGGGACTTGCGGACTTCTTCGACGTCGATGCTGCCTTTCTTGCGGGGGAGAGCGGCGGGGCTACCCCGGAGAAGGTCTCCGCTCAGCTCGACCTCGTGCGTTCGATGCGCGCGGCGAAGGTGAAGTCCTACGCCGCCCGCACTCTCGGCGACATCTCGCCGAGAGCACTTCAAGCCATCAGCACGTTTCTAGATGAGGAGTTGACGCGTACACCTGAGCCCTGACGGGCTTCGCGCGCCGCAGAGCCGAGATCAGTACATGCTCGGACGAAAGGAGGCATCCGTGAACACCGAAGAGACCGTTTCGGCGGCCGTCGCCGAACTTCGGCTCGGCAGCAGGTTCACGCTTGAGCACCTTCGCCAGGCCGTTCAAGATAGGCGCCATCGCAGACTCCGTGTCGTCGAACTCGCCGACCTCGACACTCGCGACGGCATCTGTGCGCTCTGGTTGGTCACCGACACCGAAGACTTCGTGCTCCACGCACGCAGCGACTCCATGCTGCACCGCCAGCAGTTCGTCCTTCACGAGTTCGCCCACATGATCCTCGGTCACACGGAGGGCGATGACTGCACGGCCGGGGATGTCTTGCTGCCCAACATTCCTCCCTACACGCGCGGACGCCTGCTCAAGCGGCAGGACATTGACAGTGAGACGGAGGTCGCTGCCGAGTCCCTCGCTGATCGGCTGGCTGCGGGCATCCGAGGATCGGTGTTTGCCGAGTCGCGCTATTCGGAGATTTTCGGTTGATCCAGACGCTCGTCGCGATGCTCATGTGGGCGCTCGTGGCGAGCCTGCTCATCTTCCGTCGCAAACGGGCGGATCGGAGCATCACCTACGCCTCCGTCACGATCGCCGTCGCGATGACCCTGAACGTCGACGCCATCTACCTCGCCACCGATCCGCTTCTTGGTGGAACGAATGTCACCACCCTCCTTGCGGATGGGCTGCTGATGACCGGGATCTTCTTCCTCGGTCGAGGCGTCATGAAGGCCGACGAGTACCGACCCAGGTTCGTGCGCGCCGCCGTGGGCCTCCCGGTGCTCGTCATCTCGCTTCTCGCGATCACTACGACATTCATGTTCATCGACCGGGGCGCAACCACGACTCGATTCATGATCGACTTCGGCGCGCAACCCGCAGCAGCGACCTACTCGATCATCAATTTCAGCTACTTCTTCCTCGTTATCACGACGATGATGATCCTCGCCGCGCGGCAGTACCGGCACAGCTCCGGAATCCAGCGTCTCCCCGCAGGGCTGTTGAGCCTGGGATCGGCATTCGGCGGCGCACTGTGCCTGGCTGTGCTCATCATGGACGTCGCACACGTCACCGGCCATCTCGATCTCCTGCGCGCCGTGCAACCGGCCTACGAGCCGCTCTCTCTGCTCGCGTTCATCTTTCTGTGCGCGGGTTTCGCGGTACAGCCCGCCGTCCGCCGAGCCCAGCACGACATGCGCCGGAAGCGCACCGCCGGCCTCGCAACGCAGTTGGAATCACTCTGGAAGCGGGCGTCGCTCGTGCGACCTGGGCTGAGCCAAGCAGACCCGCTCGCTGCGGTCGCGGATGACCCGGAGAGCCGTCTACACCGAGAGATCGTTGAGATCCGCGACGCGATGATCGACCCGCGAGTCACCTTCGACATCAGCGCAGCGGAGCGCGCGCTACTGGAGAGCGCGGAGAGCCACCTCCTCGGACTCGACACGAGGGTGACACGGGCCATCGTTTCACCAGTGACCTGGGTCGAGGACGGGGGCAGCTCGTGATGCCTCGGGTCGCACTAGGTACCGGACTCGTTGCGGCGGCCGCGCTGGGTGTCGGCTGGGTGATCGCGCGGCGGCTGACAGCCCCCAGCACGCGACGATACGACCTGATCGTCCGCGAGGTGGAACACGACGGCGACGGCTGTCTCATCGTGCTCGACCGAACTCACCAGACCGCAGCCGAAGGCGCTTACAACCTCTGGTTCGAGAACGGAGGCTGGGCGCAACTCTCCGCAGACGTGCTCGACCGCGGACCGGGCCTGATCGCGCGACCGGTGACGAGCACGGCACCGGGACTCACGCCCAGGGCGGG
This sequence comes from Pacificispira sp. HM-600, assembly GCF_977993705.1. The sequence goes on from NZ_OZ388079.1 coordinate 32,525, forward strand.
TGATCGCGTCTCCTGGAGCGGCATCTACTACGCGACCCCTCGCGACGCCGGCCTCCACGCACACGACATCACCATCGATACTCCCGCGGGGCCTGCCCCCGCCTGGCGCATCGACGGCGACAGCGCCAGTTCGACGTGGGCGATTCACATACATGGCCTCGGCAGTCTCCGCGCCGGAACACTTCGCGGTGTGCTCGCCGCAACCGAGCGCGGCTATACCTCGCTCGTCATCACCTACCGGGCCGACGGCGAAGGTCCGAGAGTCGGCAACGGCCGCTCAACGCTCGGCTTCACCGAGATCGACGACGCCGCGGCTGCCATCGATTACGCGATGCGGCACGGAGCCCGACAGATCGTGCTGTTCGGATGGTCGATGGGTGCCGCCATCGCGCTCCAGCTCGCTCACCACCCGTCATATCGACGCAGCGTCGCAGGTCTCGTGCTCGACTCGCCTGTGCTCGACTGGAACGAAGTCATCAAAACGAACTGCACCCGCAGCGGACTCCCCGCAGCCGCGGGAAGCCTCGCGATCCCGTGGCTGACGCTCCGCCCGCTGGCCCACATGGTCGGCCTGCCCGAGCGCATCCCGCTCCGATCCTTCGACTGGACGGTTCGAGCCGAGGAACTCACCGCGCCCACGCTCATCCTTCACGGCACCCACGACGACTCCGTACCGATACGGCTGTCAAAAGCACTCCGAGATTCTCGGCCCGGCCTTGTTTCGCTAGAGGTTTTCCAAGCCGGACACACGCTCTCGTGGAACTCCAACCCCGACCGATGGCAGACGGCGGTGATCGCCTGGCTCACCGCCCACATCCCAATCCCTCTTCGCCAACCGGAACGTGTTGCGGATCTCCTTCGACACCGAGGAGATCAAAGTCCATGAGGAGCGGTGTCTGCCACGCAGCAAAGCGACTACAGCGCGCGGCGGGCAGCGTCGAGGCGTTCCATTTCTGCCGGGCGGAACGGTGGCCGATCGTGGAGGCGCCGACGCACCTTGAGCCCGTGCCCGGTCTGTACGCGATCCACGCCGCGGAGGAGGCATGGTCGGAGCTCGGCCTTGAGCACCGTCGCGACGTCCCTCTCTATGTCGGGATGTCCAGGAGCAGCCTGGTGACGAGTGACGGGGGCGAGGATCATGTACCCCGATTGGCCCTTCTCGACTTGCCTGCCAAGTGCCTGCCATTGTTTGAAGCCAGCCACGTACGACGGCAACGGATCGGGCACCCGGCCCGCCTCGAACGCCCCCTGATGCTGCACGAAGATCAGCAGCGTGTTGTTGAACGAGCGGGCACGAAACCGGGCCGCGAACGTGAGCGCCTGCATCCAGTCCTCACCTGACACCAACGACTCCACCGCGCTGGTGAGTTGTTCGTGCAGGGCGTCGAGCTTCGCATCCCGAGCCGCCCGCGCCTCCTCGCTGGTTGCCATCGCCGTCCTCCTTCCGCAGGTACCTGCACACGGCGGGTGGCCTCTGCGACCAGAAGGTGCGCGAAGGGACTCAGGAAACGCAATCGAGACGGACGACGGACAGATTGTGAGCGACCGCCAGGTGCATCACTGAACCCGACGTGGTCAGCCCACCTTTACCCCAGAAACAGGCACCCTGAATCGGCCTGACTTTCGTTCCTATCGGGAGCCTTGTCCGGCAGGTGCCGGTTGGGCTGATTCCAGGTCAGCGTGGTACGCGTCCTCGACCTCGATCGGGGTGCGCATGTCGAGCTCGCCGTGGAGGCGCTGGTTGTTCCACCACCAGACGTACTCGAGGGTCGCCAGCTCGACCTGCTCGACGGTCCGCCAGGGTCCGCGCTGGCGGATCAGCTCGGTCTTGTAGAGGTTGTTGACCGCCTCGGCCATGGCGTTGTCGAAGCTGTCGCCGACGGTTCCGGTTGAGGGCACGGCTCCGAGCTCGACGACGCGGTCGGTGTAGACCATCGCCATATAGTTCGAGCCGTGGTCCGAGTGGTGGGTCAGCCCGGTGAGGTCGCCGCCGGCTCCCCAGGCGGCCATGTCCAGCGCCTGCAGCGGCAGAATCTCGGCCTTCAAGGTGGCGGCTACATTCCAGCCCACGATCCGTCGCGAGTAGACGTCGGTGACGAAGGCGACGTACGCGAACCCTGACCAGGTCGCGACGTAGGTCACGTCGCACACCCAGAGCCGGCGAGGGCCGTCGGCGGTGAACCTCCGGTTAACGAGATCCTGCGGCAGCGACAGCATCCGGTCGCTCTTAGTCGTGAACACACGCTTGGACTTCTTGACGCCGCGCACCCCGGCCAGCCGCATCAGCCGTTCGGTCTGGTCCCGGCCGATCTCCCACCCCTGCCTGCGCATCAGCGCATGCATCTTCCGGCGCCCGTAGACGCCGTAGTTCTCCACATGCAGCCGGGCGATTTCCGGCACCAGCAGGTCGTCGCGCAACCGGCGGGCGGACGGCGCACGGCCGACAGCGGCGCGATAGCCGCGGGAGGTGAGGAAGCCCTGGACTGCCGGGCGCAACACCCGGCAGATGAGCTCGACCCCGAAACGATCCCGGTGTTCGTTGATGAACTGGATCATCTCGGTCAGGGGCGGTCGAGCTCCTTCGCGAAAAACACGCTCGCAGCCTTGAGGATCTCGTTCGCCTTCCGCAGCTCCGAGACCTCCTTCTGCAGGCGTTTGATCTCCGCAGCCGCTTCGGTCGTGACGCCGGGCTTCACCCCGGCGTCGACCTCGTAGCGGCGTTGCCACAGCCGCAGCGTCTCCGGGCTCATGCCCAGAAGGCCCGCGACGTGACGCACAGCGCTCATCATCGTCGGATGCGACGGCCGCGTCTCTGCGAGCATCCGCAACGCCCGCTCACGCATCTCCGGCGAATACTTCCTGTTCATCGTGTTCCATCCTTGCTTGAAGAACGGAACGAAAGTCAGGCCGATTCACTCTGACATTGGATTCCTCGAACGCAACGGTCCCTGCAGCCGTGAAGTCCTCTTGGAGCTCAACGCCGAAAAGGAAATCGAACTCGAGTCGGACCGGGTCAGCCAGTGATCCATAGTCCGCATCCGACCAGGACCTCATCCAAATCTCGGTAGTGTCTGTCGCGCCGGGAGCATGCTTATCCAGGAGCGCACCGATCCGCACCGAATCCGTCGCTTCGAATTCATACTCCATGCGTCGGTCCCCAATCTGTCAGCGAAACCCTCCTAAGCCCTACCCGCAAGATCGTCCGAGGTCGCTACGGGGCGACAAGCTTCAGGGGGCTGGTCTCCGCAGGAACATCCCACTGCTCAACACCAGGACCGTTGCGGTCCCACTTCGTGAAGCGGACGTAGGTGGTTCGGAAGTCTTCGCTTACCGGCCGAAGCTTCCTCGCCAACAACGAGGCGAACGCATGATCGTGGGTTGTAACGATCAGCTGGCGATGAGGAAGGATCTTGCGAAGTAAGTCAACGAGGCCGAGAAGATGCACGTCGTCCAGGTTCTGGAGAGGATCATCGAGTATCAATGACTTCACGTGAGTAGGCGCGAAGCCAAGGTTGAACGAGAGGAACAAGGAGACGGCAAGCGCATTTGCTTGCGATGTAGATAGCGTCTCTCCGGGCTCCGTGACATCAACCTGAACCTCATCGTCACGCAACATAGGAGTGAGACGGTGCTTCCCACCAAACTGACGTGTGGCAATCTCAACCGATCGGAACGTTGGATGGGGGTCGATTGCTGCGTAGAACTGACGCAGGAGAGGCTTCAACTGCTTCAGACGGTCGGCAACAAACGTCTCCGCGTCTGACTTCACTGCATCAAGAAGTGCGGTAGCGACGTCATTTGTGTGCCGCCGATCGGCAATGTCTTGCTCCTTGGAAGCCAAAGAGTTGCGGAGTGCCTTGGACTCGATTTCGATTCGATCACGTCGTGTCTTCGATGAGTCCAGTGAAGCGGCTGCATCGAACTCGCGCCCTGCCTCCAATGTCCGCGCGATCTGAGACTTCCGCCTCGCTACACGATCTAGTTCAGATGCGAGTCGTTGGATTTCGTTGCCTGCCTCTGCTGACGCGTCAGGCACCTCATCAGAGAAGCTGGCAAGAACCTCCTGTATTCGCCTCTCTCGATGCTCCTTCGCCGCTTGTGCTGATGCGCGTTGTTCGAGCATGGCGCGGTGCTGATCTGAGACAGTCTTGAGTCGCAGGGACAGTTCACCCAGTCGCTTCTCTGTGACTTGGAGATTTGTTCGTTGTAGTTCAGCGCCTTCTCGGAGAGCTGCATTCTCTGTTTCGTTGGCGATGGTTTCGAGGCGACGACGATACGCTTCCGGATCGACTTCTTGGCCGCAGGCTGCGCAGCTATCTGCCACGTGACGGAGCAGGATCGACGCCATACTTGCGAGTTCTTCACGAATAGAGGTTGCCTGTCTACGCGCCGCGTCTGCTTCTCCAACTTCGACGCGAAGTAGCTGGATGTCGCGCTCGACCTGTTCCTTCTGAGCCGTCAGATCAGCGACTTGACGTTCGAGTTCGATGACCTCAGCTTCGTCCGGACCTTCGGGAAGCGGCACGCTCAGCTCCGCCTGTGCCGCGAGCAAGGCGGCTTCATCCTGCTCGATTGTGCTTCGCTCCTGGTTGAGGGCAGCACGCAACTTCGTCAGTGTGCTTTCACTCAGTTCCCAATCTTGGGCGTCCTGGATCGCGACGAGCCCGAGTGCCGCAACGTCGCTGCTCCATGTCTGCCATCGAGCGGTCACCTCGGCCGTATTTGCTTTGGTGATCTCGGTTTCAAGCGCAGACAAAGATGCTGCTAGGTCTTCGACCTTTGCGCGATCACCTTCGAGCGCCGAGTCAGCGTGGTTGACCGCGCGAACCCATGCTCGCTTGTGCGATTGGAGTTCATCCGCAAATTCTCGTAGACGCCCGGCACCCACCATGCTTGCGACCGCATCGAACCGCTCTGTGTCCTGACGTCCGGTCAGGAACTCGCGCAGCGACTCTTGCCTCAGGTAGATCGAGTCCACGAACGACTGTGCCAGTGTGGCGAAGTCTTCGTTGGTATCGGTGCCCGCGAGATTTTGGCGGAGCCAGACCTCCGCATCCGCGCCACGAAGTGACGCATCGTTAACCCGCACTCGAAGTGGAGCGCGCAGTTTCTTGGCGTCGGTCTCGCCCGGGTTTTCCAACGACCTCGTGATGACAACATCGTCACCGTTGAAGTCGGTTCGCAGCTCAACCGTCGTGGTTCCTGACTTGCTGTAGAGGTTTCGGGGTCCCTGGGAGCCGGTGGTCTCGCCCGAGATCGCCCATGAAATCGCGTTGCAGATCGTCGTCTTGCCGTAACCATTCGCGCCAACGACGATCACCACGTCCGCGTCGAGGTCGATGTCGACCTCGCCCGAGACTCCGCCGAACCCTGCGATGGAAACTCCGGTGACTCTCATAGTGCATCCGTCCCTGCCCGCTGGGTGGTGATCAATCGTTCGTGGAGCGCTTCAAGCGGAGGCTCGCCTGCCTCGTAGGCAGCGATGACCACGTCGAGGTGCGCATTGCTGCTAAGTACCCCCGCAACGCGCGATGGGAGCGTGGCCAAGGGGTCGGCCCTCCCCGGCGTGGTGTCGAGATCAAGATCGAGAATCGGCGCCAGTGTGCGCCTAACCTGTGGTGTCAACTCAAGCGGATCGAAGACACGACTTGGTAGATCGTCCGCTGTCAGGACCAACTTGCGTACACGTCGCGTGTCAGATCGTATGGCGCTCAGCTCGGCAGCCAGTTCCTCCGGAACGCCGTCCATCGCGACGAGGATGAGGTACCCATCCCAAGACTTCGGGTCTGTCGCAATTACGTTCGCACCTAGGAAATCGACCACGTGATCTTGTGCCGTACCCCATCCGGCGACGAGCTCTTCGACCGACTCAAATGCCCACACCGCGATCACCGAGTACTCGTCTTCGAATGCCATCGAGCCGGAAGGCCAGGATCGGTGGCGAGCGCTGTCTACGCGGACGATCTCAGACTCTGCAAGCAGCCTTGTGATCTCCGTGAGGAGTAATTCGTTCGTTACAACCGCGTCGGTCATCGTCGTAGCTCCTCAACCGCTGACTGCAGGTCAGTCGCGGGCCGTCCTAGGTAATCGTCTGCGAAGATCGGGTGGACGGTGTCGGCGCCCCTAATGAGGTCGCCTGACGTGTCCTCCCGAACAAGGTCATCAACACTTGGCGTTCGCGTGTTTCTGGCTCCAGCCACGATGACAAGATTTGTTCGTTGCTGAGGCGCCAGGCTATTGTTTCGCTCACGAATCTTGGTGCTGATGGCGCTCCACGCGATGGTGCCTCCGCCATGCGCAAGCCCAAAGACGAGCGTTGAACCGCCATCGGTCTTGACCGTGAGGCGGCCATGCTCATCCAGGTCCAGGGAACTCGTTGCGAGCGCTGCTGATAAGTGGTCCGTTGCTACCAGGAGGTGCGCGATCTGCCTTTGGTTCGCGGCGTCCCCTTCTCCGGCATAGGGGTGCGGGCCCAGTAGCCAGGTGGCTCTAGCGCGGCCGAGGTCGAGCAGCGTGATCTCTTGGATAGGTGTTGCGACATCTTCCGACCGGCGCAACGCCATTTCGGGGTCATCGTCCGCCATTTGGCTATGTGCGTCACGGACTCTTTGCAACTGTTCGAGAACTACTCTTTGGGCGAGTCTCGACATGAAGTCGCCCCAGTAGAGGTCAACAGTGCCGGTGAGGTTTGCGCTCAATGCTTCGTGGAACTTCGAGTCTTGATTGCGGTCGACCAGATAGTAGGAGGATTGTGCTTTTGCGGCGAGGTTGCTGACGCTCTCAGTGAGAACATTGGCGGGACTGCCCAGTCCGACAAAGACCACGACCGGAGCTGACAGGTTTGCCGCTGCGATCACGCTCTCCCATTCTGCAGCCCAGTCTGTATCGAGCGCGCTCTTTCTGAGTACCCAGGTCTCCTCTGGCTGATTGACGCTTCGGTGTAGGTGCACCACGGAATGTGAAGCAAGGTTCGCGTGTTCGTCAGGACCTTCCACGAATGTGATGTTCGTGCTGTTGCCCAGGGCGGTTACGGCGTGTTGGAAGGCCAAGTCGTAGTTCAGAGTGATCACATGTCGAATCGCGCCTTCGATGAGCAAGGCGGCAGCTATGAGGTGCCCCGAATTTGGAGCGGCCGTCCGCCAAGCGTCCTTCGGTAGGCGACTCGTCAGTTCAGCTTGCGATCCGTACTTGTCGTACAGCAGATCAGCTAGAACCGAGAGGTCGTCGGGATCTGTGCACTCTCCGTCGTTCAGAACGCCATCTGCAACAAGTCGCCGGTGGGCTTCGCGGGAGTAATGCGCACCACTCGCAAAGCCGGTCGGCTTCTCCATCGAGACCCCGGCACCAACAACGAGTACCACGCGGCTGCCTGCTGCGTCTGTGATGCGTTGAAGGATCTCCGCGGGGAAAGCTGCCGGTTCCGTCGACTGGCTCTGGTCGGCTTCTGGCAACACGTCCTCCTCATCGGTGAGAGCTTTCACGTCTACCGATGAGGTCAGCCGTGGTGATCACATGACCCCCACTCTACTAACTCCACCTCCTCAAGCCGAAGAAGCTCGGCGAGCCTCGTGAGGGCGTCTGCCTCGCGGCCGGATCAGGCCGCTCTCCTCGACCACTGCGTTCCGGACCGTTTTCTCGTCGACGCCAAGCCGTTCAGCGACCTCCCGTAGCGTGAGACCTTCTGCGTATAAAGAAGCAGCACGAGCGCGGCCGGCAAGACTGAGCCCAGACGTCCTGAGCCGCGCTCCCTCCTTGGTGACGAGCGCGGGGACTGTCCCGCGATGTACTGCATACTTCGCGGCGATCATCCGAACTGGCATCCCCGCTTCATAGTCCGCGACCAACTCGGCCCGCCGTCCCGGGGCCAACCGTGTTTGAGACTTCGCCGGATTTTTCGCGACTACGCCTCGCGAATCGTGCCTCTCCGGGGTTCGACTCCGCGGTCCACGTCGCTCAGGCCCCTTGAGAACACGGCGAATCAGCGTTTTGAGTACCGGCCTTGTGTTTGAGAATCGCTTGGGAAGGCCCTGGAATCCGCCGCACACATCGACACCGTCGTCCTCGACAAGACCGGCACCCTGACCAAGGGCGAACCCGAGGTCACCGACTACCTGCCGATCGGGATGGATGACATCGAGCTGTTGTCATTGGCCGCCGCCGCGGAACGCGAGTCCGAGCATCCCCTGGCCAAGGCGGTCGTCGCCTACGCCGACGCGCGCAACGTTCCTCGCCGCACGGCCAGCGCGTTCCGCAACGTTACCGGGCTCGGAGCGGTGGCGACCGTGGACGGACGCCGCGTCGTGATGGGCAACGCCCGGCTGATGGCCGAGGAGGGAATCGACATCAGCTCCATCTCTGCGGCGCAGAACGACCTGGCAGCCACCGGCCGCACGGCGATCGCCTTTGCCGTCGACGGCAAAGCAGCCGGGGTGATCGCACTGGCCGACGCGCCCCGAGAAACCGCCGCGGCAGCGATCGCCGCCCTGCACGAGTCCGGGATCGAGGTCGTGATGCTCACCGGCGACAACGAGCCCACCGCCAAGCGCATCGCCTCCCTGCTGGGCATCGACACCGTCATCGCCGAGGTCCTCCCGGAGGACAAGTCCGCCAAGATCGCCGAATTGCAACGCTCGGGCAAGAAGGTCGCGATGGTCGGCGATGGCGTCAACGACGCCCCCGCCCTAGCTCAGGCCGACCTCGGTATTGCGATCGGCGCCGGGACGGATGTCGCGATCGAGACCGCCGACGTGGTGCTGATGCGCTCCGACCCGCTGGATGTCGCGATCGCGCTGCGCATCGGCAAGGGCACCGTGCGCAAGATGCGGCAGAACCTCGGCTGGGCCATCGGCTATAACGTCATCGCCCTGCCCATCGCTGCGGGCGTGTTCTTCCCCCCGTTCGGCATCATGCTCAGCCCGGAGATCGCCGCGATCTCGATGTCCGGCTCGAGCGTGATCGTCGCCGTCAACGCCCTGCTGCTGAAGCGACTCCACCTTCCCGCCCCCGCCGCGCCCGCGGCGGTGAGCAGTCCCGAGCCGGCGCCCGTTCCCAGCAGCACCCGATAAACGCTACCCATCACCATTCGACATGACACAGATAGCGAAGAACTCATGAGCACACACTCAGCCCCCAGGGGCGCCGATCCGGTTCTGGATCCGGCCCAGCTGGAGCGCATCAATGCCTGGTGGCGGGCCGCAAACTATCTCTCGGTCGGCCAGATCTACCTGATGGACAACCCGCTGCTGCGGGAACCCTTGCTGCCGGAGCACATCAAGCCCAGGCTGCTCGGGCACTGGGGCACAACGCCGGGGTTGAACTTCATATACGCCCACCTGAACCGGGCCATCATGGAGCGCGATCTGGACACGATCTACGTCATGGGTCCCGGTCACGGTGGCCCCGGCCCAGTCGCGTCGGCCTGGCTGGAGGGTACCTACACCGAAACGTATCCGGACATCACCCAGGATGGGGAGGGGATGCGCCGGCTGTTCCGGCAGTTCTCCTTCCCGGGGGGCATCCCCAGCCACGTCGCGCCCGAGACGCCCGGGTCGATCCACGAGGGTGGTGAGCTGGGCTACGCCCTCTCGCACGCCTACGGCGCGGCGTTCGACAACCCGGACCTGATCGTCGCCGCGGTGGTCGGCGACGGCGAGGCGGAGACCGGCCCGCTGGCGGCGAGTTGGCAGTCCAACAAGTTCGTCAACCCCGCTCGTGACGGGACGGTGCTGCCGATCCTGCACCTGAACGGGTACAAGATCGCCAACCCCACGGTGCTGGCGCGGATCAGCCCGGAAGAGCTTGATCACCTGCTGCGCGGCTACGGGCACACCCCGTTCTATGTCGAGGGCGACGACCCGGCGCGGATGCACCAGGACTTCGCCCGCGCCCTGGACGCCTGCCTCGACGATATCCGCGAGATCAAGGACCGGGCGCGCGGGGGAGACACCGAACGGCCGCGCTGGCCGATGATCGTCCTGCGCTCCCCGAAGGGGTGGACCGGGCCGATGGAGGTGGACGGCAAGCAGGTCGAAGGCACCTGGCGCTCGCACCAGGTGCCGTTCGCCCAAGCGCGGGAGAACGATGAGCACCGCGCCATCCTCGAGCAGTGGCTGCGCAGCTACCGTCCCGAGGAGCTCTTCGACGAGACAGGCGCACCCGTTCCAGCGGTGAGGGCGTTGCATCCGTCTGGCAGCCGCCGGATGAGCGCCAACCCGCACAGCAACGGCGGCGGCCTGCTGAAAGACCTGCGGATGCCTGACTTCCGGGACTACGCCGTCCCAGTCGACACACCCGGAACAGCCACGGGGGAGTCCACCCGTGCTCTCGGAACCCTGCTGCGCGACGTCATGGTCGGAAACATGGACAACTTTCGGGTGTTCTCACCCGACGAAAACAACTCCAACCGGCTCGACGCCGTGCTCGAGGTCACCAACCGCGCCTGGAACGCGGCCACCGTCCCCGGAGATGACCACCTTGCCGTTGACGGGCGGGTGATGGAGATCCTCTCCGAGCACACCATCCAGGGCTGGCTCGAGGGCTACCTGCTCACTGGACGGCACGGGTTCTTCTCCTGCTACGAGGCATTCGTCCACATCATCGACTCGATGTTCAACCAGCACGCCAAGTGGCTGACCACCACCAACGACATCCCCTGGCGCCGCCCGATCGCCTCCCTGAACTACCTGCTCACCTCCCACGTGTGGCGGCAGGATCACAACGGCTTCTCCCACCAAGACCCGGGCTTCATCGACCACGTCGTCAACAAGAAAGCCGACGTCATCCGGGTGTACCTGCCGCCGGACGCCAACACCCTGCTGTCGGTCGCCGACCACTGCCTCCGCAGCCGCCAGTACGTCAACGTCATCGTCGCCGGCAAGCAGCCCCAGCTGCAGTTCCTCGACATGGAGCAGGCGATCGAGCACTGCACCAAGGGCATCGGCATCTGGGACTGGGCCAGCAGCGACGACGGGCAGGCACCCGATGTCGTCATGGCCTGCGCCGGCGACGTGCCCACCCTGGAGACCCTCGCCGCGGTCACGATCCTCAAGACGCACTTCCCCGACCTGCGCATCCGGGTGGTCAACGTCGTCGACCTGATGCGCCTGCAGGACGACCGAGCGCACCCGCACGGGCTCTCCGACGCGCAGTTCGACGCCCTCTTCACCAGCGACACGCCCGTGATCTTCGCCTACCACGGCTACCCCACGCTCATCCACCGGCTCACCTACCGGCGGGCGGGCCACGGCAACCTGCACGTCCACGGCTACCAGGAGGAGGGCACCACTACCACCCCCTTCAACATGTGCGTGCTCAACGAGCTCGACCGGTACCACCTGGCCATCGACGTCATCGACAGGGTGCCCCGGCTGCGCGACGTGTCCGGGCACGTCCGCGATGAGCTGCGCAACGCCCTCATCCGGCACAGCACCTACATCCGCGAGCACGGCGAAGACCTCCCCGAGATCCGCGACTGGACCTGGTCGGCGGGCACCGTCCCGCCGGTTCGAGTCGGCGAGTCCCAATGAGCAGGGCGCCAACCCACCCCGACGCTCACCAGCTCGAGGCGGCCTACGAGGCGGTCCTGTTCGACATGGACGGTGTGGTCACCGACACCGCCACCATTCACGCCGCCGCCTGGCAACAACTCTTCGACGAGGTCCTCCAGGACCCCCGCGCCGACGGCGCGGACCTGCGGCCGTTCGATCCGCTTGAGGACTATCGCAAGTACGTCGATGGCCGCAACCGCGAGGACGGAGTCGCGGCATTCCTGGCCGCCCGCGGAATCAAGCTCGACCCCGGACGGCGCGGGGACTCACCCGAAGGGTGGACGATCGCGGGACTCGCCGAACTCAAGAACGACCTGTTCCTGGCCGAACTCGCCTCGCGAGGACTGCGCAGCTATCCGGGCACAACGGACCTGCTGGCCCGGCTTCGCGCCGGCGGTATCCCGGTCGGTCTGGTCACAGCGAGTCGCAACGCCCACCGGATGCTGGCTGCGGCGGGCTTGGCTGGCATGTTCGACGTGGTCGTGGACGGGCAGATCGCCGCCGATCAGCAACTGCCCGGCAAGCCCGATCCGGCGATGTTCCTCGAGGCCGCCCGCCGCCTGGGAGTTCAGCCGCTGCGCGCCGTGGTCGTGGAGGACGCGATCTCCGGGGTCCGGGCCGCCCATGAGGGCGGATTCGGTCTGGTTGTCGGGATTGTCCGTGAAGGGCGTCGGGAGGCCCTCGAGGCGGCCGGAGCCGACGTCGTCCTGAACGACGTCGGCGAGCTGGACCTCGGTGCCACGTCCACCGACCCGTGGACCCTCACCTACTACGGTTTCGACCCGGCCCATGAGGGGCATCGGGAGGTGCTGACAGCACTGGGGAACGGATACCTGGTCAGTCGCGGCTCCCGCCCCGAGCACCGCGACGACGGAACGCACTACCCGGGGACCTATCTGGCCGGCGTCTACAACCGCCTCACCAGCAGCATCCACGGCCGGAGCATGGAGGAGGAGCATCTGGTCAACACGCCAGACTGGCTTCCTCTGGACATCCGAGTCGCCGCCGGACCGTGGTGGTCCAGCGGTCGAGTCGCTGTCCGCGATGAGCGACGGGACGTGAGCCTGCGCGCGGGGACCTCCACCCGGCACGTGACCCTCCTCGGTGCCGACGGAGCGGAGCTGAGCGTCGTGCAGCGGTCCTTCGTCTCGATGGACGACCGGCATCTGGCCGTGCAGGAGACCACGGTCACCGCGGCCGGGTGGAGTGGTACGGTCACGCTCCGCGCCGGCCTCGACGCCGGTGTCGGCAACAGGAACGTCGCCGGGTATGCCGGGTCGGACAATACACACCTCGGACCCCCGACGTTCAGGCAGGCCGGGGACATCCTTCTCTGCGAGGTGCGGACCAGGCACAGCGAGATCGACATCGCGTCGGCCATCCACCTTCGACTCGAGGGAGCCGACGGAGAATGGCAGGACCCGAGCACCCGGGCAGGACGTCGGTACACCAGGGACATCGAGGTGGCGCTGGTGGATGGGGTACCCGCGACCCTCACCAAGACGGCCGCGATCTTCACCTCGCGCGACCCTGCGATCGCCTCGCCAGCGGCCGCCGCTCTCGATCGGCTTCACGAGCACGCCCGCGGCACCCGCGGCCTGGCGGACCGCCACCAGGCCGCCTGGGAGCGGCTCTGGCGGCGCTTCCCCGTGACCATCGAAGCCGACCCGCGCAGCCAACTCGTTCTCAACCTTCACATCTTCCACCTCATGCAGACGCTCTCCCTCCACACCTCGACTTTGGACGCCGGCGTGCCGGCCCGGGGTCTGCACGGAGAGGGATACCGCGGGCACGTGTTCTGGGACGAGCTCTTCGTCCTTCCCGTGCTCGGCCTTCGGCTGCCGCAGGTCGCCCGCGCGATGCTGCGATACCGATGGCACCGGCTGGAGGCCGCCCGCTCTGCGGCACGGGAGACCGGGATGCCCGGCGCGCTCTTTCCCTGGCAGAGCGGCAGCGACGGACGCGAGGAGACACCGGACCACCTCTACAACCCCCGCTCCCAGCGGTGGATGCCCGACAACTCACACCTCCAACGCCACGTGGGGTTGGCCGTCGCATACAACGCCTGGCAGCACTATCAGGTCACCGGCGACCTCGACTGGCTCGCCGGGCAGGGCGCCGAGCTCATCATCGAAGTCGCCCGGTACTTCTCCGCCTCCGCCGTTCACGATTCCCAGACCGACCGCTTCCACATCGCCGGCGTCATGGGCCCGGACGAATACCACGACGGACACGGGCACGGCGTTCGTGACAACACCTACACGAACGTGATGGCCGCATGGGTGTGCGCCCGCGCCGTCGCCGCCCTCCAGGAGTTAGCCGGCCACCCCCGCGACGATGTCATGGCGCGACTTCAGATCGGGGAGGCCGAGATCGCGCACTGGACGCACGTCAGCCGGCGTCTGGCGATCGCCGTTCACGCCGACGGGATCCTCAGCCAGTTCGACGGGTACGAGGATCTCATCGAACTCGACTGGGCCAGCTACCGGAACCGGTACGGGAATATCGGCCGACTCGACCTCATCCTCGAATCCGAGGACGACAACAGCAATCGGTACAAGCTGGCCAAACAGCCCGACGTCGTCATGCTCGTCTACCTGCTCGGCCAGGACGGACTGAGGCAGCAACTGGCGAGGCTCGGCTACCCCTTCTCCCAAGACGACCTCGTCCGCACCGTGACCTACTACCTCGACCGCACCTCGAACGGCTCCACCCTCAGCCGAGTCGTCAGCGCCTCCGTCCTCGCCGGCCTCGACGAATCCCGGTCGTGGTCCCTGTTCCGCGAGGCACTCATCGCCGACCTGGACGACACCCAAGGGGGCACCACCCGCGAAGGCATCCACCTCGGCGCGATGGCCGGCACCATCGACCTCATCGCTCGATCGTTCGTCGGGCTGAGCTGCGATCCGACCCGGGTCAGCTTCGCACCGCGCCTGCCGCCACGACTGCCGAATATCCGCTTCCAGTTCGCCTACCGGGGGCACCGGATCGACCTTGAACTCGACCACCACACCCTGCGACTGCAGCTGCTGCCCAGCCCAGCACCGCCGATCCGACTCAGAGTCGCCACCGAAGAGGTCTCGCTCGCCGGCGGCGAGTCACACACGTTCGCCCTGGCTCCCGGGCTCCAACCGGCGGAACCCACCGAGAGAGAACCCACCGAGAGAAGGGCACGTCCATGAGCAAGGTCAAAGTCGGCGTCAACGGTTACGGAGTGATCGGCAAGCGCGTCGCGGACACTGTCCTGCTGCAGCCCGACATGGAGCTGGTCGGCATCGCCGACATCGCCACCGACTGGCGCATCAAGTCCGTGCGGGGCCGGATTCCCCTCTTCGCCGCCACGGACGAAGCGCTCACCGCGATGGCGGCGGAAGGGCTGAACGCAGCGGGCGGCCTCGAGGACCTGCTGGCGACATCCGACATCATCATCGACACCACCCCCAAGCACGTCGCCGCGGGCAACCTGCCACGCTACCGAGCGGCCGGGGTGAAGGCCGTCTTCCAGGGCGGCGAATCCCACAAGGTCACCGGACACTCTTTCGTCGCCCAAGCCAACTACGACAGCGCCCTCGGCCGAGACACCACCCGAGTGGTGTCCTGCAACACCACCAGCATCGTCCGGGTACTCGGCGCGCTCGACACCGCCGGGCTACTCCTACGAGCCCGCGGGGTGCTCATCCGACGCGCCACCGACCCGTGGGAATCCCACCTCGGCGGAATCATGAACACGATGGTCCCCGAGCCGACCATCCCCTCCCATCAGGGCCCAGACGCGCAGACCGTGCTGCCCGGCCTCGACCTGGTGACGATCGCCGCCAAGGGCGCCCACACCCAGACGCACAACCACTACTGGACGATCCAACTGACCCGCCAGGCGACGCGGGAAGAAGTGCTTGCCGCGCTGCGCGCCGCCCCCCGAATCGCGTTCATCCGGATGTCCGACGGTCTGGTCGCCCTCAACTCCACGATCGAACTGATGCGCGACCTCGGCCGCCCCCGAGGCGACATGTGGGAGGTGGCGGTGTGGGAGGACCTCGTCACCGTGCAAGGCGACGAACTCTTCCTGACCTACCAGGTCTACAACGAAGCCATCGTCGTGCCAGAAACCATCGACGCGATCCGGGCACTGACCCGGACCGCCCCCGACGCCGCCACCTCGATGCACATCACCGACACCACTCTCGGGATGCTCAAGGACTTCCTGGCTCCCGCCACCCCGAACAGCTGAACTCGAGCATCACCACACGAAGGAGAAAACGATGGCGATGGAATCAATATCAGGACGCTTCAACGGGAAGACTGCTGTGGTCAGCGGCGCGGGATCCGGCATCGGCAGAGCCACCGCGGTGCGGCTCGCGCAGGAAGGCGCCCGCGTGATCGCCACTGACATCAGTGAGCCCCGGCTGCAGCAGCTGAACGCCGAGCTGCCGGCGCTCGGCTTCGTGACGGTGGTTGGCGACGTCAGCTCGCAGGCCACTGTCGACGCCGTCCTGGAGGCGGCGCAGGGACGGGTGGACGCCCTCGCGAACGTGGCCGGGATCATGGATGGATTCCTCCCACCCGCCGAGCTCGTGGACGAGGTCTGGCAACGGGTCATGGACGTGAACGTCACCGCGATCATGCGCCTGACCCGCGCCGTTCTTCCGTCGATGATCCAGGCCGGATACGGCTCGATCGTCAACGTCACCTCGGAGGCGGGCCTGCGTGGATCCGCCGCCGGCACCGCCTACACGACCTCCAAGCACGCCGTCATCGGCTTCACCAAGAGCACCGCATTCTTCTACACCCCCAACGGGGTCCGGTGCAACGCGGTTGCCCCTGGGGGCGTCGCCACCAACATCGAGGCACCGTTCACGTCCCAGTTCGCCGGCGAACGACTCGGACCCTTCATGCAGGTCAATGTGCCTCCGGTCGCCACCTCCGAGGAACTCGCCGCAGCAATCACTTGGCTGCTCAGCGACGACTCGACCAACATCTCCGGTGCCGTGCTTCCCAGCGACGGCGGCTGGATCGCGATCTGACGGCCATGCACACTCCAGCCCACCGCGATGGGGCGGGCACTAAGGCTGCTCTCCTTCGCGTTACAAGTCCACCACCGCGGCCGCGTCATCAATGTGGCGGTCGGTCACGCCGTCTGGCCCATGCGGCTCGGTGCCCGCGATCCGGGGTGCCGAGCGACTACACCGACGAGCTGTTGTCCGCTGGCCAGACCAGCAAGGTGCTCTCCACCGGACCGACCTGCATCCCCCCGACTATCTCGCCGAGCTCGCCAAGCTGCAGGACGGGGCATGCTCATTCGGGGTGATTTGGGCATCTGACACCGCTCTGGGCAAGCTCCACCGGGGATACTCGGTCAAACCCGGCTTAAGCGGCCTCCGTCATCGGTAAGGTGAGAGGGGCGAGGCACGAGCGGAGGGAGGAGCCGATGGCGGAACCTTGGCTGTCTGCCGACGACATCGCGAACCATCTCGGCATCACGAAGGACACCGTGTACGCCTGGATCGCCGACAAGGGGATGCCCGCCCACAAGATCGGGCGGCTCTGGAAGTTCCAGGTCTCCGAGGTCGATGAGTGGGTGCGGCGCAAGGGTGCGTCGGACTCTGACACCCCGGGCTCGACACAAGGGCGGGACTGAGTGCGCATCATCGACAATGTCAACGAGCTGCTCGGTGACGACATGAAGGCAGAGGTCAGGCCAGGCTCCAAGCTGCGCATCGCCGCCTCGACGTTCTCGATCTACGCGTTCGAAGCGCTCAAGCGTGAGCTGTCGCAGATCAAGGAGCTGGAATTCATCTTCACCGCTCCGTCGTTCAACACCGTGAAGGCGACGGACAAGCCCTCGCCGGAGCGTCGTCAGTTCGAGGTGCGGCATGGTCGCGGCTCGGAGTCGACACTGTATGGCTCCGAGTTCGAGATCCGTCTACGGAACAAGCTCACGCAGCGCGCCATCGCGCGCGAGTGCGCCGAGTGGGTGCGCCAAAAGGTCACCTTCCGCTCGAACCGAACGGGTGCCCCGATGCAGCCGCTCGCTGCTGTGGATGATGCGGCGGGGTACTTCCCAATCCAGGGCTTCACGACCGCCGATCTCGGCTACGAGCGCGGGCCGGCGACGTCGAACTACGTCACCAAGTTCGAGGGCACGAGCGAGACTCGCCAGTTCGTGCAGCTCTTCGACCAGATCTGGCACAACTCGGAGCAGCTCGATGACGTGACGCAGACGGTCTATGACCACATCGCGAGCGTCTACGCGGAGAACTCGCCGCAGCGGGTGTACTTCCTGATTCTCTACAACCTCTTCTCCGAGTTCCTCGACGACGTCAACGAGGACGTGCTGCCGAACGACCTGACCGGCTACCAGGACACCGAGATCTGGAACGCGCTCTACAACTTCCAGAAGGACGCCGCGACGGGCGTCATCAACAAGCTGGAGACCTACAACGGCTGCATCCTCGCCGACTCGGTCGGTCTTGGGAAGACGTTCACCGCGCTCGCCGTCATCAAGTACTACGAGCTGCGCAACAAGTCCGTGCTCGTGCTCGCGCCGAAGAAGCTCGCCGAGAACTGGACGAACTACAACGCGAACCTGACAACGAACGTCTTCTCGAAGGATCGCTTCAATTACGACGTGCTGGCCCACACTGACCTTTCGCGCGAGTCGGGGGAGTCACTGGGCATCCCGCTCGACCGGGTGAACTGGGGCAACTACGACCTCGTGGTCATCGACGAGTCCCACAACTTCCGCAACGCGGACTTCACGACCGAGAACGAGACTCGGTACCAGCGCCTCATGCGCAAGGTGATCCGCGAGGGCGTGAAGACGAAGGTGCTGATGCTGTCGGCGACACCCGTGAACAATCGCTTCAACGACCTGCGTAACCAGCTCGCGCTGGCCTACGAGGGAGACTCCGCACAGCTTGCCGCGAAGCTCAATATCTCCACGACGGTGGAGGAGGTCTTCCGTCAGGCGCAGCGCGCCTTCAACGAGTGGTCGGACTTGCCGCCCGAGGATCGCACATCGGAGGCGATCCTGTCCCGCCTGGACTTCGACTTCTTCGAACTGCTCGACTCGGTGACGATCGCGCGCTCGCGCAAGCACATCCAGGCGTTCTACGACACCTCCGACATCGGTGCGTTCCCGGAGCGACAGCCGCCGAAGTCGGTGCACGCGCCGCTGACCGATCTGCCGGACGCTCCGACGTTCAATGAGATCTTCGACCAGCTCCAGTCGCTCACGCTCGCGGTCTACGCGCCGCTCGCCTACGTCTTCCCAAGCCGGACAGAGAAGTACGAGCGGCTCTATGGCAACGTCGGCGGTGGCCGCAACATCGCGGGCGGGTCGGTCGCGAACCTCGGTGCGGCGAACCGCGAAAAAGGCATCCAGAAGCTGATGACCGTCAACCTCCTGAAGCGGTTGGAGAGCAGCGTGGAGGCGTTCCGCCTCACGCTCAACCGTCTGGAGATGACCGTCGCGGAGGCGCTGGAGGCGATCGACAACCACGCCAGCGCGGTCACGGACGTCGCGTCGAGCCTGGCCGACCTGGATGCCGACGACGACGATTTCGAGTTCCCCACGAGCGGCACCGTCGGCAAGAAGGTGCAGATCGACCTTGCCGATATGGATGTCGAGTCGTGGAACCGGGATCTCTCCCACGACGGGCTCGTCATCTCACGACTCCTCGCCTCGGTCGAAGCGATCACCCCCGAGCATGACCTGAAGCTGCGCATCCTCAAGGAGCTGATCGAGGCGAAGTTCGCCGAGCCGATCAACCCTGGCAACCGCAAGGTGCTGATCTTCTCGGCCTTCGCTGACACCGCCTCCTACCTCTACCGGGAGCTCAGTCCTGCGCTGAAACGTCGCGGCTACGAGTCTGCGCTGGTCACCGGCCAGGGCAACCCGAGCACGACGCTCGGCAGAGGCTACGGCTTCCAGCAGACCCTCACCCTGTTCTCCCCGCGCTCGAAGCAGCGCCATCTCGTGATGCCCAAGGAGTCGAACGAAGTCGACGTGCTCATCGGCACGGACTGTATTTCGGAGGGCCAGAACCTCCAGGACTGCGACTACCTCGTCAACTACGACATCCACTGGAACCCGGTCAGGATCATTCAGCGCTTCGGCCGCATCGACCGCATCGGATCGACGAACGAGCGCATCCAGCTCGTGAACTTCTGGCCCGACATCTCCCTCGATGAGTACATCAACCTCAAAGAGCGCGTCGAGAACCGCATGGTCATCGCCGATCTCGCCGCGACCGCCGATGACAACGTGCTCACGCAGGAGTCGAGCGATGCCGCATTCCGCAAGGAGCAGCTCCGCAAGCTCCAGGACGAGGTCATCGAGCTGGAGGACGTGCGTACCGGCATCTCCATCACCGACCTTGGGCTCAACGATTTCCGCATGGACCTGCTCGGGTACATCAAGGAGTATGGCGACCTGGCAGGCACGCCCAAGGGCCTGCACGCCGTCGTGCCGGCCAATCGCGAGAAGGGGCTCAAGCCGGGTGCACTGTTCGCGCTGCGTAACATCAACGCCGACGAGATGCTCCACCGGGGCAACCGCCTGCACCCGCATTACCTCGTCTACCTCGACGACGAGGGCAACCTCATCGCCGACCACACTGAGGTGAAGTACCTGCTCGACCTGATCCGCGCCGGGTGCCGCAACCGCGACGAGCCCGCCTGGGAGGTGTGCCGGGTCTTCAACGCGGCCACCCGCGACGGCGCGGAGATGGGCAAGTACAGCGGTCTGCTCACCGAGGCGATCCGCTCCATGATCGACGTGACGGAGGAACGCGATGTCGATAGCCTCTTCAGCCCCGGCCACACCACCGCGCTCGTGCAGACCATCGCCGGGCTTGACGACTTCGAGCTGATCGCGTTCCTCGCCATCGTCGAGGAGCCTGCCGGTGACTGATGCGCCCCAGACCCCAGCCCTCTACCGCTGGCCCCCGGCCGCGAAGTTCGGCCGCGTGGTGCCGAAGACGAAGTTCTACGAACACGGCAGCGTGCGCACCGTGCTGCGCGAGAAGTTCGTCGGTGACATTCAGCGCATCACTTGGGCCTACAAGCTCGCCGAATCGACGATCCGGCTGAAAGGCACCGAGGCGGTGCCGGAGATCCAGGTCTTCACCGTCGAGACGAAGGGCGGCGATGTCGGCGACGACGTGTTGACCGCCATCGACAAGGCGGTCCACTTCCCGATCCTCTTCGAGGTGTCGAGGGGTGATGAGGTGCGCATGGTCGCGGCCCACAAGACGCTCGGTGGCACGACTCCGAAAGTCGGTGCGTACTTCACGACCGCGTGGCTTCCGCTCGATACCGCCCGCACTCCGCTGCCGACCGCCATCGACCTGTCTGCCCTCTACGAGGCGCTGCTGGCGCCGCTGCTCCCCGTCGCGTCACGCCGCGGCGAGTCCGTGTCGGCTGCCACCCAGAGAATGGAACGGGCGAAGAAGCTCGAACGCGAGATTGCTGCACTGGAGCGCAAGCTCCGCACCGAGCCGCAGCTCAACCGCAAGGTAGAGCTGCGGCGAGTACTGAAGGACCGCCAGGCCGCACTCGCGGCACTGGTATGAGCGCACCAAGAGGAACCAGATGGAAATGCCGGAGAAGCTGGAACTGCAGTCGGTCGACGTCACAAGGAAGAACGTCGAGGCGATTGCGGCCCTCTTCCCGAACGTCGTGAAGGAGGCGCGCGACGAGGACGGTGAACTGATCCACCGCGTCGACTTCGAGGCGCTCCGCCAGGAGCTGGACGACTACGTCGTGGAGGGCAAGGAGGTCTATCAGATCGACTGGCCGGGCAAGCTCGAGGCGGAGTTCCTCTCGAACACCCCCACGGCGAAGACGCTCCGGCCGAATCGCTCGGACTCGGTCGACTTCGACACCACGAGGAACCTCTTCATCGAAGGGGACAACCTCGAGGCGCTGAAGCTCCTCCAGGAGTCGTATCTCGGCAAGGTCCGGCTGATCTACATCGACCCGCCCTACAACACCGGGAGCGACCTCGTTTACCACGATGACTTCGCGTCCTCGAAGCAGGAGTACCTCTGGAAGTCCGGGCAGGTGAACGACACGGGCGAAAAGCTCGTCGCGAACACGAGCGCGAACGGTCGCTTCCACTCCGACTGGCTCAGCATGGTCTACCCGCGCCTCCGGCTCGCAAAGCGGTTCCTTGCGCAGGACGGCGTCATCCTCGTCAGCATCGACGACGCCGAGCAGGCGTCGTTGCGCCGGCTCATGGACGAGGTCTTCGGCGAGCAGAACTTCATCGCACAGCTCGTATGGGAGAAGGGGCGCAAGAACGACGCGAAATTCTTCTCCACCGGGCACGAGTACGTCATGGTCTACGCAAAGTCGCAGTCGTACCTGCGCGAGCAGAAGACGAAGTGGCGAGAGGAGAAGCCGGGCGCGCGGGAGATCTGGGACGAGTACCTCCGTCTCCGCGAGATGCACGGTGCGGACGATTCCGCCATCGAGAAGGATCTCTCGGCCTGGTTCACGGCGTTGCCGCGCACCGACCCGTCGAAGAAGTGGGCGCGCTACAAGCGGGTCGATGCGAACGGCCCGTGGCGTGACCGAGACATCTCTTGGCCGGGTGGGAACGGGCCGACCTACGACGTCGTGAACCCGGCCACAGGTCAGGCGGTGAAAGTACCCGAGGCTGGCTGGCGCTACAGCAGTCCTGACGAAATGAAGCGTCAAATCAAGCTCGGGCTGGTCGCATTTCGCGAGGACGACCCGACCGCATCGCCGTTCCGAAAGGCACATCTGCGTCCCGTCGCGGGTGAGACGGTTGATGTCGAGGACGACGAGGCCGAAGAGACCGAAGACGAGGCGGAGCTCGCGACACAGGTCAGAGGAACGTACTTCTACAAGCAGTCGCAGGTGTCGGTGAAGCACCTTCGGGCACTCATGGGCGCGAAGGTCTTCAACAACCCCAAGGATCATGAGGCGCTGTCACGGCTGTTCGAGTACGTGCTCAATGGTCACGATGGGATCGTCCTCGACTTCTTCGCTGGTTCCGGCACGACCGCCGAGGCCGTCTTCGAACTTTGCGCTCGAACGGGTCTGAACTGTCCGGTCGTACTTGTGCAGCTCCCGGAGTCGCTCGAAGACAATCTGAAGACTGCGACCGGGGCAGCGAAGACCACGATCCAGAACGCGATCCGGCTACTGGAGAAGCTCGGCAAACCGCTGACGATCGCCGAGCTGACCAAGATCCGAATCGCCAATGCTGGCACGGCGATCCTCAATGACCGGAAGCCCTCCAGCTGGAACGGCGACGTCGGTTTCCGAGCCTTCACGATCGACACGAGCAACTACGCGCCGGTGTCGGCGACTCCGGACGGGACCGACCAGACTCAGCTCGCTGGGCTCGTCGAGACCTTCAGGGCCGATCGCACTAGCGAGGACATCCTCTTTGAGGTGCTCATCAGCCACGGGCTCGAACTGTCAGCGCCGGTCACCGTCGAACAGGTCAACGGTCATGAGGCCCTTGTCGTGGACCCGGAGGTCAATGCACTCATCGCGTGCCTGGATGACGCAGTCGATGATGCACTCGTGCGGGAGGTCGCGAAGCGGCAGCCCTTGAAGGCGGTCTTCAAGGACTCCGCGTTCGCATCGGACTCTGCGCGCATCAACGCGAAGCAGATCTTCCAGGAGCTTTCGCGCGACACCGACTTCAAGGTGCTGTGAGCCGATGAAGCTCCAGTTCAAGGTCCAGGAGTATCAGACGGCCGCGGTCGATGCCGTGATCGACTGCTTCCGTGCGGTGCACCGCCAGCCGTATGCCGATGGCGTGAAGTACAAGATCGACCCTGGCAAGGTCGGCGTTACGCCAGCGCCGGACTCGAACGCGGCGTCGATGCTCGCCGGACTCACGCCCGAGCCGCCGAAGGAACTCGGACCCGGTCTTCGCAACACCGAAGTCGTACTGAGCCAGGCGGAGGTACTTGAGAACATCCACGCAGTGCAGGGTCGCACGCGGGGGCTGCCCCTCTCACCTAGCGTCATGACGAGCCCTGCCGCGGGTCTCAACCTCGACGTCGAGATGGAGACCGGCACCGGCAAGACCTACGTCTACACCAAGACGATCATGGAGTTGCACCGGCAGTTCGGCTGGTCGAAGTTCGTCGTCGTCGTCCCGAGCGTCGCCATCCGCGAAGGCGTCAAGAAGTCTTTCGAGATCACCGCTGACCACTTTCTCGCCGAGTATCGGACGCGGGCCCGCGCCTTCGTCTATGACTCCGACCACCTGGAAGACGTCGAGACCTACGCCTCCGACGCGGGCATCCAGGTCATGATCATCAACGCGCAGAACTTCAACCGGGATGCGAAGAGGGCCACCGACGACACCGACCAGAAGGGCAAGGCGTCGGGCCTCAGGATGTTCAAGGTCCTCGACGGCTTCAAGTCTCGCCGTCCGATCGACGTCATCGCAGCGAACCGGCCGATCCTCATCATCGACGAGCCGCAGCGCCTCGGCAGCAACCCGAACCGGCCGAGCGAGACGCTGAAGGCTCTTGGGCGTTTCAACGCACTCTTCGCGCTTCGCTATTCAGCGACCCATGCCATCGAGCACAACAAGGTGCATCGTCTCGATGCTCTCGACGCCTACAACAAGAAGCTCGTCAAGAAGATCGCCGCGCGCGGCATCAGCGTCAAAGGTCTCGCCGGCAGCAGCGCGTACCTCTACGTCGATGGTATGGAGCTCGGTAAGGGCGCCGACTTCCCGAAGGCGCGCGTCGAACTGGAAGTCCAGGCCCGCGGTGGCGGCATCACGCGCAAGACGGTCAAGCTCAAGAAGGGCGACCGGCTGCACGATATCTCCGGCGGTATCGAGGCATACAACGGTCTCGTGGTCGACGACGTCGACGCGATCGCGAACACCGTGACCCTGATCGACGGGCAGGTACTCCAGGCAGGCCAGGTCACCAACGACGTGACCGATGAGCAGAAGCGCCGACTGCAGATCCGGGAAGTCATCCGCGCCCACTTCGACAAGGAACGCCAGCTCTTCGGGCTCGGGATCAAGGCGCTCTCCCTCTTCTTCATCGACGAGGTCGCGAAGTACCGCGACTACGAGCGACCGGACCGAATGGGCGACTACGCGCGCGTGTTCGAGGAAGAGTACGAGGCACTCAAGGCGGAGAAACTCGGCGAACTCGACCTGGACGAATCGTCCGCCCTCTACCGCGCGTTCCTCGAGCGCGACACCGTCGGGGACATCCACAACGGCTATTTCTCCAAGGACAAGAGCGGGCGCTGGATAGACAGCGACAGCTCGGATGCGTCAGACGAGCGGCAGGGCGTCTCGAAGGATGCGGAAGCGTACGACGCGATCCTTCGCGACAAGGAGAAGCTGCTTGATCCGGACTTCCCACTACGGTTCATCTTCAGCCACTCCGCGCTCCGCGAGGGCTGGGACAACCCGAACGTATTCACCCTCGGTTTCCTCAAGAAAGCGACGGCCAGCGATTCCCGTAGGCAGGAAGTTGGACGAGGGCTCCGCCTCGCCGTCGACCAGCACGGTGACCGCGCCGACAATCCCATGACGGTCCACGAGGTTAACGTCCTGACTGTCGTCACCGAGGAGTCATACGTCGATTTCGTCGCAGGATTCCAGAAGGAGACCCTCGGTCTGCTCAGTGCGAGGCCGCGAAGGGCGGAGCCGGAATTCTTCGTCGGCGCGGTGCTCCGCGATGGCGCAGCTGGAACTGAGCACAAGATCTCCGAGGAGGAGTCGAAGCAGCTCCAGCGGTGGCTGCAGAAGCATGACTTCGTCGACCTCGACGACCAGCTCGCGGAGAAGTGGATCGGGAGGGCAAGCCTCCCGGAGATCCCGCCCCTACCCGAGGCGCTCCAGCCGTACTTCTACCAGGTCGCCGAGCTGATCGACTCACTCAACGTGCAGGCGCCTAAGGTCGACGACGGTCGAAAGACGAAGTCGATCCCGAGGAACGAGACGAACTTCTCCAAGCGCGAGTTCCTCGACCTATGGGACCGGATCAACCGGCGCGCCGTCTACCAGGTCAACTTCGACTCGCAGCAGCTGATCGACAACTGTGTCCGTGTCCTGGATACCTCACTGCATGTCGCGCGCCTGCAGTACGTCGTCGTCCAGGGCATCCAGCGTGACGCGATCGAGGTCGAGCATTTGTCGACCGGGGAGAGTTTCAAGGTCTCGCGGACGAAGACCGAGGAGTCGTCGCTGAGCGCGAACTCGACCGTCCCGTATGACCTGCTCGGCGAGATCTCGGAGAAGACGCACCTCACACGGCGAAGCTGCGCCGCGATCCTGTCTGGCATCAAGCCGTCGACCTTCGAGATGTTCCGCCAGAACCCGGAGCAGTTCATCACGGAGGCTTCTCGCCTGATCAACGAACAGAAGATCGCCACGGTCGTGGCCGACATCGAGTACGACATCCTCGACGACCGCTACGACCTGTCCCTCTTCACGGAGGCGCAGACAGGGCAAGATCTTGCGAAGGCGGTGCACACGCCGAACCGGAACGTCTACGAGTACGTCATTGATGACTCCGAGGTCGAGCGCGCATTCGGTGCGGCCCTCGACGTAAGCGAGGAGGTCGTCGTCTATACGAAGCTCCCGCGCGGCTTCAAGATCCCGACCCCGCTCGATGATTACAACCCTGACTGGGCGATCGCCTTCAAACAAGGCGCGGTCAAGCACGTCTATTTCGTCGCCGAGACGAAGGGCTCGCTCTCCTCGCTCGAGCTCCGCCCCGCAGAGAAGGCGAAGATCGATTGCGCCAAGAAGCTCTTCAAGAAGCTCAACGAGGTCGCGGGCACCCCCGGCATCAAGTACGACGTCGTCCGCAGTTACGACGACCTGCTGCAGCTTGTGGGAGCGTAGGCCGGATGGTCATCGAGCTGTATTTCTCTCAGCACTTCGGGGTATCGCCGAAGGTGCTGGAGGACTACGGCGCGTTCGATGTGAGCCTCGCCTCCGATTTGCCTCTCTTCGTCGACCCCTTCCTGCTCTTCAACAGCAGGAAGCAGGAGTACCGCGATCTACACGACGGAATGATCCGCTACCTCATATTCCTCCGTGACCGGGCCGCCCCCGATCTCGATCCGGGGCTGATCAAGTCCTGGTACATGTTCCAGGAGGTGAAGCAGAACTGGCTCGGGTTCACCGTCCTCGGCAACTCGGGGAGCGGACTCGGCAAGGACTTCGCCCGCGCGCTCCACAGCTCCCTCGGCTCGATCCTGAAGGGGTTCGGGTCGGAGTCGATCACCAAGGGTGCCCACTTGGAGAAGCTCGCGCTCATCAAAGAGGGCGTCGGGCGCGATAACATCAGCGACTTCACCACGAACCTCATCAAGGGCTATCTGCTGGAGTACACCCAGGCGTTTGCGCTGGCGCATCTGTCGGCCGACCGGCGCGGCACATTCTCGGTCGCCCGCGCGGTCTTCAACTACGAGACCGAGACCTGGGAATCGAGCCAGTACGAACTGCCCGCGCTCCGGGGAGACTACGTTCTACTCACCCCGGCCGACATGCTCACCAAGGACGATACCTGGATCAGTCGCTCCGACCTTGTGCGCGAGTTCAGCAGCATCCCCGGCGCCATTGAAGACGACCAGCTTCGCGCGCAGGTCAACAACTACCTCTTCAAGAAGCTGAGCGACAATCCCACGAAGAAGGAGTACTCGGACCTGGCGGCTGCGGCGATCCTCCAGTTTCCCGAGGTCATCGACTACTACATCCGCCAGAAGGAAGACACGGGGGAGCAGGCAGTCGGCCTCAGCGCAAGACGGCGGCAGGAGGTCTTCGAGATCCTCGTGCAGATGGTGCAGACGGTCGTCGAAGACATCCGCGCCAATACCTCGCTGTACCTGACGCCGGTCACCAGCTACGACGAGGCGCTTGCCCGCGCCAACGGCTTCAAGCAGTACGTCGAGAACCAGGACGGCTACCGGCTCCTCAACAAGCCCGGCAAGGAACGCCCCCTCGCCACGGAGAAGGAGGTCCAGCTCTTCTTCGGCCTCATCTTCTTCGGCAGCGAGTTCGACGTGAACCGCGAGGTCAACAACGGCCGCGGTCCCGTGGACTTCAAACTGAGCAAAGGGGCCGTCGACAAGTCGCTGATCGAGATCAAGCTCGCCAGCAACAGCCAACTGAAGCGGAACCTCCAGAACCAGGTCGAGGTCTACGAGAAGGCGAACGGCACGCGCACCTCGGTCAAGATGATCATCTGCTACACAGAGGCGGACGTGGCGAAGGTCTATGCCGTCCTGAAGGAGCTGGATCTCCGCGGCGAGAAGTCCATCGTCGTCATCGACGCGCGCGCCGACAACAAGCCCTCGGGCTCGAAGGCGTGATCGGGACCGCTTCCGAGCCTGGTGGAGGGGGTTGGGTCGCCCGGTCAACGCGATCTAGCAGGATCATCTCGACTTGCCTTCGTTCAGCTTCTTCAGCTCCTGGAGCTCGGCCCAGTGCTGTTCGAGCCCAGCAAGAGTCGGGCTGACGCCCTGAGTGATGAGAGCCTGTGAATGACCGTCGATGTACCGGCAGGCCTGCTCGAACACTTCGCTGACCTTGGGGATGATCTCGCCGAGCTTGTCGACGTTGATGTTGATGAGCGTGGTCATCTGAACGTTCGCCTGATAGCGCCGCGTCACGCCCTTGAGCAGCTCGTCCTCCGTGAAGACCTCGCACCAGGAACGAACGTGGCTGTAGCCGGTGTGGACCAGCGCACCCCGGGCTTCGCCGTCCAACTGCTTGGCGGCCTGGATGGTGCTGTTGATCCGTCCCTTGATCGCGTTCAAGGAGTCGATGCGTGGTCCGGTGGCACGGGACACGTTGCCCTTGCCGCTCTCGTCAGTGATCTGGAAATAGGCGCACCGCTTGGACTTCTCGAACAGTGCGAGAAGCGTTGTGGCGAACAGGATGTCGTGAGTGAAGACGATGACCTGGTTGCCGTCAGCCAGTCGAGCGATGCGCTGGGCAACTTCCTTGATGCGGCGGTGATCGAGGCTTGACACCGGATCATCGAAGATGACCGGCGCTGTGATGCCCGCGAGGCGTGCCTCGGCGAGGAAGTCTGCGAGCGCCAACACCTTCTGCTCGCCCTCGGAGAGCACCTTGGAGGGCTTGTGCTTGCCGCTCAGTACCTTGCGGCGCTGCGCCTTACCCTCTCGCCCGACGAACTGGACTTTGAGCGATGGCGCGCGGAGCGCTTCGCACTCCTCGAGGAACAACGCATCGAAGCTCTGATTGATCAACTGGTCGCTGGCGGTCTTGGCGAGCGCGGTCACGGATCGGCCGAGGCCCGGCAGCGGACGCTTGAGCGTCTTGAGGCGATCGGCCTCCTTAGCGCTCTTGACCTGCGTCTCGATCAGCGACCAGGACTTGCCCAACTCGACGGCATCCTTGAGTTCGAGCAGCTCTGCCTGCTTCTCAGCCAGTGCCTCGGTTCGGCCCTTCTGCAGGATCTCCAGCTCCGAGATGCTGTTGCCCACGGTGGTCAGCGCAGTGCCGACCTCGGCCCGGGGCTTGGCCACGAGATCGGTGATCTGGATGCTGACCGGCTGGCCTGCTGCGGCTGCCGTGGCGGAGGTGTTTCGTGCCCCTTCGATCGCTTCAACCTGAGCGAAGTAGGTCGGGCGCTCGCTTGGATCGACGTCCTTGTACTGCTGGATGAACGACGCCATCTCGTTGCCTTGGAGCGCGACAGCCTGCCGCTTGTAGCCATCGAGCGTGGTGTCGGTGGCGCGGATGTCCGCCGAGATCTTGTCCTCAAGGTATGCCGAGTAGCGGGTGAGCAGATCACGCGCCGGATCGAGCAGAGGCTGGCGGCAGTAGAGACAGCGGTCTGCATCGTGCGCCTCAATCTCGACGAGATGCTGGCGGTACGTCTCGCCCGCCTCGATGAAGTCGTTCCAAGTGTCGTCGGGTTCAGCGGGCAGATCCGCAGCCGCGAAGAGCTCGCGACGGAACGTCTGGTAGTCGGTCGTGAGCTGCGCGCGCGTTGCCAGTGCCTCGTTGTACTTGATCTGCTCGAAGCCGAGCAGGGCTTCGGCCGTGGTCACGGCCTCCGACAGAACTCGTTGCTCGCTCTTGAGACCAGCGATCTGGGCGCCCATCGTGTTGGCGCGTAGGGCCGCAACGCCTTGGTTCAGGGCATCAAGCTGTTGGTCAACGTCGTCTCCGCTCTTAGCCTTGGCCTTGAGATCGGCGAGATCGGTTGACGCGCCGAGGGTCTCGATCAGTGGATAGATCGTCGATCCGCGTTGGAACCTAGAGAGCAGTCCCGATCCACTCGAACCAAGCTCGGCGATAGCCGCATCGATCTGCGCGGTCACTGCCTGAATTGCAGTCGTGACGTCATTGAACAGCGCCAGCGAGGCCGGGGTGTAGACGTAATCGAGGTCTTCATCGACGTGGGTACGCACGGCAGGGCTATCGAAGATCGACACGCGCGTGAACGGTGAAACACCCAGCTCGCCCGTCCAGGTCAGAGCCTGGGCGTCTTCACCCAGCTTGAACTCGAGCTTGGCGGACTGTGCCTCCGAAGTGTCGGCATCGATGTTGCCCAGGATCGTGTCGGCCGTGCGACTGTTGGCCAGAGCCTTGAAGATGCGCGAGTAGCCCGTCTTGCCGGTGCCGTTCTCCCCGTAAAGGATCGTCAGACCCTCGTGAGGCTCGATCACTGCGCCTGCCACCAGTGCGTTGACACCGCGCACCTCGGAGAGCCGCGTCAGCGACAGGGGCGGTGCCAACTCGTCCTGGCGAGCCTCGATATCGAGCAGTGGAACGGCCGGAAGATCCCGCTTATCGAGCGCCTTCTCCTGCCGGAACAGCAGGTAGGCCTTCTCGACCACGGAGGTTCCGACCGGTCGTCCAGTAGCGATTACTTCGGCGACAAGCAGGCGTGCCCACTCGTCATTGGAGTTCCCCCATTCAGCAAGTTGCGCCCGCGGATCGATCAGTTCGGTCGGCTCGGTTGCTTCAACTTCGATCTGCGTAGTCATCAGGCGCGCACCCCCTGCGGTGCATCGGCGCTGATCCGTGATGACGGCCGGCGCCGATGGTGTCCCTTCATGACCTGCTCATGACCTCCTCTACGCCATTGCAGACGCTCATCTGCTGATGCTCGATCCCTAACCATCAACGCTAGCCGCGGTGTCCGACACCGTTGACCCTGCCGCGCTCAAAGCGCGATTCGCGGTGACCCTCTTTCAGGTCTCGACTGACGATCTGGCCGACGTCTACGGCATCCCCGTGGCCTCACTTCGAGACTCTTACACGTCTTGCACATCGAGGCCGACCCGGCCTGACGGCGGGCTCGGCGGCTCACCTCTCTGACGAGAGAGGCGGTGCCGGGTGTCGGTTTCGATGCGGGTCATGGGCGCGGGGGACGGCTACAAGTACCTGCTGCGCTCGGTGGCGTCGGCTGACGGGGAGCGGGCGCTGTCGACGCCGCTGACCCGGTACTACGCCAAGCAGGGCACGCCGCCGGGCCGCTGGATGGGCGGCGGGCTCGCGGCGCTCGGGGAGGGTGAGATTCACGAAGGAGCGCCGGTCTCGGAGGCGCAGCTCCAACTTCTGCTGGGGATGGGGCGCGACCCGGTGACGGGCGATCCGCTGGGGAAGGCGTCTCCGGTGTTCCCGAGCATCGAGGATCGGATCGCGGCGCGCATCTTGCGGCTCGATCCGGCGTTGGGCGCGGATGAGCGGGCCGAGGCCGTTGTGGTGATCGAGGCGGAGGAGTCGGCGCGCACCTCGCGGCGGGCGGTCGCCGGGTACGACTTCACCTTCTCGCTGCCGAAGTCCGCGTCGGTGCTGTGGGGGGTTGCGGATGCGGCGACCCAGGCGCGGATCGCGGAGGCGCACCATGCGGCGGTTGCGGAGGTGGTTGCGTTCATGGAGCGCGAGCTTGCAGCGACGCGCTCCGGTGCAAGCTCCCGTGACGGCGCTGTTGCGCAGGTCGAGGTGACCGGACTCATCGCAACCGCGTTCGACCACTTCGACTCGCGGGCGGGCGATCCGCAGTTGCACACGCATGTTGTGGTGAGCAACAAGGTGCGCACGATCTTCGACGGCAAGTGGCGGTCGCTGGATGGCCGGCCTCTGCACGCGGCGACGGTGGCGCTGAGCGAGCTGCACACCGCGGTCTTCGCCGACCACCTGACTCGCGCGCTCGGCGTGGGCTGGCAGCGGCGCGAGCGGGGAGCCGACCGCAATCCGGTGTGGGCGGTCGCCACGGTGCCGGAGGACCTGGTTGCGGAGTTCTCGTCCCGGTCGCGGCACATCGACATCGAGAAGGATCGCCTGATCGCCGAGTACGAGGCCGCGCACGGGCACGCGCCGTCGCGGGAGACGATCATTCGGCTTCGGCAGCAGGCGACGCTGGCGACCCGGCCCGACAAGGAAGTCCGCCCGCTGGCCGACCTCGCCCAGGAGTGGCGCACCCGTGCGAGCCGACTGCTCGGCCGAGACGCGAGCGCATGGGCGCGGGAAGCCGTCCAGGTCGAGCCAGTCGAGCTGCTGCGCGCGGAGGGTGTGCCGCTGGAGCAGATCGCCCGGCTCGGCCTGGCGGTGGTCGCAGCGGTCGCGGAGAAGCGCACGACGTGGAGCCACTGGAATCTCTACGCCGAGGCCGCGCGGCAGGCGATGGGCTGGCGGTTCACCGCCACAGAGGATCGTGAGGCGATCACGGGGATGATCGTTGACGCCGCGGAGCAGGCATCCATCCGGCTCACCCCGCCCGAGCTGGCCTCCAGTCCCGTTGCGTTCCAGCGCACGGACGGGACGAGCGTGTTCCGCCCGCGCAACGCCGCCCGCTACAGCGGTGCCGCGGTGCTCGCTGCCGAGGACCGGCTACTTGCACGCTCCCGCGAGCAGGTTGCGCCGCGCCTGGCGGATACAACCATCGCGCACGCGCTGCAACCCCAGCGGGGCCGCGCGCTCGGCGACGACCAAGGGGTCGCGCTCACCGCGATTGCGTCGTCGGGCCGAATGCTCGACCTGCTCGTCGGCCCCGCGGGGGCGGGCAAGACCACCGCGCTGTGCGCGTTGCGCCGCGCGTGGGAGGCCGAGCACGGGCACGGCTCGGTCGTCGGCCTGGCACCGTCCGCGGTCGCGGCCGAGGTGCTGGCCGGTGACTTGGGCATCCCGACGGAGAACACCGCGAAGTGGTGGCAGACCTACCGCGACCACGGCATGGGATTCGCCGCCGGGCAGCTCGTGATCGTGGACGAGGCATCGCTCGCCGGGACGCTTGCCCTCGACCGGCTCGTTCGCATCGCAGCCGACGCCGGGGCGAAGGTGCTGCTCGTGGGCGACCCCGCCCAGCTCCAGTCCGTCGATGCCGGGGGAGCGTTCGGGATGCTCGTCGCCGACCGTGAGGACGTGCCCGAGCTGACCGACGTGCGCCGCATCGCCGCGGCTTGGGAGAAGGACGCCACGCTCGACCTGCGCAACGGTCGTGTCGAAGCCATCGACACCTATCAAGCGCACGGCCGCATCCGCGCGGGCGAAGCCGAGCGCATGGCCGACGCCGCCTACGCCGCATGGCAGCGCGACCAGGCAGCCGGGCTGGCGAGCATCCTCATCGCCGAGTCGAGCACGATGGTCACCACGCTGAACCAGCGCGCCCGCGCCGACCTCATCCTCGCCGGGCAAGTCGACGCGCGCGCCGAGGTGCGGCTGCATGACCATACCGAGGCATCCGTCGGGGACGCGATCATCACCCGCCGCAACGACCGCGCGCTGCGCGCCGGGCGCGGATGGGTGCGCAACGGCAGCCGGTGGACGATCACCGCCATCTTCAGCGACGGGTCGTTGCGGGTGCGACCCGCCGGACGGCGCTGGGGCGCGAGCGTGCGCCTCCCGGTCGAATACGTCGCCGAGCACATCGAACTCGGCTACGCCGTCACCGCGTACCGGGCGCAAGGGGTCACGGTCGAGACCGGGCATACCCTTGTCGAGCCCGGCGCGACGCGTGAGAACTTCTACGTCGCCATGACCCGCGGCCGACTCCGCAACACCGCCTACGTCTCGATCAACCGCCCCGACGACGACCACATCCACCCGCCGACCCAGGACACCACCGCGGTCGCGGCGCGCAAGGTGCTCGCCGGGGTGCTCCAGCACGTCGGCGCGGAACTCTCCGCCCGCCAGATGATCACGGCCGAGCAGGACACCTGGGGCTCGATCGCGCACTTCGCCGCCGAGTACGAGACCATCGCCGCCGCCGCACAACAGCCGAGGTGGGAAGCCCTCGTGCGCGCCACCCGACTCACCGAGGCCGAAGCGGACGCGGCCATTGGATCGACCGCGTTCGGCGCGCTCGGTGCCGAGCTGCGTCGCGCCGAAGCGGACGGGTACGACGCGGATCGCCTGCTGGGCGCGCTCGTCGCCTCACGCCCGCTCGACGACGCGGACGACGCGGCCGCGGTGCTCCACGAACGCGTGATCCGAGCCCTGACCCGAACGAACGGTGCCGGGCGCGTGCGCCAGCCCACCACTCCCATCGCCGGACTCATCACCCCGGCTCTCGGCACAATGGACGAGGACATGCGCACCGCGCTGCGCGAACGCGCCGCACTCATCGAGCAGCGCGCAGACGCACTCGTCGCCGAAGCGGTCGGCGCGTCCGCGGCATGGGTCGTGGAACTCGGCACAGAGCCCGCAGATCCGCAGCTCGCGGCTCTGTGGCGACGCGAGGCGCGCACCGTCGCTGCCTACCGCGATACCTACGGCATCACCGAGGCCAGCACGCGCGGAGTCATCGGCGACGACGTGCGGCAGCGCACAGACGCCGCGCGAGCACGCGCCGCGATCCACCGCGCACAGCAGACCGCGGCACGCGCGGCCGAACCGGAGCCGGGATCGTATGTGCCAGAGTTCTCTACGCCCCGCTTGGGTATGTAGCGGCACGGATGCACGTCGTCCCGTGTTCTCCACGTAGGTGCCTTGGTGGCCACGCCTACGCACTGAATCGCCCGTGATGTCCGGGCCCCCGAGTACGTTCGAAGCGTGCCTCTACTTACCTTCCGCCGTGCCAAGAGACCGGCTGCGCCCGACCCCAATCCTGACCACGCGTGGAAACTGCTGAGCCTTGTAAACGAGTGGATTCGTCACTCCGACGCCAAGGCGGGGGTGACTCTCGCTTTCGTTGGTGTTCTCGGCACGATGCTGTTCAACCTCGTCAGGGCGTTCACGCAGCGCTCTCCCATCTTCGATGTGGTTGTCGTCGCCGCGTGTGTGCTGCTGGTGCTGGCCGCGGCGCTGTGCGGCTGGACTCTGACGCCGCGCGTCAACGACAAGGACGCCGCCCCTGAAGCAATGAATCGGGTCTTCTTCGCAAGCATCGCCCGACATTTCAGAGGCGACCGTCCCGGCTACACGGAGGTGCTAGGCACGCTGACAGCGGATCCGCGCGAACTCGTCCGGGATCTCGCTGATCAGGTCCACGCGAACGCAAAGATCGCGACGCTCAAAGCAAAGTACGTGAAATGGGCGATCCGGTCGGCCCTAGCGGCTGGCACGTGCGTCGCGGCGGTCGCAATCATCGTCGGGATTGAAAGCATCTGAGGACGGGGAACATGGACGGCAACTACAAGGCGTACAGCTACACGAGCAGTGCCGATCGGATCAAGGCGATCCTGGATCAGCCCGCAGGAAGCTTCGAGGAGGTCGACGGGCTGCCCGACCGGGACAAGCTCACGTTCACGAACGGGTTCTATGGAATGTGCTCGGCGGTCTTCATCGACATCCGAGACTCTTCTGGGCTCACCGCCAAGCACAAGCGTCCGATTCTCGCAAAGATATACCGCGCTTTCATCTCTGAGATGGTGGCGGTGCTGAACTCCGATCTGTACGTCAGGGAAGTGAACATCGTTGGAGACTGCGTTTGGGCTGTGTATAAGACCACGCAGAAGACGCACATCGACGATGTATTTGGCATTGCTTCTCAGGCGAACACACTCATCAAGCTCCTCAACCACCACTATGCGAAAAAGGGAATCGACCCCCTGAAGATCGGCATCGGCGTTGACTACGGCCGAGTGCTCATGATCAAGGCGGGATTCAGCGGAAGTGGAATCAACGATGTCGTCTACATGGGTGAGGTCGTCAACCGCGCCGCTCACCTGGCACACGAAGCAGGCAGAGGGTGGTCCGACCCGATCTTCGTGGGCGGTGTCTTCGAGCAGAATCTCAACGACCACAACAAGGCGCTGCTGACTTCTCGATACGTGAACGGTCTCGGAACGGTCCACACTGGCAACGTCGTGAGCACGTCGATGAACGATTGGGTCGACACCCTCAGCTGACGGGTTCCGGGCTGATGAGGTTCGGCCGCTGCTCGTCCAGGTCGTTGTGCTCCTCGCAGGGTGATTTGGCGCGGAAACATCCGTGCGTCCGAGGTCGGGCGTACCCTAGGTGTCGAGGTAGTAGCCACGATTTCTAGGTCGCTTGCGACGGTCCCCTCGGGACGCTCACCACATGATCTACCTCCTCGGCGGAGCTACGCACCTCTCAGGAGGCGGACATCATGTTCCGACTGCTCTGGAATCTCGGCATCAGAGTTCGGCTGTTCCTGCGGACGTACATGCCAACGAACATCCTGCTCGACGCGCTGCGCACCCGACGCGGCCTGAAGTGGGGCGTGCCCGCCATGCTCATCGCCGTGCCGTACTTGCTCGGCGCGTGGCTCTTGACCATCTGGATCGCCGACGGCGGGCCGGGGTGGCTGAACCTGCTCGTGCTGCTCTTCATCTGGAACACGCTGAAGTTCCTCGTCAACG
The DNA here is from genome assembly GCF_977993705.1 of Pacificispira sp. HM-600. The sequence goes on from NZ_OZ388079.1 coordinate 68,848, forward strand.
GGCCGATCACGCTCGTCGTCCTGATCCGGGCTCGCCTCGCCGAGCGGCGCGACCGCCGACTCGTCGAGCGCGAGTCGGCGGCTTACGCGGCGGGCGACGACCTTCCCGTTCTCACCGCGACGCGACTCTGACCCGGACGCATCGGGATCGCCAACGGCACTGTAAGAGCGGCCCTGCGCTCTGTCCGAAAACCTGTCCGTTTACTGCCCGTAGCCGTCCGTAAGCGTCCAGGGATAGACTGAGCCCCAGACGGCAACTGCCGCCTGGGGCTCAGTAAATTGCTGGTCTCAAGAACCGGAAGTGTGGCTCTGAGGGCCTCCCGGAATCAGACCCCGAAGTACAGCTCGTACTCGAACGGGTGCGGGCGTGCCGCGATCGGCTTGATCTCGTTCTCGATCTTGTACTCGATCCAGGTCTCGATCAGCTCGGGCGTGAACACGCCACCCGCGAGCAGGAAGTCCTGGTCGGCACGAAGCGCCTCGAGCGAGTCGAGCAGCGAGTTCGGAACCTGCGGGATGTTCTTCGCCTCCTCGGGGGGAAGCTCGTACAGGTCCTTGTCAACGGGCTCGTGGGGCTCGATGCGGTTCTTGATGCCGTCGAGGCCGGCCATCATCTGCGCCGCGAAGGCGAGATACGGGTTGCCCGAGGCATCCGGTGCGCGGAACTCGATGCGCTTGGCCTTGGGGTTCGATCCCGTGATCGGGATACGGATGGCCGCCGAGCGGTTACCGGCCGAGTAGACCAGGTTGACCGGGGCCTCGTAGCCCTTGACCAGACGCTTGTACGAGTTGATCGTCGGGTTGGTGAAGGCGAGCACGGCGGGCGCGTGCGCCAGCAGGCCACCGATGTACCAACGGGCGATGTCGGACAGACCGCCGTAGCCGTTCTCGTCGTAGAAGAGGGGCTTGCCGTCGAGCCACAGCGACTGGTGCGTGTGCATGCCGGAACCGTTGTCACCGAAGAGCGGCTTGGGCATGAAGGTCGCGACCTTGCCCCACTGCTCGGAGGTGTTCTTGACGATGTACTTGAACTTCAGGATGTCGTCCGCCGAGTGCACCATGGTGTCGAAGCGGTAGTTGATCTCCTGCTGTCCACCGGTGCCGACCTCGTGGTGCGAGCGCTCGAGGACGAAACCGGCCTCGATCAGCTTGAGCGTGATGTCGTCTCGCAGGTCGGCCGTCTTGTCGACGGGGCTGACCGGGAAGTAGCCACCCTTGTACGGGGTCTTGTTGGCGAGGTTGCCGCCCTCTTCGGCGCGGCCCGTGTTCCAGGCGCCCTCCTCGGAGTCGACGCTGTAGAAGCTGGAGTTCTGCTTCACTTCGTAGCGAACGTCGTCGAAGATGTAGAACTCGGCCTCGGGGGCGAAGAACGCGGTGTCGGCGATGCCGGTCGAGGCGAGGTACTTCTCAGCCTTCTTAGCAACCTGACGCGGGTCCTTGTGGTATATCTCGCCGGTGCGCGGGTTGTAGATGTCGAAGATCATGATGAGAGTCTTCGCCTCGCGGAACTGGTCGAGGTACGCCGTCGACACATCCGGAATCAGCTGCATGTCCGACTCGTGGATGTTCGCGAAACCTCGGATCGAGGAGCCGTCGAACAGCTGGCCGACGGTGAAGAACTCCTCGTCGACCGTGGAAGCGGGGATGTTGAAGTGCTGCTGAACACCAGGAAGATCCGTGAACCGGATGTCGAGGAACTTGACGTCCTCGTCCTTGATGAACTTCAACACCTCGGATGAGTCTTTGAACATTCTGGCTCCAGAGGTAGGGCATTCGGGAACTGCCGCCCGCGATGCGGGCCTCCCTGAAAGCTATCGTCGGGGCATTGCCCGACAATGACGCTATTGTTTCCGGCATGTTACGCGCGGCTGGATACGCTGGTCCGGTGACATCGAATGCACCCGACGCCTATCCCGGTCAACGCCTCGGTTTGCCGCGGGATGGCGCGGGTTCTGTCGCCCGCGTCGGACGCCGTATCGGGGCCCTCGTGATCGACTACGGCGCGGCGTATCTGATTTCAGGATTCTTCGCTTTTGACGCGTTGGCGATCCTGGCGATCTTCGGCGCGATCCAGATCTTGTTCCTGCCAACGCTGCAGGCCAGCCCCGGTCACCGAATCTTCGGCCTGCGGCTGCAGATGGTCGGCGGCGGATGGGTGGGGCTCTGGCGCCCGATCATCCGCACGCTGCTGCTGATCGTCGTGATCCCCGCGGTGATCTGGGACGCGGATCAGCGTGGCCTGCACGACAAGGCTGTCGGAACGATCCTCGTCCGGCGCTAGGTTCCGGACCTTCACACCGACCCGGACGGTGCGAGCAGGGTCAGCGGGGACGCGGCGCGCGAACCTTCGTGGGGTCGATCCCCTTCGGGATCGGTAGCGATGCGAGGGACTGCGAGACCGAGTCCACGCGCTTCATGACGGCGACCATGGTCGCCTTGTCGAGCTTGCGCGGGAATGACTTGATCGTCTTGGCAAGATCCTTGATCGGAACCTCGCCCGCGCCGTGGCCGATATAGATGACGTGCACCGGCACGCCGTTGGCGACGCGGTTCACCTTCGAACGCTCTTCGTTCACAAGTCGCTGGAGGCGGCCTTGCGAGCCCTCGCCGATGACCACGACACCGCCGCGGCCGATTGCGCGGTAGACCGCATCCTGAGTCTTCGGGTTGACGCCCACGGGGGTCTCGGACGCGGTCCAGCTGCGCCCGAGGAACGTGGTGATGACGTGACCTACGGCACCCGGCATGCCGTCGATCTGGTCGTACATGGCGCGCGTGGACAAGCGCGTCATGGTCATCAGCGACGCGAGGATGCCCGCGAGGAAGCCGGTGATGCCCCAGAGCAGGATGTTCCACCACTCCGGCTGGATCAGGAACGCGACCACGATGCCGAGCCCCGTCGTCACGAAGAAGATGCCCGTGAGCAACCACGGAAGGAAGCCGAACGACCGTCGTGTGAAGATGTAGAGACTCTTGATCTGGGAGAAGAACCCGGGACGCTTCTCGGGTGCCGCGCTGCGTGCTGCCATACCTTCCAGCCTACTTCCCGAGAGCCCGGTGTTCCGCGCGATGATTCGCTGTCTTGCACGTCGCGCGTCCTCCACAGCCCGGTCTCTGCGTCCAGTCACCACTGATCGGAGGAAGGGGTGGCCTCAGTGTCTTCCGCCGGGCCAGCGTAGGAGCATGACCGAACCGCCGCTGATCGATGATCCGTTGGCGGGTGCCGTCGTCCGGATGCGGCGCGTCACCCAGCCCGAAGCTCCTTTCGCCGGGTGGCTGGCGCGGGTGGACGAGACGGTCGTCCAGCTGGTCGACACGGCGGATCTGCGTGGTTGGCCGGGATGGCGGTCCCGGGGGGACCATGTGCTCGGGGTTCAGGACGTCTTACGAACATCGTCAGGTCACGAGGCGGTGCTGCCCTGGTGCATCGAGCGGGTCGACACGTTTCTTGCGCGGCGCGAGGAGGGCGGCGCTGACTTGGGGGCGGGTGAGGTCATCACTATCGCCGTGAGCCTCATTCGTGGGTGCGGCACGGCGCGTGGCGAGACGCCCCGAGGGGACTGGTGGTTGACGCAGGACGGCACCCCGACTTTCGTCTGTGCAGCGGATGGCGCTGCGGACCCCATCGGTGAAGCGGCGGGCTCACTCGTCGATCGCCTGTCTGAGATATCGAGTGTCGACGGCTCGTGGCGCCTACGCGAAATCGCCAGGATGCTGCGGGATGGCCGAGACGCGGCGGAGGCCGAAGCGCACCTGTTTGCGATCGCTTCCCCCGAACCCCTCGTCCTCACGCCGCTGACCCCACGACGAGCGGCGGATGCGCGGCGGGCGGGCGCCGTCGAAGTCGTTGAGCCGGAACGGCGCGATTCGCTCCTGGCCCGACTCGTCCGCAGGCATGTCGACTCCGGCATCGGGGACATGGTCTCGGACGCGATGGATTCGGTGCGCCGGCGTGCAGGGAACACGCGCCGCAGGGTTGCCCGGCCCTGGCTGGTGGCGGTGGGTATTGCGGGCGTGATCGTCGTCGGCGGCCTGGCCTGGCCGACGGGCTCCACTCCTGCCGCCAACGCGCGTCCCGCTGCATCCGAATCGCCCGCTCCGTCGACTGGGATGGCAGGACCCGGTGACACGACCACGGGCGCGCCACAGGGCGACGCGGAGCCGGAGAGCGCGGATGGGGCCGGGCAGAGCGACCCCGCGGCCGCGCTGCAAACCGCGCTGGAATCTCTCGCGACCTGCGCAGATGCCGCGTGTGCGGCGAAGCTCTTCGAGGAATCTGCCGCCCCGGATATGCCGCCGGGTGCGGTTGACCTGCCCGCCGCGGAGCGACGGATCGAGCTTCTGGACGACCTCGGGGGAGTCGCGATCCTGAGCGTCAGCGGCATGGATGACAGTGGCATGAGTGGCATGAGTGGCGAAGTCGGCTCTCAACTCGTGGTGCTCGTGCGAACCGGCGAGTCCTGGGTGATCCGTGATGTGCGGGATGTCGAGGCGCCGTGAATGCGAAACGCCCCGACATTTCTGCCGGGGCGTTTCAGCGATCGCCTACTCGAAGTCAGGCTCGATTAAATACCGAGGTCCGCCGCGAACTCCGCTGCCTCTAGGCGTGCCTTGACGGCACCGAGGAACCGGGCGGCATCCGCACCGTCGATGATCCGGTGGTCGTACGACAGGGCGAGGTAAACGACCGAGCGAACGCCGATCGCTTCGACACCATCGACCTTGACCACTCCGGGGCGCTTGACGACGATTCCCGTGCCGAGAATCGCCGACTGGGGCAGGAACACGACGGGGGTATCGAAGAGGGCACCACGCGAACCGGTGTTGGTCAGCGTGAACGTGCCGCCTCCGAGCTCGTCCGGCTTCAGCTTGTTGTCGCGCGTGCGGGCAGCAAGATCGGCGATCTCGTGGGCGATCTCGGCGAGGTTCTTCGAGGCCGCATCACGCAGGACCGGCGTTAGCAGGCCCCGCTCGGTGTCGACCGCGATCGAGAGGTTCTCGGACGCCGGGTACACGATCGTGTCACCGTCGACCGTGGCGTTGACGATCGGGAACGCCTGCAGCGCTTCGGCAGCAGCCAGAGCGAAGAAGGGCAGGAACGACAGCTTGTCCGACGTCTTCTTCTGGAAGTCGACCTTCACGCTGTCACGGAAACCCGCGAGCTTCGTGACGTCGACCTCGACGACCGTCGTGAGCTGGGCCGTGGCCTGCATCGACGCGACGGCACGCTCGGCAAGGACCTTCCGCAGACGGGACATCTTCTGCGTCGTGCCACGCAAGGGCGAGACCTCGAGAGCGGGGGCCTTCTCTGCGGCGGGTGCTGCGGGTGCCGCGCTAGCCGATTCAGCAGCCTTGAGGACATCCTCCTTGCGGATGCGCCCTCCGACACCCGTGCCGGTCACGGTCGAGAGATCCACGCCCTGCTGCTGAGCGAGACGGCGCACCAGAGGCGTGACATACGTGCGCTCATCGGACGAGTCCGATGATGCGGCCGGCGCTGCCGGCGCACTCGGCGCGGGAGCCGAAGGTGCCGGAGCGGATGCGGCCGGAGCCGGCGTTGCGGCAGCCGGAGCGGCGGCAGCCGGAGCGGGCTCGGGTGCGGGCGCCTGCTCGGAAGTCTCGGATGCCGGGACATCCGCCTCGACGGGCTTCTCCGTGGAAGGCGCTTCAGGCTCGGTGACGGGCTCTGCGGCCGGAGCCGGTGCCTGCTCGGAGGCGGCGGGTGCGCCGCTGCCGATCTTGGCGAGGACCGCGCCGACCGCGATGGTCTCGTCCTCGGCCGCGACGATCTCCTGCAGAACCCCGGCAACGGGCGACGGGATCTCGGTGTCGACCTTGTCGGTCGAAATCTCAAGCAGCGGCTCATCGACGGCCACCTCGTCGCCGACATTCTTGAGCCAGCGCGTGACGGTGCCCTCGGTGACGGATTCGCCGAGTTCGGGCAGAACAACGGACGTGCTCGAACCACTCGACGCACCGACCGCGGCGGGTTCGGCCGCGGCGTTGCCGGCCGGTTCGGCGTCAGCAACGAGCTCGGGCTCTGCGGGTGCCTCAGCGACCCGATCTTCGGCCGGGGGCTGCGCCTCAGCGGGAGCGGATGCCTCAGGCGCTGCGTCGCCCGAGGGCTGGCCGCTGCCGTCGCCGATCTTGGCCAGCAGACCGCCGACCTCGACGGTCTCGTCCTCCTGCACCAGAATCTCTTCGAGAATTCCGCTCACGGGGGAGGGGATCTCGGTGTCAACCTTGTCGGTCGAGATTTCGAGCAAGCCCTCATCGGCCTTGACCTCGTCTCCCACCTGCTTCAGCCAGCGGGTGACCGTACCCTCGGTTACGCTCTCGCCGAGAGCGGGGAGGACGACGGATGTGCTCATGACGATGTCTCCTTAGGGACGAAACTGTCGATGTCTAGCTTAGTGAAGCCGAGGACGGGCATTGCTAAAGCGCGTGCAAGGGTCGGCCCGCGAGAGCGAGGAAAGCTTCGCCGAGCGCCTCGCTCTGGGTCGGGTGGGCATGCAAGTACGGGGCGATATCGTCCGGGTGCGCTTCCCAGCCGACGATCAGCTGTGCCTCGGCGATCAACTCACCGACACGCGCGCCGATCAGGTGAACGCCGATCACCGGACCGTCGACGGCGCGCACCACGCGAACGAGACCCCCCGTGCCGATGATCTCACTGCGCGCGTTGCCCGCAAGGTTGTAGTCGAACGAGGTGACCTTCTCGCTCCCCAGATCGGCGACCGCCTCTGCGAGAGTCGAACCGACGGAGGCGACCTCGGGGTCGCTGTACGTGATGCGCGGGACCTGCCGCTCGGGCACTGCGGTCGCGGGTAGTCCCGCCATCCGCTCGGCCACGAAGATCCCCTGCGCGAAACTGCGGTGCGCCAGCTGCAGGCCGCGCACGATGTCGCCCACCGCCCACACACCGGGCACGGATGTCTGCAGGTCGTCGTTCACGACGACGAATCCGCCCTCGAGCGCGACACCCGCCTCTTCGAGACCGAGGCCTGCGGTACTCGGTCCGCGACCGATCGCCACGAGCAGATAGTCCGCGTCGAGCTGAGTCCCGTCCTCGAGCTGAACGACCACGGCATCGTCGCTTTGCGTCGCCGAAGCGAACCGTGAGCCGATATGCATCCCGATCCCGCGCTTGCGGAACGCCCGCTCGAGACCCTTGCTCATGGCCTCGTCTTCCTGCGGCACGAGCCGGGGGAGAGCTTCGACGATCGTGACCTCGACACCGAAGGAGCGCCAGAGGCTTGCGAATTCGACGCCGATGACGCCGCCGCCGAGGATCACGACACGTCGCGGGATCTCGGGCAGCTCGAGCGCGTGCTCGCTCGTCAGAATCCGGCCGCCGGCCTCGAGGCCCGGGATGATCTTCGAGAAGGAACCCGTCGCGAGGAGCACGTTCTTGCCCCGGTACACGTCGGCGCCGACCCGCACCCCCCGGTCTTCTTGGAGATAGCCCTCGCCGTCGATCACGGTGATGCCGCGGGCCGAGATCAAGCCCTTGAGCCCCGCAAACTTCTTGGCGACGATTTTTTCCCGGTAGGTGCGGAGGCCATTCGCGTCGATGCCCGTCAGGGTTGCGTCCACGCCGATCTCGCTCGCGGACCGCACGGCATCGGCGACTTCGGCGGCGTGCAGAAGCGCCTTGGTGGGGATGCAGCCGCGGTGCAGGCACGTGCCACCGAGCTTGTCGCGTTCGACGATCGCGACCTTTGCGCCCAGTTCTGAGGCACGGATCGCCGCGGAGTAGCCGCCGCTCCCGCCGCCGAGAACGACCAGGTCGAAGACGTGCTCCGCCATTACCGGGCACCTCCCGAAACGAATTCGATCAGGGAACGAACGCTGGCTCCGGTGGGGCCCTTGTCGGTCGACCCGTAGGGACCGCCCTTGTTCATGCCGACTCCCGCGATGTCCAGGTGAACCCAGGGGATGGTCGGTGCATTCTCTTCCTCCGACACGCGTCCGATGAAGTGCTGCAGGAACAGCCCGGCGAAGAGCGAGCCGCCCGCGGGGTCACCGATCTTGGCGTTCACGAGGTCGGCGATGGAGGAGTCGAGGTCATCGCGCATGTATGCGGGCAAGGGCAGCTGCCAGGCGAGCTCGCCCGCTCGCTCGGCCGCCGCGAGGTACTCGGCGACGGGTGCGTCATCGCCCATCACCCCGGCGTAGCGGGTGCCGAGGGCAACGCTGATCGCGCCGGTGAGGGTCGCGACATCGATGATCACGTCCGGGCGCTCACGGGATGCCGCGACGAGGCCATCGGCGAGAACCAGGCGACCCTCGGCATCCGTATTCAGAACTTCGATCGTCGTTCCATCAAGTGCGGTCAGGACGTCGCCGGGGCGCGTCGCGCGTCCCGAGGGCATGTTGTCCGCGATGCAGAGATAGCTCGTGACCCGCACGGGCAGCGCCAACTCGGCAGCGGCGCGCACGACCGACAGCGCGACAGCAGCACCGCACATGTCGTACTTCATCCCGACCATCGAGCCCGCAGGTTTCAGGGAGAGGCCGCCGGTGTCGAAGGTGATTCCCTTGCCGACGACAGCGACGTGGCGGGAGGACTCGGCGGGTGCGTAGTCCATGCGGACGAAGCGCGGCGGACGGTCAGAGCCGATGCCCACACCGAGGATGGCGCCGAATCCTTCGGCCTCGAGCGCTTCCTCATCGAGCACCGTGACTTCCACGGGGAGGTGGGCGACCTCTGCCACCGCACGTTCGGCGAGATCGGCCGGGCCGAGTCGGTCGGCCGGAATCGCGACGAGTTCTTTGACGAGGGCCACCGCGTCGACGACCACCTGCGCGGCGCGCACGTCGTCGTCCGACACCTCTTCGGTCGAGACCACGATCACACGGGCCGCGCGACGCTTTCCGCCGTTCTTCTTATAGGTCGCGAAGGTGTATCCGCCGAGGCCCGCGCCCTCGGCGATGGCGCGCCAGGTGCCATCGGGTGCGCCGGGGGAGAGCACGGCGACGGATTCGATCTGACCGAGAGCGCGGATGCCCGCGCCCGCGGCATCCCGGTACGCACCGGGCTGCACCGCCGAACCGACACCCGCAACGGCCACCGCGCCACGCGCACTGTCTGCGAGCGGCACACGGGCGAAGGAGCCAGGAGCTCCCGAGAACTCGATCGCGCGCAGCGCATCGGCAAGGCCTGGCCAGGGGGAGAGATCGGGGCCATCGTCCACGAGCGGTGGAAGCAAGAGGAGCGAGACGTCCGCGTCGATGTCTGTCGCTGAGGCAGGGAAATACGAGATCTGCGGCGTCGGCATATGGACCATCCTAGGTCGGCGTCTGGAGCGGCGCCGGTGACTCGCGCGGGGCGTCGCGGTGTTCGCTGTGAGCGCGACCGCTCAGCGCGGCCCGACCCTTCGGTGGCTCGTAGAGTGGAGGCATGCCCCCGTTCGGTCCTCTCTACGCGACGTCCCCTGACGCGCCCGAGGTGCCCCGCGGCCTGCCGCTGGTCATAGCGATGACCGGCTTCACGGACGCCGGGAGCGCCGTCGCTCAGTCGATCGACGTGCTGCGCGACGGTGTCGACAACGTGCCCGTCGCGACGTTCTCGAACGACGCTCTGCTGGACTACCGTGCACGTCGCCCCGTGATCTCCTTCGACCAGGACCACCTCACGGACTACGTGCCGCCGCGCCTCGAACTGGCGCTTGCCCACGACCTCATCGGCCAGCCCTTCTTGACGTTGACCGGCTACGAGCCGGACTTCGCGTGGGATGCGTTCACCCACGGCGTTGTCGAACTCGTCACGTCTCTCGGCGTCGAGTCCGTCACCTGGGTCCACGCGATCGCCATGCCCGTGCCGCATACGCGCCCGATCGGCACGACGGTCAGCGGCAACAGGGCTGACCTGATCTCGGCTCATTCTGTCTGGCAGCCGCACACGCAGGTTCCGGCAACCGTGGGGCACCTGCTCGAGATGCGTTTCGTCGAGCAGGGCGTGAATACGTCGAGCTTCGTCATGCTCGTGCCGCACTACTTGGCCGATGCGGAGTTTCCCGCGGCCGCCATCGCGGCGCTCGAGAGCATCACGCTCGGAAGCGGCATCGCATTGCCGACGGAAGATCTGCGTGAGGAGAACCTGGGTTTTCTCGCCAAGGTCGACGAGCAGATCGCCGCGAACGACGAGCTGGCGACGATGCTCGAGAACCTCGAGTCTCGCTATGACCAGTACATGGCGGGCTCTCCGCTGCGTTCGTCGTCGCTCGGGGAATTCGATCTGCCGAGCGCGGACGAGCTCGCAGCCGAGCTCGAGCGGTACCTCGCTTCGCGTCCGGCGGGCGACGACGATAAACACACCGGACTGTCCTGATCTCTCGACTCGCAATGCGCGGGACCGGTTCGGTGTGGCCGGGAATTCATGGGCGCGCTCCCGCGTTGATATGAGAGTGCCATAGGGTGGCTCGCACCTCGCGTGCGATGTGCCATAATGGACAATCGGACCCGTTGTCAACCTTGAGCGATTCGCTCAGGACTTGACAAGGGTCTTACTCGTGCCCGCAAACGACCGAGTGCATCAGATGTCTCAGACGTGATGCGTCGGTGAAAGGCGAATTGTGACCCCTTCTCGCACCTCCACGAAGGACCTCGTCGATGAGACGGAGACCACGGCGGTCAAGGCTGCTCCGCGTCCCCGCAAGGCTCCCGCAGCCAAGGCGGCTGCCGCCAAGGCTCCGGCGAAGGCTGCAGCAAAGCCGGCCGCCGGTAAGGCCGCCCCGGCGAAGAGCAAGGCGAAGGCATCGAAGGCCGTCGACGAAGACGCCGTCGACGAAGAAATCGAGCCCGACGAAGAGATCGACGCAGAGGCGGATGTCACCGACGACGACGAGGCAGTCGCGACGCCGGCCGCCAAGGTCGATGCATCCGATTCTTCCGACGATTCTTCCGACGACGACGAAGACGAAGACGGCAACAAGAAGAAGCCGGTCTTCACCGAGCCCCTGCCCACCGGCGCGATCGTCATCTCATCGAGCGATGAGGACGATGTCCCGGTCTACTCGGCTCAGATCACCGGTGCCACGGCAGACCCCGTCAAGGACTACCTGAAGCAGATCGGTAAGGTTCCGCTGCTGAACGCGGCCGAAGAGGTCGAGCTCGCGATGCGTATCGAGGCCGGTCTGTTCGCCGAAGAGAAGCTCTCGGCGCTGAGCGACACCGAAAAGCGTTCGCAGCTCGGTCGCGACCTGACCTGGGTGGCGAAGGACGGCCAGCGCGCCAAGTCGCACCTGCTCGGAGCGAATCTGCGCCTCGTCGTCTCGCTCGCCAAGCGCTACACCGGCCGTGGCATGCAGTTCCTGGACCTGATCCAGGAGGGCAACCTCGGTCTCATCCGCGCGGTCGAGAAGTTCGACTACACCAAGGGCTTCAAGTTCTCGACGTACGCAACCTGGTGGATCCGTCAGGCGATCACGCGTGCCATGGCCGACCAAGCGCGTACGATCCGCATCCCGGTGCACATGCTCGAGGTCATCAACAAGCTCGCTCGCGTGCAGCGCCAGATGCTGCAGGACCTGGGCCGCGAACCCACACCCGAAGAGCTCAGCCGCGAACTCGACATGACCCCCGAGAAGGTCATCGAGGTTCAGAAGTACGGTCGCGAACCGATCTCGCTGCACACGCCCCTCGGTGAGGACGGCGATAGCGAATTCGGTGACCTCATCGAGGACACCGAGGCTGTCGTGCCGGCGGATGCCGTGGGCTTCACGATGCTGCAGCGTCAGCTCGAGTCGCTCCTGGACTCGCTCAGTGAGCGCGAAGCGGGCGTGATCCGCATGCGCTTCGGCCTGGGCGATGGCATGCCGAAGACGCTCGACCAGATCGGTGACACGTTCGGCGTGACGCGTGAGCGGATCCGTCAGATCGAGTCCAAGACGATGGCGAAGCTGCGGCACCCGTCGCGGTCGCAGTCGCTGCGGGACTACCTGGAGTAGGCCGTGCGCAGCGCGATCGGCATCGCCGCAGGGCGGGCCGTGCAGTGGTTGCTGCGCGTTCGCGGGGGCAAGGGCAGCGGTGCCCCCGGGCTCGTGACGAACAGGATCGCTCCGGCCCTTCTGCCGCGCGTGCTGGCGTCGTTCTCCGAGGGGCTCGTCGTCGTGAGCGGGACAGCAGGCAAGTCGACCACCACGAAGATGGTCGCTGCTCTTCTGCGCGCGCACGGGATGCGGGTCTTCACGAACTCGTCGACCGCGAACCTGCCGCAGGGCATCACTTCGGCGGTGCTCGATCAGGGTGACTGGCGGGGTCGTGTGGACGCCGAGATCGCCGTGCTCGAGATGGACGAGGCGTTCGGCGCGCTCATGTCGTCGAGCTTCGAGGCCCGCGTGGTCACCCTGACCAACATCAACCTCGACGACATCGCTCGTTTCGAGTCATCCGACCGGGTCACCCGTCTGCTCACGGCCATCGCGCTGCGGGCCCGATCGGCCGTCGTTTTGAACGCGGACGACGCATCGCTCTCGACCGTGGCAGCGTCGCTCTCCGAGGAAGCGCCGGGCGTAACCATCCGGCGCTTCGGTGTCTCTGCGGAAGTGATGGCGGCGCATCCGCAGGGACTTGGCTCGGTGCGCACGACGACAGAGCGTCTCGGCGAGGGACTCGGCACACGCGTCGAGTCCGTATCGGGCCGTGACGCCGAGATCGATATCGGCGGATCCCGCGAAGACGTCACTCTTCCGGCGCGGGGGGTGCACTTCGCCGTCGATGCTGCGGCCGCGTTCGAGACGGCGCGAGCCGTGGTCGGCGACGCGTTCAATGCTTCCCTCGCTGCTTCCACGCTCTCGACACTCGACCCCGTCTTCGGGCGCGGCGAGACGGTTGAGATTGCCGGCCAGCAGATCGAGTGCGTCCTGGTCCAGAACACCGCGAGCTTCCAGCTCAACATCGACGCGTTGCGGCCAGGACTCGAACGCGTTTTCGTCGGAATCGGCGACGAGGAAGAAGACACCTCGTGGTTGTGGACCGTGCGAACGCACGCGCTCGGCCGCGTCGATATCGTCGCCGGTCCGAAGGCGGATGCCATGGCGAACCGACTGGCCTACGACGGCGTGCCTTTCGACGCGGTCGATGTCGATCTCATCCGCGGGTTCGAGGCCTTCCTGGCATTGCCCGCTCCGACGACCGGGGTCAAGACCGTGGTCTTCACCTCGCGCAGCATGCGCAAGATCCGCGGCCACTACGGACTGACCTCCGAAGAGGTCAAGAAGGCGGGAATCCGATGAGTGCCGTCCTCTCGATCGCATCCCTCTTTCCCGAGCGACTCAACATCCACGGCGATGCCGAGAACGCCGACGTCCTTCGGGTGCGTGCTGGATGGCGGGGAATCGAGGCACAGGTCGCGACGATCGCGAGCGCCCAGGATGCCGCGGGTCTGCGTCCCGACGCGGTCACTATCGGGGCGGGCTTCGACGCTGACGCCCCCGAAGTTCTGGCTGGGCTGCGCGAGATAGCGGGCGAGCTGATCGCGTGGGTCGACTCCGGAACCGTCCTGCTGGCAGTCGGACTGGGCTGGGAGATGCTGTCGCACTCGCTCGAGCTCGACGGAGCGGACCCGCTGTCGGGCATCGGTATCTTCGCCGGACGGAGCGTCGCGTCCGAGCGGCACGTGGGCCGGATCTCGGTCGACAGCGAATGGGGCGCGCTCACCGGTTACGAGTACCACCTGCGTGACTACGTGCTGGGCGGGGGGGAGCGGTTCCTCGGTACGGTCGCCTCGGGAACCGGTAACGTCGCAGCGGTCCAGAGCGGTGCCGCGCGGGCCGAGGGCGCCGTGCGGGGCACCGCCTACGGGACAGGCATCCGCGGTCCTGTCCTCGCACGGAATCCGGCCTTCGCCGACCACCTGCTCACGATCGCGGCCGCCCACGCGGGCCTGTCGTTCGCGAACGAGACTCCGGACGAGCGGTTAACGACAGCGGACGACCACGCCGCCAAAGCGAACGTGATCGTCCGTCGGGCGCTCGGCCTATCGGCCTGAGCGTCAGAAAGTTTGTTTAGGCCTCGACCAGACGAGCCGTCTCGTCGTGCCATGAGGTCGCGATGCTGCGGAGCTTGTCTTCGTACTTGCGACCGTGGTGGGCGCAGAACAGAAGCTCACTACCGTTGACCTCGGCGGCGATGTACGCCTGCGCTCCGCAGGAGTCGCAGCGGTCCGCGGCCGTCAGGCGGTAGGCGATCGTGGCTTCTTCGGTGGGTGTCATGAGCGTGTTCATCGCAGTGCCTCCTCGTGATCGCCAATGTCTTGCAAAGTGCGTCGTGCAAGGTCTTCATACAACCATGGGTTTGTTACGGTGAGGGCCCGATTCGATGACATTTCGCTGACCGCGTACGGTGGCCCACGGGCCCGGGATCGGTGCCGTGTGTCGGCGGCGAAGGCGGTGTGGCCGCTTGTACGCTGTCAGATTGTGACGTCCGAGTATTCTGCGCATCATCTTCAAGTCCTCGAAGGGCTCGAAGCCGTGCGCAAACGGCCCGGCATGTACATCGGCTCGAACGGGTCGCCCGGGCTCATGCACTGCCTGTGGGAGATCATCGACAACGCGGTCGATGAGACCCTCGGCGGCAATGGATCGAAGATCGATGTCGTGTTGCACGGTGACGGCAGCGTCGAGGTGCGAGACAAGGGACGCGGCATCCCTGTCGATGTCGAGCCCCGCACCGGTCTGTCGGGTGTTGAGGTCGTCTTCACCAAGCTGCACGCCGGCGGCAAGTTCGGTGGCGGCTCGTATGCGGCATCCGGTGGTCTGCACGGTGTCGGCGCATCCGTCGTCAACGCGCTGTCGGAGCGTCTGGATGTCGAGGTCGATCGTGGCGGCAAGACCTGGGCGATGTCCTTCCACCGGGGTGAGCCCGGTCTGTTCGCAGACAAGGGCGAGCCCAGCCCGTCTGCGCCGTTCACACCGTTCGACGAGCGCAGCGAATTGCGCGTCGTCGGCAAGGCTCCCCGCGGCGTCACCGGCACCCGCGTCCGCTACTGGGCCGACAAGCAGATCTTCACGCCCGACGCGGCATTCCAGGTCGACGAACTCGCGACGCGGGCCCGTCAGACCGCATTCCTGGTTCCGGGTCTCGAGATCGCGGTGCGCGACGAGCGTGCCGGTGTCGAGCCGACGGATGTCTCGTACCGCTTCGACGGCGGAATCTCCGAGTTCGTCGAGTTCCTCGCCCCGGATGCTCCGATCACGGACACCTGGCGACTGACCGGCACCGGGACCTTCACCGAGACGGTGCCCGTACTTCAGGCGACCGGCGCCATGGTCGCGACCGAGATCGAGCGCACCTGCTTCGTCGACATCGCTCTGCGCTGGGGGACGGGCTACGAGACCGTGACCCGCTCGTTCGTCAACATCATCTCGACGCCCAAGGGCGGTACGCATCAGCAGGGCTTCGAGCAGGAGATCCTGAAGGTCATGCGTCAACAGGTCGAGGCGAACGCCCGGCGTCTGAAGGTCGGCAACGACAAGCTCGACAAGGACGATGCTCTCGCGGGCATGACCGCCGTGCTGACGGTGAGCCTGCCCGAACCGCAGTTCGAGGGCCAGACGAAGGAGATCCTCGGCACGCCGGCCGTCCGTCAGATCGTCGCGCAGGTCGTCCGCAAGGAACTGGGTGCGCTGTTCTCGTCGACGAAGCGCGACGACAAGGCGCAGACCTCGATGCTGCTCGACAAGGTCGTGTCCGAGATGAAGGCGCGCCTGTCCGCCCGCGCTCACAAAGAGACGCAGCGGCGTAAGAACGCCCTCGAGTCGTCGTCGCTGCCGGCCAAGCTCGTGGACTGCCGCTCGAACGATGTCGCCCAATCGGAGCTCTTCATCGTCGAGGGCGACTCGGCGCTCGGCACCGCCAAGCTCGCACGCAACAGCGAGTTCCAGGCGCTGCTGCCCATTCGCGGCAAGATCCTCAACGTGCAAAAGGCGTCGATCAGCGACATGCTGAGCAACGCGGAGTGCGCCTCGATCATCCAGGTGATCGGGGCCGGGTCGGGGCGCTCGTTCGATCTGTCGCAGGCGCGCTACGGCAAGGTCATCCTGATGAGCGACGCCGATGTCGACGGCGCGCATATCCGGACGCTGCTGCTCACGCTGTTTTTCCGGTACATGCGGCCCCTCATCGAGGACGGGCGCGTGTTCGCGGCTGTCCCGCCCCTGCACCGCGTGATCGTGAAGCATCCCGGGACCAAGCCGAACGAGATGATCTACACCTACAGCGAGACAGAGCTGAATACGCTGCTCGCCAAGCTCTCGAAGGCCGGTCGTACGTGGCAGGAGCCCATCCAGCGCTACAAGGGGCTGGGCGAGATGGACGCCGACCAGCTCGCGACCACGACGATGGACCGCGGGGGACGGCTGCTCCGGCGCGTCCGGATCGAGGATGCCGAGGCCGCCGAGGCTGCGGGTCGCACCTTCGAGCTGCTGATGGGCAACGAGGTCGCCCCGCGGCGTGAGTTCATCATCGACTCGTCCGCGCATCTCGAGCGCGACCGCATCGACGCCTAGCTCCCGCGTGCGAGCCGTCGTACCTCAGGCCCGTTTCGAGGACGGTTCCCCTGGCACTTGTTGTCGCTTGTCACGGTCCACAACGACATCTACTGCCAGGGGAGCGGGTCCGTCTGGGAGACGTAGCGCGCGGGGCTAGAGGGCGCGGCCCACGGAGCCGATAGCGGCGTCGAGCGGCTGCCCCGAGGCGTCCCGCTTTGCCCCGGTCTCCGGGAGCGTGCGCGCCGAGCCATCCGTCCCGACGGCGCGCGGGGGAGCGGCACCCACCCACGCGAGCGTCAGCTCGTCCTCGCCCTTCAAGAAGGCGTGTGCACGGACACCGCCGGTCGCGCGACCCTTCGCGGGGAACTCCGCAAACTCGGACACTTTGGCACGACCCGCGTCTGTCCCGGGAAGTGCCTCCGCCGTGCCCGAGACGGTGACGACAACTGCCGCCGCCTCTCCGATAGCGCCGAAGAAGATCGCGTTGGCCGATCCGATATTCATGCCTGCCATGCCACCCGCCGAGGCGCCCTGCGGACGTACCGACGACGCCGCGAAACGGAGCAGGCGCGCATCGTCCGACACGAAGACGAGCTCGGATTCGTCGGGCGCCGATGCAACACCGACAACGCCATCGCCCGGCTTGAGCGCGATGATCTCGAGCTCGGGCTTCGGCGGCAGGGTGGACGGGACGATGCGCTTCACGACGCCCTGGCGGGTGCCGATTGCGAGGGGTGTGTCCGTGTCGAGGCGCGTGAGCATCACGACCCGTTCGGCCTTGTCGGTGAGACCGAGGTAGTCGCGCAGGGCGACCCCCGCGGCGAGCTGGACGGAGGCTGGCGGCACCGACGGCAGGTCGACTGGGCTGAATCGCAGCAGACGCCCGCGGTTCGTGATCGCCCCGAGTTCGCCCCGTACGGTCGTGCGCACCTCGGTCAGCAGCGCGTCGTGCTTGCTGCGTCGGGTCGGCGAGACGATCTCGGTGCCCTCCGACAGATCGACGCGCACGGCGCGGCCGGTCGTCGACACGACGACGATCGTCGGCGCATCCACGATCTCGAGGATCGGTGCATTGCGCGACGGACGCGCGACCGCGGGCGCAGCGTTCGTCAGCAGCGTCCGTCGCGGAGTACCGAGCTTGTCAGCGACCGCGTCGAGTTCGGTGGCGACCTGCTTGCGCAGCAGCGCGTCGCTGCCGAGCAGCTCTTCCAGCTGCGCGATCTCGGCGAGCAGCTGGTCGCGCTCGGCCTCGAGTTCGATGCGCGAAAACTTCGTCAAGCGGCGCAGGCGCAGTTCGAGGATGTACTCGGCCTGCAGCTGACTGAGATCGAACACCTCCATCAGTCGGGTGCGCGCCTGCTCGCCATCATCGGATGCGCGGATGACCTGGATGACCTCGTCGATGTCGAGGATCGCGATCAACAGCCCCTCGACGAGGTGAAGCCGCTCACGGCGACGATCGAGTCGGTACCGGCTGCGGCGGGTGACGACCGAGAGGCGGTGGTCGACGTACACACGCAAGAGTTCGCGCAGGCCGAGCGTGCGCGGTTGGCCCTCGACAAGGGCGACGTTGTTGATGCTGAAGGAGTCTTCGAGCGGCGTCAGGCGGTACAGCTGTTCGAGCACGGCCTGGGGGTCGAATCCGGTCTTGATGCCGATCACGAGGCGTGTGCCGTGCGTGCGGTCGGTCAGGTCGTTGACGTCGCTGATGCCCTGGAGCTTCTTGGACTGGACGGCATCCTTGATCTTCTCGATCACGCGCTCGGGGCCGACCAGGTACGGCAACTCGGTGACGACGATGCCCGTCTTGCGGGGGCCCAGGCTCTCGATGGAGCTGCGGGCGCGGGTCTTGAAAGATCCGCGGCCGGTTTCGTACGCGTCACGAATGCCCTCGAGCCCGACGATGACCCCGCCGGATGGCAGGTCCGGCCCGGGCACGTACGCCATCAGGTCTTCGAGGGTCGCATCGGGGTTCTCGAGCAGGTGGATGGCGGCGCCGACGACCTCGATGAGGTTGTGGGGTGCCATGTTCGTCGCCATGCCGACCGCGATACCGCTCGCGCCGTTGACCAGCAGGTTCGGGTATGCCGCGGGCAGCACCTCGGGCTGCTGGAACTGGTTGTCGTAGTTCGGGATGAAGTCGACGACGTCTTCGTCGAGTCCTTCGGCCATCGCGAGCGCCGCGGGTGCGAGGCGGGCTTCGGTATACCGGGACGCCGCGGGCCCGTCATCGAGCGAGCCGAAGTTTCCGTGCCCGTCGACCATGGGCACCCGCTGCGAGAACGGTTGGGCGAGACGCACGAGGGCGTCGTAGATCGGCGCGTCGCCGTGAGGGTGGAGCTTTCCCATCACCTCGCCGACGACGCGGGCGCTCTTCACATGGCCGCGGTCCGGCCGCAGGCCCATCTCAGACATCTGGTACACGATGCGGCGCTGGACAGGCTTCATCCCGTCGCGCGCGTCGGGCAGCGCCCGCGAGTAGATCACCGAATAGGCGTACTCGAGGAAAGACCCCTGCATCTCGCTGGAGACGTCGACATCTTCGATGCGCTCGGCAGGGGGCTCGGAAACAGGTGCGGGCATGGGGTCCTTCGGGCGAGAACGAGGGCCGATGGCACGTGTGCGAGACTGGCCCCGATGTCTCTCATGCTACCGGCGGAGCCCGCTCACGCCCGGAGCCTCACCGCTCTGGTGCCGGATGCCGTCGCCTCGCTCACGTCCTCGTCCGGGACTGCGACGCTGCCGTCCGCACGCAGCGCGATCCTCGTCGTGATCGATGGTCTCGGAGCAGCGAACCTGGCGGCGCGCGCGGGACACGCGCGATTTTTGACATCGGTGATGCGCAAGAAGGATGTCGCGCGCTCCGTTTTCCCCACGACCACCGCAGCCGCGCTGACCAGCCTCATGACCGGCACCGATCCGGGTTCGCACGGAATCGTCGGGTACCGCGTCCGCGTGCCCGAGACGGGTGTGCTCGCCAACCAACTGACGGGCTGGGAGTCCGACGGGCTCGACCCGGCCGTGTGGCAGCGGCGTCCGACGCTGTTCGAGACCGCGGCATCCGTCGGTGTCGAGGGCTTCGTCGTCAGCCGCGAGGAGTACCGTCACTCGGGATTTACGCGAGCGGCTTTCCGCGGCTCGACATTCGACTCGGCCGCATCGTTCGCGGACAGACTCGCGATCGCCCTCGAACACGCCACGGCCGCCCAGGGGCGCCTCGTATACGCCTACGCACCCGAGCTCGATTCTGCGGGACACCGGTACGGGTGGGAGTCCGACGAGTGGCTCGCGGCGCTTGAGGAGGCCGATGGCGCGGTCCGCTCGCTCGCATCCGCCCTGCCCGCCGACGTCGGCGTGCTGGTCACGGCCGACCACGGCATGGTCGATGTGCCCCGCACCGGCCATGTCTTGCTGCGAGAGGGCGACGACCTGGTCGACGGCGTCGCCGCCATTGCGGGAGAGCCGCGGATGCTGCATGTGTACGCCGAACCCGGCCAGGCCGAATCGGTGCTCGAACGATGGCGCGCCTCAGAATCCGGGCGTGCGTGGGTGCTGGCCCGGGATGAGACCATCACCACCGGCCTCTTCGGTCGTGTCGACGCCGAGGTGCGCGATCGGATCGGCGACGTGCTCATCGCGGCGCGCGGACGGGTGGCGTACTACGACGACCGACTCACGGACAAGGCGTCACAGCGAATGATCGGGCAGCACGGTTCGCTGACGTCAGCGGAACGCATCGTCCCGCTTATCCGGCTCGGTGCGTACGCCCCGAACTGACGGACCCGTGGCGCGGTCTGGCTGGCCTGTCGAAGGTTTTCGCTGGCCCGTCGCGGCTACTGATCTCCGTCGCCGCGTGCGCCGAAAACGATCTCGTCCCACGACGGCATCGCGTTGCGGCCTCGTCGGCGACCCTGCGCGTCGGCGACGACGGTGTCTTCGCGCGGTTCGGCGGTGGGCGCTTCCTCGTCGTAACCGGGCTCGAGTGCGTCGAAGAGGGCGACGGGAGCAGCGGGCGCCACGTTCTCTTCGCTCATCCCCGGGGCGCTCTCGCGTTGCCCGCGCCGACGGCGGAGCGCCTCGAGCAGGTCAGCGGTCTCGGCACTCGTGCTCGAAGTTTCCGTAGCGCGATTGACGGCGGCTTCTGAGGCCGTGGGGGCAGTGGACGGATCGAGATCGCGGCGCGGACCGAATGCTCCACTGTCGAAGCGCGTGTTGTCCTTGATCGAGGGCGCGGAGTCGAGCGCGCGCAGCCGAGGGATCAGCCCCTCGGGCAGTGATCCCTGGCGCGAGAGCTGTTGCGCGTCGGCATTGAGCGGCGAAAGCGCGCTCCGCCGCGGGTCGAAGCTCCAGCGGGCGTCGTGCTCGATGTCCCCGACCTGGAACTGCAGCTTGACGATCCATCCGGAGGGATCTTTCCAACTCGACCAGCGCTCACGCGCGGCCGCGACGTCGGCGAGCTTCGCCCGCATCGCGGCGCCGAACGTGGGCTGTGCGTCGGCGTCATCGACCGCGCCGAGCAGAACGGGCACGGCAAGAGCGAGACCGACGATGTGCTCGCGTTCCGCGAGGACGGGGCCTTCGTAACGAATGACATCTTCGAGTCGAGCGCCCAGGACCTGCGCGACCTCTTGCGCCGACAAACCCGAACGAATCTGCGCCTGAATCTCGCGCGGGCTGGGTCGTGCAGCGCCCGATTCCGGCGCCGAATGGGCGCGACGAACCTCAGCGCGTAGGACATCATCGATCACCAGGGCGAATGTTTCGCCCGAGTCCGTCGCTACGATCAGTCGCTCATCCTCGGTGCGGATGACCTTGAGCTCTTTCATGCGACACGCCTTCTTCCGCGTTTCCGGTTCCGCCATCGTTACACGCGTGAGGGGTGGTCACGGGAATATCCAGCGCGCGCCGCCCGTTTGCCTCCGAGCGGATGTCGGAACGCAGCATTTGCTAAATGCCCTGCGGTCATGCAAACTAGCGCCGCCTGTTCGGCACCGCTCCACTGCACGCAATGAAAGAAGTGACCTAAACCCCATGGCTACGGACTACGACGCTCCCCGCAAGACCGACGACGACAGCGAGTCGATCGAGGCCCTGAAGGAGCGCGTTCCCGACAAGCTTTCCGGTGCCGTCGACGTCGAGGACGCAGACAACCCCTCGGGCTTCGAATTGCCCGGCGCCGACCTCTCCGACCTCGAGTTGGATGTCGTCGTGCTGCCTCCCCAGGAGGACGAGTTCACGTGCGTGAGCTGCTTCCTGGTGAAGCACCGTTCACAGGTCGATCACGAAGACTCGGTCGGACTCATCTGCCGCGACTGCTCGTAAGCACGCGCCCGGTTGATCGCCGCCGTGAGGCGGTCGGGGGTGCGGGTCGAGATGACCCACGAGACAACAGGGTCGTCTGGATCTTCGAGAGGGACGACCACCAGTCCGTCGATCCCGCCCCGGATCACGAGCCACGAATCGCGGTCGAGCCCCGGCCCGCGAGCGTTGCGCGCCTCGTCGCCCGAGAACGGCGCCGGCGACCCGAGCCATTCGACGCCGATGCGCGCCCGTCCGGCGCGAAGCATCCCCTCGCGAATGTCGATGACGGGCGACAGGACGACGAGAGCGGCAATGATCAGTGCCCCCACGATGGCGCCGACGACGAGCGCAAGAGTCGAGTCGAGCGGTGCGAGCACGAGCGCGGCCATCGGACCGACGACCGCGGCGGACACCAAAATCCAGAGCGAGGGCGTGAGCCGCTCGCGATACTCCGTACGTTGCTTCTGCATTACCCTCGATGAGTGACCGATTACGTGGACGTTCTCATTATCGCTCCAGAACCTCCGAACTACGCTCACCCCGGTGACGCTGGCGCCGATCTGGTCTCTGCTGAGTCGCTGCGGTTGGCCCCTGGCCAGCGTGCCCTGGTGGGAACGGGCGTCTCGATCGCGCTGCCCGACGGTTACGTCGCTTTCGTGGTGCCGCGCAGCGGGCTGGCCACCAAGCACGGCATCACAATCGTCAATTCACCGGGCACGGTCGATGCCGGGTACCGCGGCGAGATCAAGGTGACTCTGTTGAACACGGATGCTTCTGAGCCCTACGACATCGCCGTGGGTGATCGCATCGCACAACTGATCGTCATGCCCGTGAGTCGGGCGAACTTCATCCCGGTCGAGACACTCCCCGAGAGTGTGCGCGGCGAAGGCGGGTTCGGTTCCACCGGCTACCAGGCCCCTCAATCACAGGAGGTCGGCGCATGAGCGACGACGGCACGACCGTAGACCCGGCGGGCAAGTCCGCACCCGCCGACCGAGCGACCGGAGGACCCTTCGACGAATCCGAAGCGAATCCCGTTCGTCCCTATATCGACCTGGGTGGAATCAAGGTGCTGCCGCGCGAGGGGCTCAACCTGCGCCTCGAGATCGAGGAACAGTCCAAGCGCATCGTCGCTGTGGGGCTGGACTACGCCGGCTCCACGTTGCAGGTGCAGCCGTTTGCGGCGCCCCGCACGGGAGGGCTGTGGCACGAGACGCGCGCTCAGATCCGCGAGCAGGTTCGCCAGCAGGGCGGTCGCGTGGAGGAGCGGGAGGGTCCGCTCGGACCCGAACTACTCGCCGAGGTGCCCGTCATCGCCGGCGCGGAGGGAACTTCGGGCAAGCGCCTGGCGCGGTTCGTCGGTGTGGATGGGCCGCGGTGGTTCTTACGCGGCGTGATCGGCGGAGTCGGCGCATCCGATATCGAGGCAGCGGCCCAGATCGAGGACCTCTTCCGGTCCATCGTCGTCGTCCGTGGCGGAACACCCATGCCCCCGCGTGAGTTCATCCCGCTGAAGATGCCCGCGACCCCGGGTTCGGCGTGACCGACCAGCAGTCGGCACCACGGGATCCCGTTCGGGACGGGGAGTCGGATCCCGCGCTGACACCGCCATCGGCGTCCGAGGCACTGGGTTCAGCCCTCGCGGGTGCGGCGCGCCGCGCCGGTCTCGATCCGAACGCAGAGCGCTCCACCGGTCACGTCGTGTGGCATGCGATGGGTGGATGGCGGGGCATGGCCGAGGCCGTAGTGCCCGGTGTCGTCTTCATCGCCGTCTACACGCTGACGATGGATGCCTCGACGGGTGAGGGAAACCTGGCCTGGTCGCTCGGGCTCTCGGTCGGCATCGCCGCGGTTTTCACGATCGCGCGGCTCATCGCCCGCCAGCCGGTCACGTCGGCCGTGAGCGGGCTGCTCGCCGTCGTCGTTGCGGCAGCATTCGCCGTCTTCACCGGCGAGGCGAGCAACAACTTCATCCCGGGCTTCATCACGAATGCGCTCTACGGCGCGGCATTTCTGATCTCGGCTCTCGTCGGATGGTCGCTCATCGGCCTCGCGGTGGGCTTCCTGATGGGGGAGGGCACCGCGTGGCGGCGCGATCGGCGGAAGCGCCGTGCGTTCTTCTGGCTCGCCATCGCGTGGGCCGCGCTCTTTGCCGCGCGCCTGCTCGTGCAGTTCCCGCTGTATCTCGCCGACAACGTCGCGGCGCTCGGCACGCTCAAGCTCGTGATGGGCATTCCGCTGTTCGCACCACTGCTGGCGGTGTCCTATCTGGTCGTACGGGCTTTGTATCCTCCGTCCGACAAAGCGGACGCCGATATCCCTGAGTGACTGATGCTCGGTGGTAGGATTTATCTCGACATCAAGATAAACCGACCCCCTTCCCCCGTGCCGCAGAGCGGCGCACACTGGTTAGGGTCGCCTTGCTAGCCTCGCCCGGAACGCCCCGGGAAGATGGGGCCGGTGAGTGGTCAGCTACCTGAAGGAGACGGCATCGTGGCATCGGTCAACAGCTTCGGAGCGCAGAGCACTCTGACGGTCGGGGGAACCGACTACGAGATCTTCCGGCTCGATGCCGTCGAGGGTTACGACAAGCTCCCGTTCAGCCTGAAGGTGCTGCTCGAGAATCTGCTCCGCACCGAGGATGGTGCGAACGTCACGCGTGCGCAGATCGAGGCGCTCGGCTCGTGGGACGCCGCGGCCGAGCCCGACACGGAGATCCAGTTCACGCCCGCGCGCGTCGTGATGCAGGACTTCACGGGTGTGCCCTGCATCGTCGACCTCGCCACGATGCGTGAGGCCGTCACGACGCTCGGCGGAAATCCCGACAAGATCAACCCGCTCTCGCCCGCCGAGATGGTCATCGACCACTCGGTCATCGCCGACCTCTTCGGCTCCGAGAATGCCCTCGAGCGGAACGTCGAGATCGAGTACGAGCGCAACGGTGAGCGATACCAGTTCCTCCGTTGGGGCCAGACCGCTTTCCATGACTTCAAGGTCGTCCCTCCCGGAACGGGAATCGTCCACCAGGTCAACATCGAGCACCTCGCCAAGGTCATCTACGACCGCACGGTCGATGGCGTGTTGCGTGCCTACCCCGACACCTGTGTCGGTACGGATTCGCACACCACCATGGTGAACGGCCTGGGCGTGCTCGGCTGGGGCGTCGGCGGCATCGAGGCCGAGGCTGCAATGCTCGGCCAGCCCGTCTCGATGCTGATCCCGCGAGTCGTCGGCTTCAAGCTCACCGGCGAGATCCCGGCCGGCGTGACGGCCACCGACGTCGTCCTCACGATCACCGACATGCTGCGGGGGCACGGTGTCGTCGGCAAGTTCGTCGAGTTCTACGGCGACGGAGTCGGCTCGGTGCCCCTCGCCAACCGCGCCACCATCGGAAACATGAGCCCGGAGTTCGGTTCCACCGCGGCAATGTTCCCGATCGACGACGTCACGATCGAGTATCTGCGTCTCACCGGGCGCGACGAGCAGGCGGTCGCGCTGGTCGAGGCCTACGCAAAGGAGCAGACGCTCTGGCACGACGCGTCCCGTGAGCCCGCGTTCAGCGAGTACATGGAACTCGACCTGTCGACGGTCGTCCCCTCGATCGCCGGACCCAAGCGCCCGCAGGACCGCATCCTGCTCTCGGAGTCGAAGGCACAGTTCGCGAAGGACATCCTGAACTACGCGACGGCGACGACATCCGAGTCGATCGTCGACCTCGAGTCGCAGGGGTCGTTCCCGGCCTCCGACCCGGGCGGAGCGCCCGGCGAAGAAGAGGTCGAGACGCACGATGTCTACATCTCCAGCGGGGGACGGCACGCCGCGTCCAATCCCGTTCGCGTCACGCCCGCCGAGGGCTCGCCCTACGAGATCGACAACGGTGCTGTCACGCTCGCGGCGATCACGTCGTGCACGAACACCTCGAACCCGTCGGTCATGATCGCCGCGGGGCTCCTCGCGCAGAAGGCCGTTGAGAAGGGGCTGAAGAGCAAGCCGTGGGTCAAGACCACGCTCGGCCCCGGGTCGAAGGTTGTGACCGACTACTACGAGAAGTCCGGTCTCGACAAGTCTCTCGAGGCGCTCGGCTTCTACACGGTCGGATACGGCTGCACGATCTGTATCGGTAACTCGGGTCCGCTCATCGAAGAGGTCTCGGCCGCGATCAACGACCACGATCTGGCTGTCACCGCCGTACTCTCCGGCAACCGCAACTTCGAGGGACGCATCAGCCCCGACGTGAAGATGAACTACCTCGCGTCGCCCCCGCTCGTCGTGGCGTACGCCCTCGCCGGTTCGATGAACTTCGACTTCGAGACCGATGCCCTCGGCAAGGACTCGACGGGCCAGGACGTCTTCCTGAAGGACATCTGGCCCGCGCCGGACGAGGTGCAGGACGTCATCGACAAGTCGATCTCGCGCGAGCAGTTCATCACCCAGTACGCCACCGTCTTCGAAGGCGACGAGCGCTGGAAGAACCTGCCGACGCCCACCGGTCCCGTCTTCGAATGGGATGAGGACTCGACGTACGTTCGCAAGGCGCCGTACTTCGACGGTATGACGATGGAGCTGACCCCGGTCAGCGACATCCAGGGTGCTCGCGTCATGGCGACCCTCGGCGACTCGGTCACCACCGACCACATCAGCCCGGCCGGAAACATCAAGATCGGAACGCCGGCGGCGAAGTACCTCGAGCAGCACGGTGTGCGCCAGAAGGACTTCAACTCGTACGGCTCGCGTCGTGGCAACCACGAAGTCATGATCCGCGGCACGTTCGCGAACATCCGTCTCAAGAACGCGCTCGTCAGCGCGGTCAACGACGGTGCGGTCGTCGAGGGTGGATACACCCGTGACTTCACGCTGCCCGGCGGGCCGCAGTCGTTCATCTACGACGCCAGCGAGAACTACACCGCTCAGGGCACGCCCCTGGTGATTTTCGGCGGCAAGGAGTACGGGTCGGGCTCGTCGCGTGACTGGGCGGCAAAGGGCACGAGCCTGCTGGGTGTCAAGGCCGTCATCACCGAGAGCTTCGAGCGCATCCACCGCTCGAACCTGATCGGCATGGGCGTCGTGCCGCTGCAGTTCCCCGCGGGCGAGAGCTGGGAGTCGCTGGGTCTCGATGGCACCGAGATCGTCTCGATCACCGGTCTTGAGAAGCTGAACGAGGGCGTCACGCCCAAGACGGTCACGGTCACGGCAACTCCGAGCGAATTCTCGGCGGAGGGCAAAGCTACCGTCGAGTTCGAGGCCGTCGTCCGCATCGACACGCCCGCTGAGGCTGACTACTACCGCAACGGCGGCATCCTTCAGTACGTGCTGCGTTCGCTGGTCTGACCGGCGCATCCGGCGAGCGGCGGGCCGCGTCCCGTCCGCTCGCCGGGCACCGAGCTAGACTTTCGAGAGGGCCGTGCACGCCCGCGAAGGGAGTGGCATGGGTCTGTTGGAGACGATTTCGAGTCCGCGTGATCTCGACGCGCTCACGGTCGAACAGCTCACCGAACTCTCGGCCGAGATTCGAACGTTCCTCATCGAGAACGTGTCCCGGACGGGCGGTCACCTCGGCCCGAACCTCGGGGTCGTCGAGCTCACCGTTGCGCTGCACCGCGTCTTCGATTCGCCGAATGACCCGATCATCTTCGACACGGGTCACCAGTCCTACGTGCACAAGCTGCTCACGGGCCGCCAGGATTTCGACGGGCTCCGCACCCGCGGCGGCCTCGCCGGCTATCCGCAGCGCTCCGAGAGTGAGCACGATGTCGTCGAGTCATCCCACGCTTCGAGCTCGCTCAGCTGGGCAGACGGCGTCTCGCGGGCACTGACTCGCACGGGTCGTCGCGATCGTCACGTCGTCGCCGTCGTCGGCGACGGTGCCCTGACGGGCGGAATGACGTGGGAGGCGCTCAACAACATCTCGGACGACAACGATCGCAATCTGGTGATCATCGTCAACGACAACGGACGCTCGTACGCACCGACGATCGGCGGCATGGCGCGATACCTGAATCGCGTTCGCACCAACGAGGCGTACCAGACGCTGTACCGCTCGTCCGGGTCGTTCTTCTCCCGTCTCGGGCCCGCGGGTCGCGCGATGTATCGCGGCCTCCGCGGCGGCGCGCACGGATTCCTCTCGCGGTTCGCCAACAACGCGGCGCTGTATTCGAACCTCGACATCAAATACCTCGGCCCGGTCGACGGCCACGACCTCGATACTCTCATCGAGACTCTGCGTCTCGCGAAGGAATACGGCGCGCCCGTCATCGTTCACGCGATCACCGAGAAGGGGCAGGGCTTCGAGCCGGCTCGCAACGACGAGGCGGACCAGTTCCACGCGGTGGGTCGCATCGACCCGCTGACGGGTGTGACTCTCGGTGGGGAAGCCCCGACGGCGTGGACGGATGTCTTCTCCGACCAACTGGTAAAGATCGGCGACGAGCGCGAAGACGTCATCGCGATGACGGCGGCGATGCTCCGCCCGGTCGGTATGCTGCCCTTCGCCCAGAAGTATCCCGACCGTGTCTACGACGTCGGCATCGCCGAGCAGCACGCGGTCGCCTCCGCCGCTGGGCTCGCCTACGGCGGGCTGCACCCGGTCGTCGCGATCTACGCGACGTTCATGAACCGCGCGTTCGATCAGGTGATGATGGATGTCGGCCTGCACCGGGCCGGAGTGACTTTCGTCCTCGACCGAGCCGGGGTGACGGGCCCCGATGGGCCGAGTCATCATGGCATCTGGGATCTGGCGATGCTGCAGCTCGTGCCGCACATCCGCATCGCGGCCCCGCGCGACGCCGCACGGTTGCGCGAGACGCTCGACGAGGCTGTTGCGGTCGACGATGCCCCCACGGTCGTGCGCTTTCCCAAGGGCGAGGTCGGAGCGGACCTCCCGGCGCTCGAGAGGCTGGCCGATGGGACGGACGTCCTCGCGCGCGGCGGGAGCGAAGACGTTCTGCTCGTGGGTATCGGTCCCATGGCCCACATCGCGATGGACGTCGCGGCACGTTTGGCGGCTCAGGGCATCGGTGCGACCGTGATCGATCCTCGCTGGGTCGTCCCCGTGGCCCCGTCCGTCGTAGAGTTCGCCGCACGGCACCGCCTCGTCATCACGATCGAGGACGGCATCCGCGTCGGCGGTATCGGCACCCGGATCCGACAGGTGCTGCGCGAGGCCGGAGTAGACACCGCCGTCGACGAGCTCGGCCTGCCGGATGAGTTCATCGACCATGCATCCCGCTCTCAGATCCTGGCCGATGCCGGGCTCACCGCGCCGAAGATCGCTCAGGATGTCGTCTCCCAGGTGCTCGGCACGCGGATCCCCGTGGCACGGCAGCCTGACGACCAACCTGTGTGGCTCAGCGACGTGCGCCTGCGCGAGCGCGACGATACACGCGGCGCCTGACGGGGTCACGACCCACGGTCGTTGAGCGAGGAGCGCAGCGACGAGACGAAACGCGCTGAGGGGGCGCGTTTCGTCTCGCTGCGCTCGCTCAACGACCGAGGATCATTGCGATTCGATGCCGCGGATGGGCGGCTCGTGGAATGTCGCACCGAACGCGTTCTCGGAGGCCCCGACCCGATCCAGGTAGGGCGAGGCTCCACCGTCGATGAAGGGCCAGGCGGCACCCAGGATCAGACACAGGTCGATGTCTTCGACCTCGGGCACGACGCCCTCATCGAGCATGATCTTCATCTCCTGCGCGAGGCCCGTCTGCACCCGGTTCAGGATCTCGTCCTCGGAGACCGGAGAGGATGCCGTCACGAGCACCTTCTGCGCGGCCTTCGTCCATCCCGTGACCTTGCCGTTCTTGTCCTTCTCCACGACCTCGGGCAGCTCCGCGAGCTGATGGAAGTTCTCGGACGCGAAGTAGCGCTCCGGGAAAGCCGCGGCCATCGTGTCCTGTACGTGGGCAGCGACCTTCCATCCGACCAGGTCGATCAGCTGGAAGGGCGACATCGGCAGACCGAGCGGCGCGAAGGCCTTCTCGACCGTGAGCAGGGGCGTTCCCTCGTACACGGCGCGTGCGGCCTCGCCCATGACCTTCGCGAGAAGCCGGTTGACGACGAAGCCGGGCGCGTCCGCGGTGAGCACCGCGTTCTTGCCGAGGCCCTTCGCGACGACGAAAGCGGTCGAGAGCGCAGCATCCGCCGTCGCGTCGATCCGGACGATCTCGATGAGCGGCATGACAGCGACCGGGTTGAAGAAGTGGAACCCGACCAACCGCTCCGGATGCTGCAGCTTCGACCCGATCTCGGCGACCGACAGCGACGAGGTGTTGGTCGCGAGGATCGCGTCGTCGGCGACGACGGCCTCGATCTCGGCGAACACCTGCTGCTTGACGCCGACCTCTTCGAAGACGGCCTCGATCACGAAGTCACAGTCGGCGTACTCGGACTTGTCGGTCGTGCCGCGCACCAGGCTCCGCAGCTTGTTCGCTGCGTCGCCGTCCAGCCGGCCCTTCGCCTCGAGCTTGCCGATCTCGTCATGGATGTGCGCCACGCCCTTATCGACGCGAGACTGGTCGAGGTCGGTGATCAGGACCGGAACCTGGAGCTTGCGGACGAAGAGCAGAGCGAACTGGCTCGCCATCAGACCGGCACCGATGATGCCGACCTTGGTGACGGGCTTTGCGAGCGCCTTGTCCGGTGCCCCGACGGGACGCTTCGCGCGCTTCTGCACGAGATCGAACGCGTACATCGACGCCGCGAACTGGTCGCCCGCGATCAGGTCGGCCAGAGCCTCGTCTTCGCGCGCGAACCCCTCCGCCTTGGTGCCGGACTTCGCCTTGTCGAGCAGGTCGAGGGCGACGTAGGGCGAGCGGGGCACGGTGCCGATGCGGCTCTCGAGCATGTTGCGCGCCATCTTGATGGCGATCGGCCACTTCGTGAGCCGCTCCATCTTGCCCGGCTCGTTCTTGCGCGAGACCTTGACCGAGCCCGACAGCACGCCGTCGGCCCAGCGGAGGGAGCTTTCGAGGTAGCTGGATGCCGGGAAGATCGCATCCATGATCCCGAGATCGAACGCCTGCTGCGGCTTGAGCATGCGGTTCTGCTTGAGCGGGTTGGAGATGACGACCTCGAGGGCGTTCTCGATACCGATCAGGTTCGGGAGCAGGTACGCGCCACCCCATCCGGGAATCAGGCCGAGGAACACCTCGGGCAGCGCGATCGCTGCGGCCGAGGCATCCACGGTCCGATACGTCGAGTTGAGCGCGATCTCGAGTCCGCCGCCGAGCGCGAGCCCGTTGACGAATGCGAAGCTCGGCACCCCGAGCTCGGACAGGCGTCCGAGGGTCTGGTGCCCCCGCTGAGCGATCAGCAGGGCGATCTCACGCGACGGGAGCTTCGAGACCTCGGACAGGTCTGCGCCGGCGGCCAGGATGTAGGACTTGCCGGTGATGCCGACGGCCTGGATCTCACCGTCTGCCGCACGCTTCGCGAGACCCGAGAGGGTCTCGTCGAGCGCGGCAAGAGTAGCGGGTCCCAGGGTGTTGGGTCGGGTGTGATCGCGGCCGTTGTCGAGCGTGATCAGGGCGAGCACCTTGCCGCTGGCCAGGCGCACGTCGCGGACGATGGAGCGCGTGACGACCTCGTCGGCGCTGAGCGCCTCGAGGGGGGAGAAATCGATCGAGTCGTAGTTGGTCATTCCGATCACTTCCGCTTCTTGCCGTCGTAGAAGGGGTTCTCCCAGATGACGGACCCACCCTGTCCGAGCCCCACGCACATGGCGGTCAGGCCGTAGCGGACATCGGGACGCGTCTTGAACTGCGCGGCGAGCTGGATCATGAGGCGGACACCGGATGCGGCGAGCGGGTGCCCGACCGCAATCGCGCCACCCCAGGGGTTCACGCGCGGGTCGTCGTCGGCAACTCCGAAGTGATCGAGGAGCGACAGGACCTGGATGGCGAAGGCCTCATTCAACTCGAACAAGCCGATGTCGTCGATCGTCAGTCCGGCCTTCTTGAGCGCCTTCTCGGTCGAGGGAACCGGTCCGATGCCCATGATCTCGGGCTGCACGCCCGCGAAAGCGAACGATACGAGCTTCATCTTGGGCTCGAGGCCGAGCTCCTTCGCGGCCGCGCCGCCTGCGAGCAGGCTCACGGTCGCGCCATCCGTCAGGGGTGACGACGTCCCGGCCGTGACGCGGCCGTGGGAACGGAAGGGGGTCTTGAGGGCGGCGAGGC
Source organism: Pacificispira sp. HM-600 (assembly GCF_977993705.1). The sequence goes on from NZ_OZ388079.1 coordinate 100,813, forward strand.
CCTCCATCGTGGTCTGAGGACGACGTCCCTCATCCTCGCTGGCGAGTCCCCATGCTCCGTCCGCGTCCTTGATGGCGACGGGAACGAGGTCGGGCTGAATGACGCCGGCGTCGTATGCCGCCTGTACCTTGTGCTGACTCAGCATCCCGAAGCGGTCCGCGCGCTCCTTGGTGAGGTGCGGGAAGCGGTCGTGGATGCGCTCGGCGGTCACACCCATGTTGAGGGCGTCGGCCGAGACGAGCTTCTCGGTGAGGAATCGCGGATTCGGGTCGGCTCCGATGCCGAGGGGGTGACGCCCCATGTGTTCGACGCCACCGGCTATCGCGAGGTCGTACATGCCCATGCCGATGCCGCCGGCGAGTGTCGTGACGCTCGTCATCGCACCCGCACACATCCGGTCGATCGCGAACCCGGGTACGGACTGCGGCAGACCCGCAAGGATCGCTGCGGAACGACCGAGCGTGAGGCCCTGGTCGCCCTGCTGGGTGGTGGCGGCGATAGCCACGTCGTCGATGCGCTCACCCGGTACGTCGGGGTTGCGCTCCATCAAACCGATCATCGCCTTCACGATGAGGTCGTCGGCACGGGTATTCCAGTACATGCCCTTTTCGCCGGCGCGCCCGAACGGGGTACGCACACCATCGACGAAATAGACGTCCGAGTTCACGGCCACACTGCCTCCAGATTTGGGGTTTTCTTCAGCCTACGAAGGTGCGCGAGGCGACCCGAATCGGTTGGTCCGAATCTACGAAGCGTCTTCCGCAGGCTCCGTGGGCGGTTGTGCCGCAGCAACAAAGGCTTCGGCGATCGCCTGTGCAGTCTCTTCAACTTGCCACGCGCGTGCTCCCAACGCCCGGAGCGCCGAACCGATGCTCTCGGCATCGGCGGGCTCCGGAGGTGTCCAGGCGACACGGCGCAGCAAATCGGGCGTCAGCAGGTTCTCGACGGGCATCCCGAGGTCGGTCGCGATCGCCTCGACCGCGGGACGGGCGGCCTTCAGGCGAGCGTCGGCGTCGGGGTTCCGATCGGCCCACGCACGCGGGGGAGGAGGCCCCTCGCCGGGCACCCGCTCCACAGGAAGGACCGACTCGGCCCGGCCCCGTTCGAAGGCCGCCCACCAACGATCCAGCTGATTGCGGCTCGCGCGACCGTTGAACTCCTTCAGCGCCGCCAGCGCCTGTTTGCTGGGCGGATCGGCGATGACGGCGGCCACGATCGAGCGATCAGGAAGGAGGCGTCCGGGGGAGGTGTCGACCTCTTGCGCGTACTCTTCTCGTGCCTGCCAGAGTTCGCGGGCCACGGCGAGCGAGCGCCGACCGCGCACGGTGTGCAGCCCGCTGAGGCGGCGCCACGGGTCTTCGCGGGGCGGTCGCGCGGGACGATCGAGGACGGCCTGGAACTCTTCTTCCGCGATCTGCGTCTTGCCCTGCTCAGCGAGCTCCGCCACGAGCGCGTCGCGAACATCGATCAGGTGCAGCACATCGAGGGCCGCGTACTCCAGCCACGACTCCGGGAGCGGCCGTGTCGACCAGTCGGCCGCCGAGTGCGCCTTCGCGAGGGTGATGCCGAGCACATCCTCGACGACCGCGCCGAGTCCGACACGTTCACGCCCGAGCAGACGCGATGCCAGCTCGGTGTCGAAGATGCGAGGCGGTACCAGCTCTGCCTCGCGGAGAGACGGGAGGTCTTGGCTGGCGGCGTGCAGCACCCATTCCTCGGAACCGATCGCGTCCTGCAAAGGTGAGAGATCGCCGACGGCGGGCGGATCGATCAGGTGCAGCCCGCCATCCCGCCGGTAAACCTGGATCAGGTAGGCGCGCTGCGAGTATCGGAACCCCGATGCCCGTTCGACATCGACGGCCACGGGACCATGGCCCTGCGCGAGCATCGCGGATGCGTCGGCGAGATCCTCGGGAGTATCGATCACGCGATGAACGGAGGGTGTGGGGGTGCTTTCACTCACCGGTTCAGTCACGTGCCGCCCTGTCGTTCGCGGCGAATCTGTGTGCCGCGAGGAGTTCGATGTTCTCCGAGCCCGGAGGTAGGCCCGCAAGCATGCAGAGTAGCTCAGCCCACGCCTCGATGTGTGCGGTGAGGTCCCCGGGTTCGGGTGACCACGACGCGCGCAACTCGATCTGAGCCCCGTCGCCCTCGTCTTCCAACCCGCCGAAGCCCTTGGACAGGATCTTCGTGGCGGTGCCGGATGCCGCAGCGTAACGTGCGTCGCGAGAGTCGAGTGCATCGACCAGCCACGACCACGTCACATCCGCCAACATCGGGTCTATGCCGATATCGGTCTCGAGGGGGGCCTGTGCGAAACACACGATCCGGAGTGGGCCGACCCACGCGGCGGGTTCAGCAGGATCGTGCAGCAGGATCAGCCTGCCCGTGCCGTACGGGGAGTCAGCGGCGTGATCCTGCTGACGCACATCTCCGGATAAGGCGATCGCCTCGGGCGCGAGACCCTGCGGCGCCGGTATCTCGCGCACCGTCAGGTCGTCACGGAACAGCGTTCCGCGCACGTCCGCCACAGCGCGTTCGAAGAGTGGCGATAGCGGCGGGACGCCGGAGTCAGGGGGATCGGCGATCACGTCGACAGACTAGAGTGGGGCCTCGATGATCACCCCCAGGCGCGCCGCGCGCGCGAACGGACGCATAGCCGTGGCCCTCCGGATCGTGTCCGCGATCCTGACGGGATCTCTCGTCACGCTGGGCGTCGCCTCGACTTTCGTCGCCGCTCGGCTGGCTCGTCGAGTGGTGACTCCCGCCGCACGGCTGGCGGACACCCGCATCCTCGCGCTCGACACGGCTGCGCAGACGATCACCCTGTCGCGCAACCCCGACACGTCGTTGCCGGGCAGGTACGGCCTCTTCACCTCCGGAACCGAGAGCTACCTCAAGCTCGGCACCGTGCTGGCGGAGACGGACACAGCCGTCACCCGCAAACTCCTCACGCATATCGACGGCGAAGCGCGACTCGACGCCGACGCCGCCTTCAGCGGCTGGTACTTCGATCGTCCCGAACAACTCCAGATCCCGTTCACGAACGAGGTCGTCGGAACCGCGATCGGGCCCTGTCCTGCCTGGCTCTTCCCCGCCGCCGAAGACACGGGCCGCTGGGTCGTGCAGATCCACGGACGCGGTTCTGCACGGTCCGAGGCGCTGCGCGCGGTTCCCGTTTTCCACGAACTCGGCTACACGTCCCTCGCGGTGTCCTATCGCAACGATGGCGAAGCGCCGCGCAGCAAGCAGGGCACCTACACGCTCGGCGCGACGGAATGGCGGGACGTCGACGCGGCGGTTTCGTTCGCCATCCGTCGGGGCGCACGAGAGATCATCCTGATGGGCTGGTCGATGGGGGGCCAGATCGCGCTCCAACTCGATCTCAATTCCGCTCATCGCGAGAAGATCGTGGGGCTCATCCTCGAGTCGCCCGCTATCGACTGGTCAGAGGTCTTGCGCTACCAGGCCGGCCTCTTGCACGTTCCCAAGCCCGTCATCTCGTTCGCCCTCGGCGCGCTCTCGTCCGACTGGGGAGCACCCGTCCGGGGACCGGGAGAGCGCATCCCGCTGGATCGGCTCGACATCGTCAGCAGAGCGGATGAGCTGAAGCATCCGATCCTCGTCCTCCACAGCGACGAGGATGGGTTCGTTCCCTCGGGCGGCTCCCATGCGCTCGCCCTCGCCAGGCCCGACCTCGTCACGCTCGAGGTGTTCAACACGGCCCGGCATACCAAGCTCTGGAATTACGACCAAGAGCGGTGGTCACGTGCCATCACCGATTGGGTCGAGGCGTTGGACCTCAAGGCCGCCGCAGGCGCAGGTAGCTGAAACCGGCTTCGTCCACAAGCATCCCCGCGACGGATGTCTGGGGGCTTTCATTGACACGGATGAACGGGCTCGGTGCGGGCCCGACGACGGGCGTCACCGTCACGCAGAGCTCGTCGATCACGCCTGCCTCGACGAATCGTGAGGCGAGTGTGGGCCCGCCTTCGCAGACCGCACGATCGAGATCGTGGGCGCTCAGGGCGTCGAGAATGGCTCGCGGATCGAGGTCGTCGCCGCCGGACACGGGCACGATCTCGGCATCAATTCTCTGGGCGTCTCGTTCTGCCGCGACGGCAGATGCACGCGCCTCCGGGCACACCAGCAGGATGCGTCCCGTGCGACCGCCCTCGCCATCCAGGCGATGTCCGTCGAGGCGACCTGTCGCGGTGACGATCGCCAGCGCGGCCGAGCGAGGTGCGAGGTACCCTTCGGCCCGGACGGTCGATGCGCCGACCACCACGACGTCCGCCGCCGCCCGGATGATGCCGAGGATCGAGCGATCCACTTGGCTCGTGAGGGTTTCGCTGGTCCCGTCCGACCCCACGGCAGAGCCCGTGAGGTTCGTGATCATGTTCAGACGTACGCGGTTGCCTGCGGCGGGCGCGTAGATGTTCTCCAACCACGCGCGCCCGTCGGCGGTCGAGACATCCGCTTCCGTGAGAGTGCCGGGAAGCAGCTCGGTCACCAGCACGGGCGTGCTCATGCCGCGAGTCGGGCGCGTACCTGGCGTTTCGCGCGGATCAGCATGCCCGTCATCCCGGCGATGCGCAGCGGCGAGACCGCCCGCGTGAGCCCGATGCTCTGCGGGAAGTCGTCGGGGATGGCCAGCATCTCTTCGGGCGTGAGGCCTGTGATGCCCTGCACGAGGATGCTGGCGAAGCCGCGCGTCGTCGGGGCCTCGCGTGGCGCTGTCGCATGCATCGCGACACGTCCGGTGTCGTCGACGTCGAGAATGATGTAGACCGGCGACTGGCACTCCGCGACGCGCTCGGCAAGCTCGGGATGTCCCTCGTACTTCTCCGGCACCGCGGGCAACTCGTTCGAGAACTCCAGCAGCAACTGCAGTCGCTCGGATTCGGGAAGTCCGAGAAAGTCCTCGCGGATCTCGGCGAGGGTGTCGGGAAGGTTGTCATCGCCCATCCCGAAAGTCTGCCACGCGTGTGTCGGAGACAGCCGATCAGGAGCGCGCGGGAACCTCTCCGGGCTCGGCGCCCGTCACGATCGGCACGCGCACCGCGCTGCCCCACTCGGTCCACGAACCGTCGTAGTTGCGTACGTCCTCGAATCCCAGCAGGTGCTTGAGAACGAACCAGGTGTGGCTCGAACGCTCGCCGATGCGGCAGTAGGCGACGACCGAGTCGCCGGGGGTCAGCCCGGCACCGGCGAGGTAGACATCGTCGAGTTCGGCGCGCGTCTTGAACGTGCCGTCCTCGGCGACGGCCTTCGCCCACGGCACGCTCTGCGCCGACGGGATGTGGCCGGCCCGCAGCGCGCCCTCCTCGGGATACGCGGGCGCCGAGGTGCGCTCGCCCGAGTACTCCTCCGGCGATCGCACGTCGATGAGCGGGTTGCCGAGGTGAGTGAGGACGTCCTCCTTGTAGGCGCGCAGCGTCGAGTCGTCGCGCTCGACGACCGGGTAGTCCGTGAGTGTGATGGCCGGGGCATCCGTCGTGATCGGGCGTCCCTCGGCGATCCAGCGATCACGACCGCCGTCGAGCAGGCGCACGTCTTCGTGACCGAACAACGAGAACACCCAGAGCGCGTAGGCGGCCCACCAGTTGTTCTTGTCGCCGTAGATCACGATCGTGTCGTCACGGCTGATGCCCTTCCGGCTGAGCAGCTCGGCGAAGCCCGCGCCATCGAGGTAGTCGCGCACGACCGGGTCGTTCAGTTCGGTGTGCCAGTCGACCTTGACCGCGCCCGGGATGTGGCCGGTCTCGTAGAGAAGCACGTCTTCGTCCGACTCCACCACGACGAGTCCGGGTTGACCGAGGTGCTGCTCGAGCCAGTCGCCGGTCACCAGGCGTCCGGGGTTCGCGTACTCCAAGAACTTCGGGTTCGACGCGTCGGTCTCGCTAGCCATCTGATGTCTCCTGTGTCTCGGTGCGTCCACCGCTTCTCGGGGGCGGGCGGCCGCTATGACGGGGATAGGGTTGAATCCGTCCTCAAGAACCCTAGATCGGCTCCCGGGGGCGCGCATTCTCAACGTCCGTATATGACACGTCTCCGTATGTGACAGATGCCGTCGCGGACGCCTCTTCTCACACACCCCAAGGACCGGATGTCTGCTTCGACCGCCACGGGCATCGTCCATCTTTCCGACCGTGAACCTGCGCTTTCCGGGGCTGAGATGGTCTCGCACCTCGTTCCGCCGCCGCAGTTCAATGAAGCGACATTCGACACCTACCGGGTCGATCCGGACTACCCCTCCCAGCAAGAAGCCAAAGAAACGTTGATCGCCTTCGCGGGACTTTCCGAGGCGCCGAAGCGCGGCGGATTCTTCTCTCGTGCGAAGAAGCTCCCCGAGGTGAAACCCGGCGTCTACCTCGATGGCGGCTTCGGCGTCGGCAAGACTCACCTTCTGGCCGCGATCTATCACGGGATGCGCGCACGCCGGAAGTATTTCGGCTCGTTCATCGAGTACACGGCGCTCGTCGGTGCGATGGGGTACAAGAACACGGTCGAGCTGTTCCGCGGGGCGGACCTGCTGTGCATCGACGAGTTCGAACTCGACGATCCGGGCGACACCATGGTCATGACACGGCTACTCGGTGAGCTCGTGGCATCCGGCACCAAACTCGCCGCGACCAGCAACACCCCGCCGAACGCCCTGGGGGAGGGGCGCTTCGCGGCGCAGGACTTCCTGCGCGAGATCCATGCGATGGCGGCGAGCTTCCAAACGATCCGCATCGACGGAGTCGACTACCGCCAGCGCAAACTGGACGGGCACGCCGAAGTTCTCACCGAAGCGGCCTACGAGTCGGCGATCGCGGATGCTTCGCGCACCGGCGTGGTCTCTAACGATGATTTCGAGGCGCTGGTGGCTCATCTGGCTCGCGTCCACCCCTCGCGCTATATCCGCCTGATCGAAAACGTCAACGTCGTCGGCCTCCGTGATGTCGCCCCGTTCACCGACCAATCGGCCGCTCTGCGGTTCGTGGCGTTCATCGACCGCGTGTACGACGCACAGGTGCCGATCCGCGCCACAGGCGCCGCTCTCGACACGGTCTTTCCAGATGAGATGCTCGCGGGCGGGTACCGAAAGAAGTATCTGAGGGCCGTTTCGCGCCTCATCGCCTCCACAGCGGCGTAAATACGGGGCCCTATTGGCCTATTCACCGTTTTCTGGAAGATCTGCGAAACGCGATGTTTACCGGGGAGGCCCCTCCGTAACCTCCTCGAAACATCGATCCCACCGCTGCCGTAACCATCCATCGACAGACTGGGGCCACCGCGGCGCATTCTGTACCCGAGCGTCTCGGACCCCCTGTTACACAACACATGGATGAGGTACTTCATGGATAGCGGCAATCTCGCCTGGTCCGTCACAGCGACGGCGCTGGTGCTCTTTATGACGCCGGGTGTGGCGTTCTTCTACGGTGGCCTCGTCAAAGCCAAGAGCGTCGTCAGCATGATGATGATGAGCTTCGGCGCGCTCGGCCTCGTCAGCGTTCTCTGGATCCTCTACGGATTCAACATGAGCGCGGTTGGCAGCACGTGGGAGTTCGCAGGCAACCCGTTCTCAGACTTCGGTCTCGGCTCGGCGGGCAGCGACACGCTCGTCGGCGCAACCTTCGGCGCGACGTTCGCGATCATCACGGTGGCTCTCATCTCGGGTGCCATCGCCGACCGTGCCAAGTTCGGCGCGTGGATGATCTTCGCGGGCATCTGGGCCACGGTCGTCTACTTCCCGGTCTCTGCTTGGGTCTGGGGTGGCGGCTGGATCATGGGTCTCGGTGAGACCTTCGGCTTCGACGCGAGCGTCATCGACTACGCCGGTGGTACCGCGGTACACATCAACGCGGGCGCTGCGGCTCTCGCGCTGGCGCTCGTGCTCGGCAAGCGCATCGGATTCCAGAAAGGCATCCACAAGCCGCACAACGTGCCGCTCGTCATGCTCGGCGCGGCGATCCTGTGGTTCGGCTGGTTCGGCTTCAACGCCGGCGCCGAGGGCACCTTCGCGCTTCTCGGGACCGAGGACTCGACGGTCGGTTTGATCATCGTCAACACCCTGGGTGCGACGGCAGCGGCCATCATCGGTTGGCTCATCATCGAGAAGATCAAGGACGGTAAGGCCACGTCGGTTGGCGCCGCATCCGGTGCTGTCACCGGTCTCGTCGCGATCACGCCGGCCTGCGCCAACCTGACGCCGGGCTGGGCGCTCCTGCTGGGTCTCGTTGCAGGTGTCATCTGTGCACTCGCGGTCGAGCTGAAGTGGAAGCTCGGCTACGACGACTCGCTGGACGTCGTGGGCATCCACCTCGTCGGTGGTGTTGTCGGAACTGTCTACCTCGGCTTCTTCGCGACCGAGACCGGCCTGTTCCTCGGTGGTGGGGCCGAGCAGCTGATCCTGCAGGTCGTTGCCGCGCTCGGTGTGATGATCTACTCGTTCGTCGTCGCCTTCATCATCGGCTTCGCAATCGAGAAGACGATCGGCTTCCGCGTCAAGAACGAGGATGAGATCGCCGGTGTCGACACCGCCGTTCACGGTGAAGAGGGCTACGCACTCGTCGACTAGTCGACGGGCACATCCCTTCTGACGAAGCGGGGCATCGCGAGCAATCGCGGTGCCCCGCTTCTGCGTGCCCGCGGTCGGTAGAGTTTCCGGATGACTGTGCGCAGAGGCTTCCTTGGCGCGCTGGGGCGACTCTTCCGTCGTCCCCTCGCACAGACCGGTTCGGGTCGCGCGCGCGCGGCAGACGCGACCCCGGGAAGCGCGGGTCCCTATGCGACGCGGGCGGTGGCGCCGCCACGCAATCTGGTGCTGCAGTATGCGCCGGACGCGGACGGTGCGCCCGACACCGGTGAGATCGTCTGGACCTGGGTGCCGTACGTCGAGAACGACGGCCGCGGCAAGGACCGACCGGTGCTGGTGCTTTCCCAGGCGCCGGGGCACTGGTTCTACGCCGTTCGGTTGACGGGCACGGCGCGCAGTGGCGACCCGGACTACCTGGCGATGGGGCCCGGTCCCTGGGATTCACGCGGACGGCCCTCATGGCTCGATCTGAGCAAGGTTTACGCCGTGCATGCACTCGGCATGCGTCGTGAGGCGGCGGCGCTGGACCGCGCCCGTTTCGCGAAGGTCGCGAGCGCGCTCCGGACGCGATACGGGTGGATAGTCGCGAAGTGAAGCCGCTGGAGCGGGAGAGCCTGAGATCACACGGAACGACAAAAGCCCCCGCGGTAACGGTAGCTTCTGTGGGCGATGCCGGACTCGAACCGACGACCTCTTCCGTGTGAAGGAAGCGCGCTACCAACTGCGCCAATCGCCCAAGACCATGAGGGTCGGTTCATGATGATACCGGATCGCGGCGGTCGCAACGGCACGCGCACCCCCGCCGACGCGGTGGGGGTGCGCGACCTCATCCCGAATGCACGACCTCCACACCGCCCGTGGGCCGTGCGCTCGAGCCGAGGTCGTCCACTCGCGGCTGAGCTGTGAGCACAGGGGCCCATGCGGTGCGAATAGCGCGGCGACACGCTTGGCATGGCGCTGGTTTGTCGACGCGTCGACGATCAGCTAAAGTCATTGAGGCGCCCCGCACGATGGGGGCCCACGCGGATGTAGCGCAGTTGGTAGCGCACAACCTTGCCAAGGTTGGGGTCGCGAGTTCGAGTCTCGTCATCCGCTCGAGTGCAGTGTTCTGTCCCGAAGAAATTCGGGGGAGTGCACGGCACGTGGGGTCAAACCACACGGTGGCGTGGCCGAGCGGCTAGGCACCGGCCTGCAAAGCCGTTTACACGGGTTCGAATCCCGTCGCCACCTCCAGAATGTCTCACAACTGAATTGCCTTGCACAGGCGCGATTGGCGCAGCGGTAGCGCGCTTCCCTGACACGGAAGAGGTCACTGGTTCGATCCCAGTATCGCGCACAGAGAAACCCCCGGATTTCCGGGGGTTTTTGCGTTTCCGCACCGACGGACACGCCGAACCGGCATATCTGTCGCGAGCCGCAGCGGACTACGTGCCGGTTCGCGACAGAAGTACCGGTTCGCGAGGCATGAGCGCCGCGCGGGGTTAGAGGAGGGCGAGCGGGACTACCGCGAGGCCCACGATGATCGGCGCGCCCACGAGGCCGAGCAGGACGTAGCGGCGCCACGGCACGTCCACCCCGAGCGCGTGCAGTCGCTGGTGCCAGAGCAAGGTCGCGAGTGATGCCCACGGCGTGATCAAGGGGCCTGCGTTGACACCGATCAGCAGTGCGGCAAGTCGCACCGGGGAGCCGGCGGTCGACTCGAGCGCGAGATACGCGGGCAGGTTGTTGATGACATTCGCCCCGAGCATCCCGGCGCCCGCGACCCGCCAGAGCGAGAACAAGTCCTCGCCGGTGCCCGTCAGCACAGCGAAGAGAGCGCCGGAGCCAAGCGCCTCGACAGCGCCGACCGTCAGGAACAAGCCCGAGGCGAACAGTACGAGCTGCCAGGGCACGAGTCCCACCCGCATCGTTCGTGGCGAACGCCAGACGAAGACGGCGCCGAGAACGACGGCCGCAGCGACGGCCGGGATCCAGGGTGCGATCCCCGACACGAGGAGCGGAAGCAGCACGGCGACGAAGATCCCCGCCGTGATCAACAGCGGATGATCGTGAACTCGGGGCAGGGGAGCGGTGCCGTACCGTCCACGGAGCCCCTGGCGGAAGAACAGACCGAGCAGGACGACGGATGCGACGATCGCCACCAGCGCGGAAGGTCCGAGAAGCGCGAGGAAGGCGATCGTGTCGAGGTCGCCGAGCCTGTGGACGGCCAGGAGGTTCGTGAGATTCGAGACCGGCAGGACGAGCGACGCGGTATTCGCCAGCCACACCGTCGCGAAGGCGAACGGCAGTGGATCGAGACGACGCGCACGAGCGAGCGCGATGACGACAGGAGTCAGCAAGACGGCCGTCGTATCGAGGGACAGGAATGCGGTCGCGATCACCGCGAGCAAAACGACGAGGATCCAGAGCACCCACGTCCGTCCCCGTCCGAGGCGCGCAAGGACGGATGCCGCGATGTCGAAGACTCCGGCAATCGACGCCAGTTCCGCAACGACCGTCACGGCGACGACGAACAGCAGGATCGGCCACACGCGGTCGAAGAGCTCGAACGCTTCGGCGGGCGGAAGAACCCCGCTCGCGAGTGCCACAGCACCGACCCCGAGCAGGATGGCGCCGGTGATCGCGAGCTTCACATGGTCCCTCTTGCGGCCTCGCGGAGCAGGCTCCGCTGTCTATGAGAAGACTCCCGTCAGCGCCGCTGTGCGCGAGCACGCATCCGATCGAGCTCGCATTCCCGTGCTTCGCGTGATGGGAGCGGACCGCGGTTCGGTTGGCGGAGACGCCCGGTAGAATCGACCCATGGATTCCCACGTCGCTGCATGGCTGCCTGAGCGCAGCGACGGGCGAACGCGGAACGCCTGAGCGGGCGGGACGCGCGGCGTCCGAAGCTGAGTAGCCTGGAATCCGAGCCACCCTGGAGAGTCCCCGTGACCGACGTCACCCCGTCATCCGACGTGTCGTACCCCGCCGACGGCTTTGCGCTGTTCCCCGATCGTTCCGTTGTGGCGCTGCGCGTCAACGGCGAGCTGAAAGACCTGGCAACGGAGGTCACGCAGACGGATACCGTCGAGCCCGTCACCATCGACAGCCCCGACGGTCTGTCCATCCTGCGTCACTCGTCCGCCCATGTTCTCGCCCAGGCGGTACAGCGCATCGACCCGCAGGCGAACCTCGGCATCGGCCCGCCGATCGAGGACGGCTTCTACTACGACTTCGGTGTCTCCGAGCCGTTCACTCCGGAGAAGATCAAGGCCATCACGAAAGAGATGCAGCGCATCGTTCGCGAGGGCCAGCGTTTCGTGCGTCGCGTGGTGACGGATGACGAAGCCCGGGCGGAGTTGGCATCCGAACCGTTCAAGCTCGAGCTCATCGACCTGAAGAGTGCGTCGACCGCCGCCGACGGCGCGAGCGTCGAGGTCGGCGCCGGTGAGTTGACGATCTACGACAACGTCGACCGCGACGGCGTGACGGTCTGGAAGGACCTCTGCCGGGGTCCCCACGTGCCCGGCACCCGCATGGTCGGCAACGGGTGGGAGCTCACCCGCATCGCCGCGGCGTACTGGCGGGGGAGCGAGAAGAACCCGCAGCTGCAGCGGATCTACGGAACCGCCTGGCCCACCAAGGATGAGCTCCGCGCCTACCAGGAGCGTCTCGCCGAGGCCGCCAAGCGCGATCACCGCAAGCTCGGCAAAGAGCTCGACCTGTTCTCGTTCCCCGATGAGATCGGCTCCGGCCTGTCGGTATGGCACCCGAAGGGTGGCATCATCCGCGGCGAGATGGAGCAGCACGCGCGCCGTCGCCACATCGCGGGCGGTTACACCTACGTCTACACCCCGCACATCTCCAAGGAAGACCTGTTTCTCACGTCGAACCACCTCGTGACCTATCGCGAGGGAATGTTCCCGCCCATCCGGATGGACGAAGAGCGCGACGACGAGGGCGCGGTCACGAAGCAGGGCACCGACTACTACCTCAAGCCGATGAACTGCCCGATGCACATCCTGATCTACAAGGAGCGTGCGCGGAGCTATCGCGACCTGCCCATGCGTCTTGCCGAGAACGGTACGGTCTACCGGAACGAACTCTCCGGCGCCCTGCACGGTCTGACCCGCGTGCGCGGGTTCACGCAGGACGACTCGCACCTCTTCGTGACTCCCGAGCAACTCGAGTCCGAAGTGACCCGCGTGCTGGATTTCGTCATCTCGATGCTGCGCGACTTCGGCCTCGAAGACTTCGAGCTTGAACTCTCCATGCGCGACGAAGAGAAGTCCAAGTGGATCGGCACCGACGAGTTCTGGGAGTACTCCACGAACGCGCTGCGTAACGTCGCGCTGGCTAGTGGTCTGAAGCTCACCGAGGTTCCCGGGGAGGCCGCGTTCTACGGCCCGAAGATCGACCTGAAGACGAAGGATGCGATCGGCCGCACGTGGCAGCTCTCGACCGTTCAGGTCGACCCGAACCTTCCCGATCGCTTCGATCTCGAGTACACCGGACCCGATGGCGAGAAGCACCGCCCGATCATGATCCACCGGGCACTGTTCGGATCGATCGAGCGCTTCTTCGCGATTTTGCTCGAGCACTACGCGGGCGCGTTCCCGCTCTGGCTGTCGCCCGTGCAGGTGGTTGGTATCCCCGTCGCCGAGGACTACGCGCCGTACCTCGACGACGTGATTGCGCGCCTGCGCGACCGCGACGTTCGCGCCGAGGTCGACAACTCGGACGACCGGATGCAGAAAAAGATCCGCACGCACACGACCGCCAAGGTTCCGGTGCAGTTGATCGTCGGCGAGGCGGATCGCGCGGGTGGCACGGTCTCGTTCCGGTTCCGCGACGGAACCCAGACCAACGGTGTGCCGGTCGACGAGGCCATCGAGCGGATCGCCGCGGCCATCGCATCGCACGCGCAGTTGTCGACCGCCGAGGACCTCGCGTGACGGACCCTTCGTCAGGCTCCGGGCACCGCCCTTCGTCAGGCTCCGGGCACCGCCCTTCGTCAGGCTCCGGGCACCGCCCTTCGTCAGGCTCCGGGCGCGACGACAGCACGCTCGCTGAGCCTGTCGAAGCGTCCGCGGACGAGTCCGACCTGATCGCGGCATCCCACCTCGCGGGTGTGCCGGACGAGTTCCAGCGTCTCTGGACCCCGCACCGGATGGCCTACATCCAGGCGGGGCCCGAGCCGCTGCGCCTCGATTGCCCGTTCGATGCCGCGCCCCAGATGAGCGACGAAGAGGGCTTGATCGTCGCGCGCGGGAAGACCGCCTACGTGCTCCTCAACCTGTTCCCGTACAACTCGGGCCACCTCCTGGTGTGCCCGTACCGTCACGTCGGCCTTTACGACGAGGCGACGCGTGAAGAGGTCGACGAGATCGCCGCGCTCACGCAGACCGGCATGCGCGTGCTGCGTGAGGTGTCGAAGTGCGACGGCTTCAACATCGGCATGAATCAGGGCCGCGTTGCGGGTGCCGGGGTCGAAGGGCACTTGCACCAGCACATCGTGCCGCGGTGGGCGACGGATGCGAACTTCTTCCCGATCATCGCGCGCACCAAGGCACTCCCGCAGTTGCTGGGCGACGTTCGTCGCGCGATCGCGGATGCCTGGAGTGTTTGACTCCTCCACAGGAGTACCGCGCAGTCCTGTTTCCACGCCTTGACCCTCGTAGGACCGAAGGCGGGGTGTCGCGCCCTAGCGTGTGCAGATGATCATCGACTCGGGTTGGGACTTCCTTTCGCTCGCTCAGCTGCGCTGGCCGGAAGATATCGGAAGAGGTGATCGTCAGTTTGTGGTGTTCGGCGATCACCATTGGTGGTTCTGCGGGGTGGCCGATGTGTTTGCTGATCGATGGGCTAACCCCGGCGAGTGGGTCGACGAGGTATTGAGCACTGTCGACTCGGACCTGGTGCGCTACATCGCCGTCGTTCTCGAGTCGGTGAACACATCGCTCGACTATTCGCTCGATGCGTACCCCTTCGATCGGTTACTTCACACCAAAGCGGCTGAACGCGGGATCCATCACATGGGCTGCTATTTCATTGGCAACGAGTACTGGTCAGCCACGGGCCCTATGAAGACATTCGCTACGTACGTTGGAGCCGAGCAATATCCAACTGTCGTGGTGGAGGCGGCGACCACCTCGCCCGGAACGAGTGCGTTGCATGCATAATGCAAGCATGGCCAACGTGTTGATCCGAGATCTGCCCGAGTCCGTTCATCGCGAACTGACCCTTCGCGCTTCGGAACGGGGGCAGTCGCTCCAACAGTTCCTAACGAGCGAACTGACGCGCCTCGCGCAAACGCCAACGCTGGAATCGGTCTTCACTCGAATATCCGCGCGGACGACCGGCAAGGTCGGGCTGGAGCAGGCGGTAGAGGATCTCAAGGCCGGACGCGCAGATTGATCGTCGTGGATGCGAGTGTGCTGGCCAATGCACTCGCCGACGATTCGGATGACGGGGAACGGGCGCGCGCCCGTCTCCTCGCCGAAGACCGACTCGTCGCGCCGGAACTCATCGATGTGGAAGTGGCGTCGGTCTTTCGCCGGAGGTGGCTCGCGGGCGATCTCGACGACGAACGCCTCGCTGAAGCGATCGACGATCTTGCCATCGTGGGACTCCAACGGATGCCGATGCGGCATCTCATAAACCGCGTGATCGATCTGAGACGCAACGTGACGCCGTACGACGCCGTCTACGTCGCCCTCGCCGAGATGCTCGGTTGCCCGTTGCTCACCGGGGATCACCGACTGGCGCTCGCTCCCGGCCCGCGTTGTGAGATCGAGGCACTTACCTCGCGACGGCGGCCCGGCCGTTGAGCGAGCACAGCGAGTCGAAACGCATCAGCGGACGCGGGTGACCTCGAACTGCAGGCGCGGGTTCGCGTAGAACTCCTGCGACTCCACGAGCTGCAGCTCACGCTCGCCCGACTCGTGCGTGCGCTGCAGCAGGTCGAAGACGCTCGACACCGTTCGCGCGAGCGCGTCCGCCGCGTCGCCGGTGCGGAGGTAGTGCGCGGTGAACAGCGCGGCCGTCACATCGCCCGAGCCGTTCGCCTTCATCGGGAGCAGCGGCGTCTGCACGATCCAGGCGCCGACGTCGTTCACGACGAGCATCTCGATCGTGCCGGGCTCACGATCGGGACGCTCGACGCTCGTCACGAGGACGGTGCGTGGTCCCATTCCGCGGGCCAGGTCAGCCGAGACGAGAGTCGATTCGAGCGTGTCCGGTTCGGTGCCGGTCAAGAATCCCAGCTCGAACTGGTTCGGTGTGACCAGATCGGCAGCCGGAACGACACGCTCGCGCAGCAGGACGGGAATCGCCGGGGCGACGAAACATCCGGACTTCGCGTTTCCCATCACGGGATCGCACGCATAGATCGCGTCGGGATTCGCCGCCTTCACGCGCGCCACGGCGTCGAGGATCACGTCGCCGATGCCCTCGCCACCCTGGTAGCCCGACAGCACGGCGTCGATCTGCGGAAAGACGCCGCGTTCTTCGATGCCGAGGATCACGTCGCGCACGTCGTCCGGGCTGATGAGTGGCCCGCGCCACGCGCCGTAGCCGGTGTGGTTGGAGAAGTTCACGGTGTAGACGGGCAGCACCTCCACTCCGATGCGTTGGAGGGGAAACACCGCGGCGGAATTGCCGACGTGGCCGTAGGCGACGGCGGACTGGATGGAGAGCACCTTCATCGGACGATCATCCCATCCCGTCGTTGGTGGAGAGTTCCTGCACGGCCGCGCCGAGGTCGGCGGCCAGTCGCTCAGCGTCGGCATCCGGGAGGGCGTGCACGGTGAGTCGGAGGTGGTGTGCGGCCGCGGGATCGCCCAGCACGAACTCGTCGCCGGTGCGGACGAGCCAGCCCCGCTCCTGCATTCTCGCCGCGATGCGTGCCGCCGGTATCGGCAACGGCACCCACAGGTTGAGACCATCCGCATGGGCGCAGGAGATGCCGACGGCCCTGAGCCGGTCCGTGAATGCGGCGTTCCGCTCCGCATAGTGCGACGCAGCAGCAGAGATCGTCTCGCGTGCTTGCTCATCCGTCACGAGCGACAGCACCAGACGCTGCAGCAGATGACTGACCCATGTCGTGCCGGGACTCAACCGCAGTGCGAGACGCTCGGCGGTGTGCGGGTCTGACGCGACGATCGCGAGGCACATGTCGGGTCCGAGAAACTTCGACACCGAGCGGACGAGCGCGAACCGTTGATGCTCCGGTCCGACCAACGAATGGAAGGGCTCGCTGGAGAGCAGGGAGAAGTGATCGTCCTCGATGATCAGGACGTACGGATGCTCGGCAAGCACCCCGCGCAGCTGTTCCGCTCGCTCCGCGCTGAGGCTCGCGCCGGTCGGGTTCTGCGCGCGGGGTGTGCAGACCACAGCGCGCACGCCCTGCTCGAGCGCGGCGCGAAGGCCCTCGACCGTCATCCCCTCGTCATCGATCGGCACCGGCACGGCGCGGTACCCGCCGAGGCGCACCGTATGGATGCTCGCGAGAAAACACGGGTCTTCGAGAGCCACGGGATCGTCGCGGGTGAGCGCCTGCGCCAGGATGCGCTCCACCGCATCGACCGCACCGCTCGTGACCGTCAACCGGTGCGGCCGATCACCGAGGTCGCCACGCATCCAGGTCCCGGCCCATGCCGCGAGACCGGGATCGATCACGGGTTCGCCGTACAGGATCGGACGCCCGGCCATTGCGGAGAGCGCTGCGGACGGATCGGGGATGAAGCGCGGATCGGGATTGCCCGTGCCGACGTCGCGGAGCGAGCCGCGCTCAGCAAACCCCTCCTGAGCGACGGGCGCTCGTTCGACGACGCGGGTACCCGCGCGTCCGCGCGTGATGATCAAGCCGGCGCCGGCGAGCTGTCGGTAGGCGGCCATGACCGTGTTGCGATTGACGCCGAGCTCATCGGCGAGTGTTCGTACGGGCGGGAGCAGGTCGCCCGGTGCGAGGTCTGAGCGCTCGAGCAGGGCGCGCACACTCTCGGCGATCTCGGTCGCGGAGCCGCCACTGATCCGTTGTGCCACCTGCATCCTCTGTTCGAGCCTCGACCGTATCAAGCTCATGCTATCTTTTGGCCTATGCCAAACCGGGCGGCACCCGATCCGTCCCGTTGCACAGCGAAAGGATCCCACCCGTGACCTCTCCCACCACCGGTTCGTCACGCGTCAAGCGCGGCCTCGCCGAGATGCTCAAGGGTGGCGTCATCATGGACGTCGTCAACGTCGAGCAGGCGAAGATCGCCGAGGACGCGGGCGCCGTCGCCGTCATGGCGCTGGAGCGCGTACCGGCCGACATTCGCGCTCAGGGTGGTGTTTCGCGCATGAGCGACCCCGACATGATCGACAGCATCATCGCCGCCGTCTCGATTCCCGTCATGGCGAAGGCGCGCATCGGGCACTTCGTCGAGGCGCAGGTCCTGCAGCAGCTGGGCGTCGACTACATCGACGAATCCGAGGTGTTGTCCCCGGCCGACTACGTCAACCACATCGACAAGTGGGGCTACACGGTGCCCTTCGTCTGCGGTGCGACGAACCTGGGTGAGGCACTCCGTCGCATCACCGAGGGTGCGGCCATGATTCGCTCCAAGGGAGAGGCCGGAACCGGGGATGTCTCGGAAGCCACCAAGCACATCCGCACCATCTCGGGCGAGATCAATCGCCTGAAGTCGCTGACGAAGGACGAGCTCTACGTCGCCGCCAAGGAGCTGCAGGCGCCTTACGACCTCGTGGCCGAGGTCGCCGAGACCGGCAAGCTTCCGGTAGTGCTGTTCGTCGCCGGTGGTGTCGCAACACCCGCGGACGCGGCCATGATGATGCAGCTCGGTGCCGACGGCGTGTTCGTCGGCTCAGGCATCTTCAAATCGGGCAACCCGGCCGAGCGCGCCGCAGCGATCGTGAAGGCGACGACGTTCTACGACGACGCCCAGGTCATCGCGGATGTCTCGCGCGGGCTGGGTGAAGCCATGGTCGGGATCAACGTGTCTGACCTGCCGGCCCCGCACCGCCTCGCCGAGCGCGGCTGGTAGCCAGACGTCGTATGCAGAGCACACCCCGTGTCGGAGTGCTCGCGATCCAAGGTGATGTTCGCGAACACGCTCACGTTCTCACGCAACTCGGCGCACACGTCACGCTCGTGCGTAGACCCGCAGAACTTGCGGCGGTCGACGGTCTCGTCCTGCCGGGCGGCGAGTCGAGCGCGATCGACAAGCTTTCGCGTGCGTTCGGGATGCAGCAGCCGATCCGCGACGCGATAGCCGATGGCATGCCGATGTATGGCACCTGCGCGGGACTCATCCTGCTGGCGGATCGCATCACCGACGGGATCGTCGGGCAAGAGACGTTCGGCGGACTCGATGTGACCGTGCAGCGGAATGCATTCGGCGGCCAGTCCGAATCATTCGAGACGGATCTGGATGTCGCGGTGCTCGGAGATCCGCCCGTGCACACCGTGTTCATCCGGGCTCCGCTCGTGGTGCAGTACGGGCCCGGCGTCGAGCCTCTCGCGTCCCTCGCGGACGGTGGAGTGGTCGCCGTTCGGCAGGACAACCTGCTCGGCACGGCTTTTCACCCCGAGGTGTCGGGGGAGCATCGCTTCCACCAGCTCTTTCTGGACTCGGTCCGAGCGCACGCCTGACCCGCGGGATAGCCTGGCGGAATGTCGGATTGGGTGGCGCTGCTGCGCGGAGTGAACGTGGGCGGGATCACGATCCGCAGCGCCGACCTCGTCGACGTGTTTCGCGGCCTCGGGCTCACGAATGTGCGGACGATTCTCGCCAGCGGCAACGTCCTGTTCGACTCGGCGAACCCCGAGACGGAGCTCAAGGCACGCATAGAATCAGCTCTCGAAGAGCGGTTCGGCTACGACGCCTGGATTTTGTTGCGCACACCTGCCGAGATCGGGCGGGTGATAGATGAGTTCCCGTTCGAGATCACGCCCGATCGGCAGCCGTACGCGATCTTCTGCCTCGATGGGGCCACCCGCGAAGAGCTCCTTGCCGACGCGGCATCCCTGGATGCAACGACTGACCCGGTAGCGGGAGGGTCCGGACTCATCTATTGGTCACCCGCGGCGGGCTCCTCCACCGACACGACATTCGCCAGGGCGATTGCACGCAAGTCATATCGAGCGCGCACGACCAACCGCAACCTTCGGACGTTGCAGAAGATCATCGCGTAGGGAGTTCGGTTCGGGATGCGGCGGCACCGTAAACTGGGGGGATGTCCGGCCATTCCAAGTGGGCCACGACCAAGCACAAGAAGGCGATCATCGATTCGCGCCGTGCCAAGTCGTTCGCCAAACTCATCAAGAACATCGAAGTCGCCGCCAAGATGGGCGGCGCCGACATGTCGGGCAACCCGACACTGGTCGACGCGGTCCAGAAGGCGAAGAAGACTTCTGTTCCGAACGACAACATCGACCGCGCTATCAAACGTGGCGCAGGTCTCACCGGTGAGTCGATCGAGTACACGACGATCATGTACGAGGGTTACGCCCCGAACGGTGTCGCTCTGCTGATCGAGTGCCTGACCGACAACAAGAACCGGGCTGCGGCCGAGGTGCGCACAGCGATGACGCGCAACGGCGGCACGATGGCCGATCCGGGCAGCGTCGCGTACAACTTCCATCGCAAGGGCGTCATCGTCGTGTCCTCCGACAGTGCGAGCGAAGACGACGTGATGCTCGCGGTGCTCGACGCGGGCGCCGAGGAGATCGAGCCGCACGGTGACGGGTTCGGAGTGATCACCGAGGCGACCGATCTCGTGAAGGTCCGGTCGGCGCTGCAGGATGCCGGAATCGACTACGAGTCCGCCGACGTCGAGTTCGTGCCGAGCCTCAAGGTCGAGGTCGACGCCGAGACTGCACGTAAGGTCTTCCGTTTGATCGATGCGCTCGAAGACAGTGACGATGTGCAGAACGTCTACTCGAACTTCGACCTGACCTCCGAGGTTCAGGCCGAGCTCGAGAACGACGAGTAGGGCGCGCCTGGACGTCTGGGCCGGCCCGCACGCATAGCGTGGGGGAGTGCGCACCCGATCCCTCCGCGTGCTCGGTATCGACCCCGGGCTGACGCGTTGCGGCATGGGGGTCGTGGATGTCGCGCCGGACCGGTCCGGTCGGCTCGTCCACGTCGGCGTCATCCGATCATCGCCGGACATGCCGCTGCCTGAGCGTCTCGCGGTGATCGCCGCGGGTATTCGTGCGGTACTCGACGAGCACAGCCCGGATGTCGTCGCGGTCGAGCGTGTTTTTGCACAGCACAATGTGCAGACCGTGATGGGCACGGCTCAGGCGAGTGGGGTCGCGCTGTTGCTGGCGGCCGAGCATGGACTGCCCGCCGAGACCCATACACCGAGCGAGGTCAAGGCGGCGATCACGGGGTACGGCTCGGCCGACAAGCGTCAGGTCCAGACCATGGTTGCGCGCGTGCTGCGGTTGGACGCCCTTCCACAACCGGCGGACGCAGCGGATGCGTTGGCTCTCGCTCTCTGCCACGCGTGGCGTTCCGGCGACGCGGTCGCCGGGCGGGGGGCGACGCCGTTGACACCGGCTCAGCGTGCGTGGGCCGACGCCGAACGTCTGGTCCGCACATCCCGTTAGTCGTTGATCGACCACATCCGTCGCTGGGACGCCGCGTGTCGCTCGAACATACCTACGATGATTCGAGCTAGGATCGCCACATGATCTCGTCACTGCGCGGTGTCGTGCTGCATGCCGGTGTGGACTCCGTTGTGATCGAAGTCGGCGGTGTGGGCCTGAGTGTCGCCGTTCCCGTCGATGTCGCACGCTCGGCTCACGCGGGCCAGACCCTGGCGCTGCACACGAGCCTGATCGTCCGTGAGGATTCTCTGTCGCTCTTCGGCTTCGAAACGCGTGAAGAGCTCGAGCTGTTCTCGCTGCTCTTGCAGGTCACAGGCGTCGGACCGAAATCCGCGCTCGGTGTCCTGTCGCAGCTGACCGCAGAGCGCATTGCCGAAGCCGTGCACGCGGAAGACGACGCCCCCTTCCGCAAGGTCTCGGGTATCGGACCCAAGACCGCCAAGCTCATCGTCCTGCAGCTCTCGGGCAAGATCGCGCCGGTCGCATCGCGCTCGCCCTCGTTCTCCGCGCCCAGTTCGGACGTATTGACGCAGGTCGCACAGGCGCTCGTCGGACTCGGCTGGCAGGAACGCATCGCCACCGAAGCTGTCACGACGGCGGCCGAAGAGGCAACGGACGCCGACCGTGCCAGCGTGTCGGCCCTCCTGCGCGTGACGCTTGCGGCGCTCGGCCCCGCACGACAGGGAAGTACCCGTGGCTGACTCTCCTTCGGGCGACGACGCGTTCCGCGAGGTCGACCCGGTGGCCGAAGAATCGGAATTGGCCATTGAGGGCGCCCTGCGGCCCGGGTCGCTCGCCGATTTTGTCGGCCAGCCGAAGGTGCGCGGGCAGCTCCAGCTCTTGCTCGATGCCGCGCGTATCCAGCAGCGTCCGGCCGATCACATTCTGCTTTCGGGCCCGCCGGGCCTCGGCAAGACGACCCTGGCGATGATCGTTGCGCACGAGAGCCAGCGGCCCCTCCGTCTCTCGAGCGGTCCCGCGATCCAACACGCCGGCGACCTGGCCGCTCTGCTGTCGAGCCTGACGCCCGGAGAGGTCCTCTTCATCGACGAGATCCATCGGATGGCTCGGTCCGCAGAAGAGATGCTCTATCTCGCGATGGAGGATTTCCGCATCGACATCATGGTCGGAAAGGGTGCCGGAGCCACGAGCATCCCGCTGGATCTTGCACCTTTCACGCTGGTAGGTGCCACGACGCGGTCGGGTCTGCTGCCGAACCCCTTGCGGGACCGATTCGGCTTCACCGGGCATCTCGAGTTCTACGAGGCATCGGACCTCGAGCGCGTCATCGGGCGGTCATCGAAAATGCTCGGGGTCGATCTCAGCCCGGAGGCCCGGGCAGAGATCGCGCTGCGCTCGCGCGGGACACCGCGAATCGCCAACCGATTGTTGCGGCGTGTGCGGGACTTCATGCTGGTGCACTCGGAAGAGGGCGACCTCGCCGCGGTACGGTCCGCGCTCGAGTTGTACGACGTCGACTCGATCGGTCTCGACCGCCTCGACCGCGCCGTGCTCGATGCGCTCGTGTTCCGCTTCGGCGGCGGGCCCGTCGGGCTCAGCACTCTCGCAATCGCGGTGGGCGAAGAATCCGAGACCGTCGAGAGTGTCGTCGAGCCCTATCTCGTGCGCATCGGCTTTCTGGGCAGAACGCCACGGGGCCGTGTGGCGACGCCCGCGGCATACGCCCATCTGGGCGCTCCCCAGGCGCAGGGCGCGCTCAGACTCGATGACCTATAATCGCTGAAGGCTTACGCGCCTCTCTTGTCGTATGCCCTCAATCGCGCCGTGCGCCCCCGAAAGGCACCTTTCTTCATGGACATCCTGCTCATCGTCGTCCTGGTCGGCTTGCTCGGCTTCATGTTCTGGAACTCGCGTCGACGGATGCAGCGGGCCAAGGTCGAGCAGGCCGAGAAGGCCCGTCAGACGGTCCCCGGCGCCGAGGTCCTGCTGCAGGGTGGCCTGTACGGCACGATCGTCGAGTTCGATCCCGAAAACCTCGACCAGCCTGCTCTGATCGAGATCGCCCCCGGCGTCGAGATCAAGGTGCACAGCCAGGCGATCCTGCGCGTGGTCGATCCCGATGAAGGCGTCGTCAGCGAGGACGAGTTCATCGATGCCGAGGCATCCGAGGCCGAGTACATCGCGGGCGTTGCAGATGGCGAGATCTCGTCACTGAGCGACGACCACAAGGCCGAGCTGCGAGCCCAGGCCGAGTCCGATCAGCGCGCGGCCGAGCGTAAGAACAACCCCGAGGCCTGACCTGCCCCGCGTGGCCCCCTTTTTTCTTCGAGAAAGCTGAGCCCTGGTGGCGACTTCTTCACCTGTCCGCCATGCCTGGCGGGCACTGATCGGCCTGCTGGCGATCATCGGTATCCTCTTCGGCATCAACGCGCTCGGCGTGTACGTGTTCCAACAGAGCACATGGGCGCCCGAGCTTGCGCTGGACCTGCAAGGCGGTACCCAGATCATCTTGGCGGCGCAGACCGAGGACGGCGCGGCGCCGACCACGGAGCAGCTCGAGCAGGCTGTCACGATCATGCGCCAGCGCGTGGATGCCTCTGGTGTCGGTGAGGCGGATGTGGCGACCGAGGGTGGCCGCAACATCGTCGTGCAGATTCCGGGCAACGCGGACGAAGAGACGCGCGAGCGGATCCAGGCGAGCGCTCAGCTTCAGTTGCGTCCGGTGATCTTCACGGGCAGCCCGGCCACCGAGTTCGTCGGCGAAGACGGCGAGGCCACGCCGTATCCGACTCCGGATCCGGCGCTGCCGTCCACCCCGTCCACCGAGCCGTCGAACGCGAGCGACCCTGCGTGGGTCACAGAGGCCTTGCAAGCTGAGTTCCTGGCCTACGACTGCGCCAACGAAGACAACGACCCGGCGAACGCCCCGGCCGACCAGCCGCTCATCACGTGCGAGACGGACGGCAGCGTCAAGTACATCCTCGGCCCTGTCGAGATCGACGGCACGGCGATCGATGATGCCACCTTCGGGCTCGACACGACCAGCAACCAGTGGACGGTGCAGCTCACTCTCGATGCCGAGGGCACAACGGTCTTCGGTGAGGTCAGTCAGCGACTCTTGGGTGCCACCCCACCGTTGAACCAGTTCGCCTTCGTGCTCGACGGCAACGTCATTTCGGCCCCGTCGATGGAAGGTCTGATTCTCGACGGTCGGCCGAGCATCAGCGGAAACTTCAACCAGGAGAGCTCGAAGGCTCTCGCTGATCAGTTGAAGTACGGTGCTCTGCCGCTGAGCTTCACGGTCGTGAGCTCCGACACGATCTCGGCGACCCTGGGTTCGCAGCAACTCCAGATCGGTCTGATCGCGGGTCTCATCGGCCTCGCACTCGTCGCCCTGTACTCCCTGATCTCGTATCGAGCACTCGGCTTCGTCATCATCGCCTCGCTCATCGTGATGGGCGTGCTGACCTACGTGATGCTCTGCATCCTGTCGTGGCGCATGGGCTTCCGCCTCTCGCTCGCCGGTGTCGCGGGATTGATCGTGACCATCGGATTCACGGCGGACTCGTTCATCGTGTACTTCGAGCGAATACGCGACGAGTTGCGCGACGGCAAGAGCATCACCGGAGCCGTCGAGGACGGTTGGGCGCGAGCCAAGCGCACGATCTACATCTCCAAATCGGTCAACATCCTGGCCGCCGTCGTGCTCTACATCCTGGCGGATGCCACGGTGAAGGGTTTTGCTTTCACGCTCGGGCTCACGACGTTGATCGACATCCTGATCTTCGTGATCTTCACGCACCCGGTCATGCAGCTGCTCGCCCGGACGCGGTTCTTCGGCCAGGGACATCCGCTTTCCGGCCTCGATCCGACGGCGCTCGGGGCGGTTTACCACAGCCGCTCAGAATTCCGGGCACCCGTCGCAATCGAGGGCACCAAGGCGAAACGGCTCGCTCGGTCGCGCGGTGAGGCGGAGCGCCGCCAGACGATCGCGGAACGCAAGCAGGCAGAGATCGCCAGCTCGACGAAACCCGCACCGAAGAACCCCGGAGGAAACGACTGATGCGCTCCATGAGCCAATTCGGCAACGACCTCTACACGGGCAAGCTGTCCGTACCTTTCGTCCCGCGGCGTCGGCTGTGGTTCATCGTCGCCATCGTGCTGATCATCGGTTCCGCGGTGGGTCTGCTGGCCAAGCCGCCGCAGTTCTCCATCGAGTTCACCGGTGGGTCGCAGTTCACCGTTTCGGGGCTCGAGCAGCCAGACCAGCTCGTCGCGACCGATGCCGTGCGCACGGTCGTGCCGGACGCGACCACCAAGGTCACGACGATCGGTGGCACCGCCATCCGGGTCCAGACCGACCAGATGAGCGCGGACGACACGCTCGCTGTCAGCGCCGCCCTCGCGACGGCCTACGAGGTGCCGGCCGAAGAGGTCACGACCTCGTTCATCGGCCCGACCTGGGGCCAGGATGTCACGCGACAGTCACTCTGGGGATTGGCGATCTTCCTCGCACTGACCTTCCTGATCCTCGCGATCTACTTCCGAACGTGGAAAATGTCGGCGGCAGCGATTCTCGGTCTGGTCGACGTGCTCGTGATCACGGTCGGTGTCTACGCTTTCGCGGGATTCGAGATTTCTCCCGCCGCGGTGATCGGATTCCTCACGATTCTGGGCTATTCGCTCTATGACACGACGGTTGTCTTCGACAAGATTCGAGAGAACACGACCGAGGACGGACTCACCACCGGCCGTACCTTCGGCGAGTCCGTCAACCTGGCCGTCAACCAGACGCTCGTGCGCTCGATCAACACCTCCGTCGTCGCGGTACTGCCCGTCGCGGCGATCCTCTTCATCGGTGCTCTGTGGCTCGGCGCCGACACGCTGAGTGACATCTCGCTTGCGATCACGGTCGGCATCATCGTCGCGGCCTACTCGACG
Source organism: Pacificispira sp. HM-600 (assembly GCF_977993705.1). The sequence continues at coordinate 126,897 of NZ_OZ388079.1, forward strand.
CTGTTCGTCGCCGCACCTTTGTACTCACTGTTCCGCGAGGGGGAGCCGCAGTTGCGTGAGCGCGACGACCGCGTCCGCGCAGCCCGAGATCTCGCCGCGGTGGACAGCTGAGCGGAACGTGCGTGCCGCCGGTCAGTCCCGCGGGCGGGCGTAGGATGGTCCGATCCGGCGGGGTGGTGCCACACCGCGTTATCGAGGCGGGGAAGGGCGCAGCATGACCGAAACGCTGCCCCCGGCACCCCAAGCTTCGAGCCTTCGCCGGCTGGTTCCCCGCATCTTCTCGCGTTCGACGCGGCGCGGCGGGGTCGAGCACCTCATTCGCACCGTGCGCGCCAATCACCCCAAGGGTGACTTCGCCCTGATCGAGCGCGCCTACGTCGTTGCCGAGCGCGCGCATCAGGGTCAGCTACGCCAGAGCGGCGAGCCCTACATCACGCATCCCGTCGCGGTTTCGCAGATCCTCGCCGAGCTCGGTCTCGGGCCGAAGGCGATCGCGGCCGCACTCCTGCACGACACCGTCGAAGACACCGCGTACAGCCTCGATCAGCTCTCGGCCGACTTCGGTGACGAGGTCTCGATGCTCGTCGACGGAGTCACGAAACTCGACAAGGTCAAGTACGGCGACGCGGCTCAGGCCGAGACCGTCCGCAAGATGATCGTCGCGATGTCCAAGGACATCCGGGTGCTCGTCATCAAGCTCGCCGACCGTCTCCACAATGCGCGCACCTGGGGTTTCGTGCCGCCCGCGAAGGCGCAGAAGAAGGCCACCGAGACCCTCGAGATCTACGCCCCTCTCGCGAATCGCCTCGGTATCCAGGCGATCAAGGCCGAGCTCGAGGACCTGTCGTTCGCGGTGCTTCATCCGAAGCTCTACGCCGAGATCGAGAGCCTCGTCAAACAGCGCACACCGCAGCGCGAAGAATACGTCGACAACGTCATCGGCTCGGTCGAGGAAGACCTGCGAGAACTGCGGATCCGCGGACGTGTCGCGGGACGTCCCAAGCAGCTCTATTCGGTCTACCAGAAGATGGTCGTGCGTGGACGCGAGTTCGACGACATCTACGACCTGATCGGCATCCGCGTCCTCGTCTCGACGGTGCGGGATTGCTACGCCGTGCTCGGTGCCATCCACGCCCGTTGGACGCCTATCCCGGGGCGGTTCAAGGATTACATCGCGACCCCGAAATTCAATCTGTACCAGTCGCTCCACACGACCGTGATCGGTCCAGGTGGGCGCACGGTCGAGATCCAGATCCGCACGAACGAGATGCACCAGCAGGCCGAATACGGTGTTGCGGCGCACTGGAAGTACAAGGAGCGGGTCAACGGCGGTAAGCCCGACCCGAAGGCCCAGGACGCCGATATGGCGTGGCTGGCGCACATCTCGGACTGGCAGGCCGAGACCGCCGATCCGGGCGAGTTCCTCGACTCGCTGCGCTACGAGATCGGCGCAAAAGAGGTCTACGTCTTCACGCCGAAGGGGCGCGTCATCGGGCTGCCGGCCGAAGCGACCCCGGTCGACTTCGCCTACGCCGTGCACACCGAGGTCGGTCACCGCACCATGGGTGCCAAGGTGAACGGGCGCCTCGTGCCCCTCGATTCTTCCCTGTCGTCCGGCGATGTCGTCGAGGTCTTCACCTCGAAGAACCCCGATGCCGGGCCCAGCCAGGACTGGCTGAGCTTCGTCAAGAGCACCCGCGCCCGCAACAAGATCCGTGGATGGTTCACGAAGGAGCGCCGCGAAGAAGCGGTCGAGCAGGGCAAGGAAGCCATCGCACGCGCGATGCGACGACAGAACCTGCCCCTCCAGCGCCTGATGAACCAGGGCTCGTTCGGCGAAGTCGCGCACCAGCTGCGTTATGAGGATGTCTCGGCGCTGTATGCGGCGGTCGGCGAGGGGCACGTCTCGACGCAGTCCGTTATCGAGAAGGTCACGGCCCTCGTCGCGACCGAGGAAGACACCTCGACCGGTCCCGTCGAACTGCCGCACCTCGGTCGGCCTCGCACGCCGCGGTCAAACGACACGGGCGTGCTCGTGCGCGGTGCTGCCGACATCCTCGTCAAACTGGCCAAGTGCTGCACGCCGGTGCCCGGGGACGACATCATCGGCTTCGTCACACGGGGCAGCGGGGTCTCGGTGCACCGCACCGACTGCCCCAACGTCGACGCGTTGACCGCGGATCCCGACCGCATGATCGAGGTCTCATGGGCGCCGACGACCAAGGGCATCTTCCTGGTGCAGATCCAGGTCGAGGCGCTGGATCGCTCGGGCCTGCTCTCAGATGTGACGCGCGTGCTGACCGAGCACCATGTCAACATCCTGTCGGCGACGGTCGCGACCACGCACGAGCGACTCGCGCTCAGCAAGTTCGTTTTCGAGATGGGCGACATCGTGCATCTCGACCGTGTGCTGAACGCCGTGCGCCGGATCGACGCCGTCTACGACGTGTACCGCGTCACGACAGGCTGACGACGAGCCGGGTTGCCTCCGGATCGAGCGGCCCATCGAGCGCCTTATCGAGGTGACGTTCGAGCTCGCGTCGGGCGGCGTGGGAACCTGGAAGCCGCGTTGCGGAGTCGATTCGCGAGATGGCTTCCCGGGGATCGACCAGCCCCGCGCCGATCATTGCGCCGACGACGGAGTTAGCCCGCTCGCGATTTTCGGGATCGCGGATGCGTCGGGCGACGTCGATCAGCGTACGCAGCGGTGACGTGACGAGCACACCCCCGACATCCGACACGTCCTGATCGTCGATGCCGATGTCGTGAAAGATCGCGCGGCGGTCGATGAGATTTCCGACCCGATGCGCAGAGCCTCGCATGACGCTGTGCCGCGATGGTGGTTCATGCAGCGCGCCGTATATCCACGCGGCACTCCACGAACCGACCACGAGGCGGGTTCCGCAAATCGATCGGAGCGATGCCGCTCGGGTCGCGGTGCTTTCGACAGCGTCCGCGGGCATGTACCCCTCGCCGATCTCGACGACGTCCCCGTCAAGGCGTGCTGCCGAGAGCTCGGCTACCGAAAGCCGCTCACCGGGAAGGTAGATCAGTGGCCAGGGCATGCGATCGATTGAATCGCACGCCCCGAGTGCTCACGCGTGACGCGGGCACATCTGTGGACAAGCTCTACCGAGTTCTACCCGGTTCTACCCGTCGACGACCTTGAGCCATGCGCGGCGCGTGTCGAGGTCGGCGGTGATTCGCTTCACGGCCGAGGCATCGCCCTTCGCTGTCGCGGCCGCGAGGTCGGCCTCGAGCTTGTCGATCGCGTCGGCGAGCTGACGTGCCATGTCGCCGGCACGGGCCTTCGTCTCGGGGTTATTGCGCTTCCAATCGACCTCTTCGCGCGCCTTGAGCGCTTGCTCGATCTTGCGCATCGCATCGTCCAGAGAACGGTCGCGCTCACGCGGCGATACGCGTCCGATCTCGTCCCAGCGCCTCTGAATCGACGCGAGCAGCGATCGGGCCGCCGTCAGGTTGCGCTCATCGGCGACCGCGGCTGCCTCGACGAGGAGCGCCTGTTTGGCCTCGATCTTGGGCTCCGACTCGGCGATCTCTTCGGCCTCTTTTTCGGCGCGCGTGGCGTACAGCGCGTCACCCGCGGCCTTGAACTTCGCCCAGAGGGAGTCATCGACCTTCTTGCCGGCACGGCCGGCGGCCTTCCACTCATCCAGCAGAGCGCGGTACCGCGGAATGCCGTCCTCACCCTGGGGGAGAAGGGCCTCGGCGCGCTCGACCAGGCGCGCTTTGCGATCGCGAGCGCCCTTGTGGGTCTCGTCCAGCTCCGCGAAGAACTCCCGCCGGTGCTTCTCGACCGTGCCGCGGGCGTCGCGGAATCGCTTCCACAGCTCCTGCGATTCGCGCTTGGGCAGTCGCGGCCCGTTCTGCTGGTGCGCCTGCCAGGCCTCGAAGAGGTCGTTCAGCTCCTGCGTCGCCTGCTTCCACTGCACGGATTCGGGATCGCGCGCGGCAAGGGCCTCGGCCTTCACGACCAGCTCGGTGCGCTCGACGACGGCGGCGTTGACCGCCTCCTTCGCGGCGGCGGCTTCGGTAGCGGTGGCGGCGCTCAGCGTCTCGAGGATCGCCTCGACGCGACCCATGAGATTCGCGAGATTGCCGACCGCCGAAGCGCCGTCGATCTCGGCGCGCAGGTGCTTGGCGGCGGTGGTCAGATCGGATGCCGACGCTCCGCCGCCACGCTGGCGCTGCTCGAGCAGGCGGACCTTGTCGGCCAGGTCGCTGAATTTGCGCGCGAAGTAGGCGAGCGCCTCGTCGGGGGTTCCATCGGGGTACTGACCGACGACGCGCCAGGTGTCGGTGCCGTCTACGGCGGAGACCTCGCGGACGGAGACGGTGCCGTCGTCGTCGACGCGGCCCCACGCCAGGTCAGGGGCGGAAGCAGGCTCGGGGGACACGGTGCACCTCTTGCTGTGGGGGGCGGAAACTCCCCCAGCCTAGTACGACGCTCCGTGAGGCTCAGGGGGTCGTGGTTGGCCCAGGTACCGGATCAGACGAGATGCTCGGTAATGGCGACGACGACGGGGAGGGCGAGACCGCGGGGACCGGGGCGCCGGGACCCGCACCGTAGTAGGCGAACTGACCGCCGATGGCGGAGAGGATGACGATGCCGCCGACCACCGAAGCCACGATCGTGTCGCGCCGCCGGCGTCGCAACTGTGACTCGCGCAGCTGCAGGCGTGCCTGATACACGCGTGCTCGCTCGCGCTCGGCGCGGTCTTTGTCGGGCTTTGCCATTCGTCTGCTCCTGAGATCGATCGCCTGAACTCTACGCAGCCGCCCCGAGCCGGACCAAACCCGCGCCCGGAACCCCCGCGAACGGTCGCGACTCGCCGCATGTCGCGCGACCCAACGGCGAGTCGCGACCGTTCGAGGATGAGATTGCGCGCACCGGTGCTGGCGCCCGGCGATGGGCCGATTGTCGTGGGGGATGACGAGTGAGCCGGTGTGTAGGCGGCCCCGACTAGCCTGGGACGGTGACGGGTACGCAGGCGTTGTTCCAGGGGTCGACACCCCTGGCCGTCCGCATGCGTCCGTCATCCCTCGACGAGATCGCGGGTCAGGAGCACCTGCTGCGGCCGGGTTCGCCTCTCGTCGCCCTGGCCGACCCGAATCGGGCGTCGACCGGTGCCGTCTCGGTGATCCTGTGGGGCCCGCCGGGCACCGGCAAGACGACGCTCGCGCAGGCGATCGCTCGTTCGTCGGGTCGTCGCTTCGTTGAGCTGTCGGCCGTGACGGCCGGTGTGAAGGATGTCCGCGAGGTCATGCAAGAGGCGCTCACGCAGCGCGATCTGTACGGAGCCTCGACCATCCTGTTCCTGGATGAGATCCACCGCTTCACCAAGGCGCAGCAAGATGCGCTGTTGCCCGGCGTCGAGAACGGCTGGGTCGTCCTGATCGCCGCGACCACGGAGAACCCGTCGTTCTCGGTCGTGTCGCCCCTGCTCTCTCGGTCGCTTCTGCTCACTCTTCGCCCGCTGTCGGACGAAGAGCTCGGCCAGCTCCTGGATCGTGCCGTGACAGATGCTCGGGGCTTGGCCGGTGGCGTGACGATCGACTCATCTGCCCGTGCCGCGCTGATCAGGTTGTCGTCCGGCGATGCGCGACGTGCACTGACCGCGCTCGAGGCCGCGGCGTCGATGGTCGGCGCGGCCCGCGAAGTGCGGGCGGACGACGAGCTCGATGTCGATGGGGAGAACGAAGAAGACGACGAACTTCCCGTCATAACGGACGATGTCGTGGCACAGGCCGTCGACCGTGCCCTGCTGCGCTACGACCGCCAGGGCGACGAGCACTATGACGTGATCAGCGCCTTCATCAAATCGATCCGCGGGTCGGATGTGGATGCGTCGCTGCACTACCTCGCTCGGATGATCGAAGCGGGGGAGGACCCGCGGTTCATCGCGCGCCGCCTGATCATCTCCGCCGCGGAGGATATCGGTCTCGCCGACCCCCAGGCGCTGCCGATGGCGGTGGCGGCGGCGGACGCGGTGCAGTTCATCGGGATGCCCGAGGGGCGCATCCCGCTCGCCGAGGCGACCGCGTATCTCGCCACCGCGGCGAAGTCCAACGCTGCCTACGTGGCGATCGACAAGGCCATCGCCGATGTTCGCGGCGGACGTGCCGGCCCCGTGCCTCTGCACCTGCGCGACGCGCACTACGCGGGGGCGAAAAGGCTCGGTCACGGCAAGGGATACATCTATCCGCACGACACCGAGGTGGGCGTGGCCCGGCAGCAGTACCTGCCCGACCCCCTGCGCGGGGTCCGCTACTACGAGCCGACGCCGCGGGGTGCGGAACGCGACATCCGGACGCGCCTCGACAAGATCCGCCGCATCCTGGGGTCAGAAGACTGACGTGCTAGGATCTTCCCTGGCCTAGTTTCTGTCGAGCGTGCGGCTGCGCGAGAAGAAACGACGGGTGTCGTCCTGTAGCCGGACGCCCCTGGCACACCCCTCTTCACTTCCCTCGGTCCGCTGCGCGCGAGCCGAGGTACTCCACGTTCGTACGTCTCGAAAGGTAAACGTGTCCACTAAGTCACGGACCCGCAGCAAAACCCGTCTCTCGCGCGCGCTCGGCATCGCCCTCACCCCGAAGGCCGCCAAGTTCCTCGAGAAGCGCCCCTACGCACCGGGCGAGCACGGCCGCTCCAAGCGCAAGCAGGACAGCGACTACGCCGTTCGCCTTCGCGAGAAGCAGCGTCTTCGCGCCCAGTACGGCATCCGCGAGGCGCAGATGCGCAACACGTTCAACGAGGCGCGCCGCCAGTCCGGCCTGACCGGTGAGAACCTGGTCGAGCTGCTCGAGCAGCGTCTCGACGCGCTCGTCGTGCGTTCGGGCTTCGCCCGCACCACGGCGCAAGCCCGTCAGCTCGTCGTGCACCGTCACATCCTCGTCGACGGCCAGCTCGTCGACCGCCCGTCCTTCCGCGTGAAGCCGGGTCAGATGATCCACGTCAAGCCCAAGAGCGAGGGCACCGAGCCGTTCCAGGTCGCCGCCGCCGGTGGTCACGCCGACGTTCTGCCCCCGGTTCCCGGTTACCTCGAGGTCGACCTGTCGACCCTCCAGGCCCGCCTGGTTCGGCGCCCGAAGCGGGCCGAGGTGCCCGTCACGTGCGAGGTTCAGCTCGTGGTCGAGTACTACGCGGCGCGCTAAGCACCGCGTAGTACACCGCCGTAGGCGGCAGAAGGCACGGTTACGCGGCGCGCTAAGCAGTGCGATCCATCGAAGGGCGTCCGATCCGCAAGGATCCGGGCGCCCTTCGTCGTCGACCACTACGATGGACGGATGCTGCGCGTGCGGCTCACGAGTGCGAGGAAGTGGTGACATGAAGAGCCTGCTCTGGTTCCTGATCGGTATCGTCGGCGGTTTCGCCGCCGCGCACGTGATCAACAAGAATCCGACCGGCCACGAGCTCCTCGCCGAGGTCGACGCTCGCATCGGCGAGTTCACGGAACGCATCGGCGAGGCGTACCGGGGTCAAGAGGCGAAGCTGGACGAGTTCGTCAGCGGGGCGCAGGATGTCGCATCCAATGTCGCCTCCTCCGCCTCGGACGCTGCGTCTTCCGCGAAGGCCGCCGCGTCGGACGCCGTTTCGGATGCTGCCGAGACCGTCTCCGACGCCGTGACCGACGCCGCCGAGTCGGCCAAGGACTGATCCCATCCCGTTGTGCGGCCGCCCTCGCCGGGCGGCCGGTTACTCACGCGCTGACCCCTGCGAGGAATCCCGCTCATGAAGACCGCCGAGATCGCTCAGCGTTACCTCGACTATTTCGAGAAGAACGGTCACGTGATCGTCCCGAGCGCCTCGCTCGTCACCGATGACCCGGCCCTGTTGTTCACTGTCGCGGGCATGGTGCCGTTCATCCCGTACCTGAGCGGTGACGTCCCGGCGCCGTACAAGCGCGCCGCGGACGTACAGAAGTGCATCCGCACGCTCGATATCGAAGAGGTCGGGCACACTCCGCGGCACGGCACCTTTTTCCAGATGCTCGGCAACTGGTCGTTCGGCGACTACTTCAAGGAAGGCGCCATCCGCTTCGCCTGGGAGCTTCTCACGACCCCCGACGCGGATGGTGGCCTGGGCTTTGACCCGAAGGACCTGTGGGTCACGGTCTACGAAGAAGACGACGAGGCCCACGACCTCTGGCGCTCGCTGACCGACCTGCCGGAGGAGCGCATCCAGCGTCTCGGTAAGGACACCAACTACTGGTCGACGGGTCTGCCGGGCCCCGCCGGTCCGTGTTCCGAGATCTTCTTCGACCGCGGTCCCGCCTACGGGATCGACGGCGGGCCGGCCACGGACGACGACCGCTACGTCGAGATCTGGAACCTCGTGTTCATGCAGTACGAGATCACCAACGTGCAGTCGAAGTACGTCTTCGACATCGTCGGCGAACTGCCGAACAAGAACATCGACACCGGCATGGGCCTCGAGCGCGTCGCGTTCATCAAGCAGGGTGTCGACAACATGTACGAGACGGACCAGGTGCGTCCCGTCCTCGACCGGGCCGTCGCGCTCTCGGGCCGCACCTACGGGGCGGATCATCAGGACGACATCCGCTTCCGTGTCGTGGCCGATCACGTCCGCTCATCGCTCATGCTGCTCTCGGACGGCGTCACACCCTCGAACGAGGGCCGCGGGTACATCCTCCGCCGTCTCATGCGTCGCGCGATCCGTTCCATGCGGCTGCTCGGGGTGGACGGCCCGACCTTCGGGGAGCTGTTCGCCGCTTCTCGCGACGCCATGAAGGAGTCGTACCCGATCGTCGCGACCGACTACCCGCGGATCGAGCAGTACGCCCTCGCCGAAGAGGCGACGTTCTTGCGGACCCTGGCGGCCGGATCGAGTCTGCTCGACGACTCGGTCGTTCAGATGAAGGATGCCGGGGGCACGACGATCTCCGGATCCCAGGCTTTCCTGCTGCACGACACCTACGGCTTCCCGATCGACCTCACTCTCGAGATCGCCCAGGAAGCGGGTCTGTCGGTCGATCGCGAAGCCTTCGACACGCTCATGCTCGAGCAGCGCACCCGTGCCAAGGCAGACGCGAAGTCGCGCAAGCGTCAGCTCGCCGACACCAGCATCTATCGCGAGATGCGCGCGCTCGGAGAGACCGCGTTCACGGGCTACACGGATCTCGAGACGGAGTCTCGCGTGCTCGGGCTGCTGGTCGACGGTATGCCCGCCGATCGCGCCAGCGCGGGCCAGATCGCGGAGATCTTCCTCGCCGAGACCGCTCTCTACGCCGAGTCGGGTGGACAAGTCGCCGACAAGGGCGTGATCGTCGGCCCCGGATACGAGCTCGAGGTTCTCGACGTGCAACGCCCCGTGCCCGGTCTCATCAGCCACACGGTCGAGGTGACGACGGGCGAGGTCGGCGTCGGCCAGCCCGCGACGACCGTCGTGGACGCCCTCAACCGGCGCGCGGCGCAGCAGGCGCACTCCGCGACGCACCTGATCCACGCGGCCCTGCGCGACACCCTCGGCTCGTCGGCGACGCAGACCGGATCACTCAACCGCGCCGGATACCTCCGCTTCGACTTCGCGTGGGGGCAGTCGCTCTCGGATGCGACCAAGTCCGAGATCGAAGAGATCGCCAACAATGCGGTGCGCGACAACCTCGAGGTGACAACCCGCGTGCTGTCGCTCGACGAGGCCAAGGCGGCTGGAGCTCAGGCGCTCTTCGGCGAGAAGTACGGCGACGTCGTGCGCATGGTCGACATCGGGGGGCCCTGGTCCCGCGAGCTGTGTGGTGGCACTCACGTGACCACGAGCGCACAGATCGGGCTCATCAACCTCGTCGGCGAACAGTCGGTCGGAGCATCCAATCGTCGCGTGGAGGCCCTCGTCGGCCTCGACGCCTTCCGTGAACTCGCGGCCGAGCGCGCGATCGTCTCGCAGCTGACCTCGACACTCAAGACCCCGCGCGACCAGTTGCCCGCCCGCATCGCCGAGCTGACCGCAAGCCTGAAAGCGGCCGAGAAGAAGGTCGCGGCTTTCGAGACCCGCGCCCTCCGGGATCGCGTTCCGGCTCTCGCGCAGACAGCTTCGGCGGTCTCGGGTACGGCTCTGGTGGCTGAGTCCGTCGGCGCCGTCGCGTCACAGGATGACCTGCGTCAACTGGTGACGGCCGTGCGTGATCGCCTGGGCACGGAGCCCGCGGTTGTCGCGCTCGGCGGCAGTGTCGACGGTCGTGCCGTCGTGATCGTCGCCACGAACGAAGCCGCACGAACCGCGGGAGCCAAGGCGGGCGCGCTGGCGAAGGGTGCCGCGGCCGCTCTCGGCGGGGGCGGCGGTGGACGAGACGATGTCGCCCAGGGCGGCGGCACGGACCCCTCGGCCATTCCGGCGGGTCTTGCCGCGGTCCGCTCCGCTCTCGAGGCACTCACCGCGTGAGCGGCTTCCGACCGGGCGTGCGACTCGGCATCGATGTCGGCATGGCTCGTGTCGGTGTTGCACGTTGCGATCGCGACGGTCTGCTCGCGACTCCGGTCGAGACGATTCCGCGCGCGAGCGGCGACCCGATCGCCCGGGTGATCGAGATTGCCCGAGAGCTCGACGCGGTCGAGATCGTGGTGGGGCTGCCGATCAGCCTCGCGGGCCGCGAGACGGCGTCGACCGCGGATGCTCGCTCGTTCGCCGGGGCTGTGGCCGAAGCATCCGCTCTGCCCGTTCGGATGCTCGACGAACGGCTGACGACTGTGACAGCGAACGATGCTCTGCGACGTTCCGGCCGCTCCCAGCGGGGTTCCCGTAGCATTGTGGACCAGGTCGCCGCGGTCGTGCTCCTGCAGCAAGCTCTCGATGTCGAGAAGCGGACGGGGCTTCCGGCCGGCCAACCCGTCCTGCCCGAGGAGTAGTTGATGTCCGACGACAAGCGTCCCGACGAGAATTCCGGCGATGACCGGCTCGCCGACCTGTTCGGGCGCCTGCCCGATCCGCGTAGGCGCGCGGTCGACGAGCCGCCCATCCCGGCATCCGAAGACGTAGCCCCGTCCGCCGCTCAGCCGCCCTTGCCGGCGTCCTCAGCCGAGGACGCCGCGGCGCGTCAGATTCCGCTTTCGCGCCGTGAGTTGCGCCAGCGCGCAACGGGTGAGAGCCCCACGATCGCGTCTTCTGCCAGTCGGGAAGCGGATGTTCCGGCGCCAGAACCTGCGCCGTCCACATCGGCGACGGCCTCCACTCCGGCCGAGCCCGCGCCCGAACCACGTGCAACCCCCCGTGCCCCGAGCTCGGCGGAAGGTATGCCGGGCCGAGTCGCCACGGGCGCCGTGTCGGGGTCGCAGCCGCAACTGCGTCGTTCTGCGACGCCCACGCTCGAGGATGTCTCGCCCGAGGGCCGCGCGACGTCGACCCCGACGCTCGACGAACTGTTCGCCGAGGAGAAACGTATCGTCCCGTCCAAGAAGGAAAAGCGTCGCAACCGCCGCATCGGCGGGTGGATCGCGCTCGGTGTCGTCGTCCTGTTGTTCGGGGGCATCGGTCTCGGGGTCGCGTGGGCGTGGAGCAACTACGAGGGGCCCATCCGCGCCCTCATGGGCTGGGAAGAGCCGCGCGACTACGAAGACGGCATCGCGGAGGGCGAGGCCCTTGTCACGATCGCCTCGGGCGACGGGGGACAGACGATCTCGCAGAGCCTCTTCAACGCCGGCGTGACGAAAACCCCCGGCGCGTTTTACTCGTGGTTGCTCGAACTCGATGCCGTGCCCGTCTTTTATCCGGGCGTCTATCAGCTGCAACAGAAGATGACGTCTGCAGCGGCGCTCGCGGCGCTGGAGAACCCCGAGAACAAGCTCGAGAACTCGGCCCTCCTGCGCGAGGGATTGACCGTGGAACAGACATTGCCGCGGCTCGCCGAGGGTATCGGGCTGCCGATCGAAGACTTCCAGGCCGCGGTCGCCGACCCTGCCGCATACGGCGTCTCGGCGTCGAGCCTCGAGGGCTGGCTGTTCCCCGCTCTGTACGAGTTCGATCCGGGTGTGACGGCGGCTCAGGTGATCCAGACGATGGTCGACCGCACGGTGACGTCGCTCGACGCGGCCGGCGTGCCCGTCGATGACCGCGAAAGGATCCTCACGATCGCGTCGATCATCCAGCGCGAGGCGCGGGAGAGCGATGACTTCTACAAGGTGTCGCGCGTGATCGTCAACCGCATGCAGCCCGAGAACCAAGAGACCAACGGCTACCTCCAGATGGACTCGACGGCTCAGTACGGCTACGGCGAAATGCGCGACGGCACGGTCAGCTCGTCGGCCGAGGCCCTGGAGGACGACAACCCCTGGAATACCTACAAGGTGCCTGGCCTGCCGATCGGTCCGATCGCCAATCCGGGGGATGTCGCGATCGACGCGGCGATGCGTCCGGCCGAGGGCACATGGCTCTATTTCGTGACGGTCAATCTCGAGACCGGTGAGACCGTCTTCACCGACACCTATGCGGAGCACCAGAGAGCCGTTTCGCAGTGGCAGAACTGGTGTGCCGATAATCCCGACTCGGGTTGTTGATGTGACGGATGTCTCGGGACCCGCGGCTCTCGCCGTGTGGGGCAGCCCCGTCGCGCACAGCCTCTCGCCCGAGTTGCACACCGCCGCATACGCCGTGCTGGGTCTGCCCTGGAGCTATACCCGACGCGAGGTCGACGCGGAGGGGCTCGACGACGCCCTGGCGGACCTCGGGCCGGAGTGGCGGGGCCTGTCGCTGACGATGCCCCTCAAAGAGCGAGCCTTCGCGGCCGCGGCCCGTCGCGACCGTCGCGCCGAACTCACCGGTGCCGTCAACACTCTGCGGCTGAGCCCCGATGCCGGACCACACGGCGTCAACACGGACGTCGGGGGGCTGGTGGGTGCTTTACGTGAGCTCGGCGTTTCGGCGCCGGATGTCGCACGCCTGATCGGCGCCGGGGCCACCGCATCCTCCGCGATCGTCGCGCTCGGCGAGCTCGGCACGCGACGTGTGGATGTCTGCGCCCGCAGGCTCGTCTCGATCGCGCCGCTCGTCAGCCTCGGGTATCGCATCGGTGTTGACGTGCATCCGTACCCGCTCGGGACGACCCCGCCGGACACCGCCGACGTCACCATCAGCACACTGCCCGGGGGCACGGTGCTCGCTCCCGAACTCGTCGCGTCGGTGGCGGATGCGGGTGGCTCACTGCTCGATGTCGCCTACAGCCCCTGGCCATCGGCTCTGGCCGACGCGTGGTCGACGGGCGGGGCTCGCGTGATGTCGGGGCTTCCCATGTTGCTGCACCAGGCGCTTTTGCAGGTGCGTTTCTTCGTCTCGGGCGATGTCGAGGCCCCGCTGCCGGACGAGCACGCGGTGTTCGCCGCGATGCGCTCCGCGCTCATGGGAGACTAGGAGGATGCTCCGCGTCCTCACCGCCGGCGAATCGCACGGCCCCGAACTGATCGCCATCATGGAGGGTCTGCCCTCCGGCGTGCCCATCTCGTCGGACGCGATCCAGGCCGACCTGCAACGCCGCAAGCTCGGCTACGGCCGTGGCTCGCGCATGAAGTTCGAGCAGGACGAGCTCACGATCTCGGCCGGTGTGCGACACGGACTGAGCCTGGGCAGCCCGATCGCGCTACGCGTCGGCAACACCGAGTGGCCCAAGTGGGTCGAGGTCATGAGCGCCGAACCGGTCGAACTGACCGAGAAGTCTCGTGGACGAAGCGCGGCCCTCACGCGTCCGCGACCGGGCCACGCCGATCTCGTCGGCATGCAGAAGTACGACTTCGACGAGGCACGTCCGATCCTCGAGCGCGCAAGTGCCCGTGAGACGGCAGCCCGCGTCGCCCTCGGCGCGGTCGCGCGCGCATTCCTGGCCGAGCTCGGCATCCGTCTGGTCAGCCACACCCTCTCGATCGGTACCGTGCATGTTCCGGACGGTGCCGCGCTGCCGACGCCGGACGACGTCGACGCGCTGGACGCCGACGACCTGCGTTGCTTCGACGCCGAGACCTCGACGCGCATGGTCGCCGAGGTGGACGCGGCGCGTAAGGACGGCGACACGCTGGGCGGGATCGTCGAGGTGCTCGCCTACGGTCTGCCGCCGGGACTCGGGTCGCACGTGCACTGGGATCGACGCCTCGATGGCAAGCTCGCCCAGGCGCTCATGAGCATCCAGGCGATCAAGGGAGTCGAGGTCGGCGACGGCTTCCTCACCACGACGCGCCGAGGCTCGGCCGCCCACGACGAGTTGTTCGCCACAACCGACGGCATCTCGCGCTCGACCGATCGGGCGGGCGGAACCGAGGGCGGCATGTCGACCGGCACCGTGCTGCGCGTCAGCGCCGGCATGAAGCCCATCGCGACCGTGCCCCACGCGCTTCGCACCGTCGACGTCGCGACGGGCGACACGGCTTCCGCTCACCACCAGCGTTCGGACGTCTGTGCCGTCCCTGCTGCAGGGGTGGTGGCAGAGGCGATGGTCGCCATCGTGCTTGCCGACGCCGCACTCGAGAAGTTCGGCGGCGATAGTGTCGGCGAGACGCGCCGCAACCTCGACAGCTATCTCGCTGCTATCCCCGAGACGCTGCGCACGACGCCCGCGTCCGAGGCGGCCCTCGTCGAGCATGAACTCTTCGGCTGACTCCGGGGCCATCGTCTTCATCGGCCCGATGGGTGCGGGCAAGACGAGCATCGGTCGCCGGGTCGCCCGCGCGCTGCAGCTTCCGCTCGTCGACACCGACCGCGTGATCGTGGTCGACCACGGTCCGATCCCGGACATCTTCGCCGAACACGGTGAGGCGCACTTCCGTGAACTCGAGCGCATGGCCGTCGCGGATGCGCTGGCCACCGGCGGCGTCGTCTCGCTCGGCGGGGGAGCGGTCTTGGACCCGACCACGCGGTCTGCCCTCGCAACACACCGCGTGATCTACCTGACGGTCTCACCCGGAACGGTGGCCTCGCGCATCCGTGACGCCAACCGGCCCTTGGTGGCGGGCGACGACCCCGTGGGCGCCTGGGAGCGCATTTTCGCCGAGCGGCGATCACTCTACGAGGAGGTCGCGGACGTGACCTTCGATACATCCTGCGGTCCGATCGCGAATGTCGCGACGGCCGTTCTGGACTGGCTGAAAGCAGACGAATGAACGACGTCACCACCATCACCGTCACGGGTGAGCCCGGCTATGACATCACGGTGGGTCGAGGCATCCTGGATCGCGTCGGCGCCGCGCTTGCCCCGACCGTGCGCAAAGTGCTGGTCGTGCACCCGCCGACGCTGGGCGCACGCGCGGCCGAGATGCGTGAGCGGCTGATGGACGAGGGCGCGCGCGAGGTACTGCTGGCGGAGATTCCGGACGCCGAGCAGGGTAAGCGAATCGAGGTCGCCGCGTTCTGCTGGCAGATCATGGGCCAGGCCGACTTCACCCGCACCGATGCGGTCGTCGGCTTCGGCGGCGGAGCCGTCACCGACCTGGCGGGCTTCGTCGCGGCCACCTGGTTGCGCGGCGTCGACCTGGTGCAGGTGCCGACCACCGTGCTGGGGATGGTCGACGCGGCCGTCGGCGGCAAGACCGGGATCAACACGGCCGAGGGCAAGAACCTCGTCGGGGCTTTCTGGGCGCCGAGAGCCGTGATCTGCGACCTGGACCTGCTCGAGTCGCTGCCGAAGAATGAGGCCGTCGCCGGATTCGCCGAGGTCGTCAAGGCCGGTTTCATCTCGCACCCGCAGATCCTCGACGCGATCGAGGCGGACCCCGCCGCGGCAACGGATGTCACGAGCCTCGTCTTCCGTGAATGCGTCGAACTCGCGATCGGGATGAAGGCCCGCGTCGTGAGCGAGGACTTTCACGAGTCGGGGCTGCGTGAGGTCCTGAACTACGGGCACACCCTGGGCCACGCGATCGAGCACGCCGAGCGCTATCGCTGGCGCCACGGAGCGGCGATCTCCGTTGGCATGGTGTTCGCCGCCGAACTGTCACGCCTCGCGGGGCGACTGCCGGATGCGGCGGCCGCGCGTCATCGCGACATCCTGGAACTCCTCGGGCTTCCCACCACCTACCGCGCCGGCGCATGGCCCACGCTGCTCGCATCGATGCAGCGCGACAAGAAGACCCGCGGCGGCCTGTTGCGATTCATCGTGTTGGACGACATCGCACGTCCCACGGTGCTGCAGGCGCCGGATGACTCGCTCCTGTTCGCCGCGTATCAAGAGGTCGCGGGATCCTGACCCGGTCGCTGTGCGCACCGGTTGGTCGCTGAGCCACCCGTCGGTCACTGAGCCTGTCGAAGCGACCAGCCCGCTAGTTTGGTGAGCATGACCGTGCCCCGCCGCATCCTGCTCGTCAACGGACCGAACCTGAACCTGCTCGGCACGCGAGAGCCGGAGATCTACGGCAGCTCGACGCTCGCCGATGTCGAGCGCATCACGTCCGACGCCGCCGCGGCGCACGGTCTCGAAGTCCGCGCCGTCCAGAGCAACCACGAGGGCGTTTTGATCGACGCGATTCATGCGGCGCGCGCAGACTGCGCCGGCATCGTGATCAACCCCGGTGGGCTCACACACACGTCGGTGGTGCTGCGGGACGCGCTCTCCGGTGTTTCGCTGCCCGTCGCCGAGGTGCACGTCTCGAACGTGTACGAGCGTGAGGAGTTCCGCCACCACTCGTACGTCCGCGACGTCGCCGTGGTTCACGTGATCGGTGAGGGCGTTGAAGGATACGCGAAGGCCGTGCGCCTGCTGATCCCCGTGATCACGGGCGCGGCGGACGGCTGAGCGCCCTCATCCCGTAGAATCGAACGTCGGCTCGCTTCGATAGGCAGAGCGACCGCTCATTCTTCGCTTCGCGAGCACGAGCCGCGCCCCACACACGAACGGAATTCTTCGAACATGGCATCCACCGCAGACATCAAGAACGGCGTCGTCCTCAGCATCGACGGACAGCTGTGGAACGTCATCGAGTTCCAGCACGTCAAGCCGGGCAAGGGCGGCGCATTCGTCCGCACCAAGCTGAAGAACGTCGTCTCGGGCAAGACCGTCGACCGCACGTACAACGCGGGCGCGAAGATCGAGATCGAGAACGTCGATCGCCGCGACTTCACGTACCTGTACAACGACGGCGACAACTTCGTCTTCATGGACACGGCCGACTACGACCAGCTCACGGTCGCGGCCGCAACGGTCGGCGACGCGAAGAACTTCCTGCTCGAGAACCAGCAGGTGCAGATCGCGCTCAACAACGGCAACCCGCTTTACGTCGAGCTGCCCGCATCCGTCATCCTCGAGATCACGTACACCGAGCCCGGCCTGCAGGGCGATCGCTCGTCGGCCGGCACCAAGTCCGCCACGGTCGAGACCGGCTACGAGATCCAGGTGCCCCTGTTCCTCGAGCAGGGCACCAAGGTCAAGGTCGACACCCGCACGGGTGACTACCTCGGCCGCGTGAGCTGACCGGGTGAGTGCTCGGAGTAAGGCGCGCAAGCGCGCCCTCGACATCCTGTTTCAGGCGGATGTGCGTGGCGATGAACCCGGTGTGATTCTGGCGGCCGAAGCCCAGCGCGCCGCGAGCGAGCCGGCCCGCGAGGCATCCTGGCTCTATGCGCGCGAGATCGTCGACGGTGTGATCGATCACCACGAAGAGATCGACGAGCTGATCGCGACGCACAGCAAGGACTGGAAGATCGATCGGATGCCCGCGGTCGACCGGGCCCTCTTGCGCATGGGCGTGTGGGAGTTGCTGCACAACGACGAGGTGCCTACCGCCGTCGTGATCGACGAAGCCGTGGAGCTGGCGAAGGAGTTCTCGACCGACGACTCCGGCTCGTTCGTGCACGGTGTGCTCGCTCGCGTCTCCCGCTCCGCCTGACGCGATACGTCATTTCGTCTCGGCCCTGCGGGCCTCGCTCAATGACCGGGGCACCTCTCGCTCGTTGAGCGAGCGAAGCGAGACGAAACGTGTGTGGCAGACGGCTGCGAGGATGGACACGTGGATTCCTCGTGGCGCAGTCTCATCGAGACGGCGGACGGGGAGGCGGGCATTCCCCTCGCGTTGGGCGTCGAGTTGCGCCAGCGCACGCCGTACCGACCGGATGACTGGGCTCCGCGCCGAATTGAGACGGTTCATCCGCGGGCACTCATGGGGCGTCGCGACGATCTGACGCTCGGCGTCCGCCCCCTCATGCGGAGCGAGAGCACCGGCGCGTGGATCAAGGGTCAAGTCTCGTGGGACTCGGTGCGACGGCCCGGTTTCGGCTTCGACCCCGCCCACGCCCGATGGTTTTCCGACCTCACGACTCTGCTGCTGGGTGTGCGAACCGTAGGACCCTTCGCCGACCCGGGGGAGTGGCTGAACCTCGACGCGGTCGAATCCAGCCTGCTGTGGCCGCACCTGCGGTCGGCGCGCGCCGCCGGGATCCCACTCATCGCGACGAGCGAGCAGCAGAACGTCGTGTTGGCCTACGAGGCGACCGCCGCGATCGACGTGACGGATGCCGGTGAGGCGCTTCGTCTGCGGGCGCACGTCGCGGTCGACGGTGTGCCGATCGTCGACGCGGTCATCCGGCCCATCGGTCACATCGGGGTCTATGTCGCCACGCTTGACCGCGACCCCCTTCCGATCGTGCTCGCTCCCTGCAAGCTTCCCGGCGCCGTCCGCTCCCTCCTCGCGCACGACGACGGGCTTCTGATTCCCGCGGAAGAACGCGAGGAGTTTCTCGCCGACGGCCTACCCCGGCTCGTGCGCCGCGCTCGCGTCACCGCTGCGCGAGGCATCACACTTCCCGCTCCGCCGCAGCCGACGGCGGTCGTCACGGCGACCTTCGGCGACGACGATGTGGAGTACCGCGTCGAATGGTCCTATCCGGGCCTCACCCGACTGCCCTACGAGTCGGGAGCGCACCCCGATCGGGACCCGGCGGCGGAAGCCGAGATCGGCACGGGCCTCGAGGCCGTGTGGCAAGAGACATCCGATGCGCCGTTTGCACCCACGGGGCGACTGAGCGACACGGATGCTGCCGATTTCGCCACGCGCATCCTGCCCGGTTGGGGCGCTCTCGCGCGGGTTCGGGTGGAGGGCAATGCTCCCCGGCGTGTCTACACCGAGCTGACCGGCGAGCCGGCGATCAGCGTGAGCACACTCGAGACCGATGATCCCGACTGGTTCGAGCTCGGTGTGCTCGTCTCGATCGACGGTCGCGCGGTGCCGTTCGGTCCCCTGTTTCGCGCTCTCGCGCGAGGTCGCAAGAAGATGCTCCTCTCGGACGGGGCGTACTTCTCGCTCGCGCATCCCGCGCTTCAGCGCCTGCGCGATCTGATCGACGAAGCAGGAGAGTTGGCGGAGTGGGAGACCGCGCCCCGCATCAACCGGCACCAGACCGACCTGTGGAGCGAGTTCGAAGACCTCGCTGATCAGTCCGAACCGGCCACCGCGTGGCGAGAACTCGCCGCGGGGCTGCGCGGAACCGAAACCGTGCCGCACACGCCGCCACCGATCGGACTCGAGGCGACGCTGCGGTCGTACCAGCAGGCCGGATTCGAGTGGCTGGCGTTCCTCTGGCGCAATCGCCTCGGCGGGATCCTCGGCGACGACATGGGACTCGGCAAGACCGTGCAGCTCTTAGCCTTGGCCGCCCACGTCCGCGAGCAGGGCGAGAGGCGACCGCTTCTGGTCGTGGCACCCACGTCGGTGGTCGGGGCATGGTCGGCCGAGGCGGCGCGGTTCACCCCCGGCCTGCGGGTGCGGTTGATCGAGGAAACCAGCACCAAGCGCGGTTCGTCACTCGACGAGGCGACGACGGATGCCGATATCGTCGTGACCTCGTACGCGCTCGTCCGGCTGGACCGCGAAGAGTTCGAGCGTGTCGACTGGTCGGTCGTCATCCTCGACGAGGCGCAGTTCGTGAAGAACCCGCGCACACAACTTCACCGAGCGGTGGGAGCGTTGCGATCGGATGCGGTCTTCGCGGCGACGGGAACGCCGCTCGAGAACGGCCTGACCGACCTCTGGTCTCTGCTTTCGCTGACGGCACCGGGCCTGTTCCCGTCGGCTCCGCGGTTCAGCGAGACGTATGTGAAGCCCATCGAGCAGGGCAAGGTGCCGGAGAACGCCGAAGGTGGCCCGTTTCGCGCGGCGCGTCTCGCGCGGCTGCGTCGCCGCATCCGTCCACTGCTCCTCCGTCGCACCAAAGCGCTCGTCGCACCCGAACTGCCCGAGAAGCAGGAACTCGAGCTACGCGTCGCGCTCGACCCTGAGCATCGCGAGCTCTACGACCTCACCCTGCAGCGGGAACGGCAGAAGGTCATGGGGCTCCTGCAGGATCTGGACCGGAACCGATTCATCGTGTTCCGCTCTCTCACACTGTTGCGGATGCTCAGCCTGTCACCCGCGCTCATCAGCCCGCAGAACGCGCACATCCCGGCGAGCAAGCTGGATGCGCTTCTCGATCGCCTCGTCGAGGTCGCCGCGGAAGGCCACCGGGCGCTCGTTTTCAGCCAGTTCACCTCGTTCCTGCGACTCGCGGCGGAGCGCCTGGACGCGGCCGGAATCGCCCACGCCTATCTGGATGGATCGACACGCAACCGCAGCGAGGTGGTCGACGGCTTCCGGAAGGGCGATGCTCCCGCGTTCCTCATCAGCCTGAAGGCCGGGGGCTTCGGGCTCACCCTCACGGAGGCGGATTACGTGTTCGTCCTCGACCCGTGGTGGAATCCGGCGGCCGAAGCGCAGGCGGTGGATCGTGTCCATCGGATCGGCCAGGATCGGCACGTGATCGTCTACCGGCTGATCGCGGCGGACTCCATCGAGGAGAAGGTGCTCGCTCTGCAAAGACGCAAGGCTCGCCTCTTCGAGGCGGTTGTCGACGACGACGCTCTGTTCGCGCAGGACCTCACGGCAGACGACATCCGCTCGCTTCTGGACGGGTGAGCGGGCCGTTCTTTCTCACGGCCCTCGTTTCTCACGGCGCTGTTCACCCGGGTCATAGGAGCCCGCGCGTAGACTCGAGGGCTGTTGGAGAGGGAAGGGCAGACATGCGCATCACGGGCCTCGGCCACGCGGGAATGTTCATCGAAACGCTCGGGGGATCCATCCTCTGCGACCCGGTGATCGGCCCGAGCTTCTTCGGGTCGTGGTTCCCGTTCCCCGACAATCGGGCGCTCGACTGGGAGCGTTTCGGTGCCGCGGACTTCCTGTACATCTCGCACCGGCATCGGGATCACTTCGACCCGCGGATGCTCGAGCGCTACGTCCGCAAAGACATCACCGTGCTGCTGCCGGACTATCCGACCGACGATCTCGAAAACGACCTGCGGGCGCTCGGCTACGACAACATCGTCTACACCCCGAACGGCGAGACGCTGAAGTTCGGCGAACTGAAGGTCATGGTGACCCCTTTGCGTGCCCCGAGCGACGGGCCCATCGGCGATTCATCGTTGAGCGTGGATGATGGCACCGCCAGCGTCCTGAACCAGAACGACTCTCACCCGCTCGACCTCGACAAGCTGCTGTCGTTTTCGAAGCCCGAGGCCTACTTCACGCAGGTGTCGGGTGCGATTTGGTGGCCGATGGTCTACGACCTGCCTCAGGACTCGAAAGTGCACTTCGCGCAGCTCAAGCGCGACGCGCAGAACAAGCGCGCCATGTACTACATCGAGAAGGTCGACGCGGAGCACGTGTTCCCGATGGCGGGTCCGCCGATGTTCTTGCGGGAAGAGCTGTTCCGTTACAACGGTCTCGGCGAGCAGAACGACTCGATCTTCACGGATCAGCGCCAGTTTCTCGAGCACATGGCCGAGGTGCGCCCCGAGCAGAAGGGGTACCTGTTCGTCCCGGGCACCCAGGTCGATCTGAACAACGGCGAACTCGAGGTCACCCAGACGCTCTACAGCGAAGCCGAGATCGAGCACATCTTCGGCGACAAGTGGGCTTACCTTGCCGAGCAGCGAGACTCGCGGCAAGACGAGGTGCGCGCGGAGGAGGCATCCCGTGCCCCGGTTCTGCCGCCCGACGAGATGCTCGCCGAGATCAAGGGGTGGTGGGAGCCGCTGCTGCGCCGCGCCCGCACGATCCGCGACGGTGTCGGCGGCAATGTCCGCTTCCGCATCGGCGACCTCGACATGGTGGTGGACTTCCCGAAGGCGAAGGTCCGCGAATACGCGGGCGAGGAGTGCATCTACTGGTACACGATCCCCGCCGACCTCGTGTCGACCAATATTCGCGACCATGAAATCGATTGGTCGAACTCGATCTTCCTGTCCATGCAGTTCGAGGTGGGACGCAGCGGCAAGTTCAACGAGTTCCTGACCACGTTCCTCAAGTGCCTCTCGCGTGATCGCATCGAGTACGTGGAGAACTGGTACGCCGAGCAGTCCGACCAGACCGAGGACGTCCAGCTCGGCGACTGGGTTGTGCAGCGCCGCTGCCCGCACCTGCGGGCCGACCTGACCAAGACGGGCAAGATCGAGGACGGCGTGCTGACCTGCAGTCTGCACGACTGGAAGTGGGATCTCACGTCGGGCAGGTGCCTGACGTCGCAGGGTCACCCGATCCGGGCGCACGCGACCCCCGACGCGACGGACCCGATCGACGCGGACGCATCCGCTCCCGCCACTGTCTGATCCCGCCACTGTCTGATCCCGCCACCGTCTGATCCCGCCACTGTCTGATCCCGCCACCGTCTGACCCCGCCACCGTCTGATCCCGCCAGCACCCAAAGACAGCGAAACACCCCTGCCGCAGCGAAAAACCCTGTGGCGGGGGGTGTCTCGGCACACCAGGGGTGTTTCGGTGTCCTGGGACGGGCGCGAGGGACAAACGGATGTACAGGGTCCGGTAAGGTGAGAGAGCACAGCAACCTTTAACACCGTCCTGTGAGGCGGAGAAGGGAGCGGCACATGAGCACGAGAACCGTGCTGCACGAGGCCGACATCGCACGAGCCCTGACCCGGATTTCTCACGAGATCCTCGAGTCCAACAAGGGTGCCGATGGGTTGATGCTTCTGGGGATCCCCACACGCGGTGTGACCCTCGCTCATCGCATCGGGACCCTGGTCTCGGAGTTCAGCGGCACGACCGTCCCGGTCGGTGCGCTGGACGTCACGATGTACCGCGACGACCTCGCCCGCAATCCCACGCGCACGCCGCAGCCCACGTCGATCCCCGCCGGCGGGGTAGACGGCAAGACCGTGGTGCTGGTGGACGATGTGCTGTTCTCGGGCCGGAGCATCCGGGCCGCCCTCGACGCGCTGCAGGACATCGGACGGCCCGCCGCGGTTCGCCTCGCGACCCTGATCGATCGCGGCCACCGCGAGCTGCCGATCCGGCCCGACTTCGTCGGCAAGAACCTGCCGAGCTCGCGGGAGGAACGCGTCAACGTGCGTCTGGCCGAAACCGACGGCATCGAAGAGGTGACGGTCGGATCATGAGGCACCTGCTCGACACCCAGACACTCGATCGCGCGTTGGCTCTCGAGATCCTCGACGTCGCCGAGGACATGGCCGACACGCAGCGCCGCGAGATCAAGAAGCTGCCGACGCTCCGCGGTAAGACGATCGTCAACCTCTTCTTCGAGGACTCGACCCGCACGCGCATCTCGTTCGAGGCGGCCGCCAAGCGTCTGAGCGCCGACGTCATCAACTTCGCCGCGAAGGGTTCGAGCGTGTCGAAGGGCGAGAGCCTGCAGGACACGGCCCAGACCCTGCAGGCGATGGGCGCCGACGCGGTCGTCATCCGGCACGGTGCATCCGGGGCTCCGCGCACGCTCGCCTCGAGCGGCTGGATCACCGCGGGCGTCGTCAACGCCGGCGACGGCACGCACGAGCACCCCACGCAGGCTCTTCTCGACGCCTTCACGATTCGCAAGCGCACCTTCGGCGCCGACAGCCGCGGGCGTGATCTCGCTGGTGTGAAGGTCACGATCGTAGGGGACGTCCTGCACTCGCGGGTCGCCCGCTCGAACGTGTGGCTGCTCTCGAGGCTCGGCGCCGACGTCACACTTGTCGCCCCGCCGACACTCGTGCCGCAGGATGTCTCTGCCTGGCCCGCCCGCATCGTGTACGACCTCGACGAGGCGATTGCCGAGGGTCCCGACGCACTCATGATGTTGCGGATTCAGCTCGAGCGGATGGGTGCGGCATTTTTTCCCACTGAGCGGGAGTATTCCCGACGCTGGGGTCTCGACCCGCGGCGCCTGGCGTCCCTGCCCGCCGATACGATGGTGATGCATCCCGGACCCATGAATCGCGGTCTCGAAATCTCGGCGGCCGCCGCCGATTCGCCCCGCTCGACCGTTCTCGAGCAGGTGTCGAACGGTGTGTCCGTGCGGATGGCGGTGCTGTACCTGCTGCTCGCGGGCGAGCGTCCCGGCCTGGACGAGCAGATAACGAACGGCGGCACGAAAGCCGGCATCATGTCTGCCGGCGTGACAAACGAGGAGGAGAGATGAGCGAAGTTCTCCTCATCGCCGGTGCCCACATCGAGGGCGGATCCGCCGTCGACCTGATCGTCGAAGACGGTCGCATCGCCGAGGTCGGCACCGGGCTGAGCCGCGCGGGCGCGACACGGATCGACGCGGACGGGCTGGTTGCTTTGCCGGGCCTCGTCGACCTCCACACACACCTGCGTGAACCCGGATACGAGGCATCCGAAACGATCCTCACGGGAACGCGTGCCGCGGCTTCGGGTGGCTTCACGGCCGTATTCGCGATGCCGAACACGTCGCCCGTGGCCGACACCGCCGGCGTCGTCGAGCAGGAACTCGCGCTCGGCGAGGCAGCGGGCTACGCGACGGTGCAGCCGATCGGCGCCGTCACCGTGGGGCAGAAGGGTGAGCGACTCGCCGAGCTCGGCGCCATGGCAGACTCTCGCGCCCGCGTCCGCGTCTTCAGCGACGACGGCTTCTGCGTGTGGGACCCGCTGATCATGCGGCGCGCCCTCGAATACGTCAAGGCATTCGGGGGAGTGATCGCGCAGCACGCGCAGGACCCTCGCCTCACCGAGGGCGCCCAGATGAACGAGGGGAGGGTCTCTGCCGAGCTCGGGCTGACCGGATGGCCCGCCGTTGCCGAGGAATCGATCATCGCGCGCGACGTTCTCCTGGCCGAACACGTCGGTTCTCGCCTGCACGTCTGCCACCTCTCCACCGCGGGGTCGGTCGACATCATCCGCTGGGCGAAGAAGCGGGGCATCAACGTCACGGCCGAGGTCACGCCGCATCACCTGCTGCTGACGGATGAGCTCGTCCGCGGCTACGACGCCCGGTACAAGGTCAATCCGCCGCTCCGCCGCGAAGAGGACGTGCTCGCGGTGCGCGAGGGCCTCGCGGACGGCACGATCGACATCGTCGCGACCGACCACGCCCCGCACCCCGCCGAGAACAAGAGCTGCGAGTGGGCAGCCGCCGCGAACGGCATGGTGGGCCTCGAGAGCGCTTTGCGGGTCGTGCACGCGTCGATGGTCGAAACCGGGCTGCTCGGCTGGGCCGACGTCGCCCGGGTCTTGTCCTACGCCCCCGCACGCATCGGGATGCTCGCCGCGCACGGCACGCCACTCGCGGCCGGACAGCCTGCCGAGCTGACGCTGTACGACCCCAACGTGCGCGAAGTGTTCGGTGCATCCGATCTGCACGGTCTGAGCTCGAACTCGCCCTACCTCGGCCAGCCGTTGCCGGGGCGGGTGCTCTGGACGATCCACCGCGGTCGCCCCACATTCGCCGACGGAAAGCTCGTCGCCGATCTCGCACAGGAGGTTCGCGCATGACCCTCGGCGCAGCAATGGCCATCATCATCGGCTTCGGCGTTCTGGTGCTCGCGGGCATCGCGTGGGGCTGGTCGCGCCGGGTCCGACGCGACCGCGGTCTCGTCGCGCCGACAGACGTGCCCGAGCATTTCGTCGCCGAGGCATCCTTCTCCGGCTTCTATGTCGCCACGACGCGCCACGAGAAGCCGCTGGATCGCCTGGCAATCCGCCACCTCCGATACCGGGGACGCGTCGGGATCGAGGTCTCGTCGGCGGGCGTTCTGCTCGCGATCACGGGCGAGGCTCCCGTTTTTGTCGCGGCATCCCGAATCGTCGGTGTCGATCGCGCGACCTGGACCATCGACCGGGTCGTCGAGCGCGACGGGCTCGTCCGCCTCGCCTGGCGGGTCGATACCGAAACGATCGCCGACTCTTATGTCCGAATGACGGGTGACGCGCCCGGCAACACCTCCGGTGAGTTGCTCGCCGCGGTCACCCGCATCCTTCCCCAGCCCACCCCGACAGGGAAAGCCGAATGATCTCGCATCTCACGAAAGACCCCGCCGTTCTCGTTCTCGAAGACGGCACCCGCCACGCCGGACGGGCCTATGGCGCCCGCGGCACGACCCTCGGCGAAGTCGTCTTCGCCACCGGCATGACCGGCTACCAGGAGACGCTCACCGACCCCTCATACGCCGGGCAGATCGTCTTGCAGACGGCGCCGCACATCGGGAACACCGGCATGAACGACGAAGATCCCGAATCCCGCCGCATCTGGGTGTCGGGCTACATCGTGCGGGACCCCTCGCGTGTCGTCTCGAACTGGCGAGCGGATGAGTCGCTCGACGACGCTCTTGTGAACGACGGCATCGTCGGCATCAGCGGAATCGACACGCGCTCGGTGACCCGCCACATCCGCTCCGCCGGCAGCATGCGCGGCGGGATCTTCTCTGGCGCGGAGGCGGCGCTCGACGCCGACGAGCAGCTGCGCATCGTGCGCGAGGCTCCCGCGATGTCGGGTCGAAACCTCTCCGCCGAGGTTTCGGTGACGGCCGTCGAGGTCTACCCCGCCACAGCGGAGCGCATCGGAAACCTCGCGGTGCTCGACCTTGGTGTCAAGAGCGCGACGATCCACAACCTCGCCGCCCGCGGGTTCGACGTCCACGTGCTGCCCCAGCACGTCACGATCGATGAGCTCCGCGCCCTCGACCCGGTCGCGGTGTTCTACTCCAACGGCCCCGGCGACCCCGCAGCATCAGATCAGCACGTCGAACTGCTCCGCGCCGTGCTCGATGACCGCACGCCGTTCTTCGGAATCTGTTTCGGCAACCAGCTGCTCGGGCGGGCCCTCGGACTCGGCACGTACAAGCTGCCGTTCGGCCACCGCGGCATCAACCAGCCGGTGCTCGACAAGTCAACGGGCCGCGTCGAGATCACCTCGCAGAACCACGGCTTCGCGGTCGAGGCGCCGGTTGACAGCGTCTTCGACAGCCCTCAGGGGTACGGGCGTGTCGAGGTCAGCCACATCGGGCTGAACGATCAGGTGGTCGAGGGTCTGCGTGCCCTGGACATCCCGGCCTTCAGCGTGCAGTACCACCCCGAGGCTGCCGCGGGCCCGCACGACTCCAACTACCTCTTCGACAGGTTCCGCGACATGGTGCTCGCGGAGCAGAGCAAGGACAACAACTGATGCCTAAGCGCGACGACATCAAGAGCGTCCTGGTCATCGGGTCCGGCCCGATCGTGATCGGCCAGGCCTGCGAATTCGACTACTCGGGCACCCAAGCCTGCCGTGTGCTGCGCGAGGAGGGCGTCCGCGTCATCCTCGTCAACTCCAACCCCGCGACGATCATGACCGATCCCGACTTCGCCGACGCGACCTACATCGAACCGATCACCTGGCAGGTCATCGAGACGATCATCGCGAAGGAACGGCCGGATGCGATCCTGCCCACACTTGGTGGACAGACGGCCCTGAACGCCGCGATCGAGCTCGACAAGCACGGCATCCTCGAGAAGTACGACGTCGAGTTGATCGGTGCGAATCTCGAGGCGATCAACAAGGGCGAGGATCGCCAGATCTTCAAACAGCTGGTGTTGGACTCCGGCGCCGATGTCGCCGACAGCCGCATCTGCCACACCATGGACGAGGTGCTCGCGGGCGCAGCGGAGCTCGGATACCCGCTGGTCGTGCGGCCGAGCTTCACGATGGGCGGACTCGGTTCAGGTTTCGCCTACGACGAGCGCGACCTGCGTCGTATCGCCGGCGCCGGCCTCCGCGACTCGCCGACGACCGAGGTGCTGCTCGAGGAGTCGATCCTCGGGTGGAAGGAATACGAGCTCGAGCTCATGCGTGACACCGCCGACAACACGGTCGTCGTCTGCTCGATCGAGAACGTCGACCCGGTCGGCGTGCACACAGGCGACTCGATCACGGTCGCGCCGGCACTCACGCTGACCGACCGCGAGTACCAGAAGATGCGCGACATCGGCATCGACATCATTCGCGCGGTCGGCGTCGACACCGGTGGCTGCAACATCCAGTTCGCGGTCGATCCCTCGAACGGCCGCATCATCGTCATCGAGATGAACCCGCGTGTCTCGCGCTCGTCGGCGCTGGCATCGAAGGCGACGGGCTTCCCGATCGCGAAGATCGCCGCGAAGCTCGCTCTCGGGTACCGGCTGGATGAGATCCCGAACGACATCACCAAGGTCACGCCCGCGAGCTTCGAGCCGACGCTCGACTACGTCGTCGTGAAGGTCCCGCGCTTCAACTTCGAGAAGTTCCCCGCGGCCGACACCACGCTGACAACCACCATGAAGTCGGTCGGCGAGGCGATGGCGATCGGCCGCAACTACGCGACAGCCCTGCAGAAGGCGCTGCGTTCGCTCGAGAAGCGCGGGTCGAGCTTCCACTGGGGCGACGAACCGCGGACGAAGGACGAGCTCGTCGAGGTGTCGAAGACGCCGACGGATGGTCGGATCGTCGTCGTCCAGCAGGCGCTGCGCGCCGGCGCCAGCGTCCCCGAGATGTTCGAGGCGACGGGCATCGACCCGTGGTTCCTCGACCAGATCGTCCTCATCAACGAGGTCGCCGACTTCGTCCGCGACGCCGCGGAGCTGGACGCGGAAACGCTTCTGCTCGCGAAGGACCACGGATTCTCCGACGTCCAGATCGGTCAGTTGCGTGGCATTCCCGAGGTCGAGGTTCGCGGCATCCGTCACGCCCTCTCGATCCGCCCGGTCTACAAGACGGTCGACACCTGCGCCGGGGAGTTCCCGGCGCTGACGCCCTACCACTACTCGAGCTACGACTTCGAGACCGAGGTCACGCCGTCCGACCGCCAGAAGATCGTGATCATCGGATCGGGCCCCAACCGCATCGGTCAGGGCGTCGAGTTCGACTACTCCTGCGTGCACGCGTCGTTCGCACTGTCGGACGCGGGCTACGAGACGATCATGGTCAACTGCAACCCGGAGACGGTCTCGACCGACTACGACACGTCGGACCGCCTCTACTTCGAGCCGCTCACGCTCGAGGATGTGCTCGAGGTGCTGTACGCCGAAGCCGCGTCGGGTGAGATCTTCGGCGTCGTGTGCCAGCTCGGCGGGCAGACGCCACTCGGACTCGCGAAGGGCATCGAAGAGGCCGGCTACCGCATCCTCGGCACGAGCCCCGCGGCCATCGACCTCGCCGAAGAGCGCCAGCTGTTCAGCGAGATCCTCGACACCGCAGGCCTCGTGGCGCCCCGCCACGGCACGGCGACGGATGCCGAGGGTGCTGTCGCGGTCGCGGAAGACATCGGATATCCCGTTCTCGTCCGTCCGAGCTTCGTGCTCGGCGGTCGCGGCATGGAGATCGTTTACGACACCCCGAGCCTGTACGACTACTTCGTGCGGACCGCGGGAGAGGTCATCATCGGCCCCGGCATGCCGCTGCTGGTCGACCGCTTCCTGGACGACGCGGTCGAGATCGATGTCGACGCCCTTTACGACGGCACCGAGCTGTACATCGGCGGCGTCATGGAGCACATCGAAGAGGCCGGTATCCACTCCGGTGACTCGGCGTGCACCCTGCCGCCGATCTCTCTCGGCCGATCCGAAATCGACCGAGTGCGCACCGCGACGCTCGCAATCGCCGAGGGCGTCGGGGTGCGCGGCCTTCTGAACGTGCAGTTCGCGATCAGCGCCGGCATCCTCTACGTCATCGAAGCGAACCCGCGCGCGAGCCGGACCGTACCTTTCGTTTCGAAGGCCCTGGGCATCCCGCTTGCGAAGGCCGCCGCGCGCATCATGACCGGGACGACGATCGACGAGTTGAAGTCCGAGGGGATGCTGCCCCCGATCGATGGTTCGCGCGTGCCGCTCGACTCCCCAGTTTCGGTCAAGGAGGCCGTGCTGCCCTTCAAGCGGTTCCGCACGAAGGACGGGCAGACGGTCGATTCCGTGCTCGGGCCCGAGATGCGTTCGACCGGCGAGGTCATGGGCATCGACAAGGACTTCCCGACCGCGTTCGCCAAGAGCCAGGCGGCCGCGTACGGCGGGATGCCGCTGTCGGGCACCGTCTTCATCTCGGTCGCCGACTCCGACAAACGTGCGGTCATCCTGCCCGCGCACCGGCTGCAGGAGCTCGGCTTCTCGCTCGTCGCGACCGAGGGCACGGCCGAGATCCTGGCCCGTAACGGCATCAACGTCCGCATCGTGAACAAGTACAGCGAGACGCAAGCCTCCGGCGCGCGCAACATCGTCGACCTGATCAATGGCGGCGAGATCGACATCATCGTGAACACGCCGAGCGGACGGTCCGCCCGCGCCGACGGCTACGAGATCCGCGCCGCGGCCGTGGCGGCCGACAAGGCCCTCTTCACGACGATCGCCGTTCTGGGTGCCGCGGTGAGCGCCATGGACGCCGTGCGTCAGGGCTTCGACGTCAGGAGCCTGCAGGAGTACGCGGCGGACCGGGCGGCACGCGGGTGAGCGCAGGCCCGGCGTTCGGCGATCGCGTGCGCGCGGCGTTCGGCGAGCACGGACGCCTGTGCGTCGGTATCGATCCGCACGAGCAGCTGCTCGCGGACTGGGGGCTGGATGTCTCGGCCGACGGCGTACGGACGTTCGGGCTGCGTGTCGTCGAAGCCGCCGAGGGGCACTGCGGGATCGTCAAGCCTCAGGTGTCGTTCTTCGAGCGGTTCGGCTCGGCCGGGTTCGCGGCGCTCGAGGACGTGCTCGCGGCGGCCCGCGCAGCGGGCCTGCTGGTAATCGCAGACGCCAAGCGCGGCGACATCGGATCGACCATGGACGCGTACGCCCGCGCCTGGCTGACCCCCGGCTCGCCGCTCGAGGCCGACGCCGTGACCCTCAGCCCGTACCTGGGCGGCGGCTCCCTCGAGGACACGCTGCGCTACGCCGTCGCGCACGGCAAGGGCGCGTTCGTGCTGGCGGCGACGAGCAACCCCGAGGCATCCGGTCTGCAGAGCGCTCGGATGATGCCGGAGGCCGACGACACCGCGGAGCCTTCTCGGACCGTGGCCGGCGCGATCGCGGCGGAGGTGGCGGCCTTCAATGCCGTCACGACGCAGGTGGGTTCGTGGGGAAGCATCGGTCTGGTGATCGGTGCGACCGTGAACCTCGCCGAGCGGGGAGTTCCCGTTGATCTCGAGCCGGTCGCGCCGATCCTGGCGCCCGGCTTCGGACATCAGGGCGCACGGTCGGAGGATCGTGAGACGATCTTCGGACGCCTCGCACCCGTGGTGATCGTGGCCGAGAGCCGCAGCATCCTTGCTGCGGGACCGGTACGCACCGATTTGGCGCGGGCGATGGATGACAGACGACGCACGGAGGAGATCATCGGTGACTGACGCGCCGGCAGGGGACGAGCGACGCCCGGAGGAACAACGGGTCGTTGAACGACGCGGAGGCACCCCACCCGAGGTGGACCGCGCCGCTGCATCCCGACGCGCCATCGCGGCACGGCGCGAACGCGCGGCGCTCAAACGCGACGTCACGACCCGCGTCATCACACCCCAAGAGCTGCTTCGACGGGCATGGGCTGCACCGGAGTCCGCTGCGGCGGCCATGCGTGCACCCGACTTTCTGACGTCGATCCCCGCTATCGGTGAAGGGAAACGCGATCGCATCCTGGCGCAGCTGAGCATCTCGCCGGTCAAGCGACTCGGGGGACTGGGTACCCGCCAGCGCAAGGACCTCAGCGCCTTCCTCGATGAGCGACTTCCCGAACCCGTGCCGCGTCCCGGACGCAGCCGGCTCATTGTCCTGGCAGGCCCGACGGCAGTGGGCAAGGGCACGGTCGCCGCGCATATCCAGGAACATCACCCCGACATCCTGCTCTCGGTGTCGGCGACGACACGTCCGCCGCGTCCCGGCGAAGAGGATGGCACGCATTACTTCTTCGTGGACGACGCCGAGTTCGACCGGATGGTCGAGGCCGACGAGCTTCTCGAGCACGCGACCGTGCACAACCAGTACCGGTACGGCACGCCCCGCGAGCCGATCGAGCGTGCTCTCAATGACGGTCGCACCGTGTTGCTCGAGATCGACCTGCAGGGCGCGCGTCAGGTGAGGCGCAGCATGCCCGACGCCATGTTGGTATTCCTCTTGCCCCCCAGCTGGGACGAGCTGGTCAACCGCCTGGTGGGTCGTGGCACGGAGAACTCCGAAGAGCGTGCCCGTCGCCTGAAGACGGCGAAGCGCGAGTTGGCCGCGCAGCCCGAGTTCGACTACCTCGTGGTCAACGAGAACGTCGCGGCGGCGGCCGACGAGGTCGCGGCCCTCGCCCAGAGTTGAGCGGTGGTCACGTCGACCGACGCTCCCTGAGCTTGTCGAAGGGAGCAGCCAGGGTGCGGGGCACGACGAGTCACTTCGACAGGCTCAGTGACCGGGCCGCGGTATAGCACGCATTCGCTTTCGATTTCGGAAAGTTACGACCCGATGTGCTCTTTGTTGCACGGTCGTCCACGATGATGACGTGCCCGCAACCGTTCTCGACTTCGCTGACGCACGCCTTCCCGAAACCGCCTCGCGGACGGAGGGCGTGCTGCTCGAAGGTGTTTCGCGTACGTTCCCGACGGCGCGTGGGCCGCGAGCGGTTCTCCGTGGCGTAGACCTCGACGTTCGACACGGCGAGATCGTGGCCATCGTCGGTCCGTCCGGATGCGGCAAGTCCACCCTGTTGCGGATGCTCGGAGGACTGGACGCCCCCACGAGCGGTTCGATCCGCGTCGGTGGCGCCCCCGTGACCGACACGGATGCTCGGACCGCGGTCGCTTTCCAAGAACCTCGCCTGCTGGCCTGGCGTACCCTCGCCCAGAACGTCCAGCTCGGGCTGCCGCGCGGGCCTCGAGGCGGAACTAAGCGCGAGGGCGGCGAGCCGGTACGGCAGCTGCTCGAGCTCGTCGGGTTGTCGCAGGCCGCCGATCAGAAGCCGCGCGAGGTCTCCGGCGGCATGGCGCAGCGCGCATCGCTCGCTCGCGCACTGGCACGCAACCCCGAGGTTCTGCTCCTGGATGAGCCGTTCGGAGCACTCGACGCACTCACGCGCCTGCGCATGCAGGACCTGCTGCTCGATATCCACGCCGCGCAGCCGACGACGGTCATCCTCGTCACCCATGACGTTGAAGAGGCGCTGTTCCTGGCCGACCGCGTCCTGCTGCTGCGCTCGCTCGACACGGCCGCGGACTCCGATGCTTCCGTCGGATCCATCGCCCGCACGATCGTCGTTCCGGGCGACCGCCCCCGCGACCGCGCTGACCGTGCGCTCACCGAGTTGCGCGCCGAGCTCCTGAACGGACTCGGCGTCGACACCCATCACCACAACAACCCCTCCGAGGAGATCCGATGAGTACCACCATCCGCCGCACCGTTCCCGCGATTCTCGTGGCCGGCGCGATGATGATGCTCGCCGCGGGCTGCGTCGCGGGCGAGAATGCCGCCGCATCCGACACGGGCGCTTCCGGTGAGGCGCAGGAATGGTCGACCGACACGCTGTCGATCGACTTCGCCACCTACAACCCGCTCAGCCTGATCATCAAGGACCAGGGTCTGCTCGAAGAGGCGCTGGGCGAGAGCGTCACCGTCGATTGGGTGCAGTCCGCCGGGTCGAATACGGCGAACGAGTTCTTGCGCGCGGGTTCGATCGACGTCGGATCGACCGCCGGCTCCGCCGCGTTGCTGGCGCGCGCCAACGGATCGCCTATTCAGGTCATCGACATTTACTCGCAGCCCGAGTGGTCGGCGATCGTCGTCGGGCCGGAAAGTGACATCACCTCGGTCGCGGACCTGAAGGGCAAGTCGGTGGCCGCGACCGCGGGCACCGACCCGTACTTCTTCCTGTTGCAGGCGCTCGAGACCGAGGGTCTGACGGTCGACGACATCGAGGTGCAGAACCTGCAGCACGCCGATGGTCGCGCGGCTCTCGATGGCGGGTCGGTGGACGCCTGGGCGGGCCTCGACCCCATCATGGCCGCCGCCGAGGTCGAGGCGGGCGACAAATTGATCTATCGCAATGTCGACTTCAACTCGTACGGCTTCCTCAACGCCACCGAGGAGTTCATCACCGAGCACGCCGACGTCGCGCAGGTCGTCGTCGACGCGTATGAAGAGGCCCGCGCCTGGGCGCTCGCGAACCCCGAAGAGACGGCGGCGCTTCTTGCCGAGGTTGCGGGCATCGACGTCGAGGTGGCGAACACCGTGATCCAGGAACGCTCCAACCTCGATGTGAGCGGCGTGCCGGGTGACGACCAGCTCGCCGTGCTCGAGGTCATCGCGCCCGTTCTCGTTGCGTCCGGCTCGGTGCAGGGCGGCGAGCCCGACGTTCAGAAGGCTCTCGACAGCATCATCAACGCGACGTTCGCCGAGAAGGCCACCAAGGGTTGATGACCTCGTCAACGACCAGCACGACCGCGAGCCCGAACGCCTCGGTGCGTTCGGGCTCCACGGCGCGTCCAGGCGCCCGCGCGCGCTCATTCTGGGACCGCCGTGTTGTGCGGATCGTCGGTGGGCTGCTCGTCCCGCTCGCGATCCTCGGGGTCTGGCAGTCGGTCACGAGCTCGGGTTTGGTCCCGGTCTATCGTCTGCCGCCACCCGCCACCGTCGTCCAGGCTGCGGTGCAACTCGCTGACAGCGGCGATCTCTGGATCCATATCGCGATCTCGGTGCAGCGTGTGCTGCTCGGGTTCGTCATCGGGTCCGTGGTTGGACTGGCAGGGGCGGCGCTCGTGGGACTGACGCGGGCCGGCGACGTCCTGCTCAGCCCGACACTCGCCGCCTTTCGCGCGATCCCGTCGCTCGCGCTCGTGCCGCTCTTGCTGCTGTGGATGGGCATTGGCGAGGACTCCAAGGTCGCCCTGATCGCCATCGGCGCGTTCTTCCCCGTCTTCACGACGGTGAGCGTGGCGTTGCGTCAGGTGGACCCTCACGACGTCGAGATGGCGCGGTCGTTCAGCTTGCGCGGATTCGCCCTCTTCCGCACCGTTCAGCTGCCGTCCGTGGTTCCCTCGATTATGTCCGGGCTCCGCCTCGCACTCGCGCAGTCGTGGCTGTTCCTCGTTGCGGCCGAACTGATCGCAGCATCCATGGGTCTTGGCTGGCTTCTCACGGACTCGCAGTCGACCGGCCGGGTCGACCGAATCCTGCTCGCCATCGTGCTGCTCGCGCTGCTCGGAACGCTGACGAACGGCATCCTGAGTCTCGTGCAGAAGTACCTGCTGCGCCGGTGGATCTGACGTGAGCGCGACAACACCCGTCGCGGACGGGACCCTCGCGGAAGCGCGCCTGCCTGAGGCACGGCTCATCGAGACGCGCGAATATCCCGCACCCGCGGAGTTCGCCGCGCAGGCGAACGTGACGGCCGATGTGTACGCCGAGGCGTCGGCCGACCCGGTCGCGTTCTGGGAGCGCGCCGCCGCGCGGCTCGAGTGGGAAACACCGTGGCAGACCGCGCACGAGTGGGAGCCACCGGTGCCGGACGCATCGGGCGAACTCTCCGTGCCCGCGGCTCGCTGGTTCGTCGGCGGGCGCCTGAACGTCGCCGCCAATTGCGTCGACCGCCATGTCGCCGCCGGCCGAGGCGAGAAGGTTGCGCTGCACTTCGAGGGCGAGCAGGGCGACCGCACCACCGTGAGCTATGCCGACCTGCAGCGGCGCGTGTCGCAGGCGGCTAACGCCTTGCTCGCGCTCGGCATCGGGCCCGGCGACCGCGTTGTGATCTACCTGCCCGTGCTCGTGGAGACCGTCGTGATCACCCTGGCCTGCGCGCGGATCGGCGCCGTGCACTCCCTCGTTTTCGGCGGGTTCTCGGCGGAGGCCGTGCGTTTCCGCGTTCAGGACACCGGGGCCAAGCTGCTCGTCACGAGTGACGGACAGTATCGTCGTGGTTCGGCCGTCGCGGTGAAGCAGGCGGCGGACGAATCGGTCGCGGGCCTCGATCACGTCGAGCACGTGCTCGTCGTACGCCGCACGGGGCAGGACGTTCCTTGGACCGAAGGTCGCGACGTGTGGTGGCACGACGTCGTCGACACCGCCTCGCACCAGCACGATCCGCAGCCGTTCGACGCGGAGCATCCGCTCTTCATCATCTACACGTCGGGCACGACCGGTAAGCCGAAGGGTCTCGTGCACACGAGCGGCGGCTACCTGACGCACGCGAGCTGGGCCCACTGGGCGCATTTCGACGCCAAACCCGACGACGTGCACTGGTGCACCGCAGACCTCGCCTGGGTCACGGCACACACCTACGAGATCTACGGGCCCCTTACGAACGGCCTGACCCAGGTGATCTACGAGGGGACTCCGGATGCCCCGCATCGCGAGCGTCATCTCGAGATCATCGAGCGATACGGCGTCACCGTGTACTACACGTCGCCGACCCTCATCCGCACGTTCATGACCTGGTTCGGTGACGCCCTGCCCGGGGGCCACGACCTGTCGACCCTGCGCCTGCTCGGTACCGTCGGCGAGGCGATCAACCCGGCGGCGTGGGTGTGGTTTCGCGAGAATTTCGGGCGCGATGACCTGCCGATCGTCGATACGTGGTGGCAGTCCGAGACCGGTGCCGCGATGATCGCGCCCCTGCCCGGCGTCACGACGCTGAAGCCGGGCTCGGCATCCGTCGCGCTGCCGGGTATCGACGTCGCGGTCGTCGACGACGAGGGACGGGATGTCTCACCCGGCCGTTCGGGGACGCTCGTGGTCAAGCGCCCCTGGCCCGGCATGGCTCGCACCGTCTGGGGCAACCCGCAGCGCTACCGGGACTCGTACTGGGCACCGTTTGCCGGCCACGGAGAGCACGGCGGCTACTACGTCGCGGGCGACGGTGCGACAGTCGACGCCGACGGCTATGTCTGGATTCTCGGGCGCCTCGACGACGTCCTGAACGTATCGGGCCACCGACTGTCGACCATCGAGATCGAGTCCGCCCTCGTCTCGCACCCGGCGGTGGGGGAGGCCGGGGTCACCGCGGTCGCGGACGCCATCACCGGGCACGCCATCACGGCCTACGTCGTGGCATCCGGATCCGCCGAAATATCGATCGACGAACTCCGAGCTCACGTCGCACGTGAGATCGGCCCCATTGCGAAACCCAAGCACCTCATCGTCGTGCCCGAGCTGCCCAAGACCCGGTCGGGCAAGATCCTGCGCCGCCTGCTCGCCCAGCTGTGGGAGGCTGAAGACGAGCGCCGCGCCGGCCGTGAGCCCGCGCCTCTCGGCGACACGACTTCCCTACAGAATCCCTGGGCTGTCGCAGACATCGCCGCCACCATCAGAGAGAGATCATGACCGAAGATCACCGGTTCGGATTCCGCACGCGTGCCCTGCACGCCGGTGCAACGCCCGACGCTTCCACGGGCGCCCGCGCGGTGCCGATCTACCAGACGTCGTCGTTCGTCTTCGACGACGCGACGGATGCGGCGAACCTGTTCGCCCTGCAGAAGTACGGAAACATCTACTCGCGCATCGGCAATCCCACGGTCGCGGCGCTCGAGGAGCGGCTGGCGTCGCTCGAGGGCGGTATCGGCGCGGTGGCCACGGCATCCGGCATGAGCGCGGAGTTCATCACGTTCGCCGCGCTCGTCGGCCAGGGCGACCACGTCGTGGCATCGGGGCAGCTGTACGGCGGCACGGTCACGCAGCTCGACGTGACGCTTCGTCGCTTCGGGGTCGAGACGACCTTCGTGCCCTCGAGCGACCCGGCCGACTACGCCGCCGCCATCCGCCCCGAGACCAAGGTGCTGTACGTCGAGACGATCGGCAATCCGTCGGGCGAGATCGCCGATATCGATGGACTTGCCGAGGTCGCGCACGCGGCCGGCATTCCGCTCGTCGTCGATTCGACGCTCGCCACGCCCTACCTCGCGCGACCGCTCGAACACGGCGCGGACATCGTCATCCATTCGGTCACGAAGTTCCTCGGCGGGCACGGCACGACACTCGGCGGCGTGGTGATCGAGAAGGGCACCTTCGACTGGGGCAACGGCAAGTTCCCGCAGATGACCGAGCCCGTCGCCTCGTACGGCGGCATCAGCTGGTGGGACAACTTCGGCGAGTACGGATTCCTCACCAAGCTCCGCTCGGAACAGCTCCGCGACATCGGTCCGGCGCTCAGCCCGCACTCCGCGTTCCTGCTCCTACAGGGCGTCGAAACCCTGCCGCAGCGCATCGATGCGCACCTCGCGAACGCGCACATCGTCGCCGAATGGCTCGACAGCGACCCGCGCGTGTCATTCGTCACGTGGGCGGGGCTCGACGAGCACCCGCATCGCGAGCGGGCGGCGAAGTACCTGCCGCTCGGTCCCGGATCGGTGTTCGCCTTCGGCGTCCGGCCCGCCGGAGACTTCGTCACGGATGAGGAACGTCTCGTCGCTGCCCGAGCCGCGGGGGAGTCCGTCATCGAGGCACTGCGCCTGGCGTCGCACCTGGCGAACATCGGCGATGCCCGCACCCTCGTCATCCACCCGGCATCGACGACGCACCAGCAGCTGAGCGCGGCTCAGCTGATCGACGCGGGCGTGCCCGCCGATCTGATCCGCATCTCGGTGGGCCTCGAGGATCCCGAAGACATCCTGTGGGACCTCGATCAGGCACTCACGGCCGCGACGGGAGTGCAGCGATGAGTTCTTCCTGTGAAGTGCCGCAGCAGCCGATCGTCACGGATGCCGGGGCCGCCTGCGCGCTCCCCGGTGCCGCGGTCCCGCACCCCCACGCACCCGAGCGGACGTGGACCGCACCCGGGGCGCAGGACCGGTACGAGATCCTGCGCACGGCGAAGTCGGTCGCCATCGTCGGCGCTTCGGAGAACCCGGCGCGCGCGAGCTTCTTCGTCGCCACGTACCTGCTCGGCAGCTCGCCCTACGACGTGTATTTCGTCAATCCGCGGGCGACGAGCATCCTGGGTCGTCCCGTGTACGCCTCGCTGGGCGACCTGCCCGTCGTTCCGGACATCGTCGATGTGTTTCGCCGACACGACGACCTGCCGGGTGTCGCGCAAGAAGCGGTTGACGTCGGTGCGGCGGCGCTCTGGCTCCAGCTCGGTTCGTGGAACGAGTATGCTGCGGCGATCGCCGAGACCGCGGGCCTGTCGGTCGTGATGGATCGCTGCATCAAAATCGAGCACGCGCGCTTCCACGGTGGGCTGCACCTCGCCGGTTTCGACACCGGCGTGATCAGCTCGAAACGGCAACTCCGGTCGCGCTGAAGCTCGCGGGCACGCCACTCGCGTAGAATGAACGGATGCGTGCGCTCAGGCGTGCGCTCACAAGCTTCCGGAAGCGCTAGCCTCCGGGCCCCGATCGAGAGGATCCGCCATGGCTGGAACGAGCGAAGGCATCATCGACCCGTCCTTGGACGCGCTGCTGCAGAAGAAGGACGCCAACGGCGACGCGATCTCGAAGTACCAGCTCGTGATCTACGCAGCCAAGCGCGCGCGTCAGATCAACGACTACTACTCGGACCTGCACGAGGGCAACCTGTTCGACAACGTGGGCCCGCTCGTGGACTCCTCCGTCGAAGACAAGCCGCTCACCATCGCGATGCACGAAATCAACGAGGATAAGCTGCGCCTGCGCGGCACCGAGGCGTAAAGACTCGGAGTATCCCCGACCGCCCGACGATACGTCGTACCGGGCGAACGCCGCCGAGCGATGTCGGCGGGCCGCGTCATACTGACCGGCACACTGGTGCGTGAGCACCCGACTGGAGTACCGATGAGCGATCTGCGTCTGTTCACCTCCGAGTCCGTGACCGAGGGCCACCCCGACAAGATCTGCGACCAGATCAGCGACAGCATCCTGGACGCGATTCTGACGGAGGATCCGCGGGGTCGCGTCGCGGTCGAAACCCTCGTGACGACGGGCTTGGTGCACGTCGCCGGCGAGGTCTCGACCTCGGCGTATGTCGAGATCCCGGCGATCGTTCGGCAGGTCGTCAACCGCATCGGCTACACCTCGAGCGAGACCGGCTTCGATGGCGACTCGTGCGGCGTGAGCGTCTCGATCGGCGCGCAGTCGTCCGACATCGCGGCCGGCGTCAACAAGGCGTTCGAGCAGCGCGAGCAGCGCTCCCTCGATCCGCACGACGAGCAGGGCGCGGGCGACCAGGGCATCATGTTCGGTTACGCCACGACCGAGACGCCGCAGCTCATGCCGATGGCCAGTTGGACCGCGCACCGGATGGCGGAGCGTCTTGCCGATGTCCGCCGGGAGGGGCGTCTGCCGTTCCTGCGGCCCGACGGCAAGACGCAGGTGACGCTCGGCTACGACGGGCCGACCCCCAAGACGGTCGACTCGGTCGTGCTCTCGACGCAGCACCACCCCGACATTTCGCAGGACGAACTGCGTGCCCTGGTGCAGGCCGAGGTCATCGACCCGGTGCTCGAGAGCACGGGCCTCGACATGCCCGACGTGAAGTACTACATCAACCCGGCCGGTCCCTTCCTCGTCGGCGGGCCGAAGGGTGACGCGGGCCTCACGGGGCGCAAGATCATCATCGACACCTACGGCGGAGCCTCGCGGCACGGCGGCGGTGCCTTCAGCGGCAAGGACCCGTCCAAGGTGGACCGCTCCGGTGCCTACGCCATGCGTTGGGTCGCGAAGAATGTGGTCGCCGCGGGTCTCGCGGACCGCCTCGAAGTGCAGGTCGCGTACGCGATCGGCAAGGCGCGCCCCGTCGGCATCTACGTCGAGTCGTTCGGAACCGGACGCGTCGACGACGCCGAGATCACCCGCGCGATCACGCAGGTGTTCGACCTGCGGCCGGCAGCGATCATCGAGCAGCTCGACCTGCTGCGTCCGATTTATGCGCAGACGGCCGCCTACGGCCACTTCGGACGTGAGCTGCCGGACTTCACGTGGGAGCGCCTCGACCGCGTCGAGGAGCTGCGCGCCGCAGCCGGATTCTGACCGTGGCAGGACGACCGGTGGCGCGCGTGCTGCTGGATTCGCCGCTGCCGCAACTTGACCGCCTGCTCGATTACGCGGTCCCGCCGGCGATGGATGACTCGGTCGTGCCCGGTGTGCGAGTTCGCGTACCCCTGCGCACGGTCGGTCGACTCGTCGACGCCTACGTCGTCGAGCGTGGCGAGGCCGTGGATCCGGACCGACCACTGTCCGAGATCGACGCCGTCGTCTCGGATGTGCGGCTGCTGCCCGACCGCCTCTATACGCTTGCCCGACGCGTGGCCGATCGAGCGGCCGGTTCGGCCTCAGACATCCTGCGCCTGGTGATTCCCAAGCGTCAGGTCCGTGTCGAGAAGGCGTGGGTGGCGGGCGAACAGCCCACCGTGCCCGAGATCTCAGAGCACAGGGCGGCGGCGGCCGAGCGAACCCTGGGCTTCTATCCGGGGTTGTGGGAAACGATAGATGGCGGTGGTCGCGTCGCTGTGGACGCGCCACCGCGTCCGACTCAGACGGCGGGGGGCGAACCCGTTGGCGAGTGGGCTCTGTTGCTCGTCGCGTCGGCGACCCGCACCCTGGCCGCCGGACGGAGCGCGATCATCGTCGCGCCCGATCACCGGGACCTCGACCAACTCGCTCGCGCTCTGGCGGACGCGGTGCCGGCCGAAGCCATCGTGCGCGACGACTCGTCTCGCAGTGCCGCCGAGCGGTATCGCGGGTACCTGCGACTGTTGGCGGAAGCGCCCGTCATCGTCATCGGAAACCGCTCGGCTGTATATGCCCCCGTGGCGAACCTCGGGCTCGTCGCAATCTGGAACGACGGCGATCCCCTTCTCGAAGAACCGCTCGCGCCCTATGTCCACGCCCGAGACGCGGCACTCGTGCGGCAGGGGCTCGACGGCGGCGCGCTGGTCTTCGCCGGGCATACCCGTACGACGGATGTCGAGCGCCTGGTCTCGATCGGCTGGGTACGAGATCTCCCGGCGACCCGCCGCACCGCACCGCGCGTTGTTCTGAGCGCGACCCGCGAGGGCGAGCGGCCCGGGATGCGCGTACCGTCGGCGGCCTTCGCGGCGGCTCGCGAGGCCCTCGCCAACGGTCCGGTGCTCGTGCAGGTGTCGCGCCCGGGGTACGCACCGGTGCTCATCTGCGACGGCTGCCGCCGCGCGGCCCGCTGCGCGCACTGCGGAGGCCCGCTGCAGGCCGAACGCCGCGGTGCGATCCCCACCTGCCGGTGGTGTGGGCGGGTCGCAACGGGATGGCAGTGTCCGCACTGCGAGCAGACGAAGTTCCGCCTCGCCTCGGCGGGGAGCATCCGCACGGCTGACGAACTCGGACGTGCGTTCCCCGACACGCGCGT
This sequence comes from Pacificispira sp. HM-600, assembly GCF_977993705.1. Next base: position 169,356 of record NZ_OZ388079.1, read on the forward strand.
CATCATCTCGGACGGCTCGCACCCCGTCATGGAGGTCGACGATCGTCCGGCGCTGGTCATCGCGACCCGTGGCGCCGAGCCGTTCGCCGCGGGCGGGTACCGCGCCGTCGTGTTGCTCGACGGCGACCGGATGCTGATGTCCGATGCGTTGCGCATCGGAGAGGCATGCCTGCGATGGTGGTCGGATGCGGCGGCACTGGCTACCCCCGGTGCGCCCGTCCATCTGGTCGGGGTGGCGGGCGCGGTCGGGCGCGCTCTCGCGACGTGGACCCAAGCGGCGTATGCACGGGCGGAACTCGAGGACCGGACTCCGCTGCGTATGCCGCCGACATACCGGGTCGCATCCGTCGAGGGCGACTTCGACGCCGTCGAGCATGCCGTGGCCGAACTGCGCGCGGCGGTCGCCCTCGGTCCGGATGCCATCATCGGCCCTGTCGAGATACCGGCCGACCCGCTGGCGACGCGGCCCGGCCCAGCCGCTCGCGTGCTGGTGCGCTTCGACTACGCGCACGGCGCGGTCGTAGCCACCAGTTTGCGGGCAGCGGTCGTCGCAGCCGCCCTGCGCGGTCGACGCGGACCGCGCAAGAGTGGATCAAGCAGCACTGCGCCGCGGAATACACTCAGAGTGCGGGTCGATCTGGCCGACCCGGAGCTCTAGGAGGCGTCATGCGGCTGGTCTTTGCCGGGACGCCCGAACCCGCGGTTCCCTCGCTCGGGGTGCTTGCGGCGGAGGGGCACGATATCGTCGGCGTCGTCACCCGACCCGATGCTCCGCTCGGGCGGAAGCGCGTGCTGACGCCCTCGCCCGTGGCCGTGGCCGCCGAAAAGCACGGTCTGCGGGTTATCCGCGCGGCACGCCTCGACGACGCGGCAACGGACGCGATCACCGCGCTCGAACCCGAGCTGGGCGTCATCGTCGCGTACGGCGGCCTGGTGTGCGAGCCGCTTCTCACCGCGCCCACGTTCGGCTGGATCAACCTGCACTTCTCGCTGCTGCCGCGCTGGCGTGGTGCGGCACCCGTGCAACACGCTCTCATCGCGGGGGATGAACTCACCGGTGCGAGTGTCTTCCAGCTCGTGGCCGAACTCGACGCGGGGGATGTGTTCGCCGAGCGCAGCTACCGTGTGCCGCGGGATGCGACGGCCGGCGAGGTCTTGGTTGACCTCGCTGGGCTCGGTGCCGAGCTCCTGCGCGACGTCGTCGCCGGCATCGAAAGCGGACGGATGACGGCCGCACCGCAGGTGGGCGAGCCTACGTTCGCTCCCAAACTCACGCTGGATGATGGCCGGATTCGCTGGGACGAGCCCGCCGAGCGCGTCCTCGGGCGCATCCATGGCACGACCCCCGAGCCGGGCGCTTTCACGACGGTGAACGGCCAGCGTCTGAAGGTGCTCACGGCACGTTCCGACGATGCGCACATCGCGTTGCGACCGGGCGAAATCGCGGCCGCGGGCCGAGACATCCTGATCGGCACCGGCACGGACGCGATTCACATCGATCGCGTGCAGCCGGCGGGACGACCGGCAATGACCGCAGGCGACTGGTGGCGCGGCCTGCGCACCCCCGAACTGAGAGCGGGCGAATGACGATCCAACCCGCGCGCCGCGTCGCGTACGAAGTCCTGAGTGCCGTCTCGGAGTCGGATGCCTACGCCAACCTACTTCTGCCCGTCGGAATCGGTCGTGCGGGCCTCGGTCCCGCCGACGCGGGCCTTGCCACCGAGTTGACCTACGGGACGCTCCGCCGCCGCGGCTACTACGACGCCGTCATCGAGCTCGCGTCTCGGCGCAAGGTCGCCGCGATCGATGCCCCCGTGCTCGATGCGCTCCGGATGACGGTGCACCAGCTGCTCTCGACGCGCGTCGCCTCACACGCGGCCGTGCACGAGGGCGTCGAACTCGTGCGGGTCTACGGCGGTAGCGGCGCGACGGGCTTCGCCAACGGCGTGCTGCGTTCCATCGCCCGTGAAGATCCCGGAACCTGGCGCGAACGCGTGCTGGCCACGGCGCGCAACACCGACGAACGCCTTTCGCTCGAACACGCGCATCCGACCTGGATTGTCCGCGCCTTCCGTCGCGCCCTCGCCGCCGAAGGCCGCGGAGACGAACTCGAGGCGCTCCTCGCGGCCGACAACGCTTCGCCGTCCGTCACCATGGCAGCACTGACGGGTCTGGCCGACGTGCCGCAAGACGCCGTACGCACGCTGTACTCGCCGCTGGGCTTCCGCGCCGGGAGCGGCGACCCCGAACCTCTCGTCATCGGTTCTGGCGGACGCCTCCGCGTTCAGGACGAGGGTTCGCAACTCGCGGCGCTCGCGCTGACCCGAGCGCGAGAGATTCGCACGGGGGAGCGGTGGCTCGATCTGTGCGCCGGACCCGGCGGCAAGACCGCGGTGCTCGCCGCTGAGGCGCGGGGCGAGGCATCCGTCGACGCGAACGAGGTCTCACCGGCGCGAGCGGGACTCGTGCGGCGCGCGCTCGAGGGCATTCCCGCGACCGTCGAGGTCAGCGAGGAAGACGGCCGCACGCGCGTCGATCGGGACGCCGGCGGGTACGACCGGGTTCTGGTCGACGCCCCCTGCACGGGCCTGGGCGCGCTGCGGCGCCGACCGGAGGCGCGTTGGCGGAAGGGACCCGAAGACGTCCCTCAGCTCACGACGCTGCAGGGTGAACTCTTCGATGCGGGTGTTCGAGCACTCCGTCCGGGCGGCATCCTCGCCTACGTGACGTGTTCGCCCCACCTCGCCGAGACAGTCGGGGTGACCCGCGAGGGCGCACGGCGCTGGGAGGGTGAGATCACACAGATCGACGCCCGCGCGGTGGTGAGAGACGTCTCGCGCGCACCGATCGACCTGCCCGAGGCTTCCGAGGACACCCTGCACGTTCAGCTCTGGCCCCACCGGCACGGCACCGACGGTATGTTCATCGCCCTCTTCGAGCGCAACGCCTGACCTCGTTCCGCTCGCCTCGCCCCGCGGCACGCCCTCGCACGCCCTCGCCTCGCCCCACGGCACGCCCTCGCACGCCCTCGCATGCGCTCCCAGGGCCGCTCGCCTGGCAGTAGATGAGGGTTCCGGCGGATGCGCGCGACATCTACTGCCAGGCGAGCGGAATCCAACGGGCAGCGGGCGACGGGCACCGGCACCGAGGGCAGCCTCAGTCGAGGAAGTGCAGGCGCCCGCCGTGCACCTCGAGCTGGCGACGCAATAGCTCCAGCGCGGCGGGGTGAGCGCGCGCGAGTTCACTGCCATCGACCAGGATCGTGTCGTCGGTCATCGCGCTGTCGGCGAGATCGCTCAGCACCCCGATCATCCGTTCCGCGCCGCTGAAAGCGAGCTCACCGCCGAGGTGCACGACGACGCGTCCTTCGCTCCGGTCGACGCGGATGCCGGGCGCCGCGATCGCCTCGTGCGGCTCGAAGACATGCATCCCGAACTCGCCCGACATCCGTTCGAGGATCTGGATGCCTCGGACGCTGTTGCCATGCCGATCCAGCCGCGGGCTGAACGTTGCGACCCCGAACTGCGAGGGCGCGATGGCGAGCAGTGCCCCGCTGACGCCGCTCTTGGCCGGGAGTCCGACGCGCAGCAGCCACTCGCCCGAGTAGTCGTACATGCCGCAGCTCGCCATGACCGAGACGACATCACGGGCGACGTCTTCGCGCACGACGCGTTCGCCCGTCACGGGATTCACACCGCCGAACGCCAGGGTGGCGCCCATGACGGCGAGGTCCCGCACCGTGACGAGCACGGAACATTGACGGAAGTAGGTCTCGACGACCGTCGGGACATCGCCACGAATGATGTCGTGAGAGCGCGTCAGGTAGGCAAGTGCACGGTTGCGGTGGCCGGTCTCGGACTCGCCGCGATAGACCTCTTCGTCGACGATCAGCGGTCGTCCGGCAAAGCGCGACAGGCCCGCGACGATCGTCTCGGCGCGGGAGAACTCATCGCCCTCTCCGAGAAGAGACGAGGTCACGATGGCGCCCGCATTGACCATGGGGTTAGCGGGACGGCCGGTTCCGGCCTCGAGGCTGATGGCGTTGAAGGGCTCGCCGCTCGGCTCGACGCCGACCCGCGCGAGGACGGCGTCCCGACCGAGCGCTTCGAGCGCGAGCGCCAGAACGAACGGCTTCGACACCGACTGGATCGTGAACTCGACGTCGTCATCGCCCACCGAGGTCACGCGCCCCCTCGGGCCCACGACCGCAAAGGCGAGCCGCTCGGGATCGGCCGCAGCGAGGGAGGGGATGTAGTCGGCGACACCTCCGGAGTCACGGCCACGCACATCGTCCAGCACGGTCTCGAGCATGCGCACAATCGGGTCCACGCCCTGACCCTATCGGCCGGGTCCTATCGGCCGGGTCCGGATGTCGCTGCGGGGTGGCCTCGGCATAATGAGGAGGTGCCCCAGATCGAGCTTCCCTCCGCCCCGCGGATCAACCCGAGCATCCTCGCCGCCGATTTCGTCAACCTGCAGGCCGATCTCGAGCGGATCGCCGCCGCAGACTTCGTCCACGTCGATGTGATGGACAACCACTTCGTGCCGAACCTGACCTTCGGGCCCCAGATGGTCGAGCGGATCCAGGCGACGAGCCCGGTGCCGCTCGATGTGCACCTGATGATCGATGACCCCGATCGCTGGGCCCCCGGATACGCCGAACTCGGCGCGGCATCCGTCACCTTCCATCTCGAGGCCGCGACAGATCCGGTCGCCTTGGCGCGCAAGCTTCGTCAGATCGGCGCGCGGGCGGGCGTCGCCGTCAAACCGGATATCCCGGTCGAGGGGCTGTTCGACGTGCTCGACGAGTTCGACCAGATCCTCGTCATGACCGTCGAGCCCGGGTTCGGCGGCCAGTCGTTCCGCGCCGACACGATGCCCAAGCTGCGTCTGCTCTCCGAGGAGGCGCGTCGACGCGGGTCACAGGTGTGGTTGCAGGTGGATGGCGGGATCTCGGAGTCGACCATCGCCGAGGCCGCCGAAGCCGGGGCCGACACCTTCGTCGCCGGGTCAGCGGTGTTCGGAGCGGAGCGTCCCGATGCCGCGATCGCCTCGCTTCGTGCGGGCGCGGCACGCCACATGCACTGAGAGGTAGACCGCGTCAGCGCCCCGCGCATCCGACCGCAGTGTCGGCGGCGGATGCCGGGGGCATCCGTGAAGCCGGTACCCTGACAGGGTGAAGACATTCGACGAGCTGTTCGCGGAGCTGACGGTCACGGCCGCCGAGCGACCCGAAGGCTCGGGTACCGTGGCGCAGCTGGATCGTGGAGTTCACGCGATCGGCAAGAAGATCGTCGAAGAGGCCGCCGAGGTGTGGATGGCCGCGGAGTACGAGTCCGACGAGGCCACGGCGGAAGAGATCTCGCAGCTGCTCTACCACCTGCAGGTGCTCATGTTGGCGAAGGGCCTGACGACCGGCGACGTCTACCGACATCTCTGATTCGCTCCCGTCCTCCCACCCCCGAACCGAAAGCCCGCATCACCATGTTGCGAATCGCCGTGCCCAACAAGGGCTCGCTCGCCGACACAGCCGCCGACATGCTCGCCGAGGCCGGATACACCGGCCGCCGCGACCCGAAAGACCTGCACGTCATCGACCCGCAGAACGACGTCGAGTTCTTCTATCTGCGTCCGAAGGACATCGCGACCTACGTCGGTTCCGGCGCCCTGGACGTCGGGATCACGGGTCGGGACCTGCTTCTCGACGCCCGGATGCCGGGGGCTCAGGAAGTCGAATCCCTCGGTTTCGGTGGCTCGACCTTCCGCTTCGCCGGCCCTCCCGGACGCTTCGACTCGGTCAAGGATCTCGAGGGGATGCGAGTCGCGACCGCGTACCCGGGCCTTGTCGACGGGTTCCTCGACGAACACGGTGTGGCCGTGGACCTCGTACCGCTCGATGGTGCGGTCGAATCGGCCGTCCGCCTCGGCGTCGCGGATGCGGTGGCCGATGTCGTGTCGACCGGGACGACCCTGCGTCAGGCCGGTCTCGAGATCTTCGGCCCGGTCATCCTCGAGTCGGACGCCGTGCTGATCGCAGGCCCCGACCGAAAAGAGGGGACCGAGACACTGCTGCGCCGCCTACGCGGCGTCATGGTGGCGCGTCGCTTCGTCCTCGTCGACTACGACCTGCCCGCGGCCCTGCTCGACAAGGCGGCCGCCGTGGCTCCGGGCATCGAATCCCCGACGATCTCGCCGCTGCGCGATCCGGAGTGGGTCGCCGTCCGCGTCATGGTCTCTCGTCACGGTGTCAATCGCGTCATGGACGAGCTCTACGCGATCGGCGCCCGCGCCATCCTCGTCACCGCCATTCACGCCGCGAGGTTGTGACGCCATGGCTCTGGTCTGCCGCGTCATCCCATGCCTCGACGTCGCGACGGGACGCGTCGTCAAGGGCGTGAACTTCGCGAATCTGCGGGACATGGGCGATCCCGTCGAGCTCGCGCGGCTCTACTTCGCGCAGGGCGCCGACGAGATCACGTTTCTCGACGTGACCGCGACCGTCGACCAGCGCGCGACGACCTACGACGTCGTGCGCCGCACGGCCGAAGAGGTCTTCATTCCGCTGACGGTCGGCGGGGGAGTGCGCACCGCCGAGGATGTTGCCCGGCTGCTCGCGGTCGGTGCGGACAAGATCGGCGTAAACTCGGCCGCGATCGCGCGTCCCGCACTGCTCGACGAGATCGCCGACCGCTTCGGAGCCCAGGTGCTCGTCCTCTCGCTGGACGTCAAACGCTCCGCCGCGACCGAGTCCGGTTTCGTCGTCACGACCCACGGCGGCCGCACCGAGACGACGCTCGACGCGCTCGAGTGGGCGCGCGAGGCGATCGAGCGGGGTGCGGGCGAATTGCTCGTCAACTCGATCGACGCCGACGGCACCAAGGAAGGCTTCGACCTCGAACTGGTCGGGCTGATGCGCGAGATCGCAAGCGTGCCCGTCATCGCGTCCGGGGGAGCGGGCTCGGCCGCGGACTTCGCCCCGGCGATCCGCGCCGGGGCCGATGCCGTGCTGGCCGCGAGCGTCTTCCACTCCGGGCAGCTGACCGTAGGGGATGTGAAGGCGGCTATGACCGCAGACGGGATCGAGGTTCGTACATGAGCGACACACCCACATCCGCTCCCGATATCGACGACCGTATCGCTCGTGTCGTCTTCGACGACGACGGACTCGTGGCGGCCATCGTGCAGCAGCACGACACCCTCGAGGTGCTCATGCTCGGATGGATGGATGCCGAAGCGCTCAGGCGCACGTTGACAAGTGGCCGGGTGACGTTCTGGTCTCGCTCGCGGCGCGAGTATTGGCGCAAGGGCGACACCTCGGGTCACATCCAGCTCGTTCGCGGTGCCCGCCTCGACTGCGACGGCGACGCCGTGCTGCTGAGCGTCGAGCAGGTGGGGCCCGCGTGCCACACCGGCACCCGCACGTGCTTCGACGCGGACGACCTGGCACCTTTGGTCGCTGTCGAGGCCGAATCCGGTTCGCCTGTGGTAGTCAGGACGGCCGACGCGTGACGGTTCGTCGCGCGCGCTTCGTCACCGTGCTGCTGCTGCTCGCAGCCGGCGCTCTGCTGCTCATCGCATCGACTCAGACCTGGTTCGTGGTCGTGTTGCGCGAGAGCCCGGACACACCACTCGAGGTCAGCGGATCAGCCGCCATGCCGGTGCTCGCGCCCCTCGCGCTGGCCGCTCTCGCGCTGGCCGCCGCGACATCCATCGCGGGTCGCTTCATGTCGTATGTCTCAGCGATCCTGGCGATCCTCCTCGGTCTCGCGCTCGTCGTGCTGCTGTGGGCTCCCTCGACGGGTGAGACCGCGAACGCGATCGCTCCCACGGTCACCGAGGCGACCGGAATCGCCGGAGCGGATGCCGTGGCCGCTCTGGTCCGACGTGTGGAGACGACGCCGTGGCCCGTCATCGCGCTCGTCCTCTCCATCGCGCTCCTGCTGATCGGGCTCTTCGCGGTCGCCACGGCACACACCTGGCGCCGCACGGGACGCCGCTACCGGACGGACTCGACGTCCCGAGGCGCCGGGGCGGCGACGGGAAGTGAGGGCGCGGATGGCCAGCCGGGCAGCCTCGGAGCGGGGGCACCCTCGACGCCCGCCGCACCGCTCGACGCCATTGATTCGTGGGACGACCTCAGCCACGGATCCGACCCGACGCGCTGACCCTCGCACCGTCCATCGGGCTCAGCACCCCGCGCACTCCCGATAGACTGGGGTGCGCATGCCACCGAAGGAGCCCTCATGAGCCACGACATCGACGAGCCCGGTCACGGACACTCTCCGGCCGCCTGGACAGCAGTGGTGATCATGCTGGTCGCGGTCACGATCGGCACCGTCGCGTTCGTCATCGACGTTCCCTGGGTCGTCTGGGCATCGGCTGTACTCCTTCTCGTCGGCCTGCTGGTCGGCTGGGTGATGAAGCGCGCCGGGTACGGAGTCGGCGGCGCGAAGTCTGCCCCGAAAGCGCATTGAGCATGCTCGCCGACCTCACGTCCGGCGCCGTCGAAGATGCGCGCGCTCGTGAGGCCGAACTTCCCCTCGCAGCCCTCGAGCGCGAGGCACTCGCTGCTGCCCCCGCGATCGATGCTCTCGCCGCCCTCGCTCCGACCGGCACTGTGCGGATCATCGCCGAGGTCAAACGGGCTAGCCCCTCCCGCGGCGACCTCGCTGACATCCCCGACCCCGCCCTGCAGGCGCGCCTCTACGAGCAGGGGGGCGCTTCGGCGATCAGCGTCCTGACCGAGGGGCGCCGTTTCAAGGGCAGCCTCGCCGACCTCGAAGCGGTGCGCGCGGCGGTCTCGCTGCCCGTGCTGCGCAAGGACTTCATCGCGACGGCCTATCAGGTTTTCGAAGCACGCGCCGCGGGCGCCGACCTCGTTCTGCTGATCGCAGCCGCACTCGACCAGCCCACTCTCGCGACGCTGCACGAGCTCGTTCGCGAACTGGGCATGACCCCCCTCGTCGAGACGCACACTCTCGACGAGGTCCGCCGCGCAAGCGAGATCGGAGCACGCCTCGTGGGTGTCAATGCACGTGACCTGACGACGTTCGAGCTCGACCGCGACCTTTTCGGTCGCCTGGCCGAGCACATCCCCGCCGACGCGATCAAGATCGCCGAGTCGGCTGTGCTGCGTCCCGAGGACGTCGCGCACTACCGCAAGGACGGCGCGGATGTCGTGCTCGTCGGCGAGGCGCTCGTGACGGGCGATCCGGTCGCCACCCTCCGCGACTTCCTGGCGGTGCCCGCATGAGCCTTCGCGCGGCTACCGGCCCCTTCTTCGGCGAATTCGGCGGGCGATTCATGCCCGAGTCGCTCATCGCCGCGATCGACGAGCTGACCGGTGTCTACGAGGACGCGATGGCGGACCCCGAATTCATCCGCGAGTTCCACCACCTGCTGGCGACATACGCCGGCCGCCCCTCGATCATCACCGAGGTGCCGCGATTCGCTGAGCACGCCGGCGGCGCCCGCGTCTTCCTCAAGCGCGAGGACCTCAACCACACCGGTTCGCACAAGATCAACAACGTGCTCGGCCAGGCGTTGCTGACAAAGCGCCTCGGCAAGACGCGAGTCATCGCCGAGACCGGCGCCGGTCAGCACGGTGTCGCCACCGCGACGGCCGCGGCCCTCTTCGGTTTCGAGTGCACGATCTACATGGGCGAGGTCGACACCGAACGTCAGGCCTTGAACGTCGCACGGATGCGTCTGCTCGGTGCTGAGGTCATCCCGGTCACGACGGGCTCACGGACGCTGAAGGACGCGATCAACGAGGCCTACCGCGACTGGGTGTCGAGCGTCGAGACGACGAACTACATCTTCGGAACGGCCGCGGGACCACACCCGTTCCCGGCCATGGTCCGCGACTTCCAGAAAGTCATCGGCGAAGAGGCCCGGGCACAGCTTCTCGACGAACTCGGTCGGCTTCCTGACGCCGTCGTTGCCTGCGTCGGCGGCGGTTCGAATGCGATCGGCATGTTCGATGCTTTCCTCGACGACACCGATGTTCGCCTGTACGGCGTCGAGGCGGCCGGCGACGGCGTCGACACCCCGTTCCACGCGGCATCCATCGAGCGTGGACGCCCCGGCATCCTGCACGGCGCGAAAACTTTCGTGCTGATGGACGAAGACGGTCAGACGACCGAGTCGCACTCGATCTCGGCCGGTCTGGATTACCCGGGAGTCGGACCGGAGCACGCTTGGCTCTCGGCGATCGGGCGTGCGGAATACATCCCCGCGACCGATGACGAGGCGATGCAGGCCCTGCGCCTGCTGAGCCGAACCGAGGGAATCATTCCCGCAATCGAGTCCGCGCACGCCCTCGCGGGGGCCCTGCGGATCGGGCAGGAGCTCGGACCCGACGGCATCATTGCGATCTGTCTCTCCGGACGCGGCGACAAGGACATGGACACCGCTGCGCGCTACTTCGAACTGTATGACGCGGATGCGGTGGCACCCGTCATCCCCGAAGATGTCATCGGTCCGGATGACGCGGCCTCGGGAGAGGGCATCCAGCTGTGACGTCACGCGTCGAAGAGGCGATCTCGCGCGCCCATGCAGAGGGTCGCGGAGTGCTCATCGGGTACCTGCCTGTCGGTTTTCCCGACATCGAGACGAGCATCGAGGCGGCTGTCGCGCTGGCCGAGAACGGTGTCGACATCATCGAGCTGGGCCCGCCGTACAGCGATCCGGTCATGGACGGGGTTGTCATCCAAGAAGCGACGCAGGCCGCTCTGGCCGCGGGCTTCCGTTTGAAGGATCTGTTCCCGGCCATCCGGGCGATCACCGAGCGTATCGACATCCCGGTTCTCGTCATGTCGTACTGGAACCCGATTTGGCAGTACGGCGTCGACCGCTATGCCGATGACCTCCTCGCTGCGGGCGGGGCGGGCATCATCACGCCGGACATCACGCCGGAGGCCGCGGGGGAGTGGATCGCCGCGAGCACCCGCACGGGCCTTGACCGCATCTTCCTCGCAGCACCGACCTCGACCGATGAGCGCATCAACCTCGTGGTCGCGAACTCGACGGGTTTCGTTTACACGGTGTCGACGATGGGCATCACGGGCGAGCGCGCCGAGTTGGATGCCGCTGCTCGCACGCTCGTCGCGCGCCTCCGCGAACACGGCGCGAAGCACGCGTGCGTGGGCATCGGGATTTCGACTCCGGATCAGGTCACGGGAGTCATCGAGTACGCCGACGGCGCGATCGTCGGCACGGCGCTCGTACGCGCGCTGCGCGATGGCGGCGTGAAAGGCCTCAGCGAGGTCGTCCGCGCCCTCTCCGCGGGCACCGCGCGCGTCAGCTAGTCGCCCGAGAACAGGCGACTCGCCGGAGACAGGACGTTCCTGCGCCAACCGTCCTGTTCTCGACGAATCATCCCAGGATGGCCGCGACCCGAATCGGGCACGTCGCCACGCTGATCTAGACTTCCGGTCATGCCTTCTTTCGCCCTGAGCGTGCACGCGAGTGTCGTCGCGAGCATCCCGAGCCCGTCGATCAGTTTCATCCAGCTCGGCCCTCTGCGGATCTACTTCTACGCGCTGTGCATCATCGCCGGCATCATCGCCGCGACGATTTTGACCAACCACCGCCTCACCAAACGGGGGGCGGAGCCGTGGGTCGTGCTTGACGTGACGCTCCCGGCCGTGGTGCTCGGCATCATCGCGGCGCGGATCTACCACGTGCTGACGCACCCCGCTTTCTACTTCGGCGAGGGCACGAACCCCTTGGCCGTCTTCTACATCTGGGAAGGCGGCATCGCGATCTACGGCGCCCTCATCGGCGGCGCGATCGGTGCGTGGCTCGGTTGCCGCTGGAGCGGCATCCGATTCTGGACGTACGCGGATGCTTTGGCCCCGGGCCTGCTGCTCGCTCAGGCGATGGGTCGCTTCGGTAACTGGTTCAACAGTGAGCTGTTCGGTCTGCCGACCGACGTTCCGTGGGGACTCGAAATCGACCCCGACAACGTCGCCTTCCCCGAGGGCCTTGCGCCGGACACGCTCTTCCACCCCACGTTCCTGTACGAAGTGATCTGGAACGTCGTGGGTGTCTTCGTCCTGCTCTGGGTGGGACGCAAGTTCCAGCTGCAGTGGGGCCGCCTCTTCGGCCTTTACCTGATCTGGTACAGCGCGGGCCGCATCGTGTGGGAGTCCATCCGCATCGATCCGAGCGAGATCATCCTCGGCCTGCGTACCAACGTCTGGGCCGCCATCTTCGGCGTGGTCGTCGGGCTCGCCATCATGATCATCCAGAAGCGGCGCCACACGGGCAAGGAGCCGAGTCCCTATATGCCCGGCCGCGTGCCCGCGAACGCGGAGCCGGCCGAGGGCGCTGCGGTACACTCGCAGGACACCACTGAGTTCGTGGACGTGAGCGAGCCGCCCGCGAACGAACTCGAGGGCGGGGCAACGGCCACAAGCACAGTCGCCAGTAGATAGCCGCCACGAAGTAATGCTTCCGGGCCGACGTCGTCCCATGAGATCCACCAGTGAGGACGGTTGACATGGCCGTGAGCCCGAACTACGGCGACAACGCTTCATTCCCCGCAAAGCAGGGGATGTACAACCCGGCATTTGAGAAGGATGCCTGTGGTCTGGCGATGGTTGCCACGCTCCGAGGCACGCCGGGGCACGACATCGTTGCCCAGGCGCTGACGGCGCTGCGCAACCTCGAGCACCGCGGGGCCATCGGCTCCGATGCGGGTACCGGCGACGGTGCCGGCATCCTGACGCAGATCCCCGACGAGTTCCTGCGCGCCGTGGTGGAGTTCGACCTGCCGCCGATGGGTGAGTACGCGGTCGGGATGGCTTTCCTGCCCCTCGACGAGGACGAGCGGACGAAGCTCAAAGACGGCATCGCCGAGATCGCGGCGAGCGAGAACCTCGTCGTCCTCGGGTGGCGTGAGGTTCCGACCGACGAGCGCCACCTCGGCAAGCTCGCCCACGCGGCGCGCCCGGCGTTCGAGCAGCTCTTCGTCTCGCGTCCGGCCGTGGGCGACGCCCCCGCGCTGTCGGGCATCGACCTCGATCGCCGGGTCTACCGCCTGCGCAAGCGTGCACGCCACGAGCTCGGCGCGTACTTCGTCTCGCTCTCGGCTCGCACCCTCGGCTACAAGGGCATGGTCACCACGCTCCAGCTCGAGCCGTTCTACCCCGACCTGCAGGACGAGCGCTTCGCCTCCGAACTCGCGGTCGTGCACTCCCGCTACTCGACGAACACCTTCCCGTCGTGGCCGCTGGCGCAACCTCTGCGCATGCTCGCGCACAACGGCGAGATCAACACCGTCAACGGCAACCGCAACTGGATGAGGGCGCGTCAGTCGCAGCTCGAGTCCGAGATGCTCGGTGACATCAAGCCGCTGCTGCCGATCTGTACGGTCGGCGCATCCGACTCGGCGTCCTTCGACGAGGTGCTCGAACTCCTTACTCTGACCGGCCGCAGCCTGCCCCACGCGGTCATGATGATGGTGCCCGAGGCTTACGAGAAGCAGGCCGACATCGACCCGAAGCTGCGCGCGTTCTACGACTACCACTCCATGCAGATGGAGCCGTGGGATGGCCCGGCGGCCCTGATCTTCACCGATGGCACGCTCGTCGGGGCCACGCTCGACCGCAACGGGCTGCGTCCCGGCCGCTGGACCGAGACCACCGACGGGCTCATCGTCATCGGCAGCGAAACGGGCGTTCTCGACTTCGAACCCGAGCGCATCAAGCGCCGCGGGCGCCTGCGTCCCGGCCGCATGTTCCTCGTCGATACGGCCGCGGGCCGCATCATCGAGGAAGAAGAGGTGAAGCAGCAGCTCGCCGAGCTCCACCCGTGGCAGGAGTGGCTCGACCGCGGCACCGTGCGCCTGTCGGACCTTCCCGAGCGCGAGCACATCGTGCATCCGATCGCCTCGATCACCCGTCGTCAGCGCACCTTCGGCTACACCGAAGAAGAGGTCCGGATCCTGCTGACCCCGATGGGTCAAAATGGCGCCGAGCCGCTCGGCGCGATGGGATCCGACACGCCGATCGCCGTGCTGAGCGAGCGCCCGCGCCTGCTCTTCGACTACTTCGTCCAGCAGTTCGCGCAGGTCACGAACCCGCCGCTCGACTCGATTCGTGAAGAGGTCGTCACGAGTCTGCGCATCGGTCTCGGCCCCGAGCCGAACCTGCTGTCGTGGGGCGCCGACCACGCGCGCACCGTCACCCTCGACTTCCCCGTGATCGACAACGACGAGCTGGCGAAGATCCAGCACGTCGACACCGCACTGCCGGGCCGCTCGTCCGTCACGATCCGCGGGCTTTACCGCGTCGAGGCCGGACGCAAGGGCCTCGAAAAGCGCATCATGCAGATGTGCACCGAGGTCGACCAGGCGATCGAGGATGGCGCGGAGTTCATCGTGCTGTCCGACCGCGACTCCAACAAAGACCTCGCGCCGATCCCGTCGCTGCTCATGGTCGCCGCGATCCACCACCACCTCATCCGCAAAGAGACGCGCATGAAGGTCGGGCTGGTCGTCGAGGCGGGCGATGTGCGCGAGGTTCATCACGTCGCGACGCTGATCGGGTACGGCGCATCCGCCGTCAACCCGTACCTCGCCATGGAGACCGTCGAGTACCTGGTTCGCGCCGGGTTCATCTCGAACATCACGCCCGAGAAGGCCGTCAAGAACCTGATCTACGCGCTCGGCAAGGGCGTGCTGAAGATCATGTCGAAGATGGGCATCTCGACGGTTTCGTCGTACGCCGGTGCGCAGGTCTTCGAGGCGGTCGGTCTCTCGCAGTCCTTCGTCGACGCCTACTTCACGGGCACCGAAACGAAGCTCGGCGGTGTCGGAATCGATGTCATCGCGACGGAGAATGCCTCCCGGCACGCGTACGCGTATCCCGAGGACGCCGCGGTGCACGCGCACGAACGCCTCTGGACGGGTGGGGAATACCAGTGGCGGCGGGATGGCTCGCCGCACCTCTTCAACCCCGACACCGTCTTCAAGCTGCAGCACGCGACCCGTTCGCGCCGTTACGACCTGTTCCGCGAGTACACGAAGCTCGTCGACGATCAGGCTTCGGAACTGAAGACGCTGCGCGGCATGTTCCGTCTGCGCAAGGGCGTGCGCCCGGCCGTTCCGATCGACGAGGTCGAGCCGATCTCGTCGATCATGAAGCGTTTCCAGACCGGCGCGATGAGCTACGGCTCGATCTCCAAGGAAGCGCACGAGACGCTGGCGATCGCGATGAACCGCATCGGCGGACGATCGAACACGGGGGAGGGCGGCGAGGACCTCGACCGCCTGCTCGACCCGGAGCGGCGCAGTGCCATCAAGCAGGTCGCGTCGGGCCGCTTCGGCGTCACGAGCATGTACCTCACGCACGCCGAGGACATCCAGATCAAGCTGGCCCAGGGCGCCAAGCCCGGTGAGGGTGGCCAGTTGCCGCCGACGAAGGTGTACCCGTGGATCGCACGCACACGCCACGCAACCGCGGGCGTGGGTCTCATCTCGCCCCCGCCGCACCACGACATCTATTCGATCGAAGACCTCAAGCAGTTGATCTTCGACCTCAAGCGCGCGAACCCGAAGGCGCGCATCCACACCAAGCTCGTCAGCCAGTCGGGCATCGGTGCGGTCGCGGCGGGCGTCGCGAAGGCGCTGTCCGACGTCATCCTGGTGTCCGGTCACGACGGGGGAACGGGCGCCAGCCCGCTCAACTCGCTGAAGCACGCTGGAACGCCGTGGGAACTCGGGCTCGCCGAGACGCAGCAGACGCTGATGCTGAACGGCATGCGAGACCGCGTTGTCGTTCAGGTCGACGGACAGCTCAAGACCGGACGCGACGTCATCATCGGCGCGCTTCTCGGCGCCGAGGAATTCGGCTTCGCCACGGCCGCGCTGGTGGTCGAGGGCTGCGTCATGATGCGCGTGTGTCACCTCGACACCTGTCCGGTCGGGGTGGCGACGCAGAACCCCGTTCTGCGCGCCCGATTCACGGGCAAGCCGGAGTTCGTCGTGAACTTCATGGAGTTCATTGCCGAAGAAGTGCGCGAACTACTCGCCGACCTGGGCTTCCGGTCGATCGACGAGGCGATCGGACACCAGGAGTTGCTGGATGTCGACGGCGCCGTGGAGCACTGGAAGGCGAGCGGACTGGATCTCTCGCCGATCCTCGTGGGCCCGCCGTTTGCTGAGGACGAGCCGCGCCGCAATGCTCGCGAACAGGAGCACGAACTTGACGAGCACTTCGATGTGCAGCTGATCGAGCGAGCGCAGGATGTCATCGTGCACGGCGGTCAGGTCGTGATCGACCTGCCGATCCGTAACACCGCGCGCGCCGTCGGAACGATGCTCGGCAACCGCGTGACGTTGGCGCGCGGTGAGAACGGACTTCCGTCCGGGTCGATCGTCGTCAATCTGCGTGGCTCGGCCGGTCAGTCCTTCGGCGCATTCATGCCCGCGGGCATCACGCTGCGCCTCGAGGGCGACTCGAACGACTACGTCGGCAAGGGCCTCTCGGGCGGGCAGATCGTCATCCGTCCGCCGCGCGGAGCATCCTTCGATGCCTCGCAGAACGTCATCGCCGGAAACGTCATCGGCTACGGCGCGACGCAGGGCAGCATGTTCCTGCGCGGCGTCGTGGGCGAACGGTTCTTCGTCCGCAACTCGGGCGCGACCGCGGTCGTCGAGGGCGTGGGAGATCACGCGCTGGAATACATGACGGGTGGGCTCGCCGTGATCCTCGGATCGACGGGACGCAACCTCGGCGCCGGGATGTCGGGCGGAACCGCCTATGTCTACGACCTCGACCGCACCCTCGTGAACCGCGAGGCGCTCGCGTCGGGTGAACTCGAACTGCTCGAGCTGGGCTCGGGCGATGTCGAGATCCTGCGCGACCTGCTGAAATTGCACGTGGCCGAGACGGGATCGTCCCTCGCGGCCGACCTGCTAGACAACTTCGACGAGGCCGTCACGCGCTTCACGCGGGTTCTGCCGCGCGACTACGCGGCGGTGCTCGAGACCCGACAGGCGGCGGTTGCCGAGGGGCTCGACCCCGACGGCGATGTTGTCTGGACTCGCATCCTGGAGGTGACCGGTGGCTGACCCGAAGGGTTTCCTCAAAGTCACGGAGCGCGAACTCGCGCCCCGTCGTCCCGTGCCCGTGCGCATCATGGACTGGAAAGAGGTGTACGAGCCGGGTGACAAGGCCGTACTGCGTCGCCAAGCCGGGCGTTGCATGGACTGCGGCATTCCGTTCTGCCACAAGGGCTGCCCCCTCGGCAACCTGATCCCCGAGTGGAACGACCTGCTGTGGCGCGGCGAGGGCCGCGACGCGATCGAGCGTCTGCATGCGACCAACAACTTCCCCGAGTTCACGGGTCGCCTGTGTCCCGCTCCCTGTGAGAGCGCCTGCGTTTTGGGTATCAACCAGCCCGCGGTGACCATCAAGCAGGTCGAGGTCGGCATCATCGATCAGGCCTTCTCGAACGGATGGGTCGAGCCCGAGCCCCCCGGACGCCTGACCGGCAAGACGGTCGCTGTCGTGGGTTCCGGGCCTGCGGGCCTCGCGGCAGCTCAGCAGCTCACGCGCGCCGGTCACACCGTCGCCGTCTATGAGCGGGATGACCGCATCGGCGGTCTGCTGCGCTACGGCATCCCCGACTTCAAAATGGAGAAGCGTCACATCGAGATGCGCCTCCGTCAGATGCAGGATGAGGGCACCCGCTTCCGTGCGGGCGTCGAGATCGGCATCGACATCTCGTGGGACGACCTGCGCGCGCGCTACGACGCCGTCGTGGTCGCGACCGGCTCGACCGTGCCGCGCGACCTGGCGATCCCGGGCCGTGACCACGCGGGCATCCACTTCGCCATGGAGTACCTGATCGAGTCGAATCGGGTTGTCGCAGGCGACTCGGTGCCGCACCAGATCTCGGCCGAGGGCAAGCACGTCATCGTCATCGGCGGCGGCGACACCGGTGCCGACTGCATCGGCACGGCTCACCGTCAGGGGGCGCTCAGCGTCACGAACCTCGCGATCGGCATCCAGCCGCCCACGGCACGAACCGAAGACCAGCCGTGGCCGATGATGCCGACGCTGTTCGAGGTTTCGTCTGCCCACGAAGAGGGCGGTGAGCGCATGTTCCTGGCGTCGACCGTCGAGTTCCTCTCGAACGACGCCGGCGAGGTGCGCGCATTGCGCGTTGCCGAGACCGAGTACGTCGACGGACGTCGCGTGCCCAAGAGCGGTACGGAGCGCGAGATCCCGGCGGACCTGGTTCTGATCGCCCTCGGCTTCACGGGTCCCGAACAGAACGATCTCGCCGACCAGCTGGGCGCGCGCTTCACCAACCGCGGCAACGTCGAACGCGACGGCGACTACCAGACGACCGCACCGGGCGTTTTCGTCGCCGGCGACGCGGGCCGGGGCCAGTCCCTGATCGTCTGGGCAATCGCGGAGGGCCGCGCCGCGGCCGCACGTGTGGACGCCTACCTGATGGGGTCAACCGAACTGCCGTTCCCCGTGCATCCCACCGACATCGCGATCGGACTGCAGCCCGCGTAGGCTGACCCTCGGACTTTGTTACCGGTCCCATCTAGACCAAACCCCGAACCCCACCGGAGCATCACACGATGAGACGTGCCAAGATCGTCGCCACCCTCGGCCCCGCCACCTCGACCTATGAGTCGGTGCGAGCGATCATCGATGCGGGCGTGGATGTCGCCCGCATGAACCTCAGCCACGGCGACTATGCCGTCCACGAGACCAACTTCGCGAACGTGCGTAAGGCGGCAGAGGATGCCGGACGCCCCGTGGCGATCCTGGTCGATCTGCAGGGCCCGAAGATCCGTCTCGGCAAGTTCGCCGACGGCCCCCACGATCTCGCTGTGGGCGACATCTTCAAGATCACGATCGAAGACATCCCCGGCACGAAAGAGCTCGTGTCGACGACGTTCAAGGGCCTGCCGCAGGACGTCAACCCCGGTGACTTCCTTCTGATCGACGATGGCAAGGTGAAGGTCGAGGTCGTCGAGAAGACCGATACCGTCGTCACGACCAAGGTCATCGTCGCGGGTCCCGTGTCGAACAACAAGGGCATCAACCTGCCCGGCGTTGCTGTCAACGTCCCAGCCCTGTCCGAAAAGGACGAGGCGGACCTGCGTTGGGGCCTGCGCATCGGCGCGGACCTGATCGCCCTGTCGTTCGTCCGTGACGCGAAGGATGTCCAGCGCGCGCACGTCATCATGGCCGAAGAGGGACGTCACGTCCCGATCATCGCCAAGATCGAGAAGCCGCAGGCCGTCGATCACCTCGAAGAGATCGTCGACGCGTTCGACGGCATCATGGTCGCCCGTGGCGACCTGGGTGTCGAGCTGCCGCTGGAGGCCGTGCCGATCGTTCAGAAGCGCGCCGTCGAGATCGCTCGCCGGATGGCCAAGCCGGTCATCGTCGCGACGCAGATGCTCGAGTCGATGATCAACAGCCCCGTGCCCACCCGCGCCGAGACATCCGATGTCGCGAACGCCGTCCTCGACGGTGCCGACGCCGTCATGCTGTCGGGCGAGACGAGTGTGGGGGAGTACCCCGTGGTCGTCGTCGAAACGATGGCACGTATCGTCGCATCGACCGAAGAGCACGGTCTGGACCGCATCGCCAAGCTCACGAACAAGCCGCGCACACAGGGTGGCGCGATCACCCTCGCGGCCATCGAGGTCGCCGACTTCGTCGAGGCCAAGTACCTCTGCATCTTCACGGAATCGGGCGACTCGGCGCGTCGTATGTCGCGTCTGCGTCCGAACATCCCCATGCTCGCGTTCACGCCTGAACCGGCCATCCGGCGTCGTATGGCGCTGACCTGGGGCATCCGCTCGACCCTTGTCGAGCACGTCGCCCACACGGACCGCATGTTCATTCAGGTCGACGACTACCTGCTCTCGAACGACCTGGCATCCGTCGGCGACAAGGTCGTCGTGATCTCGGGATCCCCTCCCGGAATCGTCGGCTCGACCAACGACATCCGTGTCCACAAGGTCGGAGACGCCGTCCACGGCGCCGCCCCGATCTATCAGACCCGGGAGTAGCCGGGGGACGGGCGGGGCGGCCGATAAAAGTACCGGTGGTGGGACTCGAACCCACACGCCCTCACGGGCAACCGATTTTGAGTCGGTCGCGTCTGCCATTCCGCCACACCGGCCCGCACGTCCGAGAATGACCATACCGTAGGATTCAAACGTGACCGAGCTAGACCAGAACGCAACGCCCACGCCCTCGACCCCGAGGCGCGTCGTCGTCGCGGAGGACGAGTCGCTCATCCGACTCGACATCGTCGAGATCCTCCGTGATAACGGATACGACGTCGTCGGGGAGGCGGGGGACGGCGAGACCGCCGTTCAGCTCGCCACCGAACTGCGTCCGGATCTGGTGATCATGGATGTCAAGATGCCCATCATGGATGGCATCAGCGCGGCCGAGAAGCTGAACAAGAACCACGTGGCGCCCGTCGTGCTGCTGACGGCGTTCAGCCAGAAAGAGCTCGTGGAGCGTGCGAGCGAGGCCGGCGCCCTGGCGTACGTCGTCAAGCCGTTCACGCCGAACGATCTCCTCCCGGCGATCGAGATCGCGCTCAGCCGGTACCAGCAGATCATCACGCTCGAGGCCGAGGTTGCCGACATGGTCGAGCGCTTCGAGACCCGCAAGCTCGTCGACCGCGCCAAGGGCCTGCTCAACGAGAAGATGGGGCTGTCGGAGCCCGAGGCGTTCCGCTGGATTCAGAAGGCGTCGATGGATCGCCGTCTGACGATGCAGGACGTCGCGAAGGCGATCATCGAGCAGCTGGCGTCGAAGAAGGCTTAGTCCGCCGCACGGACGAGCGACGCGAAACGGTCCCTGAGCCTGTCGAAGGGACCACCTGAGCCTCAGGACGCGTGCATGTCCTTGATGAGGTTCGTGATGCGGATCGTCGACACACGGCGACCCTGATCATCCGTCACGACGATCTCGTGGACGGTGATGCTGCGCCCGACGTGGATGGGCGTGCAGGTTCCTGTGACGAGGCCCTGCGTGGCCGACCGGGTGTGGGTCGCGTTGATGTCGACTCCGACGGCCAAGCGACCGGGTCCGGCCAGTAGGTTGGCGTGCATCGAGCCGAGGGATTCGCCGAGTACGACATACGCTCCGCCGTGCAGGAGGCCGACGGGCTGAGTGTTGCCCTCGACGGGCATCGTGGCGATGGCGCGTTCCCGCGAGAACTCGACCCAGGCGAACCCCATCTTGTCGCCGAGGGCGCCGAATCCACGTCGGTTGACCCATTCGAGCGGGTCCACGGCAGGAGCATCGGGCATGAGCCCTCCTTCAAGAGCGAGGGCACGTCGCGCCCGTGGGGACTGTCCGAACCGGTGGCTAGGCTGTGGGGGTGCCGGACTCCGAAAAGCCTACTCTCATGATCGTCGACGGCCATTCGCTGGCTTTCCGCGCGTTCTACGCGCTCCCGGTCGACAATTTCACCACCAAAGATCATCAGCACACGAACGCCATCTACGGCTTCCTGTCGATGTTCGTGAACCTGATCAAAGACCACAAACCGACGCACATCGCCGTCGCTTTCGATCTGTCGCGTTCCTCGTTCCGTACCCGCGAGTACGCGGAGTACAAGGCCAATCGGTCAGAGACGCCTCCGGAGTTCTCGGGCCAGATCCCGTTGCTGCGCGACGCCCTCGAAGCCATGGGCATCCGGATCGTGACAAAAGAGGATTACGAGGCAGACGACGTTCTCGCAACCCTTTCCACCCAGGGTGCTGCGCAGGGGTTCGACGTGTTGGTCGTCTCCGGCGACCGGGATTCGATCCAGCTGGTGACGGATGACGTCACGCTCCTGTACCCGTCGGTTCAGGGCGTTTCTCAACTCAAGCGCTACGACACCGCAGCGGTGGTCGAGCGCTACGGTGTCCGTCCGGAGCAGTATCCGGACATTGCCGCCCTCGTCGGAGAGACGAGCGACAACCTGCCCGGCGTGCCGAAGGTCGGCGAGAAGACCGCGGTGAAGTGGCTGAACCAGTTCGGTTCGCTCGACGAACTCTTGAGCAACGCCGACAAGGTCGGGGGCGTGGTCGGCAACAACCTGCGCGAGCACATCGACGCCGTCCGCCGCAACCGCACGCTCAACCGCCTTGTCCGCGATCTCGAGCTTCCGCTCGGCCCGGCAGATCTCGCGATGCAGCCGATGGATGCACAGGCCGTTCGCGACATCTTCGCCCGCCTCGAGTTCCGCACGCTGCTTCCACGCGTTTTCGAGGCGGTCGGCATGGATGCCGAAGAGACCGCGGCCGCCGCCGCACGTGAGCCGGGCATCGCCGCCCCGACGGTACGCGAAGTCACGGCCGCTGAGGCAGCGGACTGGGCCAACGCACTTGCGCCCGAGGTATCCGTCGGCGTCACCGTCACACTGCAGTCGGGGATGCCGCACCGGGTGGGACTCGCAACGAGCGACGAGGCCCTCGAGTTGACATGGACGGCGGATGCTCCCGGCTGGGATGCCTTGGGAGAGTGGTTCGCCGGGTCCGCACCCAAGGTGACCAACGACGCCAAGCCGCAGGTCAAGGCGCTTCGCCGTGCGGGGCACTCCCTCGGCGGGCTCGCGTTCGACACGCTGCTCGCGGGTTGGCTGCTGCGCCCGAGCTTCCCCGACAAGACGCTCGCCGACCTCGTCGACCGGTACCTCGACGAGAAGCTCCCGGAGTCCGATCCGACCCAGCTCGTTCCCGAGACAGAGGGTGCGACCCCGGCGCAGCTCGCCTGGTACACACTGCGCGTCGCGGACGCTCTCGTCGACGACATGCCCGAGCCGGTTCGCGCGGTTCTGGATGACATCGAACTGCCGACCCTCACGGCGCTGGCCGATCTCGAACTCGCGGGTGTCGCGGTCTCACACACCAAGCTGTCGGAGTTCTCGGCGGAACTCGGCGCTCGTGCCGAGGGGATCGCTCAGGAGGCGTACGCAACCATCGGTCGTGAGGTCAACCTCGGGTCGCCCAAACAGCTCCAAGAGGTGCTCTTCGAAGAGCTCGCCCTGCCGAAGACGCGCAAGACGAAGACGGGATACTCCACGGATGCCGCGGTGCTTGCCGACCTGCAAGAGACGGCACCCCACCCGTTCCTGAATCTTCTTCTGCAGCACCGCGAAGCGACCAAGCTGCGGCAGATCATCGAGTCGCTCGACACGGCGATCGCGGACGACGGGCGCATCCACACGACCTATCTGCAGACAGGCAGCCAGACGGGTCGCCTCTCGAGCACGGACCCGAACCTGCAAAATATCCCGGTCCGCACCGAGGAGTCGCGTCGCATCCGCAGCGCCTTCGAGGTCGGTCCGGGCTACGAGGCCCTCCTCACGGCTGACTACTCGCAGATCGAGATGCGCATCATGGCGCACCTGTCCGAGGACCCGGGTCTGATCGAGGCATTCAACTCGGGCGAAGACCTGCACAGATTCGTCGGCGCGCGTGTCTTCGGCGTCGAGCCGGCCGAGGTCAGCTCGGCGATGCGTACCAAGGTCAAGGCGATGTCCTATGGCCTCGTCTACGGGCTGTCGGCGTTCGGGCTGTCGAAGCAGCTCCGCATCGAACAATCCGAGGCGAAGCAGCTCATGATGGAGTACTTCGCGCGATTCGGGGCGGTGCGAGACTACCTGCGCGCCTCGGTCGAACAGGCGAAGATCGACGGATACACCACGACGATCTTCGGGCGCCGCCGTCCGTTCCCCGACCTGGCGAGTCCCAACCGCGTCCTGCGCGAGAACGCGGAGCGCGCGGCGTTGAACGCCCCCATCCAGGGCAGCGCCGCCGACATCATGAAGATTGCGGTGCTCGACATCCACGCCGCGCTGCGCGAGCAGGGACTGGGATCGCGTGTCTTGATGCAGATCCACGACGAACTCGTGCTCGAAGTGGCGCCGGGCGAGTGGGACGCCACCGAGCAGATCGTCCGCACCCGCATGGGTGGTGCCGCGAAGCTTTCGGTGCCCCTGGATGTGCAGATCGGTCGCGGTTCCGACTGGAACGAGGCCGCTCACTAGGCTCGAAGGATGACCGAAGCAACTCGCACGCCCACGCAGATCGACGCGATCGCCGAAACCTGGGTCGACACCCTCGCTGACCTCTCGCCCACGCTCGGTACCTACATCGGTCGGATGGAGCACGCCGACCGCTTCGACGACTTCTCGCCCGCGGGGCATGCGCGGTTCGCCGACGAGGCGCGCCGCACGCTCTCGGCGCTGGATTCCGCAACACCGACGGACCCGATCGACGACATCACCCGCACGGACCTCTTGAGTGAGCTTCGCCTGGCGCTCGAGCTGCACGACATCCGCTGGAACCTGCGCGACCTCAACGTGATCGCTTCCCCGGCGCAAGAGATCCGCGAAGTCTTCGACCTGATGCCCACGTCTTCCCCCGAGGATTGGGAAGTCATAGCTCGCAGGCTGGGCGCCGTCAAGGGCGCCGTGGAGGGCTACACCGAGTCGCTTCGTGAAGGTATTCGCCAGCGCATCGTGCCCGCACGGCGACAGGTCGTCGAGGTGCTCACGCAGATCAGCCGCTACACCGCCGACAACGGCTTCTTCGCCGAGTTCGCCAGCGAAGCCGCCCCCGCAGATGGACAGCTGCCGGCATCTCTGGCCCGCGAGCTCGCCAACCAGTCGGGAGCCGCTCGGGTCGCCTACGACCAGCTCGCGGAGTTCATGCGCGCAGAACTCGCGCCCGCCGCGGGTGAGGCAGACGCTGTGGGGCGCGAGGTCTACGCCCTGCACTCGCGTCGTTTTCTGGGTGCCTCCATCGACCTCGACGAGACCTACGAGTGGGGCACGGAAGAGCTCGCGCGCATGGTCGCCGAGCAAGAATCCATCGCGAACGAGATCAGCCCCGGAGCGAGCGTGGAAGAGGCCGTCGCCCTGCTCGAGAAGGACCCGTCACGAAAACTCCATGGAACTCAGGCACTGCAGGAATGGATGCAGGCAACGAGCGATCGGGCTGTTGCCGAGCTGGGCGCGACCCACTTCGACATTCCCGAACAGATCCGCACGCTCGAGTGCATGATCGCTCCCACGCAAGAGGGTGGCATCTACTACACGGGCCCGACGGACGATTTTTCCCGCCCCGGCCGCATGTGGTGGTCGGTGCCGGAAGGCGTCACCGAGTTCGACACCTGGCGCGAACTCACGACCGTCTATCACGAGGGGATCCCCGGACATCACCTGCAGATCGGGCAGGCCGTCTACAACCGGGCTCAGTTGAACTCGTGGCGGCGCCTGCTCGCCGGCACATCTGGGCACGCCGAGGGGTGGGCCCTCTACGCGGAACGCTTGATGCAGGACCTCGGGTATCTCGACGACCCCGCCGATCGGCTGGGCATGCTCGACGGACAGCGGATGCGCGCGGCCCGGGTCGTCCTCGATATCGGCGTGCACCTCGGCAAGCAGCGTCCGGATGGCGAAGGCATCTGGGATGCCGAGTACGCACTCGCCTTCATGGGCCGGAACGTCAACATGCCGGACGAATTTGTGCGTTTCGAGGTCAACCGCTACCTCGGATGGCCGGGACAGGCACCCTCGTACAAGCTCGGTCAGCGCATCTGGGAGCAGGTGCGCGACGCTTACGCCGAGTCCCGGGGCGCGGACTTCTCGATCAAGGAGTTCCACAAGCGCGCGCTCGACATGGGAGGCGTCGGCCTGGACACCCTCCGCACGGCCCTGCTGCGCGGCTGACCCGATGCCCGGGTCCGAACCGGAGACAGAGTGCGTTGGGTCGAACGGGAATGGTCGAGTGAGGCATCCTGTTACATACACGTGAATAGAAAGGCGTGCCTATGACTCTCGAACTCGGTCTCGATACCTTCGGCGACATCACCCGCGGCTCCGACGGCTCTCTGGTCAGCGATGCTCAAACCATCCGTGACGTCGTCGACGAGGCGGTGCTGGCCGACCAGGTCGGCGTTTCGTTCATCGGCCTGGGGGAGCATCACCGACGCGACTTCGCGATCACGAGTCCCGAGATCGTCCTCTCGGCGATTGCGGCCCGCACCGAGAACATTCGGCTCGGCACGGCAGTGACCGTGCTCTCCAGCGACGATCCCGTGCGGCTGTATGAGCGGTTCGCTACGCTGGACGCGATTTCGCGGGGCCGCGCCGAGATCATCCTGGGGCGTGGTTCGTTCATCGAGTCGTTCCCGCTGTTCGGCTACGAGCTCAGCGACTACGAGGTGTTGTTCGAAGAGAAGCTCGGGCTGGTCACCGAGCTGCTGAAAGAGAAGCCGGTCACCTGGCAGGGCACGACACGTGCACCGCTCGACAACGCCGACGTCTTTCCCAAGACCGAGAACGGGCTGAAGGCATGGATCGGGGTGGGCGGTAGCCCGGAGTCGGTCGTGCGGGCCGCGCGGCACGGGTTGGGCCTGATGCTGGCGATCATCGGAGGACCGGCCGATCGGTTCCGTCCGTTCGTCGACCTGTACCACCGCTCGCTCACCGCGCTCGGGACAGAGATGCTGCCCGTCGGCGTCCACTCGCCCGGCCACATCGCCGAGACCGATCAGCAGGCTTGGGAAGAGGCCTATCCGGGCTTCGAAGAGCTGAACAACACGATCGGTCGCGAGCGCGGGTGGCCCCCCTACAACCGGATGCGCTTCCAGCACGACGTCGGGCCCGAGGGTGCGACGTACGCGGGATCGCCCGAGACCGTGGCTCAGAAGATCGCGCAGACCGTGCGAACACTCGGCATCTCGCGCTTCGACCTGAAGTACGCCTCGGGCTCGCTGTCGCACGACAAGCTCATGAAGAGCATCGAGTTGTACGGCACGCGGGTCATCCCGCGCGTGCATGAGCTGCTGGCCGAGGATCCGGGCACGGTCGCCAGCTGACGTTATGAAAGTGTCGGCGGACATCTTGAAGGAGAGACTTCAGGAATCACGCGTCGTGAGCCTGTTTTCGTGGCCTGGCGACGGGTGACTCCTTCGAGATGTTCGCCGAGCAACCGAATGCGCGCCCGGCAGGGCACCGACCGCCCAACCGAACGCATGCCGGTCCGGCTCGGCGACGCTTAGGCTTGTCGGGTGCCATCCGTCCGTTACGTCGCTATCGGCGACTCATTTACCGAGGGCGTCGGCGACGAGCTCCCCGATGGCACCAGCCGTGGTTGGGCGGACCTTGTCGCACAGGGCTGGGCAAATGCGACCGCTCAGCCCATCGAGTACGCGAACTTCGCTATTCGCGGCAAGTTGATCTGGCCGATCGTCCGCGAGCAGCTTGAGCCCGCGCTGGCGTTGAAGCCGACGCACCTGTCGTTCAACGGCGGCGGTAACGACATGCTGAGGCCCCGAGCGGACATCGACAGCCTCGCGGATGCATTCGCCGAGGTGCTGCGCCGCTGCGACGAAGAAGGCGTCACCCTGCTCTTGCTCTCGGGCGCCGACCCGTCGCAGCAGCTCCCGCTCGGCCGCATGATCCGACGCCGCGGCGATGCCCTGTCTCGTGCCGTGCTCGGTCGGGCCGCGGGGCGGACCGACGTCGTCCGCGCGCTCAACTGGCCCGATGCCGAGTTGGCGACGCCGCCGTTCTGGTCTGAGGACCGTCTGCACATGAATGCGCGCGGCCATCACCGCGTCGCCGCCCGAGTGCTGGATGCGCTCGGGTTCACCCCGCCACCGGAGTGGTGGGAGCTGCCGTCACTCGCAGCGGGTGGACCGAAGGGGTTGGCCTACTACCGCACGCATGTCGGTCCGTGGATGCGCCGACGCATCACCCGCACCTCGTCGGGCGATGGTCGCGTCGCGAAGTACCCCGTGTGGGTAACGATCCCCCCGCTCTCCTAAGCCCGCGTCGGCGCGCGTTCGGGTGCGCGTTTCGGATGCTTCTCCCGCGGCGTCAGCACCCCGGACCCGAGGGGTCTTCGGCGCAGGTTCGCTGGACGAGACCGGTGCGCACCTCGACGACTCGCACATCGTAGAACGCCGCAGCGGACATGACAGCGCCAGTGACCGGCCGCCACGTCCCCGTGCCGAAATTGACGGCCGCGGTGTACACGACGCGTACTCCGGCGCGATACGACCCCGGGGTGCCGTAAACGTGACTGGTCGGGGTGGCGGTGTAGTCGGGAACTCCGAGGCGGGCCCAGCTCGATCCACCCGTCGTTGTCGTGCGGCTCGTGCCGTCGCCGTGATCGAAGCGGAATCCCGTTGGCGTGAACCGGACGGTGACGTCGTAACCCAAGAGCGGCCCGCTCTGGAGTTGAACGGATGATGCTGCCAGCAGATTCGTCGGCATCCCCACCACACCGAGACCCAATGGCTCGCCCGTCACGGTCGGCAGAGCAGGAATGAATGAGCGCAGATCTTCGGCGGTCACATCGGGGAGCGTCACGACGCTGTAGAGCGGCCGGCAGAGAGCCGAGTCACATTCCTCCTCAGATGCCGGGGGAGCGGTGCCGGACCCGCCGCCGCCGTTGCCGCCGCCGGACCCGCCCTGGCCGTTCGACGAGCCGGAGTTGCCCGGAGTGGTGGTCCCGGCACCGACGTCGACCTGGCTTCCGTCCGTGGTGGCGCTGCAAGTGCCGCTCCAGCTTCCACCCAAGCACTGCGAAGCTTCGGCCGGTGCTGCGCCCGGAGACGAGAGCCCTATTGAGAGCAGGAGCACGAGCGGTGCTGTCAGCATGCCGGACCGTCGTCTCGGCCGCTGACGCTTTCCATTACGAGCAGGTGATCATCAGCACTGGGACGAAATTTGACGCGCATCGACTGAATATCCACACGGTCCGGTGCCACAACCGAGACGCCCCTTTGATCGATGACGTCGACACCTGAGACATCAAGACACACGTCAGCCGTCACGGACAAGTCAGTCTTGTCAAAACTCGTCGGCGAGAATAACTGAACTGAAGATGCGCCGGTCACAGACTCCCCATCAGCATGCATCCGAGTAAAGAGCTGTCGCTCGCCCGCATTCAGCTCACCTGTCGTCCAGGCATACACAGCCTCGAAAGTCTCGGGGTCCGCGAGGTCCACCTGGTTCAGCGCATCGACATAAGCTCGATAGGTAGCTTCCGCGGCCGCGAATGCCTCGGCCTCCGAACCGAACGTCGGGGTGGGCGTGGGCTTGGCGACCGGATCGGCCGCGCACCCCGCCAGCAGGGCGGCGAGAGCCGCGACGACGAGGATCCTGACGGGCCGCTGCACGCCCACACGCTAGCGCGCGCTGCAGATCAGCGCTGGGAGTTATCCACAGAGTAGGTCAACTCGGCGAACTGCCCGACCCGGCGCACTCCCTCGAGCGTCAGACAGTTCGATTCCAGCCGCCGGGGGAGAAGCGCCCGCCCCGATCCCAACGCGACCGGGGCGACGCTCAGCACGATCTCGTCGAGGAGCTCCGCATCGGCGAACTGCCCGGCGAGGTCACCGCCCCCGACGACCCAGACATCCTTCTCGTCGGCTGCCGCGACAATCTCGGCCCAGGCGTCGACGACGTCACCCGACCGGAAGCGAATGTCTGCTCCCGGAACGGCAGCCAGCGTCCGGCTGGTGAAGACGAACGTCGGACGGTTCGCGTAGAACTGAACCCACTTCTCGGGATGCTCCAGCAGTTGATCGTGGTCGACCACCCATTGATAGGTCGTTGAGCCTTCGACGAGTACGCCGATTCGATCCATGAACGAGTCGATGCCGGCCTCCGCTTCGGCAGCATCCGGCACGGCGAACAGCCAGTCGAGGGAGTCGGACCGGTCCGCAATGAACCCATCGAACGTGGCAGCTGTGTAGTAGACGACCCGAGTCATCTTGCAAATGTACGAGGCAGCACCGACACCGACTTCGACACTGCACAGTACGGCTTAGCGGATATGGGCGCCCGATGAAAGGGGGTGGGGTCACCTGCGGGCGATTGATACACCTAGAAGATGCACAAAATCCACTACGCGGGAGATTCGATCGTGACCGGGTCGGAGATCGCGCGCGCACTGTTGGACTACGCGCAGGCTTTGTCGCAGGTGGCTGCATCGGCCACTGTCGAGGTGCCGACGTTGGAAGAAGATGGAGAACACGGTCGAGTCGAGTTACTCATCGGCCCCGCCAGCCAGCTGGTCGCGCACGAGGTGCGCACGGACGAACCAGACCCGGTCGATCAGGAGCTGGTCGACAGGATGACTGCGGAGGCGACTCGTCTGCGTCAGTTCGGCTGGCACACCCCGACGGCGGCGGTTGTGCCGGTCGATTCGAAGCAGGAGTGGACGGATCTCGAAGAGTTCTAAGCGGCAGCTTCCCCTGCGCGTAGCGTTCAAGTATGACGCACCCATACGAGTTGCCCTCGATGCGGGCCATCACAGCGCTCGGCCTGGGTGCGACGATTGCCACCCTGTCGGCGACGCTACTCATGCACCTGCTGCAAAGCGTCCTGCACTAGGGCTGTGATTTGCTCGTCGGGGGAGAGGCAGGCACCGGATCGTGGGCTTGTTCGGATGGAATCGGATACCTCTTACCGGGGATCTCGCTCGTCGTCCCGATCTTTCTCGCGGCCGTGCTGGGTACGATCGTGTCCTTCGCGCTGCGTGCGCGTGTCGTGCGTCGCGTTGGCGAATGCGCTCCGCACGCTCCTGGATCCAGCGCATGGTGTCTGCTCTACCGCTGATCGTGACCGTGGTGGTTCTCGGAATGTTGTTCGTCTTCGCACTCACATTTCCGGATTACCAACGCGGATACTGACATGCTGAGTAGGGGCGAAAACAAACTGCACGGTGCCAAAGTAGATGTCACCAGCGCAACGCGCTGACCTGGGCTTTGACAGACGATTCTGCGGAATCTACGGATGCGCGTGTCAGCCTGATTGACGCCCGTGAACTGGCCATCTGTCTACTCGTGGGCCTCGAGCTGTGCGAGCCGTCGGTACAGGGTGGCGCGTGACATTCCCAGGTCGCCAATGTGAACTGACATAATGTGCATTATCGGAGATCAACCACGGAGAAGTACGAGCCCAGTCAGCCGCTCTGCGAACCTCAGGTCGTGCGAAGCTCAGCGAGCGCAGAGAAGGTCATACGTGGCGGATCCTCCGCGAACATGACGGTGGCGAGGGTCTTCGTGCACGATCGGCAGCGGACAATCGCCGCGGTGTCGTCGATTTCGACCCAAGCCTCGGCAATTCGAGCAGCAGAACCGCACGAGGCGCACACGGCGACCATCTCGGTCGGCTCACCACCGAACAGACGTCCCAGAGCGCCGGCCAGCACGTTGCCATCGACGTGGTCCGCGTGAGCCGCGCGCCTGTGTGGATCCATCATCCGCCCCCGAATCTTTCGGTCTTGATGCGTGCCGGATCGTGGCCGAGCTCGACGAGTCGACGCGAGACAACCTCGACGAACGCCGTCGGTCCGCATACGTACACCGTGGGAGCATCCGTCGCGGGAAAGACAGCCGCGGCGATCGTCTCAGCATTCAGCCGCCCGACGACGCCCGGCCAACCCTCGGGAGCATGCTGCGTGAAAGCCCAGGTGAGTTCGATCCCCTGCTCCCCCAGCATCATCAGGTCATCGCGATATATCGCGTCTTCGGGAGACTTGACCGAATACAACAGTCGGAACGGCTGACCCGTACCCGCGGCGGCACGAGCTCGCGCGATCGCACGGAGCGGAACGATTCCCGATCCCCCGGCGATCAGTTGAACGGCCGACGCATCCTCGTCCCGCCAGACGAAATAGCCGCCCAGCGGTCCGAGGATCTCGAGATGATCTCCCGGTTGCGCGTCGCGCACGAGATAGGGCGAGACCTCTCCCTCAGGGTGCTCGTCCACCGCAAGCTCGATCCGCTCCCCCGTGCCCGACGAGCCGAGCGAATATGACCGCACCGCTTGGTAGCCGTCCTCCGCGGTCAGGCGAACGTCGACGTGCTGTCCGGGAAGATTGCCAGGCCATCCGGGCACATCGATTCCCAGAACCCGTGCATTGGGGGTTACTTTCGTGACGTCCGCGACCTGCGCGACAGCCCAGGTACGAGGCGCTACCAATACCGTTCCTCAGTCCAGGGGTCACCGTGGGTGTGGTATCCGTTCTGCTCCCAGAATCCCGGGTCGTCGTGAGCCTGCAGCGTGATGCCTCGAACCCACTTAGCGCTCTTCCAGAAGTAGAGGTGCGGCACGAGCAGCCGCGCGGGACCGCCGTGCTCGGGATCGAGCGGTTCGCCGTCGAACTCGAACGCGATCCACGACTTGCCGCCGAGCAGATCTTCGAGCGCGAGATTGGTCGTGTAGCCGCCGTACGAGTGCACCATCACGTACTCATCGGCCGTATCGAGCCCGGCGAAGAGCGTGTCGAGCGAAACGCCCCGCCACGTCGTTTCCAGCTTCGACCAGCGGGTGACGCAATGGATGTCGGTGTGCACATCCTCGATAGGAAGCGCGTGGATCTCGTCCCACGTCCAGTCGGTGACGACGCCCTTTTCGGTAGCGATCGAGAAGGCCCAGTCCCCCGTGTCGATCTGCGGCGTCGGGCCCGCGGACAGCACGGGGAAGTCGGCGGTGAGGTACTGGCCCGGCGGGAGCCGCGGATCGCTCTCACGTCGTCGCTCACCGAATCCTCGCGAGAAGATCGCCACGTCAGTCTCCCGTCACGCCCGATCGGGCTCCGAAATCGTGCCCCTTTGGGGGCAAAGTCCGAGCCACAGCGTATCCGATCACGCCTCGTCTGTAACACAGCAGATCGTCGCACATCGTTACGCTCGAGTCGTGCCACTCCCCCACACGCCGCGCATTCACGGCGGAAGCTGCACGCGGTGAGCGGGATCCTCACCGGGTTCGCCGTCGTCGGACTCGCAATCGCGCTCGGCTATGTTCTCGGGCGGCAGGGACTGCTCGGCGAGCACGCACACTTTGTCCTCTCGCGACTGACCTTCTTCGTCCTCTCGCCATTCTTGCTCTTCGTCGTGTTGGCCGAGGCGGACATTCCGACGCTATTCTCGGCGCTTCTGCCCGTCTCGGCGCTGACAGCAATCTCGATGTTCGCGGTCTACGCGGTTCTTGCCAGACTCCTGTGGCGACGCGGGCTGGGCGACACCGTCGTCGGCGCGCTCGGTTCGGGATACGTCAACGCCAACAACATCGGAATCCCGATCGCCCTCTACCTGATGGGTAACGCCGCATACTCGGCACCGGTGATCCTCGCCCAGTTGCTCGTCTTCATGCCGATCGCTCTCGTACTTCTCGACGCATCGACCAGCACGTCGGCGCCGTCCGTCGGTCGCATCATCAAGCAGACAGCCCGCAACCCGATGCTGATCGGCGCAGCGCTCGGCGTCGTCGTCGCGCTCACCGGTATCCAGTTGCCACCCGTCGTGTGGGAGCCGATCGCACTGATCGCCGGCGCATGCGTTCCCATCCTGTTGATCTCGTACGGCCTCTCCCTTCCCGGGGCCCGCGTGCTGGCGGCGAAAGGGCGACGCCGCGACATCCTGTTGGCGAGCGGGCTCAAACTCGTCGCGATGCCGCTCGTCGCGTGGTCGCTGGCGCAGTTCGTCTTCGCGCTCCCCCGCGACCAGGTTCTGGCCGTTGTTGTTTTGGCCGCTCTCCCGACCGCGCAGAATGTCTTCAATTTCGCGCAGCGTTACGACGTAGGCGAACGCATCGCCCGCGACACGATCTTTCTGACCACGGTCGGATGCATCCCCGTGCTGTTGATCGTCGCGCTCGTGCTGTCCTAGACCCGCTCGACACGCCTCTGCGGCCATCTGTGCATGAAGCCGCGACGGCGCTAACCTGGTGTCTCACAGGTATTTCTCAGAAAGGACACTCCCATGTCCACCAACATTCCCGTCGAAAAGGCTGCCGTCAACGGCATCCGCACCGCCCTCGGACTGAGCGGCGCCATCGCGCTCATCGTGGGTATCCTCATTCTGATTCGCCCCGGCGGCACGGCCATTTTCGTAACAGCAATCATCGCGGTATACGCCGTTGTGGCTGGTCTCGTATATGCCGGTCTAGGTATTTTCGCCAAGTCGATGGGCGGGTGGGCGCGTGTTGGCCACATCGTTCTCGGTCTCCTGTATGTAATCGCGGGAATCATCGTCTTCACCGACCTCGCGGCCGCAACGGGCTGGCTCGCGTTGTTCCTCGGGATTCTCGTTGGCATCATGTGGATTGTCGAAGGCGTCGTCGCGCTTACGACACTCGGCGGCTCTGCCTCGAAGGGATGGACGATCTTCTTCGCACTTTTGAGCATCGTCGCGGGTATCGTGCTGCTGTTCTCGCCGCTTTACATCGCTATCTTGTGGCTCATGCTCGGTATCTCACTGGTCGTGCTCGGCATCATCCAGATCGTCCGCGCTTTCAGCTTCAAGCCGCTCTAGTCGACCGGTCGCTACACGCGAAAAGCGCGCATCCCCGGCTCCGGGAATGCGCGCTTTTTCGTACGACAGCTCAGCCGAAGTCGGTGGTGTCGCCCACCAGGCGTGTGTTGTCCTCGGGAATCGGTTCCACCGCCGCTCGCGCGATCTCTGCGGCGAACTCGCCGACGTTGTAGAGCTTGCCGGCCGACTCGCGCCGTGAAGCAATGGCGCCGGGGTTCGCCCGCTCGAGGAGGGTTGCCGTGATCGTTCCCTCGATCATGTCGCCCGAGACGACGACGAACTCGATCCCGCGTTCCGTCAGATCGGGGATCAGCTCACGCAGGGCGTCCTCGCCTGCGCGCTTCGACAAAGCGACGGGTTCGTACTCGGGCATCGTCGGAGTCGTTCGGATGAAGTGGGCCTGGTGGCTCGTCACGAACACGACGCGTGAACCCGCGTCGAGCAACGGCAGGGCACGCTGCAGCGCCCCGACCTGGGCATCACGGTTCAGCAGGAGCGCATAGTCCTCTCCCCTTCCGCTCTCCATGCCACCCGAGGCGTTCAGGACCAGGATGTCGAGTCCACCGAACTCCCGCTCGACCTCGGCGTACATCGTGCCGACCGAATCGGCGTCGGTGAGGTCCGCACCGATGACGAGCGCGCGAACACCGAGCTCGCGGACCTGAGCGGCCAGCTTCTCGGCGCGAGGCCCCTTGTTGCGGAAGTTGATGACGACGTCCGCGCCCGCTTCGGCGAGATGCCGAACCGTATCGGCACCGATTCCACGGGACGAGCCCGTCACGAGCACCCGCTTTCCTACGAGCGAACCGGGTGCGAGGGGCTGTGACATGCGTACTCCTGGGGTGGCGGGGTGAGACGTTCTCGACCCTACCAAGCGGGCGCCGCTGGCCTGTCGTTGCGGCAAATCCTCCGGCCTTTCCGCGCCACCCGCGTGCTAGGTTCGGTGAGGAGGAGGCCTCTCATGGAACTCATCCAGAACGTCGAGCAGTTCGCGTGGATCGGATGGATCGTTCTGATCCTCGTCTTCTTCACGATCGAGACGTTGACGCTCGAAATGACCTTCCTGATGCTCGGACTCGGCGGGCTTGCGGGCCTGGCATCGGACCTCGCGGGTGCTCCACTCTGGCTGCAGGTCATCATCGCCGCGGCTGTCGCGGCTCTTCTGCTTCTCGTGCTCCGGCCACCCCTCCTACGACGCCTCCGCCGCGGCGAGGATCCTGCCCTCAGCAATGTCGATGCACTCCGCGGCATGCTCGGCGTCGTCGTCGCTACGGTCGGACCGATGGGCGGACAGGTGCGCCTCGCGAACGGTGAAACGTGGACGGCGCGCACAGCGACGGCCATCGAGATCACTCCCGGCGTCGCGGTCACCGTCACCCTGATCGACGGGGCCACCGCAGTCGTCCAACCGGTTGAACCACCGCAAGAAATCCAGGAGGAGTTCCCCGCATGATCGAGGACATCATCCCCACAGCGATCGGCTGGGCACTGGCGCTCGTCGTTTTCATCTTCGTCGTCGTCGTCATCGCTCGATCGATTCGCATCATTCCGCAGGCCTCTGCGGGGGTCGTCGAGCGGCTCGGACGCTACCGCCGCACGCTGATGCCGGGACTGAACGTGCTGGTGCCGTTCATCGACCGCGTTCGGCCGCTGATCGATCTGCGCGAGCAGGTCGTGTCGTTTCCCCCGCAGCCCGTCATCACCGAGGACAACCTCGTTGTCTCCATCGACACGGTCATCTATTTCCAAGTGACGGACCCGCGCGCCGCGACATACGAGATCAACAACTATCTCGGGGCCGTCGAGCAGCTGACGACCACAACACTTCGTAATGTCGTCGGAGGCCTGAACCTCGAAGAAGCGCTGACGAGCCGCGACGAGATCAACCAGAAACTGCGCATCGTGCTGGACGAGGCGACCGGCAAGTGGGGCATCCGCGTCGGTCGCGTCGAGCTGAAGGCGATCGACCCGCCCGCCTCCATCCAGGATTCGATGGAGAAGCAGATGCGAGCCGAGCGTGACCGACGTGCTCTCATCCTGACTGCCGAGGGAACGAAGCAGTCGGCGATCTTGACGGCCGAGGGCGCCCGCCAGGCTGAGATCCTCCGTGCCGAGGGCGACAAGGCCGCGGCCGTGCTCCGCGCCGAGGGAGAGGCCCAGGCGATCCAGACCGTCTTCCACGCCATTCACGTCGGCGACGCGGACGAGAAGCTCCTGGCCTACCAATACCTGCAGACGCTGCCCAAGATTAGCGAGGGCGAGTCGAACAAGCTCTGGATCATTCCGAGCGAGTTCACCGCAGCACTTAGCGGTATCACGAACGCTTTCGGTGTGAAGCCGGCGACACCCGAGCGGCCCACTCCCCCAGCCGCGGGCGGTCCTGTTCCTCCGCTCGCCTGAAGCCCTTCCCCGTGAGCCATCCCTGGTTCGCCGGTGCACGACGGCCCCGCGTGCTCGCTCATAGAGGGTTCGTCACGTCGCGTATGGCGCGCGGCGGGATCGTCGAGAACTCATTCGCGGCGCTCTCGCAGGCGCACGCGACCGGCGCCCTCTACGTCGAATCGGATTGCCACGTCACCCGCGACGGCGTCGTCGTTCTGTTCCATGACAACGACCTCAAACGTGTCACTGGCGACCCCCGCCCGATCGCGAGTGTCGAGGTGAGTGAACTCTCGGATCTGATGGCAACGCGCGGTGGGCTCGCGACTCTGAGCCAGGCCCTCGACGCGTTTCCGACTCTGCGCTTCAACCTCGATGTGAAGGCCGCGGCGGCGGCTGCTTCGGTCGGACGCGAGGTCGCCGATCACGGCGGGCGGGTGCTGCTCACGAGTTTCTCGGATCGACGGCGCCTTGCCGCGCTTGCCGCAGCCCGCTCTGGCGCCGGAGAAGTGGGTCCCGCGACATCCGCCGGCGCTGCGACGATCGCACGCATTCTCGGCGCGGTGGCACTCGGCTCAGAGCGCGCTGCGGCCCGACTCTTCGTCGGAGTGGACGCGATCCAGATCCCCGAGCGCCATGGACGTTTCCGCGTCCTCACCCCGCGTCTCGTCCGTGCGGCGCATGCGGCTGGCGTAGAGGTGCACGTCTGGACCGTGAACGATCCAGCCGATATGCGCCGCCTCGTGAAACTGGGAGTGGATGGGATCGTCACAGACAGGGCCGATGTCGCCCTCGACGCCTGGGGTTGATCCGGAAAACTCCCGACCTTCACGCTGTGCGTTGACTGAGAATGACGCGCCTCGACGGCCCGTTCGGATGATGCACCCAGGTCATGGCGTTATACCGGAGGAAGGAGTTATACGACTCCGTCATACACACGCCGAGGAGACCACACGATGGCAGATCGCAGCCTACGGGGCATGCGTCTCGGCGCCCAGAGCCTACAGAGCGAAGAGGGCGTCGTATTCATGGAGCGCACGGAGTACACGTACGCGTGTACCGTGTGCGAACGACAGACCAAGCTGGTGTTCGCGGCCGACGCCGAGGCACCGGAAGCCTGGGAGTGCCGCACGTGCGGCGCCGAGGCTGCACTGGTCGTCGACAACGAGGCTGTGACGATCGATCACAGCGCCGACAAGATCCCGCGTACGCACTGGGACATGCTGCTCGAGCGCCGCACGCGCGCCGAGCTCGAGGAACTCCTCGAAGAGCGTCTCGCGTACCTGCGGGCACGCCGCGGCGCCGGCCAGAACCCCGACAGTCTGCTGCTCGGGGCGTAGCCCACACGACACCGAATAAGGGACCGGATGCTTCGGCATCCGGTCCCTTATTCGTGTCTAGCCCTCAGCCGTCACACCGTGCGTCTGCGCGTTCTCAGTGCCAGCCCCAGGACGGCGAGCGAGAGCAGGCTGCCGGTCGCGATCCCGATCGGCACCGCGTCGCCCAGTACCACCGCCGGCGTCAGCCCCGTTCGCAGAGGAACCTCGGTGAGCATGTACCCGGCTTCGTCCACGGGAAGGCCGTCGATCACACTGCCGTCGGGAGCGATTACCTGGCTCGTGCCCACGGTAGATAGGTTCACAACGGCCCGACCTGTTTCGATCGCACGCATACGGGCGAACGCAAGCTGTTGTACGTTCTCGTCCGTCCCGCGGAAGTCCGCGTTGTTCGTCTGGAACATATACACCTGAGCACCCTCGCGTGCTCCGTTCCAGATGACGTCGTCGTAGATGACGTCGAAGCAGATTGCGAGGCCCACACCGACTCCGCCGACATCGAACAGCGGCGCATCGGTGCCCGGTGTGTACTCACGCTGGATCAGGTCGATCAGGTCGGGCGCGAAGAGGCGGTAGAACCAGCGGTCCGGCACATACTCGCCGAAGGGTACGGGGTGCCTCTTGTCGTACGTGACAACCGCGCCCTCCCCCGCGTTCCACAGCATCGACGTGTTGAAGAACAGTCCGTCGCGTTCGGTGGCGGCGTTCACGATGAGTGGGGCATCGACACCCTCGGAGACGTTGTCGAGCGTTCTCGCAGTGCTCGAGTTGTTCAACGGATCAGAATCCACGCCACCCTCGGGCCACAACAGCACGTCCATCTCTTGGCCGTAGAGCGGCCGGGTGGCGGCGAGTTGCGCGGCGAGTACGGCGTTCGCCGGTGCGCGATCGAAATAGCCCGAGGGACCGTTGCCCTGGACGGATCCAACACGCATGGTCCCTGCGTCTGTAGTCGGAAACTGTGGCGCGACGGCGATCAACAGGATGACCACAGCCGCGGGTGCCGCGGTGCGCAGGTCTCGGAACCTTCCGGCGCGCACGTACTCGATCAGCGCGGCACAGAACACCACCACGAGGAAAGACAATCCCGTGATGCCGACCCAGGACGCGGCCTCGGCAAAGGGTCCGTTTGTCTGGGTGATGCCCACCCGGCCCCAGGGATACCCGCCATAGGGCCAGGTGCCGACGACCAGTTCGCGCAGGCACCACAAGCCGGCGACGAGGGCCGGCAACGCTGTGAGGCGCGCCCAGAGGCCAGGCAGGACCCGGGGCAGCCAACGATAGGCCAGCGCGATCAAGACGGTCAACGCGGCGGTGATGGCCGCCTCGAACAACGACAGGGCGAGCCAGGGGACGGGGCCGAGGTACCGCGCCGTGAAGACCTGATTCGAGAGGAAGAAGGGAGCCGCGAAGGCGAACCCCACCAGAACGGCGCCCCACGCGCCCCGTCCGATGATGGACACGAGAGCAAGCACCACGGCGACGAAGGCTGCGGGCCACCAGGCAACATCGGGATAGGCCAGATCGAGCGAGAACCCGGCAGCGATCGAAGCAAGGACAGCGATCCACAACGGCAGCACGGGCCGTGTCGCGTCGTGTAACGCAGCGGATGACATGGGCATCCGACTACCCTACGGTCGCCGAGCTGTGTACCGGCCCGGAGCGCAGCCGCCGCCGCACGTGCTCACGCACCTGAGTACGCGACGATCCCACGCCGCACCGCATCGAGCGCGGTCCGTGCCGTGCGCCCCAACTCTCCGTCCGCGACGATCGAGAGTTGATCGAGCAGATCGATCAGTTGTTTGCACCAGCGCACGAAGTCCCCGGCCGCCATATCGGCGTCTTCGAGGACACGGTCCAGGGGCATCCCCCGGGCCCAGCCGCGTATCGCACGCG
This sequence comes from Pacificispira sp. HM-600, assembly GCF_977993705.1. The sequence continues at coordinate 209,305 of NZ_OZ388079.1, forward strand.
CAAGGCCGGTGGCGAGAGGCTCCGATCCGGGCAGGCGATGCTCCCGCTCGAGGTCATCGAGGTCGGACCAGAGTTCTTCCGTTGCGCTCAAAGCGACCCGGAACTCGCCGCCGGGAAGTCCATGCTCGCCGGGACCTGCGGAATCACGGCGCGGCTCGTAGACCAGGCAGCTCGCTAGTGCGGCCAACGAAGGCGCATCCAACCGATCCCACAGCCCACGCCGCAGCGACTCGGCGACAAGCAGGTCCCGCTCGCCGTAGATCCGGCGCATCGTGCGCCCCGCGGCGGTCAGCGTGGTTCCACCGTCCTCCCCCACACGCAGGTAGTCGAGCGCGGCGAGCACATCGGTAACGCGGTCGAACTGGCGCGCGACCGTGCCCGTGCGGGTGTCGATCTCACGCCGGGCCTTATCCGTCTGACGCTTGAGCTTCCAATACCGCTCGGCCCAGCGGGCGTGTGCCTCGCGATCGGGGCAGGTGTGAGACGCATGCCGCTGCATCCGCGTTCGGAGATCGCGAATCTGCGACTGCCGCCGCTCGCGCGCACCCTTCGAACGGAGAAACTCCCCCCGGTTCTGTTTCTCGAGATCGCTCAGCTCGCGTCGGATCCGCGAATACTCCGTGAAGTCGCCACGATCGCACGTCATCGATTTCTCGTAGCCGGCGAGCGATTCTTCTTGCTCGCGCACCTGGCGGGCGAGTCCGACCACGGCCCGGTCGGCCTGGAACTGAGCGAACGACGATTCGAGCAGCTCGCGTGCGCGCGCCCGACCGTACCGATCGATCAGGTTCACGGCCATGTTGTACGTCGGGCGAAAGCTCGAGTGCAGCGGATACGTGCGGCGCGAGGCAAGGGCGGCGACCGCCTGCGGGTCGAGCCCCTCGGTCCACTGGATGACCGCGTGACCCTCGACGTCGATGCCCCGGCGACCCGCACGTCCGGTGAGCTGCGTGTACTCCCCCGACGTGATCGCGACGCGGGCTTCGCCGTTGAACTTCTCGAGTTTTTCGAGCACCACGGTACGCGCCGGCATGTTGATGCCGAGAGCGAGGGTCTCGGTCGCGAACACCGCCCGCACGAGCTTGCGCCGAAAAAGCTCTTCCACGACCTCTTTGAAGGCGGGCAGGATTCCGGCGTGGTGCGCCGCCACTCCCCGCTCGAGATTGTCGCGCCACTCCCAGAAGCCCAGCACGGCCAGGTCTTCGTCGGGGAGTGAGCGCGTGCGATCTTCCACGATCGCGCGGATCTCGGCGCGCTCTTCGGGCGTTGTGAGGCGCAGGTTCGCGCGTCGAACCTGCGCGACGGCCTGCTCGCACCCGGCCCGGCTGAAGATGAAGAAGATCGCCGGCAGCAGATTGTTGCGGCGCAACAGTTCGACCACCTCCGGGCGATCCATCCGCTCGATCCGCTGCACATTGCTCGGCCGCACCGGACGCTGTCCGCCCCGCTGAGGACGGCCTCGGGACGGCTCGTAGCGGCCCGACTGCCGCCCGCTGTTCATGCTCTGCGCGCGTCGACTGTTCTCGAAGTTGGGTCCCTTGACCGACCGGACGCGCATCAGCTCTTGGTTGACCTGCGCCGTCGCGATCCCGGCCCGATCGTCGAAGAGCGGCAGCAGGTCGCTACGGACGAGCACGTGCTGCTCGAGCGGCACGGGACGAGTCTCCGACACGATGACCTCCGTGTCGCCGCGGACCGTGTCGAGCCAGTCACCGAACTCCTCGGCGTTGGATACCGTCGCCGACAGGGAGACGAGTCGGACCGAGCGGTGCAGGTGGATGATGACTTCCTCCCACACGGCACCGCGGAAGCGGTCGGCGAGGTAGTGCACCTCATCCATCACAACAAACGAGAGATCACGCAGAGCTGGCGAGTCGGCGTACAGCATGTTCCGCAGCACCTCGGTCGTCATGACGACGACCCGAGCATTGCCGTTGATGTTGGTGTCGCCCGTGAGTAGCCCGACCTGATCTGCGCCGTAGACCTGCTGGAGTTCACGGAATTTCTGGTTCGAGAGCGCCTTCATCGGCGTCGTGTAGAACGCCTTGCCGCGGTCGGACAGCATCGCCAGATGGATGGCGAACTCGCCCACGATCGTTTTGCCCGCTCCGGTCGGGGCCGCGACCAGCACGCTGCGACCTTCTTCGAGCGCCTGGCATCCGGCGATCTGAAACGGATCGAGATCGAACGGCTGCGCTTCGGCAAAGGCTGAGGTAGCGGGGTGTCGCTGCGCCTCGCGGGCGGCCGCGAACCGCTCGGCGGGCGACGGCACCTCTGCCGAGGGACTCACCCGTCGAGTCCGGGCGTCGGCAGGAGTGGGGGCTCACGACGGCGACGACGTCGGTCGAAGAGGAGCGAGAGCCCAGCCGCGGCGAGGTACAGGATGATCATCACTCCGGCTAAGAGGAGCATGGAGGCGATATCCGCTGCTGGGGTGGCCAGCGCGGCGAAGGTCGTCGAGATGATGACCGCCACCCGCCAGCCCTTTAGGATCGCGATGCCGCTCATAATGCCGGCGAGGTTGAGCGCCACGAGGAAGACCGGCAGGACGAACGCGACGCCTATCACCAGCAGGAACTTGAAGACGAAATCGTAATAGATGTCGTACTTGTAGAACTGAGCCATGCCCGTCGGGACGAAGCTCGCCATGAGCTCGATGACGTGGGGCAGGAGGAAAAAACCGAGCGTGCAGCCTGCGAAAAAGAGAGGGATGGCCGCTCCGAGGAACGACCAGGTATACCGGGCCTCTTTGCGAGTGAGCCCGGGCATGATGAACGCCCAAATCTGCCAGAGCCAGACAGGGGCCGAGATCAACAATCCGATCGCGAACGAGATCCGCAAACGCAGGTCGAACCCGCCGGTGACGGTGTCGAAGTTGAGCTGGACATAGGTCCGCCCCTCTTCTTCCGCGATCTGTCGGATGGGAACCGTCAGCAGATCGATGATCGGTCCAGTGATGAAGAAGGCAACGACCATGCCAACCACGAGCGCAAGCGCAGCGATCATCAACCGCTTGCGCAACTCCACGAGGTGCGCCGCGAGAGACATCCGCTTGTCGCGGCGCGGTTCGTCCTCCGAGACGGTCGCGCCCGCGTCGGTCGTGACCACGCTCGACTACGGCTTGGCTTCGGGGCTTCCAGCCGGCGGGGGCGCCGTGAGCCCCGTAGCCGACGGCGGATAGGGAGCAGCGGTCTGGTCTGCCTTCGCGGTGTCGGAAGCCGCGTCCTCTTCCTTCATCGCCTTCATCTCGCCGCGGAAAGCACGCGCAGACTGGCCCATGCTGCGGGCGAGCGCCGGAAGCCTCGCGGCGCCGAACAAGAGCAAGATCACGGCGAGGAGGATCAGCAGGTGCCATCCAGTCAGGTTTCCTAGCATGTGCTCTCTCCGTCGTATCGCCAGAACGTGCGCAGATTTCAGTCTACCCCGGGTATGCGAGGGGAGCCTTGAAGGCGCGGCGACCTACCGGTACTGAGCAAGCCCCGCCCGCGCCCACTCGACGGCGGCGACGCGTGCTTCGTCGGGAGCGACGATCTCGACCTCTCCCCCGCGACGCGTAGCCAGTCGCTTGAGCTGGGTCGGGTCGGCGACGCGCAGCACCGCGTTCGACCGGGCGCCCTCGGACTTCACCACGGCGTGATCCAGGAACTGCCCGAGAAGAGGAGCGACATGCGAGGTGAAACGGATGGTCGCCTCGAGAGGGCCGTCCGCCGTGCCGAACATTGTTTCTTCAGGATCATCGTGAGCACCCGCGGGGATGTCGGTGACCACGACGTCGCTGACGCGCTCGAGGTGGAACGTCCTCATATCGCGGCGCATGTGGCACCAGCCCCGCAGGTACCACTGGTCGTCCTTGACCAGGATCTTGACCGGGTCGACCGTGCGCGTCGTGGGCGAATCATCCGGCTTCTGATGGGTGAACGACACCGCGAAGCCTCGGTCGAGCGCGTCCATGACGGCCGACCGCACCTCGTCGCCGGGATTCGCGGTCACGGTCAACTCTGCGGGCGCTGTGCTCGCACCGCGCGAGAGCTTCGCGATGAGACCGGGCACGACCCCCTGAGCCGCGACGCCGGGGGCGGCACCCGCGAGCTGCAGTCCCGCCAGGAGCGCCGCCGCTTCGCGAGCTGTGAGCCGCGGCGCCCGTTCGAAGGCGACGGTGTTGAGCAGCTGCAGTTCGTCATGTTCGTCGAGCAGGTCCCAGTCGATGTCGAACAGGTCGTTGTGCATGCCGTCGGGCAGACCGATCACGACCAATCCCTCGGCCAAGCGTCGCAAGACGTCGGGCGCGACATCGAGCTCGCGTGCAGCCTCGGTGACCGAGACGGGCCCGCGTTCCACCAGATACGGCACGAGGTTCATCACGATCGCGACGCGGTCGATCGCGAGAAGCGGCTTTCCGGCACTCATGCGCTCACCCCGTGCGCCTCGAGAGTCCGCTGCAACCGCGCAATGACCTCGCGGCGGAGCTCCGGCGGGGACTCGACCCGCACCTCGGGGCCATACGAGGCGAGCTCGTCGGCGAGCACGTGAATGTCAACGAACCCGACGTGCAGGATGTCTCCGTCTCGCGTGCCTCGCCGACGCAAACGCACCGCGGCCTCGGTCGCGTCCTGCACGCGCAACGCGGCGACGTTCTGCGCCGACACACTCTCGAGGCCCAGACGAGCGCGCTCCCCCGCACCGGCGCGGGCCTCGGGATCGAATCCTTCCTTCGTCACCACGACGTCCCCGACGATTCGCGACAGCAGGAAGGTGCGCGTCTGACCGAGATCGCGGTCGAGTCCGTGCACGTGCCAGCGACCCTCGAACTCGATCAGCGCATGGGGTTCGACCGTTCGCACACGCGGGACATCGTCGCCCGGCTTGACGTAGGTGAACCGCACGACGCGAGCCTGGTCATTGGCCTGCCGGAGCGGAGCGAAGGCGGGGTCGCGCGCCGAGATGCGCGGGGCGAACCCGATGATGGGCTCATCGACGTCGATCCCGAGCGCACGGATCTTGCGAAGAGCGGCGCTTGCGTCTGCCGACATCGAGCTCTCACCCCACACTGCGGCGGCAAGGTTCAGAACAGCCACCTCTGCGGGCGTGAAGGTGATGTCCTCGGGCAGCAGATACTCGGCCTTGGGGATCAGGTAGCGCGCTTCGCGGAGGTCGTCCGGGTCTGCATGGTCCCCCACCGTGTGGATCGGGACGCCCAGGTCACGGAGGGCGTCCTTGTCGCGCTCGAACATCTTCTCGAGGGCGTCGGAGCTGCGACCCTCCGCGCGCGCCTCGCGATAACCAGAGACAGACGAGAGGATCTGCTCCTTCGTCAGGCCGTACCGGTGCGCCATGAGCGCGACGGTGAGGCTCAGCAGTCGCTCCTCGGGCGCAATCTTCTCCGGCACGGACCCATCCTAGGCGCGGGCACGGAACCCCAGACGGGGCGCGGGATCACTCCGGCAGTTCGTCGAGCCCGAGGATGTCGACCACGAACACGAGAGTCGAGCCCGCCGGCACCGCAGCGTTCGCCTGGTCGCCGTAGCCGAGCTCGGGCGGAATCACGATGAGCACCTGCGAACCCACCGTCTGCCCGCGAAGACCCTCCCCGAACCCCTCGACGACCTGGTCGAGTGAGAACGAAACCGGTGTTTTGCCCCAGGACGAGTCGAATTCTGTCTTGTCGTCCCAGAGCACACCGGTGTACGCGAGCCGCACGGGCACATCCCCGGTCACCTCGGCGCCGGTGCCCTTTTTCAGGACCTCGACCTTCAGATCCGTCGGTGGAGCGCTGTCGGGGACGATGATTCCCGGACGGCCATCGGGCGCGCGAACGACGCTCGGTAGGCCGTTCTCCGTCACGAACTGATCGGTACCGTTTGCCTTCGCGAGGTAGACCTTCTGCAGGTCGACCGACAGAATCGCAGCGCCGTCTTCGGCCAATCCCAGGCTTGCCGCAGACTCGGCCGGCAACGAAGAGCTCGGCATCACCGTGAGAACGCGGCTCCCCTCACGAGCACAGGTAAGGGAATCCTCGAGCCCCGGAAAAGTCGTCGTCCACTCGGACAGCGGGCGCGCCTGTGCCAGATCGCCATCGAAAAGGGTCGCGCCGAGGCGCTCGCCGGTCGATCCGTCGAACAGCACGATGTCTGCGAGCACCAATTGGTCAGGCGTCGTGATGGCAAGCCCGTCGCCCTCGATGGGATCCATCCAAACCGTCTCGTCCGTGATCACGGGAGTGTAGGCGTCCAACTCGGGCTCGGATCCGAAGGCACCCGTCACGGTCGCCGGCAGCTCGGTCTCCGGAGAGACAGGCCGGACGCACGACGTGTCCGCCGAATTGGCCGACGAGCATCCGACAAGTCCAACGCCGACGAGACCGACCGCGACCGCGGTTACGAGGAATTTACGCACGGGCATCAGTCTACGGTCGCCGCTTCCGCGTCACTGTCAGCGGCAGTGCCGGGGGTGACGCCCGGGCCATCATCTGCAGTGGTCTCGACCGGCCCGTCGCCGATCCGCCGCGCGTCGGCCGCGCGCCGCGCCTCGCGCACTCGCTTGCGAAGATTCTTGTCGGTGATGTCGCGGTCTCCGACGGCGCCCGGTGTCCAGAGCTCGACGTCTTCGTCGCCGTAGCTCGACTTCGAGGCGCGGCGCTTCTGCTCGGGAGCGACCGCACCCGGCGCGAGCCTGCGGGCCGAGATGAGAAAGCCCGTGTGCGCGACCATCCGATGGTCGGGCCGTACCGCGAGGCCCTCGACGTGCCATCCGCGCACCATGGTCTCGGATGACTCGGGTTCGGTGAACAGCCCCGTACCGCGCAAGAACTCGGCCACGCGCGAGAGCTGCGTCGCCGTGGCGACGTAGCAGATCACGACACCGCCGGGCCGAAGCGCCTCGGCAACGACACCGATGCACTCCCAGGGGGCCAGCATGTCGAGCACGACGCGATCGACGCTCGCGGGTTCGGTGGCCGCGGGCAGTTCTTCGGCAAGGTCACCCACGACGACCTGCCACGTCGGCGGTTCCTCACCGAGGAACGTCTGCACGTTCGCCCGCGCAACCTCGGCGAAGTCGGCACGACGCTCGAACGACATGAGGCGACCGGCGGGGCCGATCGCGCGAAGCAGCCAGAGCGAAAGCGCACCCGATCCCACGCCCGCCTCGACGACCGTCGCCCCGGGGAACACATCCGCCTGCGCGAGGATCTGCGCCGCATCCTTCGGGTACACGATCGCCGCACCGCGTGGCATCGACATGACGAAGTCGCGCAGCAGGGGACGAAGGGCCAGGTACTCGTGGCCGGCGCTGTTCTCGACGACCGAGCCATCCGGTAGTCCGATGAGCGCCTCGTGACGGAGCACGCCGTGGTGCGTGTGCAACTCGCCTCCGGCACGCAGAGTGATGGTGTGCAGGCGGCCCTTGGGGCCCGTCAGCTGTACCCGATCACCCGCACCGAAAGGTCCGGACGTGCGCGGACCCTCGTACTGCTCCGCGCCCGTCATGCGACGTGCCCGGCGTGCAGACCACGTTCGGAATGCATGCGCGCGACATCCGCGACGCCCACTCCGGCGAGCGTCTCGATGATGACCGACGTGCCGGTACCCGCCAGCGAGACGAGATTCGGCACGCCGATGACGGTGCAGCCCGCCGCAACGGCCGAGCGCACCCCGTTCGGGGAGTCCTCGATCGCGACCGTGTCGCTGATGTCGACACCGAGCAGTTCCGCGGCCTTGAGGTAGGGGTCGGGGAATGGTTTGGGACGCTCGACGTCGTCGCCGGCGACGATCAGGTCGAAGGCGTCGAAATCGAGTAGATCCACGATGGACGTCGCCATCCGGCGCATCGACATCGTCACCAGGGCGGTGGGGATACCCGCCTGGCGCAGACTCATCAGCAACTCGCGTGCACCCGGGCGGAACGGCACGCCGCCGCTCGCGAGCGAGGCCAGCACATCGTCGGTCAGGCGATCGATGATCTCGGGAACACCCATCCGCACGCCGGCGGCCTGAAAGATACGGGCCGAATCTTCCAGTCCGAGACCGACGAGCTGCAGAGCCTGTTCGTGCGACCACGTCCCCCCGAAGCTTTCCACGAGCGGCGTTTCAGCCGCCATCCAGTGGGGTTCGGTATCGACGAGGGTTCCGTCCATGTCCCAGAGGACAGCACGCGGATGGGGATGGGTCACTCTCCCCATGCTACCGAGCGCCTCGCGCCGAGCCTGGACCGTCCCCGAGCGCGAACGCCTATCCTGGAGTGATTCCGCGCGACGACATCCGTCATCACGTGGACCGCACCCGGGAGGCGCGGTGGGAGGAGGCGCGGTGGAAGGTCTCGGACGCAGAGTGCTCGTGGTCGCATTCGATGGTTGGAACGACGCGGGCGAAGCAGCGTCGGCTGCCCTCGGGGTACTGCGCGGCGCGGGAGAATTCGAACCCGTCCACTCGGTCGACCCGGAGCTCTACTTCGACTACCAATACACGCGCCCGTCGGTGGCCATGGATGCCGAAGGACGACGCTCGCTGCGCTGGCCCGAGGCGAGCATCCTTCGTCCCGCGCAACGCACGCGTGGCACGCAGCTGTGGCTGCTCACGGGAGTCGAGCCGGCACGCGCCTGGCAGGCGTTCGCCGCCGAGCTCGTCGATGTCGCCCTCCGCGAAGACATCACCGGCATCGTCGGCCTGGGCTCGATGATGTCCGACGTCCCACACACGCGCCCCATCTCCGTTTTCGCGGGTACCGAAAACGAGCGCATCCGGGAGAGCCTCGGGCTCGAACGCAGCACCTACGAGGGGCCGGTCGGAATCCTGTCCGTCCTGTCGGCCGCAGCCGAAGAGGCCGGTATCCCCGCCGTTGGGCTGTGGGCGAGCGTGCCGCACTACGTGGCGGGACACACTCCCTCGCCGAAGGCGACACTCGCGCTTCTGGACCGACTCGAAGATGTCGCGGGCGCGCCGATCGAGCGGGGCGATCTGCCGACCCAGGCCGCGACCTGGGAAGCATCCATCGACGCCGCAGCCGCCGACGACGAAGAGATGACGGAGTACATCCGTCAGCTCGAGCGCACGCGCGACACCTGGGACTCACCCGAGGCATCCGGCGACGCGATCGCCCAGGAGTTCGAGCGCTACCTGCGCCGGGGTGGCGACGGGCCCTCGAAGCCCGGCCGCGACGACCCGCGCCGCTGACAGCGTTTCGACTCGTCGCTCCGCTCCTCGCTCAACGCCCGCCCCGGTCGTTGAGCGAGCGCAGCGAGACGAAACGGAGCAAACCTGCCGGCATCTTCGTCGTCAGTAGGGCTGCAGAACGCCCGTCAGCAGCAGCACGATCAGGGCGATGCCGAGCAGCAGCCGGTAGATCACGAACGGCAGGAAGCTGCCGCGCTTGAGGTACTGCATCAGGAAGGCGATCACCGCGAGACCGACAATGAACGCCACGACCGTCGCGGCTGCCGTGTCGATCAGGCTGTAGGGGCCGGTCGGCCCCTCGAAGCTCTGCACCAGCTCGTAGAATCCCGACCCGAACACCGCAGGCACGGCGAGCAGGAACGCGTATTCGGCCGCGGCGGGTCGCGTGTAGCCGAGCGTGAGACCCACCGTCGTGGTCGCGCCCGATCGGGAGACTCCCGGGATGAGCGCGAGCGCTTGAGCGAAGCCGAGCGCCAGACCGTGCGGGTAGGTGAGGTCTGTCAACTCGCGCGTGCGGCGACCCCAGTAGTCCGCGGCACCCAGCAGGAGACCGAACACGATCAGCACGATCGCGACGAGCCAGAGGTTTCGGAACGTCCCTCGGATGGTGTCCTGGAACAGGTACCCCAGCACGGCAATCGGCACGGAGCCGATGATGATGAGCCATCCCATCCGTACATCCGGGTCATTGCGCGGAACCTTGCCCGCCAGCGACTGCGCCCAGCGAGAGATGATGCGCACGATCGTGCCCCAGAAGTACACGAGCACGGCGGCTTCGGTACCGATCTGGGTGATGGCGGTGAACGTCGCCCCGGGGTCGGTTGCCGACGGCAGGAACTCGCCGAGGATGCGCAGATGCGCGCTCGATGAGATGGGCAGGAACTCGGTGAGTCCCTGCACGATGCCGAGAATCAGGGCTTCGATGAACTGCATGGGCAACTTTCGGTGCGGGGTCGTGACGGGGCGATGGAGATGGCCTCTGACCGAGGCATCCGTAGGTCAGTATCGACGAAGCAGGTCGGTGAGCACGCGCTGACCGAACTCGAGCGATTCGATCGGGACGCGTTCGTCGATGCCGTGGAACATACCCGTGAAATCGAGATCGGCGGGGAGGCGCAACGGCGCGAAGCCGAAGCCCGCGATCCCGAGAGCCGCCAGCGCCTTGTTATCGGTGCCGCCTCCCATCAGGTAGGGGATGACGGGCACACCCGGATCGTGCTGCCCGAGCACCGCGACCATCTCGTCGACCAGCGCACCGGCGAAGGGCACTTCGAGGCCGATGTCGGCGTGCACGATCTCGATCTCGACGTCGTCACCGATGATGCGACGGATGTCCGCTAGCGCCGCTTCCTCGGTGCCCGGCAGAACCCGCACGTCGATCATGGCTTCGGCGTGATCGGGGATCACGTTGTGCTTGTAGCCGGCGGTGAGCCCCGTGGGGTTGGTGGTCGTGCGGAAGGTCGACCTCAAGAATCCTTCGGCTGGCCCCGCGTGCGCCGCGAGCGCGTCCGGGTCGCTCGTGTCGGTTCCGGTGAGGGCTGCGAGGCCCTCGAGCAGCTGCGTCGTCGTCGCCGTGAGGCGCACGGGCCATTGCGTGCGTCCGAGGGCAGCGACGGCCTCGGACAGGCGCGTGACGGCGTTGTCGGGGTGCAGACGCGAACCATGACCGGCACGCCCCCGGGCGATCAGGCGGAGCCAGATCAGGGCTTTCTCGCCGACCTGCAGCAGATACGCCCGGCGGTCATCGACCGAGATGGAGTAACCGCCGACCTCGCTGATCGCCTCGGTCGCGCCCGCGAACCACTCGGGACGCTGGGCGACGACGAGCTGGGAGCCCTCGACACCGCCGTTCTCTTCATCGGCGAAGAAGGTGACGATTACGTCCCGCTCCGGTTGTTCCCCCGCGCGCACGAGGTCGGCGATCGAGGTCAAGATCATGGCATCCATGTCCTTCATATCGACCGCCCCCCTGCCCCAGAGCATCCCGTCGCGCACCTCACCCGCGAAGGGATCGACGCTCCATCCCTCGGGTGGAGCGGGCACGACATCGAGGTGCCCGTGCAAGATCAAGGCGGGCTTCGACGCGTCTCGGCCGGGGATCCGCGCGTGGACGTTGGTGCGTTTCGGGATGGGCTCGAAAAAGTCGACCGCCAGCCCGAGGGCTTCCAGATACGCGCCGACATACTCCGCGGCCTCGCGCTCCCCGTTCGCCTTACCACCACCCCAGTTCGAGGTGTCGAAGCGGATGAGATCGCGCGCGATCTGGGCGACTTCGGGCAAATCCTGCCCGGACGGGGATGGCGAAGAGGACGCATCGGCTCCGGGCATGCCGACCACGCTACCCGGGTCGGGGTGGCCGGCCGAGTCGTGATAGTCTCGATCCTCGGTTGCGCAAGCAACATATCGATGCGCGGGTGGCGGAATAGGTAGACGCGCTAGCTTGAGGTGCTAGTGCCCTTTAACGGGCGTGGGGGTTCAAGTCCCCCCTCGCGCACAGCGGTAAAGAAGGCCCCGGATCTGGGATTTCAGATCCGGGGCCTTCTTCGTTGAGCTCCCGCTCGCGGAGCGCGGTACCACCCCAGTCACCTAAAATCGAGAGCATCGTGACATCTGACGAAGAGACCGTACCTGCCGACCATCGCCCGGCCGACCCCCGCGTGGTCGACGAGGCGAAGCGTCGACGGACGATCGCGATCATTTCGCACCCGGATGCGGGAAAGTCGACTCTGACGGAGTCGCTGCTACTGAACGCCCACGCCGTCTCTGAGGCGGGGGCGGTACATGGCAAGTCGACGCGACGCTCGACGGTCTCCGACTGGATGGAGATGGAAAAGGCTCGCGGGATCTCGATCAGCTCCGCCGCGATCCAGTTCATCGTCGACGACGTCGTCGTGACCGTCGTGGACACACCGGGGCACGCGGACTTCTCGGAGGACACGTACCGCGTGCTCTCCGCCGTCGACACGGCCGTGATGCTGATCGACGCGTCGAAGGGTATGGAGGCCCAGACCCTCCGACTGTTCGAGGTGTGCCGAAACCGCGGCATCCCGATCATCGTCATGATCAACAAATGGGATCGCCCCGGACGCGATCCCCTCGACCTGCTCGACGAACTGCAGCGCGTCACGTCACGTCAGCCGATGCCGCTCAACTGGCCGGTCGGCGAGGCGGGGCGGTTCCTCGGGCTACGAGATGTGACGTCCGGCGAACTTCTCACGTTCGAGCACGTCGACGGCAACGCACACCTTCCGCGGATCGAGCTTCATCCCGCGTCGGACGCGGCCGGGATGCTCGGGGATGACTGGCAGACCGCCGTCGAAGAAGCTCAGTTGGTCGAACTCGACGGCGGAGAGTTCCGCGCCGAAGCCTTCGCAGATCTGACCGGCATGCCCGTGTTCTTCGGTGCCGCCGTCCGCAACGTCGGCGTCGAGCAGTTGCTGCGTTTCGTCTGCCGCGCCGCGCCCTCGGCAACGCCGCGGGTCAACGTGAACGGGATGCCCCGTCCCGTCGACGCGCCTTTCTCTGCACAGATCTTCAAGGTTCAGGCCAACATGGACCCGGCGCACCGAGATCGGGTCGCGTTCATGCGCATCTGCTCGGGCATCTTCACGCGAGGGATGTCCGTGGTGCACGCGCAGACGGGACGCCCGTTCGCGACGAAGTACGCCCTGCAGATGTTCGGCCGCGAACGCGACACCGTCGACACCGCGTGGCCCGGTGACATTGTCGGGCTCGTCAATGCCACGCACCTGCGCCCCGGCGACACGCTCTACTCCGAGGACCGGGTCGAGTTCGAGGGCATCCCCTCGTTTACCCCCGAGCTGTTCGCGCTGGCTTCGCCGGTCGATGTCAGCACCGCCAAGAAGTTCCGCAAGGGCATCACGGCGCTCACCGAAGAGGGCGTCGTTCAACTTCTGGATTCCGAGAAGCGCGGGCCCCAAAACCCCGTGCTGGGCGCGGTCGGCGCGATGCAGTTCGAGGTACTTTCGGGGCGGATGGCATCGGAGTTCGGTGTCGCGATTCGACTGACCGACCTGCCCTACACCGTCGCCCGGCTCGTCGACGCCGACACGGCGGCCGCCCTGGCGTCCCGGCGCGACTGCGAGATCGTGATGCGGAAGTCGCAGCGGCTCGCTCTGTTCCGCACCGAGTGGCAGTTGCGCTCGCTCGAGAAAGACATTCCGGGGCTCGCGCTCGATGCGGACCGAGTCGTCGTCGGGCGATAGTCAGCCCATCGATACACCGAAGGCCAGACCCAGCACGTAGGTCACCGCGGCAGCGCCGAAACCGATCGCGAGCTGACGCAGCGCGCGTCGGAGCGGCGGACCGCCCGAGAGCAGGCCCACCATCGCTCCGGTCGCGAGCAGCGCGACACCCACGAGGGCCAGCGCCAGCACGACCGCGGCGACACCCGAGAGCCCGAAGATCCACGGCAGCACGGGGATAATCGCGCCCGAGGCGAAGAACAGAAAACTCGAGCCCGCCGCGGCCCACGCACCGCCCACCACGTCGTGCTCCCCCGCGGCCTCCCGAGACACCGTGAAGGGTACTGAGCGGTCGGCCGCGCGCGCAGTCTCGACCGTCAGGCGCGCACGCTCGAGGGCCTCGCCGACCGCCATTCCGCGCGTGCGGTATACGAGCGCAAGCTCGTTGGCGTCGAGGTCGAGGTCAGGCAGAACATGATCCGCATATCCATTGGGTTCGGTCGCCGCGAGGAGTTCACGTTGCGATCGGACGGATACGAACTCCCCGGCTCCCATCGACAGTGCGCCGGCAAGCAGTCCCGCGATGCCACTGAAGAGCACGAACTGTGGATCTACACCCGTCGCCCCGATACCCAAGACCAGGGCGAGGTTGCTGACCAGGCCGTCGTTTGCACCGAACACCGCGGCGCGGAACGTTCCGGACAATCGTCGCCGGCCCCGAGCCGCGAGTCCTCGCACGACCTCGTGGTGGATCTTCTCGTCGGCGCGCATCGCAGGCGTCGCGGCCGCATCGCTGTCGTACGGCGACCGGCCCTCCGCGTTCTGCGCGAGGGCGAGCACGAAGATTGACCCGAAGCGCCGGGCCATCCACCCGAGTACACGCGTTTCGAGGTCGGCCTTCGGCAGGCGGGCGGGTTCACCGCCGAGCAATTCGAGCCAATGCGCTTCGTGCCGCCCTTCCGCCTCCGCGAGCTCGAGAAGGATGTCGCGCTCTTCGCCCTCGCGTCGCGCTGCAAGGTGCCGGTAGACGCTCGCTTCCGCACGTTCGTTGACGAGGTACCGGATCCATCGCCGTCTGTCGGCGGCGGTGGGTATCGGCGCGAGCGCGCTCATATGGCCTCCAGGGCGACGGGAAGGTGGAGTAGACGGGGTGGTGGACCCGATCAACGCTATCCACAGCTCTCTGCCCGCAGCCGTCGTTTGCCGCTATTGCCAGCATTTCGGGCCTCCGAAGCGCACCCGGCCAGGCGATCCGCGCTCAGGAGTGGACGCGCCGGCGCAGCACTTCGATGCGCGCCTGCAGCTGTGCCACCGTTGCATGCGAGACGGCGGGGCCACCACAGATGCGGCGCAGTTCGGCGTGCACGAGGCCGTGCGGTTCGCCGGCCTGGCGGGCATACAGGCCGACCAGGCTGTTCAGCAGCTGGCGCTGCTCCCGCAGTGTGCGATGCAGAGCGGGCGGCGGAGCATCCACGGCGCGTTCGTCGCCCGACGCTGCCTCGGCGGCCTCGCGGACGCTCCGGTGTTTGCCCTGCCGAGCTTGGCGTTGCATGAGCAACTCGTGCACGTGCTCCGGTTCGAGTAGGCCAGGCAGCCCCAGAAACTCCTCTTCTTCGGGAGTTCCCGGCACGGCGAGCTGACCGAACTCGCGGCCGTCGAACATGACGCGATCGAAGTGCGCGAACGATCCGAGAGCCTGGTACGTGAACTCCTGTGTCAGAGCATCGGAGGCGGATTCTTCGCGCTCGCCGGCATCCATCGCGTCTTCGTCGAGGGCCCACTCGTCTTCAGCATCGCTGTCGCGGTCGAGCGCGTGGTCGCGCTCGCGCTCCAGCTCGCCAGCTAGCGCGATGAGCTGCGGCACATTAGGGAGAAAGATGCTGGCCGTCTCGCCACGTCGCCGGGCTCGCACGAAGCGTCCGATCGCCTGCGCGAAGAACAGGGGCGTGGACGCGGATGTCGCGTAGACACCCACGGCGAGGCGCGGCACATCCACGCCCTCCGACACCATACGTACGGCCACGAGCCAGCGCGACGTCGAGTTCGCGTACTGCTCGATACGGGCAGATGCCTCGGCCTCGTCCGACAGCACGACGGTCGGCGTCTCGCCGCTGATGGATTCCAGAATCGCTGCATAGGCGCGCGCCGCGGTCTGGTCGGTCGCAATCACCAACCCCCCGGCATCCGGGATCTGCTCGCGCACCTCGGTCAGGCGCCGGTCGGCCGAACGCAGGACGGCCGGAATCCAGTCGCCGTTGGGGTCAAGCGCCATCCGCCATGCTTGAGCGGTGATGTCCTTCGTGTTGTCCTGCCCGAGGTACGCCTCCATCTCGTCACCCGCCCGCGTACGCCAGCGCATCTTGCCTGCGTAGACGAGGAACATGACCGGCCGGACCACGCCGTCTTCGAGCGCGCGGCGGTACCCGTAGTTGTAGTCGGTCCGCGAGAGACGAATACCCTTCTCGTTCGGCGCATATTCCACGAACGGAATGGGGGCGGTGTCGCTTCTAAAGGGCGTACCCGACAGCAGTAGTCGGCGGGTCGCGCGGCCGTAGGCCTCGCGAAGCGCATCACCCCAGCTCAGCGCGTCACCTCCGTGGTGTACCTCGTCGAGAATGACGAGCGTCCGCGCGGCCATGATGAGGCGTTCGTGGACGGATGCCTTGACCGCGACCTGCGCGTAGGTCACAGCGACGCCGTGGTACTGCCGCGACGGCATGGCGTGCCGGTTGCTGAAGTTCGGGTCGAGCCGCAGCGAGACGCGGGCCGCAGCATCCGCCCATTGCGTCTTCAGATGCTCGGTCGGGGCGACGACGACGATGCGGTTGATGACCCGCCGACGGAGCAACTCGGTGGCGAGACGGAGGGCGAACGTCGTCTTGCCGGCTCCCGGGGTTGCCGCCGCGAGGAAGTCGCGTGGCCCCTTTCCGATGCCTTCGGGGCCGTCGAGCGCGAAGTAGATGTCGAGTGCCTCGGCCTGCCACGCACGCAGGGCCTGCGCCGTACCCCAGGGCGCGCGTTGCGGGTACGCGGGCGACAGGTGCTCGGCCGCGAAGCTGCCGACGTGCGCACCGGGTTGCTCCTCGATCACCCTGCACACCCCTCCCGCGCCGGCATCCGCTCGCCCGAACGCACGACTGACCACGATAGACGAACCCGCCGACATCCGGCCCCGATCCGCCACCTCGACACCCCCGCGATGTCAGCCCCGCGCGGTATCGTCGAAAACGGTCGACAAGCGAGGAGGTCCGATGCCCGAGCATGAGCCCGCAAACTCTCCCCACCCGGATACTGCGGATCAGCCCACGCATCCGTGGCGCCGATTCGTTGCTATCGGCGATTCGTTCACCGAAGGTGTCGGCGACCCGGAGCCACGACTGGATGGCGGCTACCGTGGGTGGGCGGACCGCGTCGCCGAAGTGATGGGTTCCCAGGTGCCCGATTTCGCGTACGCCAACCTCGCGGTGCGCGGACGGCTGATCGCGCCGATCATCGCCGAGCAGATCGAACCCGCCCTCGCCCTCAAGCCCGACCTGGTCACGTTGTGCGCCGGCGGAAACGACATCATCCGTCCGGGCGCCGATCCCGACGCTGTCGCCGCCCAGTTCGAAGATGCCGTCGCACGGCTCTCGCAGAGCGGTGCGACGATCGTCATCTTCACGGGAATCGACGTGGGCTGGCAGCCCGTCTTCCGCGCGATGCGCGGGAAGATCGCGATCTACAACGAGAATCTGCGCGCAATCGCCGACCGTTACGACTGCGTGGTCGCCGACCAGTGGGGGTTGAAAGAGATCCAGGATGCTCGCTTCTTCGACGCCGACCGTCTCCACCTGAACCCCCTCGGGCATCACGAGGTGGCTCGCATGGTGCTTCGGACGCTCAACGTCCCGAACGACCTCGTGCCCATGCAACCTGACCCGCTACCCGCCACGACGTGGCAAACAGCGCGTGCCGGGGACTTCGTCTGGGCACGCTCGCACCTCGTCCCCTGGGTGCTGCGGCGCCTGCGGCACCAGTCCTCGGGCGATCACGTCACGGCGAAGCGCCCCGAACCGCTTCCGATGGATATCCTCGCGCCGGGCCAGGATCCCGACGCCGTGCCAAGAAAGACCCTCTAGCCAGCGCGGACTCGGGAAGAGGTCTACACGCGGATGCGCAGAGCCCAGAGGGCGACCGCGCTCGCGGCGGCGACGTTCAATGAATCGACGCCCCCGGTCATCGGAATCGTCACGGTCGAGTCGGCAGCGGCGATCGCCTGGCGCGAGAGGCCGTCGCCCTCAGCTCCCAGCACAATTGCCACCCGCTCGGGAGGGTTCTCGACGAAGTCATCGAGCGAGACGGCATCCTTGGCCAGGGCGAGTGCCGTGATGTGGAACCCGGCCTCGTGGAGGAGCTCGGCGCCCTCGCGCCAGGCGGGCAAGCGTGTCCACGGAACCTGGAAGACCGTCCCCATGCTGACCCGGATGCTCCGCCGGTACAGCGGGTCGGCACACCGCGGCGACACCAGCACGGCGTCTGCGCCCATTCCCGCGGCCGCGCGGAACACGGCCCCGACGTTGGTGTGATCCACAAGGTCTTCCAGCACGACCACCCTGCGCGCGTGCGCCAGGAGTTCGAGTACGGGTGGATTCTCCGGGCGATGCATCGATGCGAGCAGTCCGCGGTGCACGGCGTAGCCGGTGACCGACTCCGCTACGTCCGCGTCGACGACATAGACGGGCGTGTCCGTGGCTCGAGCGGTTTCGAGCAGCCCCTGTACGTCCGCGACCCACTTGTCCTGCGTCAGAACCGATCGCGGGCTGTGCCCGGCGGCGAGAGCCCGCGAGAGTACCTTCGCCGATTCGGCGAGATACAGCCCACCCTGGGGCTCGAGTACTCGTCGTAGCGCGACATCGGTGAGGTCCCGGTAGTCCGCGAGACGCGGGTCCGAGGCATCCGTCACCCGCTCGATTGGCACGCTCCCAACCTACAGACCGCGAGGACTCCGTCCCGCTCTCGGACCGTCAACGCGATAGCCCGGCGATATGATGGCTTCATCATGTCGCTATCATCCGAGCAGCGTCCTCTCTACGAGGTGAAGGCCGGCCTGTTCAAAGGCCTCTCGCACCCACTGCGGATTCGGATCCTGGAGCTCCTCGCCGACGGCGGTGAACACACCGTCGCGTACCTTCAGGCGAGCACAGACCTCGAGGCATCCCACCTGTCACAGCACCTGTCGGTCCTGCGCCGCCACCGCCTGGTGACGTCGGAACGCCGCGGCAGCAATGTCTACTACCGTCTCGCGGGGTGCGAGGTCGCCGAACTGCTGGCCGTCGCTCGACGACTCTTGACGGTGCTGGTCGCCGAGGATGGCGCCCGTGCGAACGATGTCGCGAGTATGCCGTCCTTCGGCTTGACCCCGCCCGCCGCATCCTCGTGACCCGCCCGATGCGCACCATCCGCGCCCTCTTGCCCGCTCGAGGCGACTACCGGGGACTGCGCACCAGCTGGCGGCGCGACCTGCTCGCTGGCGTCACCGTGGGCGTTGTCGCGCTCCCCCTGGCGCTGGGTTTCGGAATCTCATCGGGAGCGGGGGCAGCAGCGGGGCTCATCACGGCGATCGTGGCGGGCGTGATCGCTGCTGTGTTCGGAGGATCGAACGTGCAGGTGTCCGGTCCAACCGGCGCAATGGTTGTCGTCCTGGCCCCGATCGTCGCCACCCACGGCATGGGCGCCGTCGCGATCGTGAGTCTGTTGGCGGGCGTGGTCGTCTTGATTGCGGGCGCTGCGCGTCTCGGTCGCGCCGTCTCGTTCATCCCGTGGCCCGTCATTGAGGGCTTCACGCTCGGTATCGCCATCATCATCTTCTTGCAGCAGGTGCCCGCTTTGACGGGACCGGCGACTCATGGCGGATCGCACACAAACGTCGTGCTCGCGGCTTTCGACGCCCTTGCCTCGGCCGATCTCGGCTACCTGCTCTGGGCGCTGGGCGCGGTCGTCATCGTCGCGGCGTGCATGCTGCTTCTCCCCCGACTGCATCCGGCTATTCCCGGATCGCTCGTGGGCGTGATCGTCGTAACGCTCCTCACGCTCGTCGCGGCCAACCCGCTCGCCGTGATCGGAGCGCTCCCCGCGTCCCTGCCCGCTCCGACCGTGCCCATCCTCAATCCCGGAGTCTTCTCCAGCCTTCTGCTGCCCGCGTTGACCGTTGCCGCACTCGCCGCGATCGAGTCCCTCCTGTCCGCCCGTGTTGCCGCCTCGCTCGCCGACACCGGGCCCTACGAGCCAGACCGCGAACTCGTCGGACAGGGCCTCGCCTCGATCGGATCGGGACTGTTCGGCGGAATGCCCGCGACCGGTGCCATCGCGCGCACGGCCGTCAACGTTCGAGCCGGGGCGCGCACACGACTCGCGGCCATCACGCATGCCCTCGTGCTGCTGCTCGTCGTCGTCGCGGTCGCCGGCCCGGTCGGAGCGATTCCGCTCGCTGCGCTCTCGGGTGTGTTGATGATCACGGCGATCCGGATGGTTCACCTCGCGACCGCGCGTTCGATCCTGCGCTCCACGCGTGCGGATGCGGTTGCTTTCATCGTGACGGCGATTGTCACGGTTTCGGTCGATCTGATCGTTGCGGTCGTGATCGGCATGGTCGTCGCCGCCGTCTTCGCCCTCCGGGGGCTGGCGCGTGCCACCGGTGTGCACCGCGAGCCGATTCTCTCCGCCCCCGTGCCGGGCGACGAGCGCATCGCCGTCATCCGTCTCGACGGCCCGCTCTTCTTCGCGGCCGCGGATCGCATCCTGGCGGAGGTGACATCACTCGACGGTGTCTCGGTCGTGGTGTTGCGGATGTCTCAACTCGAACTCGTCGACGCGACCGGAGCCCACGTGCTCGGCGAGATCGTGCAACAGCTCGAGCGCCGCGGCGTGACGGTGCTGATCAAGGGTGTGCGCGAAGGGCATGTCGAGCTGTTCCGCACGGTCGGTGTTCTGGGATCGCTCCGCCACCAGAATCACCTGTTCGTCGACTTGCCTGCCGCGATCGAGCACGCGCGCAGCCACGTCCTCCGCGAGTCCTGACCGAGCGCGCACGTCAGTAGGCTGGACGGATGCCGCGGGCGCCAGCAGCGCGTGCGGCTCCGATCGCCCACGACCCACGGGAGTAGCGCTGTGCCTGGAGAGAACCTCACCCGCATCGAGGCGCAAGAGCGCCGCGCCGTCGTAGAGACGCACGAGTACGAAGTCACCCTCGACCTCACGCGCGGCGCCGAGATCTTCGGCTCACGCACCGTTGTCCGTTTCACGGGCACGAAGGGCGCAGACACCTTCATCGACCTGATCGCGCGCGACGTCCGCGAGGTCACCCTCAACGGCCGCTCTATCGACCCGGCCACGGCCTACGCCGACTCGCGCATCGCCCTGACCGGTCTCGAGCGCGATAACGAACTCGTGATCGACGCGGACTGCATGTACACGAACACGGGCGAGGGCCTGCACCGCTTCGTCGACCCCGTCGACGGCGAGGTGTACCTCTACTCGCAGTTCGAGGTGCCCGACTCTCGCCGTATGTACGCGGTGTTCGAGCAGCCCGACCTCAAGGCCACGTTCCAGTTCACGGTCACCGCGCCCAAGCAGTGGGCCGTCGTCTCGAACTCCCCCACCCCCGAGCCCGCCCTTCGACAGGCTCAGGGCCCGGCTGGTGAGGACACCGCGACCTGGACGTTCGAGCCCACCCCGCGCATCTCTTCGTACATCACGGCGCTCATCGCCGGCCCCTACGAGTCGACGTTCTCGGAGCTGACGAACGCCTCGGGTCGCGTCATTCCCCTCGGCATCTACGCCCGCAAGAGCCTGTGGCAGCACCTCGACACCGACTACGTGTTCGAGAAGACGCGCCAGGGATTCGCGTACTACGAGGAGAAGTTCGACTTCCCCTACCCCTTCGCCAAGTACGACCAGCTCTTCGTGCCCGAGTTCAACGCCGGGGCGATGGAGAACGCGGGCGCGGTGACGTTCACCGAGACGTACGTGTTCCGCAGCAAGGTGACGGATGCGGTCAAGGAGCGCCGCGTCGTCACGATCCTGCACGAGCTCGCCCACATGTGGTTCGGCGACCTCGTCACGATGAAGTGGTGGAACGACCTCTGGCTGAACGAGTCGTTCGCCGAGTGGGCGTCGACGATCGCCACCGCCGAGGCGACCGAGTGGACCGAGGCCTGGACGACGTTCAACGCCATGGAGAAGACCTGGGCCTATCGCCAGGACCAGCTGCCCTCGACGCACCCCGTTGTCGCCGAGATCCGCGACCTCGACGACGTGCAGGTCAACTTCGACGGCATCACCTACGCCAAGGGCGGTTCGGTGCTCAAGCAGCTCGCCGCCTGGGTCGGCATCGAGAAGTTCTTCGCGGGCGTTGCCGCGTACTTCGACAAGCACCAGTGGGGCAACACCGAGGTCGGCGACCTGCTCGTCGAGCTCGAGAAGACGAGTGGCCGCGAGCTCGGCTCGTGGGCGAAGTTGTGGCTCGAGACATCCGGGGTCAACACGCTCATCCCCGTGATCGAAGAGGACGCGGACGGCACCATCACGCGATTCGCCATCGCGCAGACCGCCGCGGCCGACTACCCGACGATCCGCCCGCACCGGCTCGGCGTCGGCTTCTACGCGCTCGAGAACGGCGCGCTCACCCGCGTCCACAAGGTCGAGCTGGACGTCGACGGCGAGCTCACCGAGGTTCCCGAACTCGCGGGCATCGCGCGTCCCGACCTCGTGCTGCTGAACGACGAAGACCTGGCGTACGCCAAGATCCGTCTCGACGAGCGGTCGCTTGCCACCGCGATCGCACACCTGCGCGATATCTCAGATCCCCTCGCCCGCTCACTCGTCTGGGGCGCCGCGTGGGATCAGACGCGGGATGCCGAGGCCTCCGCGACCGACTACGTCGATCTGGTTCTGCTGAACATCGGCTCCGAGACCGAGTCGACGACGGTACGCACGACGCTCGCTCAGTTGCAGCTCGCCGCGAACTCGTACGTCGCGCCCGATAAGCGAAAGGCGACGCGCGAGCGCGTAGCCGACGGCCTCTGGGCCCTGGCCGCACAGGCCGAGCCCGGTACCGACAGCCAGTTGCAGTTCGTCACCGCCTTCGCCAGCGCCGCCTCGACAGCGACGCAGTGGGAACAGGTCCGTCGCCTGCGTGACGGCGAGACCGTGCTCGAGGGGCTCGAGATCGACACGGACCTGTCGTGGCAGCTGCTCATCTCTCTCGCCGCGGGTGGTTTCGCGACCGCCGCGCACATCGAGCAGGCGCTCGCTCAGGACAACACTTCCAAGGGTGGGGAACTCGCCGCGCAGGCGAAGGCCGCCCTGCCGAACGTCGAGGCCAAGCTCGCGGCGTGGGACTCGCTGATCGTGCGCTCGGACCAGCCGAACACGATCGTGCGTTCGACGGCGCTCGGGTTCACGCATCCGGCCGGCGTTGACCTGCTCGAGGAGTTCGTCACGCCCTACTTCGAGATGCTGCTGCCGATCTGGAAGGCACGCAGCTACCAGATCGCGCAGTACCTGATCACGGGTCTGTACCCCGCACCGCTCGCGAACGCCGCCCTGCGCGATGCGACCCTCGCGTGGCTCGAGGCGAACGCCGATGCCCCGGCCTCCCTACGTCGCCTGGTGAACGAGAACCTCGCCGGCGTCGAGCGCGCCATCGCGGTGCAAGAGCGCGACGCCGCCTGACCCGGCCTGCCTACTCTCACTTGGGGCGCTGGAATCCCCCTGGGGCGCGGAACCTCGCGCCCCAGGGGGATTCTGACGCCCCAGGTTGAGGCCAGGCGGTACCTAGGTACCACGCCAGAGCAACGGAAGAACCCTCCCCGGACGGACGCGCCGAGGGAGGGTTCTTCCGTAGCGTGAAGCACATGATCGTTGCAGAGAACCTCAGCAAAGACTTCGGGGCAAAGCACGCCGTCTCGGATGTCAGCTTCACCGTCCAACCCGGAAAAGTCACCGGATTCCTCGGCCCGAACGGCGCCGGAAAATCCACCACGATGCGCATGATCGTGGGACTCGACCGGCCGTCCCGTGGTCGCGTCACCGTGAACGGCCGCGCCTACACAGGCCTGCGTTCGCCGCTCACCGAAGTCGGCGTCCTCCTCGACGCGAAGGCCGTGCACACGGGCCGGAGCGCCAAGAACCACCTGCGCGCGATGGCGGCGACCCACGGCATCCCGCGTTCGCGCGTCGACGAGGTGATCGAGATCACCGGACTCACTTCGGTGGCCAAGAAGCGCGCCGGAGGCTTCTCGCTCGGCATGGGTCAGCGACTGGGAATCGCCGCGGCACTGCTCGGCAACCCGCACACCCTGATCCTCGACGAGCCGGTCAACGGCCTCGACCCCGAGGGGGTCATGTGGGTGCGCCGGTTCGTCCGCCACGCCGCATCCGAAGGACGCACCGTCCTGCTCTCGAGCCACCTGATGAGTGAAATGGCCGTAACCGCCGACCACATCATCGTGCTCGGCCGCGGCAAGGTGCTCGCGGACGCACCCGTCGCCGACCTGGTCTCGCAGTGGACCCAGCATTCGGTCCGTGTTCGCAGCCCGCACGCGACCGGCCTTGCCGAAGCGCTCTCCGCGGACGGCGTGACCATCACCACTTCCGAGCCCGGCCTGCTCGACATCGTCGGCGTCACCGCCGCGACCGTCGGCGACCTGGCGGCATCGCGCGGGTTCGCGCTGCACGAACTCACTCCCGCATCCGGAACGCTCGAGGACGCCTACCTGCGTCTGACCGGCGATTCCGTCGAATACAACACCAAGGACATCGCATGAGCACCCTCAACCTGACCGCGCCCACCGCGGCGCCCGCGACCCCCACCCCGGCGGATCCCGGCATCCACCTCAGTTTCGCTCGCCTGGTGCGATCGGAATGGATCAAGTTCACGACGGTCCGCTCGACCTGGTGGTCGATCGCCCTCGTGCTCGTCCTCTCGATCGGCCTCAGCCTGCTGATGGCGGCCTCGTTCGCAAGCTTCGCGGCCGAAGCCGCAGTGGACGGGATGCCTCAGGGCAACGCGATAGCCGTTCAGGTAATCGTGTTCAGCACGGTCTTGACGCAGCTGCTGGCCGTCATCCTCGGCGCCATCACGGTCACCGGCGAATACTCGACCGGGATGATTCGCTCGACCCTGACCGCGGCACCCGGACGCAGCGGCGCCGTCCTCGCCAAGGCACTGATCGTGGGCGTGACGATGTTCGTCACCAGCATCATCGCGTTCGCCATCATCGCGGTCGTCACAGCGCCGATCCTGTCGACGAACGCGCTCGACCTGAGCGAACTCGACACGTCGCTCATGCCGCTGCTCGGCGCCGCGTCGTACCTCACCCTCATGGCGATGATGGGTGTCGGAATCGGGTTCGTCATCCGCAACGGCCCCGGCGCCCTGGCCATCGGCATCGGACTCGTCTTCGTGGCGCCGCTGCTCGTCAGCTTCTTCCCCCGCGTCGACAACTTCGCCTGGATCCACGATCTGGCGAGCTACCTGCCCTCCAACGCCGGGCAGTCGCTCTTCCTCGGCGGCGGGATGTCCGGCGACTCGCTCGACACCATCCCCGCGGTCATCACGATGATCGCGTGGGCGGCAGCAGCTCTCATCGGCGGGATCGCGGTTCTGAAGACGCGCGACGCGTAGAGTCGATCGATGTCCGCAGCACGCGAACTCGTCCTCGGCCCGGGCACCCGCCCGGCCGAGGACGAGTTGCGTCTGCCGCGGCCACCCGGCGTCTTTCGGCGCTTTTGGGCGAGGCATCCGCTCTTTGCCGACATCCTGATCGCCATCCTGGCTTTCTTCCTGTCGGTGCCGACTCTCAGTATCCGTTCCGATCGCGCCGACCCACCGACCGGCGGTCTGCTCGCGCTCATGATCGGGCTGGCCATCCTAGGATGTGTCGCGTTGGTCTGGCGACGCCGCTGGCCCGTTGCGGTCTTCATCGTGACAATGGCCCCCGTGTTCTTGTTCGGACCCGACGAGATCAACACGATCAACGGACCGGCTACCGTCGTCGCCGTCTACTCGGTGGCTGTCTACCGGAGTTCACGCGCATCGTGGATCGCGCTCGGTTCAGCCGTTGTCGCCTTGGGCTTGAACATGCTCGTTCGCTCGATGATGGGTTTCGGCGATCTGACGCTCCTGCTCAATATCGCGATCAGCTTCGGGGTCAGCCTGCTGCTCGGCACATTGATCGGGGTCAACGTCGGCAATCGGAAACGCTATGTCGAGGCGATCATCGCGCGCTCGCGGCAGCTGCTCGTCGAACGCGACCAGCAGGCGCAACTCGCGGCGGCTGCGGAACGCGCGCGCATAGCTCGTGAGATGCACGACGTCGTCTCGCACTCGCTCACGGTCATCGTCGCGCTCTCGGAGGGTGCGAGCGTCACGGCCGACCCCGAACGCTCTCGCGAGGCATCACGAGCCGTCGCCGCGACCGCACGCGACGCCCTGACCGAGATGCGCATGATGCTCGGAGTTCTTCGCGAAGACCACCCCGACGCGGCGCCCCTCTCGCCCATGGAGGATGGCTCGCTCGACGATCTCGTCGACGCTGCTCGCTGGGCAGGCTTCCCGGTGTCGCTCTCGGTGACGGGCGTGCCCGAGGGTCCGCCCGCGATTCGTCAGGCGGTTCGTCGTATCGTTCAAGAGGGCCTCACCAATGCGATGCGCTACGCCCATGACCCCCGCTTCATCCAGGTAGACGTCGTCCACACCCCCGACCTCCTGACGCTGACCATCGACAATGACGGCTCGCGTCCCGACGAGCCGTCGGGCGGGGGTGGTCTGGGGCTCCTGGGCCTGCGCGAGCGCCTCGCCCATCTCGGCGGAGACCTCGAAGCGGGCATGATCTCTCCCAACCACTGGCGACTCCGCGCCCGAATCCCCCTGGAGCCACCGCATGAATGACCGCGCAGCCATCCGCATCCTGCTCGTCGACGATCAACAGCTCATTCGGATGGGCTTTCGCATGGTGCTCGAGGCCTCGCCGGAGTTCGTCGTGGTCGGTGAGGCCGCGAATGGCGCCGAGGCGATCGAGGCGGTGCGCGAGCTCGCGCCGGATGTCGTGCTGATGGATGTCCGGATGCCTCGGCTCGACGGCATCGCCGCGACAGAGCAGATCGTGCAGCAGCACCCCGATTCCCGCATCATCGTCCTCACGACCTTCGACCTCGACGAGTACGCGTTCGGAGCGCTCGCCGCGGGGGCGAGCGGCTTTCTGCTGAAGGACGTGCAGGCAGGCGAACTGACCGCGGCTATCCGGGCCGTGCATTCGGGAGATGCGACGCTGTCGCCACGCGTGACGCGACGGATGCTGGAACTTCTCGGCGGGCGTCTGCCGAATGCCGCCGGCGGGGGCACGGATCTCGCCGCGCTCGCGACGCTCACCGAGCGGGAACGCGACGTCTTCGCAGCGATCGGTCGGGGCCTGACCAATTCTGAGATCGCCGCCGCGCTGTTCGTGAGCGAATCCACCGTCAAGACCCACGTCGGACGGGTTCTGGCGAAGATGGGCGCGCGCGATCGGGTGCAGGCCGTGATCCTCGCCCACCGGTTGGGCGTCACAGGAACGGCATAGTGCCCGCCGGTAGAATCGGCGGAATGTTCGCCCTCTCGCCCGTCGACGACACCGTTACCAACCCGGAGTGGTGGGCGCAACTGCTCGAGCGGCTGAGCACCGCCGGCTTCCGCGTGCTCAACGCCGTCGCTATCATCGTCGGCGCACTTCTCCTGGCGTGGATTCTCCGCATCGTCATCCGCCGCGTCGTGACGCGCATCGTCAACGGGGCCAAAAGCAAGGCGAATGTCGACGATACCCAGGCTCTGGAACGCTCACCCTTGGCGGCAGTCCGCCTCGTTCAGCGCACCCGCACGCTCGGGTCGATCCTGCAGAACATCGTCAACGTTGCGGTGGGCGTCGTCGCCATCGTGTTGGTGATCAACGCACTCGCCCCGAACGCGCTCGGCTCGCTCGCCCTGCTCACTGCCGCGATCGGTGCAGGCCTCGGCTTCGGTGCACAGAACATCGTCAAGGACGTGCTGAACGGCATCTTCATCGTCGCCGAGGATCAGATCGGGATCGGCGATGTCGTCGATCTGGGGCTTGCAACCGGCATCGTCGAATACGTCAGCGTCCGTGTCACGCACGTCCGGGACGTCAATGGCACGCTCTGGTACGTCCGTAACGGCGAGATCACGCGCATCGGCAACATGTCGCAGGGATGGTCGCGGGTCATCATCGACCTGGCCGTTCCGGTCGATGCCGACATCGACGAGGTCGAGTCGGCCATGCTCGAGGCCGCCAAGGATCTCGCGAAGGAACCGAAGTGGCGCACCCGCATCATCGAGAAGCCCGAGGTGTGGGGTCTCGAGTCCGTCTCGGGTGACGCCCTCGTCATCCGGCTCGTCATGAAGACGCGCGCCAACGCAAAGGACGACGTGGCGCGCGAGCTGCGGATGCGCCTCAAGCGTGCGATAGACGCGATGGGTTTGACACTCCCCCAGCTGAACTCGATCGTGCTGACCGGGCTGGAGGGCGCGCAGCGCGTGCGAGGCGCGAACCCCCCGAAAACCCGGCCGACCCCGGTTGCGCCCGAGGCCGCGCCGTTGCCGGAGCGCCCGCTGTGGAAGGCGAAACGCACACGCAAAACGGCACCCCCAGCCGAGACGACACCCGATAGTTCGGCGGGCGCCAGCACCGCTGGCGATGGCACACCGCCGGACGACGACACAAACCCGAAGACAGGCGGCACGACATGACGGACAGCACGGACGCGTCGCCCCTGAGCTTTTACGACGAGGTCGGTGGCCATGAGACCTTCGTCCGCCTGGTCGACGGCTTCTACCGCGGTGTCGCAACCGACGAGGTCCTGAAGCCGATGTATCCGGAAGAAGACCTCGGTCCCGCGGCCGAGCGGCTGACCATGTTCCTCGAGCAGTACTGGGGCGGACCCACGACGTACAGCGAGCAACGTGGCCACCCACGCCTGCGCGCGCGCCACAACCCTTTCCACGTGAATCCCGATGCCCGCGACCGCTGGCTGCGTCACATGCGCGCCTCGCTCGACGAACTCGACCTGCCGCCGCTACACGAGGCCACGCTGTGGGACTATCTCGAACGCGCCGCGATGGCTATGGTCAACACATTCGAATCGTCGCCGATCGGTCCGCCGAGCGGCGGACGGACCGCGTTCACCGCGAGCGTGGCGGGCCCGTACCATCCACCCGTTCCGAAGACGCCCGCAGCAGACTGATTTCGACGCCACCTCACACGGATCCATCGACGAAGGAGTCGCCATGGCCGATACCTCCCACACGACCGATGTTCTCGTGATCGGCTGGGGTCTCGCCGGACTCGTCGCGGCAGCGCACGCACTGGACGCGGGCAAGAAGGTCACGATCATCGACCAGGAGCCCCGCAGCAACCTCGGCGGGCAGGCGTGGTGGTCGTTCGGCGGGCTGTTCTTGGTCGATTCGCCCGAGCAGCGGCGGATGGGCATCACGGACTCGCTCGCCCTCGCGCGACAGGACTGGTTCGGCACCGCCGGCTTCGACCGCGAGGAGGATGCCTGGCCCAGGCGTTGGGCCGAGGCTTACGTCGAGTTCGCGTCGGGCGAGAAGCGTGCCTGGCTCCGCGAACTGGGCATCGGCCTCTTTCCCGTCGTCGGCTGGGCGGAGCGCGGCGGGTACACAGCCATGGGTCCCGGCAACTCGGTGCCCCGTTTCCACATCGCCTGGGGCACCGGGCCCGCGCTGGTCGCGGCTTTCCAGGCGCGGGTCGAGCGCGGCGAAGCTGAGGGACGCGCGACGGTGCTCGCGCGTCACCGAGTCACCGCCCTGGTGACTCACGACGGCGGCATCGTCGGCGCGGCGGGCGAGATCCTCGCCCCCTCCGGAGCGCCGCGCGGCGAGGCGACATCCCGAGAGGTCGTCGGATCGTTCGACATCACGGCGGGTGCGACCGTCGTCGCCTCCGGCGGAATCGGCGGCAATCACGCGCTCGTGCGGAGCCGGTGGCCCGGGCGGCTCGGCACTCCCCCGAGACACATGCTCTCCGGAGTCCCGGCCTACGTCGACGGGGCCATGCTCGACGTAGCCGAGAGGGCAGGAGCACACCAGATCAACGGCGACCGGATGTGGCACTACGTCGAGGGGATCCAGAACCACGATCCCGTCTGGCCGAATCACGGCATCCGGATCCTCCCGGGACCGTCATCTGTGTGGCTCGATGCGACCGGTAAACGTCTTCCTGTGCCGCTGTTCCCCGGCTTCGACACCCTCGGGACGCTCGCTCACCTGCGCACGACCGGGCACGACCACTCGTGGTTCGTTCTTTCGCGGCGCATCATCGAGAAGGAGTTCGCCCTCTCGGGGAGTGAGCAGAATCCCGACCTGACCGGCAAAGACCTAGCCTCGACCTTTCATGGTCGTTGTGAGCGGGGTCGAATGAGCGTGGGTGCGCTCGCTTGAACCTGATTCTGTCGCCTGGGTACGACAATGAGTCGCGTGTCGCTGCGTGGGCGGGGTTCCGGTCCGGGGCGGTGCTGTCGTGGGTGGACTGAAGGCTGCCGGCGTCAGCCGGGCGCCCGCGCGTGAGCGCGCAGCCCGGTGATCGCCGCGAGGGCCGTGGCGACCCAGGTTGCCCGGTCGGAGAGGTGCAGGGTCGTGCGCCGGCCGTGCCGCGCGATCGCTGCCGGGATGGAGAACAGCCGCAGCCGTAACCGTTTCGGTTCCCACCGGCGGGCGGCATCGGTGGGGTGCGCGAGCATTCCCATCCAGGCCATCAGTTCGGACGCGAGGGCCACGAGGTGGCACCAAATGCGGTTCTGATCGAACGCTTTCAGGGGCAGGTTGCGCAGTCCGGTGTCTTTCGCGATACGGATGCGGTCCTCGCAGCGCGCCCGCCGACGGTGCCGCAGCTCGAGGGCGGCGAGTTGCCCGCGGGCCGTGTTCGTGGCGAACGCGGTCAGGCGGTAACCGTCGACGTCATCGAACCGCAGTTGCGCGCCGGGGTGTGGTCGTTCGCGGCGCACGATGACACGCATCCCTGGCGGCCATTTCGTGAGGTCGAGGATCCCGGTGAACTCGGCGACATCCGCACCCGGGCGGCCTTCTTCGGCCGCGTTGTAGGCCGGTGCCCACACCTTCTCGGGGATCTTCCGATACAGCTCCGGGGTGAACTGAGGGAGCGTGAACCCCACCGAATACGCCAACCGGCGCCCGCTGAGCCACTTCACGAACTCGTGCGTTCCACCGGCACCGTCGGCGCGGATCAGCACGCTCTTCCCCGGCCGGGCCGAACCTCCGGGCAACTGCGCGAGCGCTTGTTTCACGACGTCGATGTGGTCCGCGGCGGTGTTCGAGCCGGCGTTGCCCGGGCGGAGCTTGATCGCGAGCGCCTCACCCGCCCCGGGTTTCCCGTGGTCGAGAAACGCGCACAACGGATGAAAGCCGAAGCCGCGCTTGTATGTCGGTGCGGCGTGTTCTTTCTCGGAGTGCGCGGTGATCAACGTCGCATCCAGATCGATGATCAGCGGGTCCTTCACCGTCGCGGCGTGACCGGGCGCGTGCTCACCGGCCAGCGACCACGCCCGCTCCCGAGCAGTGGCTCTCGCGGTGTTGATCGCAGCGATCGCGCGGTCCGGGTCAGCAGCGAGGGCCGCGATCGTGCGGGACACCGTCGGGTCTGATGCGACCGGCCCGAACACCCCTGGCTCGCCGCGGAGCACCCCGATGTCAGCGAGAGCGTCACCACCCAACGTGAGCGCGATCGCAAGATCCACGACAACTTTCCCGGGATCATGGATCGCAAACGGCTTCCGCCACGGCCCGAGAGCCTCGGACAGCGCCCGGTCAAGACCAGTGGCGCGTGCGGTTTCGGTCAGCAGCACACCGCCCGCTTGACCGATCGCGGACACCCTCGCGGTGTCAACATTCACGCGGGGATACGCTCCGGTATTCTTCACCCTGAAGGTGCTCCTTCTTGCGGATCAATACGACTCTCGACAAGCCTTATTCTCCCAGGTCAGGAGCACTTTCCCTATCCAACACGCACGGTCGCCGGACCACAAGCGTGAAAGCCCGAGGCTAGGGCTCCTCGTTCGGTCACGACTGGCGAAGGGCCCGACCGACCCCGTGCAGGCTTTCATGGACCGTGGCGCGGACTTCGTTGTCGCAGACACACTGGACCGCCTCCTCACAGGAATGGCGGCTCTGCCGGGCGGCGACGCCCTCGACATCGAGCGCGCGCGGGGTGAACTCGAGGCGCGCGACCGAGAGATCGACAACGACTTCACGAAGGATGCGCAGATCGCGATGCTGCGGTCGGCTCGCGCCTATCGCGGCGACCGGTTGATCCGCACCGCTCCACCCCACCGCATCCTGGACTCGTCGGCGGGACCCTTGATCGCGGTCAAGCTGCACGTCGTAACGCGCAAGTCGCTCGGCGGGATCGAGACCGACCTGCAGTCACGTGCGCTGGGCATCGGGGGCACCCCCGTTCCCGGATTATTCGCCGCCGGCGAGGCGAGCGGCTTCGGCGGCGGCGGTGTACACGGCTACCGCGCACTCGAGGGAACGTTCCTCGGCGGATGCCTGTTCTCGGGACGCGCGGCGGGTCGTGCAGCCGCGGCCTCGGTCTGAAACGCGTCGACGTCAGATGGTGATCGCCGCGCCGCGCACTAAAACGTGGCCGCGGGCGAAGCTGAGTCGCGCCCACGCGCCGGACTTCAGAAGCTGCACCTGTTCGGATCCCACGATGAAGCCGAGCGCCACGGCGGCGAACCCGGCACCGAGGGACAGACCCGACCAAGACTCGACGGGCTCGCTCCAGACGGATGACCGCACGCGCTGAACCGCCTCCGCTCCGGCATCGGCCGGGACAATCTCTGCGACGCGCGCCATCCCCTCGTGCGCTCGGGCCGCGACATCCGCGCTATCGATCGTCCGTACCGGCACCCACCCGCCGCGGGGCGCAGAGACGCCCGCCCACGTCGCGCGCAGGGCGGTCGCAGGCAGCTCGGCTGCTTGCGTGTCGCTCGCGGAGGCCGCGACACCAGACGCTGCGACAACGAGATCGCAGACGAGTTCGGGATCGACGGGCAGGGCTCGCAGGGCGAGGATCGTCGGCGTGCGGTCGAGCAGTCCGCGCGGCACCAGGATCGGCGCCCAGGTGGCGAGCGTGCCGCGGGATGCTTCGAGACGCACCTCGGGGTCGTTCAAGCGCGAGGCACGGGACGTGAAGGTCAGGAAGTCGTCGCGCGCCTCGGAATCGGGGAATCTGAGGGTCTGCGGCATCCCCTCTAAGATATCAAGGTGGCGGCGCCCCGGTCAGATCCAGGCGGCGGCGTCCCGATGCCGCGGGAGAATATTCGTGACTGAGACAGCCGTTCCCACCCTCCGCTCCGACGATCCGGTGGACCGTTTTCTGAACGTGCTGTCGCTCCAGGGCGGCGAGGCACGGCCGACCGAGGACATCTTCGTCGGGCAGTCCGAACCGATGCCCGGCGGGCGTGTGTTCGGCGGGCAGGTGCTCGGACAGGCCGTGATCGCGGCGCAGCGCACGGTGCCCGAAGAACGTCTGGCGCACTCGCTGCACGGCTACTTTCTGCGGCCCGGCGATTCGCTGAAGCCGATCACGTTCTCCGTCGACCGCATCAACGACGCGCGCTCGTTCTCGGCCCGCCGCATCCAAGCCTTCCAAGAGGGCGAGCCGATCTTCTCGATGATCGCGTCTTTCCAAACGGCGGGCGCAGGGCTCGAGCACGCGACACCGATGCCGGACGGGATCCCTGATCCCGAGTCGCTCTCTGAGCTGCCCCGCGGCGCCGATCAGGTGCATCCGATGTCGAAGCGTCTGTTGACGGACCGACCTGTCGAGGTGCGGCATGTTCTGCCCGCGATCTACCTCCACCCCGATCCCGATGCTCGCCCCGAGAACGCGGCATGGGTGCGGACCAGGCGTCGACTGCCGGATGATCCGGCGCTGCATCGTGCGGCGCTCGCGTACATATCCGACCACACGATCCAAGAGTCGGTGATGCGGGCCCACGGGATCGCGTGGACCCGCCCCGGCATCAAGGTCGCCAGCCTGGACGCTGCGCTGTGGTGGCATCGGCCGGCCCGTGTCGATGAGTGGTTGCTGTACGTGCAGGAGTCGCCGAGCGCGAGCTCCGGACGCGGGCTGGCAACCGGCCGCATCTACACGCGCGACGGATTGCTCGTCGCAACGTCGGCGCAAGAGATCGTCATCCGGGTGCCCACCGACTCCTGAGGGTCGCTTCAACAGGCTCAGCGACCGGCCACACACTTCCTGAGCTTGTCGAAGAGAGCACCCAGGCCGGACGCGTCAGCCGCGGCGCGCATAGACGATCGGCTCGCCGAGAAGCGGCGTCCAGGCAACGCGCTGCTCGTCCGTGAGACGTTGCGGTCGACCGCTCTCGGCATTCACCATCACCAGCACCGCCGACGAGCGCGCATACAACTCTTGCGTCTCGTGCTTGTCAGAGTCGGCCCCGAGCGGACTATAGACCTCGTAGCAGATCTCGATGCTCGAGCCGCCGATGCGGCCGAACCACATCTGCACGTCCAACGGTCGCCGCTGGTACGGAACGGGGCGCAGGTACTCGATCTCCTGCCGCGCAATCAGAGAAAGCACGCCGTGCTCGATCCCGGAGTCGAGAACCGCGGTGGATGGCGCATCCTCAGCGTCTTCGCCCGTCGACCGCCAGAAGGCGCGAATGCGCGCTTCTTCGAGCAGCTTGAGCATCGACGTGTTGTTGACGTGGTTGAACGCGTCGAGGTCGCCCCAGCGGAGCGGCATCGGCACGTGCAGCCGCACGCCGCCGGTGCCGGCGCTCAGATCGTCAGTCACGCGTGAGCTTGCGATACGTCGAACTCGAACGGTTGAGCGCGTCGGGGCCAAGGCGCTCGATCTTGTTCTCCTCGTAGGCTTCGAAGTTGCCCTCGAACCAGTACCACTTGTCGGGATCCTCTTCGGTGCCTTCGTACGACAGGATGTGCGTCGCGATGCGGTCGAGGAACCACCGGTCGTGCGTGATGACCACGGCACATCCGGGGAATTCGAGGAGCGCGTTCTCGAGGCTGCCGAGCGTTTCGACGTCCAGGTCGTTCGTCGGTTCGTCGAGGAGCAGTAGGTTGCCGCCCTGCTTCAGCGTGAGTGCGAGGTTCAGACGGTTGCGCTCACCACCGGAGAGAACGCCGGCCTTCTTCTGCTGGTCGGGGCCCTTGAAGCCGAACTGCGAAACGTATGCGCGCGAGGGGATCTCGACCTTGCCGACCTGAATCCAGTCGAGGCCGTCGCTGACGACCTCCCAGAGCGACTTGTTCGGGTCGATGCCACCACGCGTCTGGTCGACGTAGGAGATCTCGACGGTCTCACCGACCTTGAGTTCTCCGCCGTCGAGGGGCTCGAGGCCCACGATGGTCTTGAACAGCGTCGTCTTTCCGACACCGTTGGGGCCGATGATGCCGACGATGCCGTTGCGCGGCAGCGAGAAGCTCAGGCCATCGATCAGGCTGCGGCCATCGAAGCCCTTCTGAAGCTTCTTCGCCTCAAGCACGATCTGTCCCAGGCGCGGCCCCGGGGGGATGACGATCTCATCGAAGTCCAACTTGCGGGTGCGGTCCGCCTCGGCCGCCATCTCTTCGTAGCGGGCGAGACGCGACTTCGACTTGGTCTGGCGACCCTTGGCGTTGCTGCGAACCCATTCGAGTTCGCTGGCGAGACGCTTCGCGAGCTTGGCGTCTTTCTTACCCTGCACCTGCAGACGTTCCTGCTTCTTCTCGAGGTAGGTCGAGTAGTTGCCCTCGTAGGGGTACAGGCGTCCGCGGTCGACCTCACAGATCCATTCCGCGACATGATCGAGGAAGTACCGGTCGTGTGTGACGGCGAGAACGGCGCCGGGGTACTTGGCCAGGTGCTGTTCGAGCCACTGGACGCTTTCGGCGTCGAGGTGGTTCGTGGGTTCGTCGAGCAGCAGCAGGTCGGGCTTCTGGAGGAGCAGCTTGCAGAGCGCAACACGGCGCTTCTCTCCACCGGAGAGGTTGGAGACGATGGCCTCGGACGGGGGTGTGCGTAGGGCATCCATCGCCTGCTCGAGTTGGGAGTCGAGATCCCACGCGTCGGCGGCGTCGATGGCCTCCTGCAGCGTGCCCATCTCGGCGAGAAGCGCGTCGAAGTCAGCGTCGGGATCGGCCATCAGGCCCGAGATCTCGTTGAAGCGGTCAAGCTGAGCCTTGATGGGCCCGACGCCTTGCTCCACGTTCTCGAGGACGGTCTTGTCTTCGTCGAGCACAGGCTCCTGCATCAGGATGCCGACGCTGTAGCCCGCCGACAGCCGGGCCTCGCCGTTGGAGGGGATGTCGAGCCCGGCCATGATCTTGAGGATCGTGGACTTACCGGCGCCGTTCGGGCCCACCACGCCGATCTTCGCGCCGGGGAGGAACGCCATCGTGACGTCGTCGAGGATTACCTTGTCGCCGACCGCTTTGCGGGCGCGCACCATCTGGTAGATATATTCAGCCATGTCGCGTCCAGTCTACGGGCGGCACACCATCGGCTGAGCTTCGCCGGCCTCCTGGCACGGCGACGCGGGCGTCACCAGTCGATCGGACGGGTGTCCCCGATGAGGCATGCCCCGCCTTCGAGGATGGGCACCACCACCACCGCGGGTTCCGCAAACGCGGCTCCCGCTTGTCCGATCAGGCACTCGCTATTCCATGCCACCGAGAACTGGATGCTGTCCGCCACGTTGCCGATCGTCGTCTGGTCCTTGGTGACCTGCATCCGGCTCTTGTCGAAGCCCGCCGTCACGAGCGCGTCGATATATGCGCGTCCGGCCATGCGCTCGGGGCCCGCCCAGACCTGCTGAACCACGAGGGTGAAGTACGGCTGGTTGTCGGCGGCGCTTCCCTCGGGCTGCAGCGTGGGGGCCGGCGGTGAAGTGGGCGTCGCCGACGGGGTGATGGACACCGCGGGGGCCGCCGACGTCGGCGTGCCGTCTGGCGCCGGGGACTGCACGCAGGCACTGAGAGTCACCGCGGCGACGATCAGGACGATTCCACCGGCGACAGCACGAAGGGATGGACGGAGTTGCACAAGCAAAGTCTATGCGCGCCCACCGAGCACCCCACACAGCCGACGGCGACCGCCGGTCCACACCGGCCGTGTCAGAAGGGAACAGGCTCACGATCCGGCTCGTGCGACACCAGGGACTCGGCGGGCACCGATGCACCCTCCGTCGTCCCCGCGACCGTTTCGTCGGGACCTGAGTCACGATGCGTACCGGGCGCGAACCATCCCTCGGCATCTGCCGAGCCCTGGTTTGTCGAGGCGGGCGCCGTTTCCCGCGCACCCGCTCGCTCGAAGCGCGTCGTTCCCCACAACAGGTCATGTCCGATCGCCTCGGCATCGATCTCGGCGGTGGTCCCGCTGCGATCACCCTTTTCCCACGTCCGAATCCTGAGCCGCCCGCTGACGATGACCCGTTCGCCGCGCTGGAGCGATCCGGCCGCGTTGAGGGCGAGCGCGCGAAAAGCCGACACGGAGTACCAACTGGTCTCGCCGTCCACCCACTTCTCCGTCGTGCGGTCGAACCGGCGCGGGGAGCTCGCGACACGAAAAGTCGTGATCGGGATTCCGGAAGGGGTGTGAGTATGCCGCGGATCCCCCGCGATGTTGCCGACGATCGTGATGTGGTCGCTCATGACCCGACTCCTTTCGCACGGGAGGTGCGCCTCCCGACTGAGAGCACGGTGCCCTCTCCGGACAGCATGTTGCGCGGCGCTCCCGGTGCGACGTCCGATCACCTGATTCGGGGACAGTGCCGCGTAGTGCGCGCCTGGGGAGGAAGCCCACCATGCGCCGCCCACACGGACGGGCGAGCGGATGTCAAATGTCGGATGTCAGATGTCGGATGTCGAACATACATTCGATATCGAAAGGAGTTTCTCGTGACAAACCTCACACTCACCGCTTCTCTGTCGATTCACCTCGACGCCGCGCCCCCCGTGCCCTCCCCCGGTCTCCGAGTCCGGCTGACCTCAGCCGGGCCGTCGCTGTGGCGCGTGCTCGATGCAACAGGGCGCATTGTCGGCCATCTGCACCAACGCGAACACACACTCGGTTCACGATGGGCCGCGCGCCGCTACCGCGACGGGGTGGAAGGCTTCCGGACCGTTGGGGAGTTCTGGTCTGTCGATGAGGCCGTCAGCGCACTCCGAAACCGCTGACGCGTCGGCACAGGCGTCTGACGCGGCCGACGCGTCACCGGGAGGTCCGTGAGACGCCAGTCCACTGTCCACTGTCGACTATTGGTCGTGGAAACCGTCACACCACTGCGGCCAGCACCGTCTCCGTCACGGGACGACCGCGATCGCGGGCTTCGGGCCACGCCTCCGCGAGAATCTCCACCGCTCGCGTGAGCTCGATTGGGGGCGCCGTGAACGGCACACGCAGGTGCCGTTCGTGCCCGCCGTCCGCCCCGAAGCGGGGTCCGGAGGAGAGAATGAGGCCGCGGCTCCGGACAGCCAGCGCCAGGGGCGAGCTGACAGGCGCACCGAGACCCACCCACAGCGAGACTCCCCCGTGCACGGTCGGGACGGTCCACTCGGGTAGAGCTTCGGTCAGCGCACGCACGAGCGTGTCACGTCCCTCACGCAGGAGCTGGGCACGCTGCTGCAGGATCTCGGGTAGCCGCTCGAACGCAAGAATCGCGACCTGCTGTTCCAACTCCGGAGTCCCCAGCTCGCGCCGGGGTCGTGCCGCAATGAGCCTCGGGACCAGGTCGAGGTCCGCGCGGATCCACCCGATCCGCAGGCCACCCCAAACGGTCTTGCCCAGCGATCCGATCGTGACGATGTTCCGCTGAACGTAGGGGTCGAGGCCAAGCCCGAATGGCAGGCTCTCGAAGGGCCGATCGATGTCGAGGTCAGCTGTTGTCTCGTCCGCAACGACGACGGCACCGGCATCTGCCGCCGACTCGGCCAATGTGCGGCGCGTGTGTTCATCCATGGTGGCGCCGGTCGGATTCTGGAAGTCAGGCATCAGGTAGGCCAGGCTCGGTGCCGCGCGACGCAGGACGTGATCGGCGCGCTCGAGGTCCCACCCGTACTCTGCGTCGACCGGAATTGCCACGAGCCTCGCATCCGCCTCCCTGAGTGCATCGGCGGCGTGCGGATACGTCGGCGTCTCGATCGCGACGCGATCCCCGCGCCGCACGAGCACGTCCGTCACGAGTGCGATGGCGCTCTGTGCGCCGGTCGTCACGATGATCTGGTCGGGCTCCGTCGGGAGTCCGCGCGCGGTGTATCGGTCGGCGATCGCGGTACGAAGCTTGACCGCACCTACGAGGTCGTAGCCGCATCGCCCGACCCAACGCGGCGCATCGGTCGCTGCATCGACGAACAGGGCACTCAAGCCCGGCCAGGCCGCGGGGCTTGCCCGGTGCAGATCGATCGTGTCCTCGTCCCCCGGCTCGGGGATGTCCGCGACAGGCCCGACGGCACGGACAACGCTGCCCGAACCGCGCAAGCTCGCGACGTGGCCGGACTCGCGTAGATCGCGATACGCGGCGGCCACGGTCGTTCGACTCAACTCGAGCCGGGCTGCGAGATCGCGCTCCGCGGGGAGGGCAGTGCCTGGTGCGATGCGCCGGTCGAGACACAACATCCGAACGGTATCCGCCAGCCCACGGTACGCGGGCGCGCTGTCGCGCCACTCTCCAAGAAGTTGAACGAGTGCGCGGGAAGACAGTCGGGAGTCGGCCATACGTCCACCCTACGGCGATTGGCATCTATCAAAAAGGCCAATGTTGATATTGGCTCTTTATCATGTTCCACCCAACCGTCCGACCGGCACGCGCGTCAGCCGAGCGGGGTCTCCCGGCATCGCCGACGGCCTCGCTCCAGGTCCGGCGGGTCACCCAGCTGATGATCGGCTTGATTCTCTACGGCGTCGGGGTGGCCATCGTCGTGGTCGCGGGCCTCGGGGTGGATCCGTGGACCGTGCTGGCAGAAGGTCTGGCCCTACGGACGGGGATCGGCCTCGGCTGGATCACGAACATCATCGGACTCGCCGTGCTCGCCCTGTGGATTCCCCTGCGACAGAAGCCGGGGATCGGGACTATCGCCAACATCCTGGTGGTTGGCACGGCCCTGCAGTTCGCACTGCCGTTGGTGCCGGCGCCCGAAAACCTCTTGCAGTCCAGCGCCCTGCTTCTGGGCGGGGTCGCACTCGTGGGCATCGCCGGCGGCCTCTATATCGGGGCCAGGTTCGGACCGGGTCCGCGTGACGGCCTGATGACCGGCATCTCGGCGCGCTGGGGTTGGCCCCTGTGGGTGGCACGCACAGCGGTCGAGGTCGCCGTGCTGGCGATCGGGTGGACGCTCGGAGGCACGGTCGGCGTGGGCACTCTCGTCTACGCGCTCGTCATCGGACCCGCGAGCCATGCAGCCCTGCGATTGTTCGACACTCAACGACCCGCGCGCCGAGGGCCAGGCCCCACGGCCCGGACCTGATCCCGAAGAGGAGAATCCGGTTCAGTGCTCCTGGAAGGTAGGCCAATCGCTCCCCGGGCGCATCCGCGCGTAGAGCGCGGACTTCGCGACATCCATTGTGGGATACGTCCCCGCGGATGCCTCGGCCCCTGCCATCGTGACGGTGTACCCGTCTGAATCCTTGCGGATCGTCCCGACCACACCGGATTCACCGAATGCGACCCAGATCGTCCGGGTTTGCTGTATCTGACCGAGCGTCGCGTTATTCATCATCGAACTCCTTCCGACCGTGGCGACGTTACGCCTGCCCCGGGGACATCGCCAGGGGTCAGGACAGACTTCCCTGCACATGTCGTGCGATCGTCGCATAAACCGTCTCGACGACCTCGCGAGGGGCGTCGCTGGTATTGAACCCGTGGCCGACGTTCGGCACATCGATATGCCCGCGCAGGGCACCCACGCCCGCTAGCCGCTCGGCGTAGCGGATCTCTTCCTCCCGGAGGATGTCTTTCTCTGCGGTGACGATGAGCGCCG
Source organism: Pacificispira sp. HM-600 (assembly GCF_977993705.1). Next base: position 249,750 of record NZ_OZ388079.1, read on the forward strand.
GCGAGATACCCGTCAGATCTGCTCTGTCTGCGCTCGAGGCGGGCGAGATCAATCGGTCGGTCCGTCGCCCCGCATCCGGACAGTATGCGGTGTCGAAGATTGGCCCCATACGAGCGAGAAGCGTCTCCTTCCCCTCCGAGAGCTTGGTCTTGGCCGGCACCGTCAGATCCAGCGGCGGGTACATCAGCACCTGGAGGCTGACGTGCGGCGTTCCCCTTTCGAGCGCGAGACGTGCCGCGCCCGCGGCAAGTGCGCCGCCCGCCGACTGTCCGCCAAGAACCAGCTTCTCGCCCAGCCACGGGCGTTCGATGGCGGCCGCCCACACCGCGATGTCATACGCCTGCTCGACGGGTCCGGGGAAACGAGACTGCGGCGCCGGAATGTAGTCGACGTTGAGGACGGTGACCCCGGCTTCGGCAGCGATATAGCGACACAGCGCGTCATCCTGCTCCGGATGCCGCATGACGAAACCTCCGCCGTGGAAGTTCACATAGACGCCCTTGCCGGAGGAACCGGTAGGGGGCACATACAGCGTTGCATCCGCGGCGCCGTGACGCGTCGGAATCGTCGCGTCGCGAAGAGTCACGGGAATCTCGGTGAAGGAGAGATCACCACTCGCCGGGACGTTACTCGGAAGCCTCTGCATCAGCTTCGCGACCGTATCGGCCAACCACAGCGGCATCGCCATCTCGGGCTCCTCTCCGGCGGTGCCCCCGGCAGGACTCGAACCTGCAACCACCGGATTAGAAGGCCGATGCTCTATCCATTGAGCTACGAGGGCGTCCGTTCAGGTTATCGCCTCGCCGCCGAGGTCGTCGGATGGGTCCATACCCATGGATAGGATGTCGAGATGCCAGCGCACGAGAACGACCGGCTCGTTTGGATCGACTGCGAGATGACGGGGCTCGACCTCGACCAGGACGAACTGGTCGAGATCGCCGTCGTCGTCACGGACTTCGAACTGCGCGTGCTCGACCCCGGGTTCCAGATCGTCATCAAGCCCGACCCGTCGGCGCTCGAGCACATGAACGACTTCGTCACGGGGATGCACGAGAGCTCGGGCTTGCTCGACGAGATCCCCAACGGTGTGAGCGTCGCCGAGGCGGAGTTCCTCGCCCTCGAGTACGTCCAGCGTTTCGCGAACGAGGGCAAGGCGCCTCTCGCCGGCAACACGATCGGCACCGACCGCGCATTCCTCGCCAAGTACATGCCGAGACTCGATCACTTCCTCCACTACCGCAGCGTCGACGTGTCGAGCATCAAAGAGCTTGCTCGGCGCTGGTATCCGCGGGCGTACATCCACGCCCCCGCGAAAGACGGCGGACACCGCGCGCTGGCAGACATCCGCGAATCGATCCGCGAACTCGCCTACTACCGTCAGGCCGTGTTCGTGCCGCAGCCCGGCCCCACGAGCGATGGCGCGCGCGCTGCCGCCGCCGCCGCCGTGTCTTCTTACACCCCGGGTGTGTAATACAATTGCTGGGTTACCCGGGCATACGGGTACATGGTGGGTATAGCTCAGTTGGTAGAGCGCGGCCTTGTGGTGGCCGATGTCGCGGGTTCGAGCCCCGTTACTCACCCCAATGATCGAACAGGATGCCGAGGCGTTCGAGGCGCTCGTCGTCTCGGAGCTCGACGCGCTCCCCGACGAGATGGTCGAGGGGCTCGATAACGTGGTCTTCGTGGTGGAGGACCGCCCCGAAGACGGCGGACTCGACCTGCTCGGCCTCTACGACGGCACGTCGCTGACGGAGCGGGACCGCTACGGGATCGGTGAGCTGCCCGATCGCATCATCGTCTACCGCGAGCCACACCTGGCCGTGTGCGACAACGAGGACGAACTTCGCGACGAGATCCATACGACACTCGTCCACGAGATCGCGCACTTCTACGGGATCGACGACGACCGCCTGCACGAGCTGGGTTGGGCCTGATGCCCATTGCCCTGCCCGACGTCGACCGCGAGGTCCGACAGCGCGAGAACCCCGAGCATCCGGCCGTTTGGCAGACCGTCGTGTGGAACGATCCCGTGAACCTGATGAGTTACGTCGTTCACGTCTTCCGCAGCTACTTCGGCTTCTCGACCGACCGCGCCACGGCGTTGATGATGGATGTCCACGAACGCGGTCATGCGGTCTTCGCGGAGGGGCCGCGCGAACAGATGGAACTGCATGCGCAGGCCATGCACGACTACGGCCTCTGGGCCACCGTCCGGAGGATCCCCCAATGACCGAGAACACGCTCATCCTCACGATCTCGCGGCTGGAGGCTCAGCAGCTCGCCGACCTCGTCGCTCAGTTCTCGGAGCTGCTCGAGCCACACGCCGTCGCCGATGCCGACGCAACCGATGAGTCGGACGACCCTGCGATCGCGCGACTCGCGCCGAACCCGTACCCCGATGACGCGGGCGCCGCGGCAGAATTCCACGACGCGACGCGGCACGATCTGCTCGAGCGCCGCCAGCATGACGCGCTGCGTGTGCTCGCCGATCTCGCGCCCTCATTCGCCTCGGGAGATCCGGATGACCCCAATCCGGCGGCGGACACGATAGACCTGGCAATCGAAGGGGACGCCGGTTGGGCTTGGATGCGCACACTCACCGCCATCCGCCTCGTCATCGCCACGCGCCTGGGAATTTCGGGCGATGACGATCACGACCCCGACGACGACCGTTTCGCCGTCTACGACTGGATCGGTTACCGACTGGACGGGATCGTCCGCGCGCTGGAAACCGCCGACTGAAACAGCCCGCTGGCCCAGGGTACGGTCTCGCAGTCAGCGCGGCATCAGGGCATCGAGACCACGAGCGTTGCCCGCTGCGCGGGATCATCCGCACGGATGTGCGCTTGCTCTTGAGCCACCCAGCGATCCCAGTGCGGGCGATAGGTGTCGCCGTCGCGGAGGAGGGCGCGACGTTTCCGTGCCTCTTCGGGCGCTTCCACCCACACGGCTATGTCACTCAACCGGAGCGTCTGGGCCGTGATGATGCCCGAGCCCTCCACGATGAGCGACAGAGACGGATCGACCGCATGCGCCTCGGCCGGAGCATCCGTCTCCCAATCATGCCTGCGCCACACGCCCATCAACCCGCGCGCGTGCGGGACGAGAATGTCCTGACGCGCGATCTCGACGCCGGATTCCAGTCCGTCCCAGCCGGGATAGATCGAGTCGAGCGCGACCAGCTGGACCCGGCCTGCCGCTGGCCAATTCCGCACGAGAGCCGCCGCGAGCCTCGTCTTTCCGGCGCCGCTCTGCCCGTCAATCAGCACGACGGGGTTCAGAGCGTCGAGACCGCGCAGTTCCCGCACGATCCGGGCCACGGCGGCGTCGGATGCTGCGGTGAGGGGATCGTCGGGCGTGGGTCTACTTCTTGAGTGCGCGGATGACACGGCTGAGTGCCCGTCCGGCAACCCACACGAACGGGATCCCGACGCCGAGCAGCGCGATCACGTTCGGTTCGAAGCGCAGATCGTCACCGCGTCGGATGTAGGCGCCGAAAGGCAGCGAGTACCCGCCGCCGCCGCCACCCTCATTGCCCTTCTCGTCCGAACCACCACCGAATCCGTGCCACGTCGCGGCGACGGGGATGATCCGCACACCATCGACGTCCTGCTGGTCGCCGTACGCGCTGCTGACGCCGAAGTGAACGGACTGCTGGGCGAGGTCCTGTGCAATGTTGGGCATTCCCCCACGCTAGCGCGGGTTCGCACCAGTGACGAGTGGCTTGCGGATGTCGTCAGTCGCGAGATGCAGGCGGTCGGGGGTGCGAGGGCAGAGCCGTCGGACGCGCCGACCGGCCCACGAAGGTGGCGCGCATGACGGCGGCTCCGCCAAAGCGTGCGGATGCCGCATCCAGCGTGTCTTCGAGCTTGCGGCGGTCTTCGTCGTCATCCCAGAGGGACTGCCCGCGGGCCGCCGGCCGAAGATTCTCGGCCCGCACCCCGAGCAGACGGATCGGCTGGCGGGCCTCGACCGATGCGAAGAGATCGCGTGCCTCGTCGCCGATGCGCTGGCCGACGTCCGTCGGTTCGGAGAGGGTGCGCGACCGACTGATCGTCGTGAAATCGGCGAAGCGGACCTTGATGGCCACGGTCGCGGCATCCCATCCGCCCTTGCGGAGCCGCCGCGCCACGCGGTCGGACAGTCGGAGAAGTTCGGAGCGCAGGAACGCCGGGTCCCAGACATCCTCATGAAACGTTTCTTCGTGCCCGATGCTCTTCTCGACGCGTGTCGTAGACACCTCGCGGGGATCGATACCGCGGGCGAGTTGCGAGAGACGCTCACCCGACGCGACGCCGACGATTCGGTCGAGAACGTCGCGCGGCGTTTCGATGATGTCGGCGATCGTCCGGATACCTCGCGACTCGAGGGACTCGGCGGACTTCGGTCCGACCCCCCACATCGCGCGAACGGAGCGCGGACGGAGGAAGGCTTCGGTTTCGGCGGCCGAAACGATCAGCATGCCGTCGGGTTTACTGATGGTCGAGGCCATCTTGGCAACATGCTTGGTCGCCGCGACGCCGACACTGCACGTCAGCCCGGTCTGTTCCTGCACGCGCTTTCGGAGCATCCGGGCGATCTCCCCAGGACTTCCCCACAGCCTGCGTGCGCCGCGGACGTCGAGGAACGCTTCATCGATCGACAGTGGTTCAACGAGCGGCGTGACATCGTGAAAGATGCTCATGACCTGGGTCGAGAGAGCTTGGTATCGATCAAAATGCGGCAGCACGACAACGGCCGAGGGACAGAGCCGGAGCGCATGCGACACCGGCATCGCGGAACGAACCCCGAAGCGTCGCGCCTCGTATGACGCGCTCGAGACGACCGAGCGGCCCTCGGGCGCGCCGACGATGATCGGTTTGCCGCGCAGCGATGGGTTGTCGAGCACCTCGACGGCGGCGTAGAACGCATCCATATCGACGTGCAGGATTCCGGTACCCGAGTCATCCGCGCCATCGGCGGAGACGATCCGCCCACTGCCGTCGCCGCGTCCCATGCACTCATTCTCGCCCCGGCCTCCGACATTGCCGCGCCCCTGGGTTTCGATCCCTTCGGGATTCGAAAAGCCGAGAGTGCACGTTCGCGTAGCGAACGTGCACTCTCGGCCCTAGATGAGTGAGTCCGTTTGGTTCAGTGGTCGTAGGCGATGAGGGAGCGTTTGGCGGGGGCGTTGGTGAGCCAGTTGTGCCAGATGCCGGCGGCGAGGGCGAGGAGTCTTGCGGCGACGCGGGAGTAGACGCCTGCGGGGGTTCTGCCGCCGTGGTCTTCGAGGGTGAGTTGGCCTTTGAGGGTGTCGAACACGGACTCGACCCATTGTCGGATGCTGCCGAGTTTCCCGAACCTGGGGGTCTCGTCTTTGCGGTCGGGGCGGATCAGGTGCGCGCCGAGTTCGTTGGTGACGAAGTCCTCGAACTGCTTCCCAGCGAAGCCTTTGTCGCCAACGATGACCTGTCCAGGCTGGATGAGGTGTCTGTCGTGGTCGAGCATCGCTTGGGTGGCTTCGCGTTCACCGATCTTCGGGCTCGCGAGTCCCCAGATCACGGGCATTCCGTCGGGAGTGCAGATCAGATAGAGCCGGAAGCCCCAGAAGTATCGGGAGTGGGATGCGCAGTATCCGTAGTCGGCGTGCCCGGCAAGGTCTGAGCGTTTCACGGTCTCCCGCGATTTCCCGCACGGTAACGGGGTCGAGTCCACCAGCCGGGTGATCTCACCCCAGGACGGGGTGTCACGGGCCAGCTCGGTGATCACCGCAGAGAGAAGCCCGGTGGATTGGCGGACGCGTTTGCCCCACCCGGACTGGCCGGGCAGGTTCGGGAACATGCCCTTCAGGTGAGCGTGCGCGTATCGGATCCATTTCCGATCCGACGCGATCCCGAGCAGGTGTTGCGCGACCAGCAGGCAGAGCAATTCCGCGTCGTTGAGGGCGGGTTTGCGGCCCGGGTGGTGATCGCGGGTGAAGCCGATCGCGGGCAGGATCCGGTCATCGAGGTGGACGTAGAGTGTGATCAGGAGGGTGTTGAGTTCAGTTTTCACACACCGGGGTTAACACCCTCCGCCTGCGATTAACAGCATCCACGCCGACCCAGCCAAACGGACTCACTCATCTAGTGATCCCTACCGACTACAACGACGCGGCGCGCTCCAGGACGAGCTCGCGCACCCGGGCCGCGTCGGCCTGCCCCCGCATCGCCTTCATGACCGCACCGATGACAGCGCCCGCGGCCTGCACCTTGCCGTCGCGGATCTTCTCGAGAACGTCCGGCTGGGCCTTCAGCGCCTCATCGATTGCTGCGATCAGCGCCCCGTCGTCCGAGACGACGGCCAGCCCACGCGCGTCAACGACCTCCTGCGGGGTTCCCTCCCCCGCGATGACGCCCTCGAGCACCTGGCGCGCGAGCTTGTCGTTGAGGGTTCCGGCATCGACGAGAGCCTGCACGGCCGCGACATCCGCGGGAGCGATCAGATCGGATGCCTCACGCCCGGCAGCGTTCGCCAGTCGCGTGATCTCGCCCGTCCACCACTTCCGCGCCGCGGCGGGGGACGCGCCGGCAGCGACAGTCGCCGCCAACTCGGCCAGCAGGCCGCCATTGGCGACATCCTGGAACTCGAGGTCTGTGAAGCCCCACTCGGCCTTCAACCGGCGGCGGCGCGCGGGCGGCGCCTCCGGCAGCGCGGCCCGGAGCTCTTCGATCAGCGCGGGTGCGGGCACCACGGGCAGCAGGTCGGGCTCGGGGAAATAGCGATAGTCGTCGGCATCCGACTTCGGACGTCCCGGCGACGTCGTGCCGGTGTCTTCGTGCCAGTGCCGCGTCTCTTGAATGATCGTGCCGCCCGACGCGAGGATCGCGGCCTGGCGCTGGATCTCGTACCGCACGGCGCGCTCGATCGACCGCATCGAGTTCACGTTCTTCGTCTCGGTGCGGGTGCCGAGCTTCTCGTGACCGCGCGGGCGCAGCGAGACGTTCGCATCACAGCGCAGGTTTCCCCGCTCCATGCGTGCGTCCGAGATGCCGAGTGCCAGCACGATGTCGCGGATCGCCTGCACATAGGCCTTGGCGATCTCGGGCGAGCGGTGCTCACCCCCGAAGATCGGCTTTGTCACGATCTCCACCAGCGGCACTCCGGCACGGTTGTAGTCGACGAGCGAATATTCCGCGCCCTGAATACGGCCCGTCGCTCCCCCGACGTGGGTGAGCTTGCCAGCATCCTCTTCCATGTGCGCCCGCTCGATCGGCACCACGACCTCAGTGCCATCGGCGAGTTCGACCGTCACACTGCCTTCGAACGCAATCGGCTCGTCGTACTGCGATATCTGGTAGTTCTTACCCAGGTCAGGGTAGAAATAGTTCTTCCGCGCGAAGCGGCTGGACGGCGCGATCTCGCAGCCGAGGGCGAGGCCCAGGCTGATCGAATAGCGCACGGCCAGCTCATTGACGACCGGTAGCGAGCCGGGCAGCCCGAGATCGACAGTTGCGGTGAGCGTGTTCGGTGCGGCGGCGTCGTGCGCACCGTGCGCCGGGTTGGGAGCACCCGAGAACATCTTCGTGACGGTGTTCAGTTCCACATGCACTTCGAATCCCATGACGGGCTCGAACAGTTCGAGCGCCTTGTCGAAGTCCATCAGCGGGGCCTTGGCCATCAGGAAACCCCTCCTCGGGTGGTGAGCGCCGGGGCTCGGTCTAGCAGCGGTCCGCCCCAGGCATCCTCGAGCAGTGTTTCGAGCGCCGCGCCGACGCGGTAGAGACGAGCATCCTCGCGGACGGGCGCGAGGAACTGGATGCCCACGGGCAGGCCATCCTCTTCGGCCAGACCCGACGGGATCGAGATGCCGGGCACACCGGCCAGGTTCGCCGGGATCGTCGTGACGTCATTGAGGTACATCTGCAGCGGGTCGTCGACCCGTTCGCCGAGGCGGAACGCTGTCGTCGGAGCGGACGGCGTCGCAATCACGTCGACGGCACCGAACGCGGCGTCGAAGTCTCGCTGAATCAGCGTCCGTACCTTCTGAGCCGACCCGTAGTAGGCGTCGTAGTAGCCAGCCGACAGGGCGTAGGTGCCGAGGATGATGCGGCGCTTGACCTCATCGCCGAAGCCCGCCTCGCGCGTCGCGGCCATGACATCCTCGACCGTCGCGTTGGCGTTGGGGGTGACCCGCATACCGAAACGTACCGAGTCGAACTTGGCCAGGTTACTGGAAGCCTCGGCCGGCAGGATCAGGTAGTACGCGGCCACGCCGTACTCGAAGTGGGGGGCGCTGATCTCGACGATCTCGGCGCCGTTCGCCTCGAGGAGCGCGAGGGATGCACGGAAAGATGCGGAGACGCCGGTCTGGAAGCCGCTGTCGGGAAGCTCACGGACCACGCCGACGCGCAGCCCCTTGAGCACATCGCCGCGGGCGCCGTCGCGGGCGGCCTCGGCGAACGAGGGCCAGACATCGGTCAGCGACGTGGAGTCGCGGTGGTCATGCCCGCCGATGACGTCATGAAGCAGGCCAGCGTCGAGCACCGAGCGCGTCACGGGACCGACCTGGTCGAGGCTCGAGGCGAGGGCGATGGCGCCGTAGCGACTCACGCCACCGTAGGTCGGCTTCATGCCGACGGTGCCGGTCAGGTGCGCGGGCTGGCGGATCGACCCACCCGTGTCCGAGCCGAGCGCGAGGGGCGCCTCGAAGGCGGCGACTGCCGCGGCGGAACCGCCACCCGAGCCGCCCGGAACGCGGTCGAGATCCCACGGGTTGTGCGTCGGGCCGTACGCCGAGTGCTCGGTCGACGAGCCCATGGCGAATTCGTCCATGTTGGTCTTGCCGAGCGGCACGAGTCCCGCGGCGCGCGAGCGTGCGACGACGGTTGCGTCGAAGGGCGACATGTACCCCTCGAGGATGCGCGAGCCGCTGGTCGAGGGCATGTCGGTCGTGACCAGCACGTCCTTGATCGCGAGGGGGACGCCGGCGAGAGGGCCGAGGTCGTCACCGGCGGCGCGGCGGCGATCGATGTCCGCCGCGACGTCGAGAGCGTGGTCGCTGACGTGCAGGAACGCGTGCACGTCGCCGTCGACGGCGGCGATGCGGTCCAGGTGCGCGCGCGTGGCCTCGACGCTCGAGACCTCGCCCCGCGCAAGCTTTTCGGAGAGGGCAGCCGCGCTCAGGCGCGTGAGGTCGCTCACTGTTCCTCCCCCATGATCGCGGTCACGCGGAAACGTCCGTCTGCAGCATCCGGGGCATTCTGGAGCGCCTGCTCGAGGGTCAGCGTCTCGCTGACGACGTCGGGACGGAAGACATTCCGGAGGGGCACGGGGTGGCTCGTCGCGGGGACGTCGGGGGTGGCGACCTGCGACACCTTCGCGATGTTGTCGACGATGACGTCGAGCTCTCCGGTGAGGCGGTCCACCTCCTCGTCGGTCAGCTGGATCCGGGCGAGCACGCCCAGATGGCGCACGAGTTCGGGGGTGATTTCAGACACTGCCCCATTCTAGGCGTCGGGCTTGGCGCTGCCCCGCGCGCGCGTCCGCCCTGTCGCCCGCCCGCTGCCCCCCGCAATAGGCTGGCGAAATGACGACGACGTATGAGCCGCCGAGGCCGTGGATCCAGAGCTATGCCGACGGAGTCCCGGCCGAACTCGAACCAGTGACCGGGTCGCTCGTCGACATCGTCGAAGCATCCGCCCGGGACTATCCGGATGCTCCCGCCCTGCAGTTCTTCGGCCGCACCACGTCGTACCGCGACCTGCAACAGCAGATCGAACGCGCCGCCGCAGGCTTGCGTGCCCAGGGTGTGAAGCGCGGCGATCCCGTCGCGATGGTGCTGCCGAACTGTCCGCAGCACATCGTCGCCTTCTATGCCGTCCTGCGCCTCGGCGCCGTCGTCGTCGAGCACAACCCGCTCTACACCCCGCGCGAGTTGCGCAAACAGTTCGAAGATCACGGCGCGGTGCACGCGATCGTGTGGAACAAAGTCGTGCAGACCGTGCAGCAGTTCCCCGCCGATCTCGCGCTGCAGACGATCGTCTCCGTCGACGTCACGCGAGCCATGCCGGCGCGCACGCGGCTCGCGCTGAGGCTTCCGGTCGCCAAAGCCCGCGAAGCTCGAGCGGCGCTGACGACGCGGGTCAGCGGCACGGTCCCTTGGGAGACCGTGGCCGGAAGCGACCCGCTGTCCTCGACGGTTCCGAAGCCCGAGACCGATGATCTCGCGATCATCCAATACACGAGCGGCACCACGGGAACCCCGAAGGGTGCCTCGCTCACTCACCGAAACCTGATTTCCAACGCCGCCCAGTCGCGCGCATGGGTCCCGTCGATCCGGCGCGGCGAAGGATGCGTCGTGTACGCCGTCCTTCCGATGTTCCACGCATACGGCCTGACCCTGTGCCTGACCTTCGCGATGTCGATGGGCGCGCGACTCGTGCTCTTCCCGCGCTTCGATCCCGAGATGGTGCTCGCGGTGACGAAGAAGCACCCCGCGACGTTCCTCCCCCTCGTGCCGCCTATCGCCGATCGCCTGCTGAAAGCCGCCATCGAGCAAGGAGTCTCGCTCGCCGGAACCGAGGTCGCGATCTCGGGCGCGATGGCGCTCCCCCACGACCTCGTCGTGCCGTTCGAGGCCGCCTCGGGCGGATACCTCGTCGAGGGTTACGGTCTGAGCGAGTGCTCCCCCGTTCTGATGGCGAACCCCGTCGCCGACAACCGAGTACCGGGAACCGTCGGCCTGCCGCTCCCCGGTACGGAGTGCCGGGTCGTCGACCCCGATGAGCCGACTCGCGATGTTCCCGCCGGTGAGCGCGGCGAACTGCTCGTCCGCGGACCCCAGGTCTTCGGCGGCTACTACGGCAAGCCCGAAGAGACCGACAAGGTGTTCGTCGACGGATGGTTCCGCACCGGCGACATCGTCACGATCGACGAAGCGGGATTTGTCCGGATCGTCGATCGCATCAAGGAGCTCATCATCACGGGTGGGTTCAACGTCGCCCCGACCGAGGTCGAGATCGCTCTGCGACAGCATCCCCAGGTCGAGGATGCGGCCGTTGTCGGGCTACCCAGCGAGCACTCCGGCGAAGAGGTCGTCGCCGCCATCGTCCCCGTCGCCGGGGTGACCCTGGACGAGGAGTCCGTGCGCGAATTTGCCCGCGGCATCCTGACGCCCTACAAGGTTCCCCGCCGAATCTTCGTCGTCGACGAGCTACCCAAGTCCTTGATCGGCAAGGTTCTGCGCCGACAGGTGCGTGAGTCGCTCCTCCAGCTCACGACCGGGCGCTAGCGCGATCTGTGAGCGCTCAGGCGCGCAGCTCCCCCGGGCGCGGCTGCACCCATGGCGCGTTCGCGTAGCCGTCTTCCCAGGGGAATCGCCCGTTCTTGTCGTCGTAGGTGAGTTGCAGAAGAGGCACCGATGCTTCCGCGGGACGCTGATAGAAGCGGTTGGCCGCGAACGCGATCTCACCCGGATTCGGCACGACCTCGGCCACGACCCGATGTGGCCAATCCGCGAATGACAGCATCTCGCCCACGACGATGTTGCGACCGCCTCTGATCATCGCCGACACTTCGTTCAGCACGCCCGATGCCGTGTTCGGCCCCACTCCGACGATCAGCAACTCCGGATGGCCGACACCGAATAATCCCACCGTGTAGGCGAAAGATGCTTCGCAATGCGTGTCGTCGCCGCCGACATACTGCAAGTAGACGCCATGGGCACGAATAATCTGCGCCGTGTGCTCGTCTTCTTGGTCGAGCCATGCCTGGATCTCCAGGTCGGAATTGGATGACATGTTGTTCCCCTCTCGTTTCGATGAGAGTAGAACATACCTACGACACTCAGCCCGCGTCGGGGTCGAGCGCGTCGAGCGCTGCCGGCCCCTGCGTGACGAGCAGCCGGAACTGTTCGGCATCGATGATCCGAACCCCGAGCTCTTCGGCCTTGCCGAGCTTCGAACCCGCACCCGGCCCGGCTGCGACGAAGTCCGTCTTCTTCGAGACGCTCGACGCGGACTTTCCTCCCGCAGCAATGATCGCCTCCTGCGCACCTTCGCGGGTGTAACCCTCGAGAGACCCGGTCGCGACGACGGTGATCCCCTCGAGCACACCGCCCTCGACGACCGCGGCACCCGGGCCCGGGTGTCCAGGAGTCGCGAGCTGAGCGCCCGAAGCGGTCCACCGCTCGACGATCTCGCTGTGCCAGTCGATCTCGAACCAGTCGATCAGAGCGTCCGCGATGACGCCTCCGACGCCCTCGACGGCGGCCAGATCTTCTCGCGACGCCTTGCGGATCTCGTCAACGGAGCCGAACCACTGCGCCAGAGAGCGCGCCGCGACCGGACCGACGTGGCGGATGTTGAGCGCGACCAAGAACCGCCACAGGTCCTTCGTCTTCGCCTTCTGCAACTCCTCGAGGAGCGTGATCGCCTGAGCGGATGGCTGAGGCCCGGTCAGTCCCTGCTTCTTCTCGGCGGACGACGGATTGCGACGGAACGGCGCGCGGCGGACCCTCTCCCCCGTCTTGTCGTCGACACGAGGCTCACCCGTTTCGGAATCGCGAACGACGACCTCGATGGGGACGAGCTGCTCGAGGGTCAGCTCAAACAACCCGGCCTCGGTCTCGAGCGGCGGAGTGGTCGGCGAAGACGGTTGCGTCAGAGCCGCTGCCGTCACCTCGCCGAGCGCCTCAATGTCGAGGCCGCCGCGGGATCCGATGTGCTCCACACGTCCTCGCACCTGGGCGGGGCACGCGCGCGTGTTCGGGCACCGCAGGTCGATGTCGCCCTCTTTCGCGGGGGCGAGGGGCGTGCCGCACTCGGGGCAGTCCCTCGGCATCACGAACTCGCGTTCGGTGCCGTCGCGCAACTCCACGACGGGCCCGAGCACCTCGGGGATCACATCTCCCGCTTTGCGCAACACCACGGTGTCGCCGATGAGGACGCCCTTGGCACGGACGACATCCTGATTGTGGAGGGTCGCTTGGCGCACGACTGAGCCCGCCACGCGCGCCGGTGCCATGACCGCGAACGGCGTGGCCCTTCCGGTCCGTCCCACGGAGACCACGATGTCGAGCAGTTTCGTGTTGACCTGCTCGGGCGGGTACTTGTACGCGATCGCCCAGCGCGGCGCGCGGCTCGTGGCGCCCAGCTCATCGTGCAGCACGAGCTCGTCGACCTTGACCACGATTCCGTCGATCTCGTGCTCGACATCGTGGCGGTGCTCGCCGTAGTGCTCGACGAACGCCGTGACACCGTCGATAGAGTCCGTCGTCTGGAAATACGGGCTCGTCGGAAGCCCCCACTCCTTGAGCAGAGCGTAGATTTCGCTCTGCGAGTCGACGGGCGGGCCCTCCCACGCTCCGATGCCGTGCACGAAAAGGCGGAGCGAGTCGAGGCGCGCCTGCCCGGCTTCGAGCTCGAGCCCGTCCTTCTTGTCGAGTTGCTGGCGTAGACCACCGCTCGCGGCGTTCCGCGGATTCGCGAACGCGGGGAAACGACGCTCCGCGCTGGTCCGTGCCTTTTCCTCGTCGAATGCGCGAGAGCGTGCGCGGGTCTCTTCGATCGCACGATCCCGCATGTTCGCCTGTAGCTCGTTGAGTGCCGCGAAGGCGGCGACGGGGATGAAAACCTCCCCGCGGACCTCGACGATCGGCGGATGCCCCGTGCCCGCAAGCCGTTTCGGGATCCCATTCACGCGCACCGCGTTGAACGTGACGTCCTCACCGATCCGTCCATCCCCGCGAGTCGCGGCCGACGTCAACACGCCGTTCTCGTAGCGCAGGCTGATGGCGAGGCCGTCGATCTTCAGCTCGGTCAACCACCGCACGGCTCGGCCCGCGCCCGCCTGGGCCTTCGCGCACCACTCCCGCAACTCATCAAGCGAGAAGACGTTATCGAGGCTCAGCATCCGCTCGGCGTGTTCGACCGGCGCGAACTGCGTCCCCTGAGCGGCACCGACCGTCAGCGTCGGCGAGTCCTGGCCTTGCAACTCGGGATAGAGCCGCTCGATCGCCTCGAGCCGATGCATCCAGCTGTCATAGGTCGCGTCATCGACGAGCTCGGCGTCGCGTCCGTAATAGGCATCCCGCGCTCCGAGAATCTGCTCGGCCAGCGTCCGGGTCTCATCGCGCGCCTGCTCGAGAGTCAGGTCGGGAAGTTCGGATGCTTCGGAATCCACCGGTGCTTCAGCTGCCACCGGTTCAGTTTAGGTTCGACCCCCGACATCCGTCCTCGCGTTCAGTGCGGGCTTGCCAGCCCCGCTTGACGCTCCCCCACCACCGGTCCGCGAACGGACGCGACCGTTCGAGGACGACGAAGGGGCGCTCGACGGCTCGGATGCGAGAGGGAGCGGATCCGGGAAGGCTCAGATGCGAGAAGGCTCAGCTGAAGCGGGTCAAACGCCCGCGGGCACCGCGGAGACCGTACGGTCGATCGTGAACTGTCCGAGCACGCGCGTGCCGGCGTACAGCACCGCGGTCTGGCCAGGCGCGACGCCATCGAGAGGAACGTCCGGACGCACGACGAGCCGCGGCATCCGGTCACCATCCCCGTCTGAACCCGCCACGAAACTCAGCGTCGCGGGCACGGGATCCGCATGAGCACGGATCTGAACATGGCACGCCAGGTCCGACCCGACAGATAGAGCAGCGGAACCCGCCCAGGTAAAACGGTCGCCCGAAATCTCGCCAATCGCGAGCGCCTCGCGTGGCCCGACGACGACCGTGTTCGACACGGGACGCACCTCGAGCACGAAGCGCGGCTTGCCATCCGCCGCCGGAACCCCGAGCGAAAGCCCGCGGCGCTGCCCGACCGTGAACGCGTGGGCGCCCTCGTGCGCGCCGACGACGGCACCGGATGCATCGACGATGTCGCCGGGTGCCGTACCGACGCGATCGGCCAGCCAGCCGCGCGTGTCACCGTCGGGAATGAAGCAGATGTCGTGACTGTCGGGCTTCTGCGCGACGGTGAGTCCGCGCGCCTCGGCTTCGGCCCGCACGAGCGCCTTCGAAGGCGTCTCGCCGAGCGGGAAGAGCGTGTGCGGCAACTGCTCGGCCGTCAGAACACCCAGTACGTATGACTGGTCCTTCGCGGCGTCGCTCGCGCGGTGCAGCTCGAGTTCGCCGGATGCTCCGGGCCGAACGATCGCGTAGTGCCCGGTGACGACGGCGTCGAAACCCAGGTCGAGAGCCTTTTCGAGCACAGCCGCGAACTTGATCCGCTCGTTGCAGCGCATGCACGGGTTGGGCGTGCGTCCCGCGGCGTACTCGTTGACGAAGTCTTCGATGACGTCGTCGCGGAAGCGCTCCGAGAAGTCCCACACATAGAACGGGATGCCGAGGCGATCCGCAGCGCGACGGGCATCCATCGCGTCCTCGATCGTGCAGCATCCGCGGCTGCCCGCACGTAGCGTCCCGCCGGCCCGGGACAACGCGAGGTGCACCCCGGTGACGTCGTGACCCGCGTCGACCGCGCGCGCCGTAGCCACCGCGGAGTCCACCCCGCCGCTCATCGCCGCCAAAACACGCATCCGTCGATTCTACGCGGGGCTCGCCGCACGCGGTCCGGGCCCGCTCGTCGAACCGCTCCCCTGGCACTTGTTGGGGCCAAAAGGCACCCGAAACCACATCTACTGCCAGGCGAGCGGTCCGGTCGGGCCGCAGTGCCCCGATCAGGCGCGCGGGGTGCGGGACGACAGCCCCGCGCGCCGGGCGCGGTCGTAGGCCGCGGGAAGGGCGCCGAGAAGCGCCTCCACGTCCGCCCGTGTCGACGTCCGCCCGAGCGTGAGGCGCAGCGCCCCGGCGGCAACCTCCGGCGCGACGCCCATCGCGAGAAGCACATGGGATGGTTCGGGCACACCCGCTTGGCACGCCGAACCCGTCGACACGGCGACACCCGCCGCATCGAGCAACAAGAGCAACGAGTCGCCCTGCGCTCCGGGCAGAACCACATGCAGATGCCCGGGCAGGCGATCCACGTCGGCCGCTGAGACCACGATGTCGGGAATCGTCGAGCGCAGACGGTTCTCGAGCGCGGCGCGCAGGGCGGAAACACGCGTCGCCTCAGCCGCGAGCTCGGCCACGGCGAGCTCGGCGGCGACCGAAAAGGCCACTGCGCCCGCGACATCCTGCGTCCCCGCGCGAAGACCCCGCTGCTGCCCGCCGCCGTGCAGCAAGGCCTCGAGAGTGACGTGGCGCGACACGACGAGGGCTCCGACCCCGACCGGCCCGCCGACCTTGTGCGCCGAAACACTCAGCGCAACGAGTCCAGCACCGCCGCGCGCATCCGCACGCAGTTCGCGGAACGACAGCGGCACGTGTCCGAAGGTGCCGACCGCGTCGACGTGCAGCGGAACGTCGGCGTCCGCGGCTGCGGCGGATGCCTGGGCCACGGGCTGTAGCGAGCCGACCTCGTTATTGGCGCCGAGGAGGGTGGCCACAGCGGCGCGATCCTCCGCAAGTGCCGCGCGCCACGCGTCCAGGTCCACCCGGGCATCCCTGTCGACCGGCACCCATCGGGCCTCCGCCTGGCCGCTCGACTCGAGCCAGCGGACGGTGTCGAGCGTCGCGTGGTGCTCACCCTCGGGCGCCACGACCAGATTCCGCCCGGTCGCCGCGCGCCGCGCCCTCAGCAGGCCAACGATGGCCAGGTTGATCGATTCGGTGCCACCCGATGTGAACACGACCTCGATCGGTTCGCAGCCCAGCGCCGACGCCAGCCGATCGCGGGCGTCTTCGAGCAGTCGCCGCGCATCTTGACCGGCGCCATGGATGGACGACGCGTTGCCGACGATCTCGGATGCTTCGATCCACGCCGCACGCGCCTCGGCCCGCAGCGGGGTGGTGGCCGCATGATCCAGGTAGGCGCGGTCGAGGGGGGCGTTCACCCCACAACTCTCACATACGGTCGGACCCTTCGGCAGGCTCAGGGGCCGACGCGAGACGGTCGCTGAGCTTGTCGAAGCGACCCGCCCGACACGTGGCATCCTTCCAGCCATCGCCCCGCGTAACGCGCCGGACTCACGTGCTCATTAGTGTTATCCCCATGGTCATCCCGACACCGACGACCGACGCGCGCCCTGCACTCCTCTCGACCGCGCTGGACGACCTCGGCGTCACGTATACGCACGAGGGCGGTTGCCTGCGTGTGTGGTCGGGCCACGCCGATGGCATCGACCTCGTCGTCTTCGACGACACAGACCTCGACTGGATCGTCGAGACCCTCCCCCTGCGGCTCGTCGGCGGGTCGGTGTGGGAGGTCACGACGCCGTTGCTCCGGCCCGGCACCCGCTATGCCATCCGGGTGAGCGGTCCCGCAGGTCCCGGCAACACCTTCAACCCCCGCACCCTTCTGCTCGATCCCTACGCCCGCGGACTCGTGTCCGGCGGGTTCAGCGACTGGCGCTCGGTCGCGCTCGACGGTTCCTTCGACTGGGGTGGAGTCCAGAAACCCCGCGTACCCCTCGATCGGACCGTCATCTACGAGGGACACCTCAAGGGTCTGACCAAGCGCCATCCCGCGATCCCGCCAGCACTGCACGGAACCTACGCCGGGCTCGCCAACCCGGCGATGATCGACTATCTCGTGGGGCTCGGCGTCACGAGCGTCGAGTTGCTGCCGGTCCACGCATTCGCGAGCGAACCGCGGCTGCACCAGCTGGGGCTCAGCAACTACTGGGGCTACAACACCCTCAACTTCTTCACCCCGCATGCCGCCTACGCCACCGAGACCAGCCGTCGCGAGGGGCCCGAGGCGATCCTGCGCGAGTTCAAGGGCATGGTGCGCCTGCTGCACGAGGCCGGACTCGAGGTCATCCTCGACGTCGTCTACAACCACACCGCCGAAGAAGGTGTCGGTGGTCCGCGCTCGAGCTTCCGCGGCATCGACAACCTTTCGTACTATCGCCAACTCGACGACGGCACCTACGTCGACGAGACGGGCTGCGGCAACGCGGTGAACACGGCGACGGATGCCTCGGCCCGACTCATCCTCGATTCGCTCCGCTACTGGGCGAACGACCTGCACATCGACGGGTTCCGTTTCGACCTCGCCGCGACCCTCGGTCGTGACGCGCAGCACCACTTCACGCCCGATCATCCCTTGCTGCAGACGATCCTGGACGACCCGGCACTCGCCGAGGTCAAGATGATCGCCGAACCGTGGGACGTCGGTATGGGCGGCTGGCAGACCGGAAACTTCGGCACCGGCTGGAGCGAGTGGAACGACCGCTATCGCGACCGCGTCCGTAATTTCTGGCTCTCGGACGTCGATTACGCCCGACGCGCCTCGACGGCCCCGGTCGGGATCGGCGGTTTCGCAACACGCCTCGCCGGTTCGTCCAACACGTTCTCGCACGAGCGTGGGCCGCTCGCGAGCGTCAACTTCGTCACCGCCCACGACGGATTCACCCTGCGCGATCTCGTCTCATACGACGTCAAGCACAACCTCGCCAACGGCGAACAGAACCGCGACGGGGCCGACACCAATCGCTCGTTCAACCACGGCGCAGAAGGCCCGACCGACGATCCGCACATCCTCGCCACGCGTCGTAAGGCCATGCGGAATCTGCTCGGCACGCTCCTGCTCTCGTCGGGCATCCCGATGCTCACGGCCGGGGATGAATTCGGCCGGACGCAGCGCGGCAACAACAACGCGTACTGCCACGACTCGGCCCTCACCTGGTTGTCGTGGGAACACGCCGGCTGGCAGACGGATCTTCAGGAGCACGTCCGCCGGCTGATCGCCCTGCGCGGTGAGAACCCCGCCCTCCGGCCGAGCCGGTTCGCGGTTCAGGATCGGCCGACTCCGTCGGCATCCGTCATGGACTGGTTCGACGAGAGCGGTGCGATGATGTCCATCGATCGGTGGACGAATCCGGCGCACAGGACGATCCAATACGTCGCGGCGTCCACCCCAGAACACGAGGCCTTCAACCGGATCCTGCTCATGGTGCACGGTAACGAGTCCCCCATCGACGTCACGCTGCCGGATATCGAGGGCGTCACCCGTTACGTCGAATTGTGGTCTTCGATCGATGAGCGCCCGAGCGACACCGAGCAGACCTTCGCACCCGGCGACATCGTGCCGCTGCCGGGCACATCGATGCGGCTCTTCCGCGCCGAATAACACCCTTCGACGGACCGCGCAAGGCGTATCCTCACCTCGGCATGCAAGGTAGGTTCGGGGTGTGGCTGCCCCTTCAGTGAATGCTGTCCCCCGAGCGTGGCGCAGTGCCGCCGCTCTCCCCGTCCGCCCCGCCAGCGCGTGGCCCGATGAGCACATCACGGCTTCCGGCCGCATCCCGATGTTCCAGCCGCGACCCTCCGTGCCGGGCGATCAGTATCGGCCGAAGGCCTACGCGACCGAGGTCGTACCGTTCATCGTGACCGCGTTCCGTGAGGGGCACGACCGCATCGGCGTGCACCTGCGCCTCTTCTCCCCCAGCGGCGACGAATCGCTGCACCGACTCACCGCTCTCGAGGACGGATTCGACCGCTGGCAGGTGCTCGTCGCCCCCCTCGAAGAGGGCGTGTGGACCTTCCAGTACGAGGCGTTCGCGGATGAGTACGCAACCTGGCGGCACGCCGCGAGCCTGAAGATCGCCGCGGGTGTCGATGCGCCCCTGATGCGCCGGATCGGGTCCGATCTGTTCGAACGTGCGGGACGCGAACGTACCCGGCCAGCCGCGGAGCGCCGTCTGCTCCAGACATCCGCTGCCCGTCTGCTCGACCCCGAGGTCGCGGATGAGGACGCGCTGGGAATCGTTCAGGATGCCTCGATCGCCGTGTCCTTCGCGGCCCGCCCGCTCGCCTCGCTCGTGACCGTCGGCGCGACACGAGAACTGCTCGTCGAACGTCGCCGGGCGGGCGTCGGCGCCTGGTACGAGTTCTTCCCGCGCTCGGAAGGCGCCAAGCGGCTCAAGGACGGGCGCGTCAAGAGCGGCACCTTCCGCACCGCGATGAAGCGCCTGCCGGAGGTCGCAGCGATGGGCTTCGACGTGCTGTACCTGCCCCCGATCCACCCGATCGGCGAGACGCACCGGAAGGGACGCAACAATTCGCTCGTCACCGAGCCGGGCGACCCCGGGTCGCCCTGGGCGATCGGCGGCGCCGCGGGCGGGCACGACACCGTCCACCCCGATCTCGGCACTCTCGCCGACTTCCGCGCGTTCGTGAAGGCTGCACGCGCCGAGGGGATCGACGTCGCACTCGACTTCGCCCTCCAGGCCTCACCCGATCATCCCTGGGTGACCGAGCACCCGGAGTGGTTCACGACACTGCCCGACGGGTCGATCGCCTACGCCGAGAACCCTCCGAAGAAGTATCAGGACATCTATCCGATCAACTTCGACAACGACTACGAGGGCATCCGCTCGGAGGCCCTGCGGGTCATCCGGCACTGGATCGCTCAAGGCGTCGAGATCTTCCGCGTCGACAATCCCCACACCAAGCCGTTGAAGTTCTGGGAGTGGCTGATCCGCACCGTGAACGCGGAGCATCCCGGGGTTGTGTTCCTTGCCGAGGCGTTCGCGCGCCCGGCGATCATGCAGGGTCTCGCGATGGCGGGATTCCAGCAGAGCTACACGTACTTCACCTGGCGCAACACCAAGGAAGAGCTCGAGGAGTTCCTGACCGGGCTGGCGACCGAGACGGCCGACTTCTTGCGTCCGAACCTGTTCGTCAACACCCCCGACATCCTGACCGAATACTTGCAGTACGGCGGCAGGGCCGGCTACAAGACCCGTGCCGCGATCGCCGCGACGGCTGCGCCCACATACGGCGTCTACGCCGGGTACGAGCTCTACGAGAGTGTGGCCCGACCGGGGTCGGAAGAGAACCTCGACAACGAGAAGTACGAGTACAAGACGCGCGACTGGGCCGGTGCCGAGGCATCCGGTGACTCTCTCGCGCCGTATCTGCGGATGCTCAACCGCGTGCGCAACGAGCATCCTGCGCTGCAGCAGCTGCGCAACCTCCGCACCCATTGGAGCGACGACGAGGCGATCCTGGTCTACTCGAAGCACCTCGACGCTGCCCTCTCGCCGACCGGGCAGGCAGACACCATCATCGTCGTCGCGAACGTGGATCCCCATTCCGCCCGCGAGACGACGGTCTATCTCGACACGACCCTCTGGGGCGTCGAGCCCGGGGCGCCCTTCGAGGTCGAAGACCTTGTCACCGGTGCCGTCTGGACCTGGACCGACCGCAACTATGTCCGCCTCGATGCCTTCGCCGAGCCGGTACACATTCTGAAGGTGAGGAGCCCGCGATGACTGTCGTATCTCAGAACGATCTAGATCTTGTTGCCACGGGATCCCACTACTCGCCCCACAGCGTGCTCGGTCATCACGCGGGTCAGGATGCCTCGGGCCGCGCGATCACCACGATTCGCGTTCGTCGTCCCCTCGCCGAGACCGTGACCGCCATCACGAACGGTAGTGAACGAACAGCGCTCGAGCACGTCCGCAGTGGGATCTGGGAAGGTACCCATCAGGGAGCCCCGGTTCCCTATCTCATCGAGGCGACCTACGCGTCTGCGCCGACGTGGACCGCCGACGACCCCTATCGCTTCACCCCGACCGTCGGCGACCTCGACCTCCACCTGATCGCCGAGGGCCGGCACGAAGAGCTCTGGCGTGTGCTCGGATCTCACCTGCGTGACCACCAGGGTGTGTCGGGCACCTCCTTCGCCGTCTGGGCCCCGAACGCACAGGCGGTACGCGTCGTCGGTGACTTCAACGGCTGGGACGGCCAGAGCCATCCGATGCGCTCCATGGGCGGGTCGGGCGTGTGGGAGCTGTTCGCTCCTGGTGTCGGTGAAGGCTCGGCCTACAAATACGAGCTCCTCACGAGCGACGGACGCTGGATCGTCAAGGCAGACCCGATGGCGCGCTGGGCCGAGGTCCCGCCCGCGACCGCGTCCGTCGTGACGAAGGCCCGCCACCTCTGGCAGGACGACGCGTGGATGCAGCGACGCGCCCGCACGACGCCCGTCGACCAGCCCATGTCGGTCTACGAGATCCACCTCGGATCATGGCGTCCGGGTCTCACCTACCGCACCGCGGTCGACGAGATCATCGGGCATGTCACCTCCCTCGGCTTCACTCATGTCGAGTTCCTGCCGCTCGCCGAGCACCCGTTCGGCGGATCCTGGGGGTATCAGGTCACCGGGTACTACGCGCCGACCAGCCGGTTCGGCACGCCCGATGACCTGCGATACCTGATCGACCGACTGCACCAGGCCGGCATCGGAGTGATCATGGACTGGGTGCCGGGCCACTTCCCGAAGGACGAGTTCGCCCTCGCCCGGTTCGACGGGCGCCCCCTTTACGAGCACCCCGACCCCCACCGCGGCGAGCACAAGGACTGGGGCACGTACATCTTCGATTACGGACGCCGCGAGGTTCGCAACTTCCTGGTCGCGAACGCCCTGTACTGGTTCGAAGAGTTCCACGTCGATGGGCTGCGCGTCGATGCGGTCGCCTCGATGCTCTACCTCGACTACTCGCGCAACGAGGGTGAGTGGACCCCCAACATCCACGGCGGACGAGAGAACCTCGAAGCCATCGGGTTCCTGCAAGAGGTCAACGCGACGGCGTACAAGCGCTACCCGGGGATCGCGATGATCGCCGAGGAGTCGACGAGCTACCCCGGCGTAACGGCCCCGACCGACCAGGGTGGCCTCGGGTTCGGGCTCAAGTGGAACATGGGCTGGATGAACGACACGCTCCAGTACTTCGGGCGCGATCCCATGTACCGCGAGCACCACGAGGGCGAGATCACCTTCACCTTCGTCTACGCGTTCAGTGAGAACTTCGTGCTGCCGATCAGCCACGACGAAGTTGTCCATGGCAAGGGCACGCTCGTGTCACGGATGCCTGGTGACCACTGGCAGAAGCTCGCGAATGCTCGGGCGTTCCTCGGATTCCAGTGGGGACATCCGGGTAAGCAACTGCTATTCATGGGGCAGGAGTTCGGGCAGATCTCCGAATGGTCCGAGGGACGTTCGCTCGACTGGTGGATTCTCGACCAGCCGTTGCACGCGCAGCTTCAGGCCTACGTGTCGGTGCTCAACGAAACGTATCGAAAGCACGCTCCGCTCTGGGCGCGCGATCATGACGGCGAGGCGTTCCGGCGGTTGTTCGGGGCTCATCACAACCCGAACGTCGTGGCATTCTCGCGTGCGGACTGGCACGGCAACACCGTGGCCGTGCTCTGCAACTTCTCGGGCGTGCCCGTGCACGACTACGACATCGAGCTACCCGAGGCCGGGGTCTGGACAGAGATCCTCAACTCGGACGCCGTCGAGTACGGCGGGTCCGGGGTGGGCAACTTCGGAGCGGTCAACGCCTCGGCGACCGGCGAAGGCGTGGCGCGTGCGCAGGTCACGCTGCCGCCCCTCGGCGTCGTCTGGCTGCACCACTCACGCTGAGACGGGCGTATCGACGCGTCGCTGCGCTCGCTCAACGAGCACACGCCGCTCGTTGAGCGAGCGCAGCGAGTCGAAACGCAGCCGTGCGCCTAGAAGAGGAGCGATGCCAGACGACTGCGCGCGCGGATGACGCGGGGGTCGGGGTCGCCGATCAAGCCGAAGAGCTCGAGCAGGCGCTCCCGGACGGGCGCGCGCTCGTCGTCGGGCAACGCGGCGAACAGCTCGAGGAGGCGACCGAAGGCGTCGTCGACGTGTCCCCCGGCGATGTCGAGGTCGGCGACCGCGAACTGGGCCGCGACATCGGTGGGCGCGGCGGCCGCGGCAGCGCGCGCCGCTTCGAGCTCGAGGCCCGTGACCCGGCTGAGCAGGCGAACCTGCCCGAGCCCGGCGCGAGCGTCCTCGTCCTTCGGGTTCTCGACGAGCGCCTGCTCGTATGCCGCGATCGCAGCGTCGTAGTCGCCCTCCTCGATGGCGGCAAACGCCGGTGCGTGCAGCGGCGGAAGCGGCGGCTCCGTCGGCTCCTCGTGGGGTTCGGGGACATCCGCTTCGTCGATCGTGAGCGTTCCCGTAACCCCGTTCTGCGCCGCGAGCTGCAGAAGCTGAGCGAAGACCTCGCGAACCTGCTGCTCGGGAACCGCGCCCGTGAACAACGGCACGGGCTGCCCAGCGACGAGTGCCACGACCATCGGGATGGACTGCGCACGGAAGGCCTGCGCCAGCTGGGGGTTCGCGTCCACGTCCACCTTGACCAGCACGAGACGGCCGGCGAGCTCGCCGATGACGGACTCGAGGATCGGGCTCAGCTGCTTGCACGGTCCGCACCACTCGGCCCACAGGTCGATGACGACCGGCACTGTGCGGGACAGCTCGAGGATTTCGCCGAACGTCTCGTCCGTCGCGTCCCGGACAAGGCCGACTGCGCCTGCCGCGGCCGGTGCATCAGCGGGCGCCGGGGCCGTGCCAGGGGCAGGCGGCTGAGGACGGTTGCGCAGCGAAGACAGGTCGACGGCGCCACGGAGGATGGCACCTGGATTAGCGTTTTGACTCATTGGATGACTCCCGCGCTGAGGATGTTCGAGGCGTAGCCGAGCAGACGGATCTGTCCGCCGTCCGCCTGGTTCGGTACGTAGAAGAAAAGCTGGTCGGAGAAAATGGTCTGGAAACCCGAGGCCGAACTCGCCGTGCCCGCGAGCGCCTCGACCGTGGGGTTGCCGTCGAGCTTGATGACCGCGTCGCTATTGGTCGGCTTGACGGTGTCGGTCTCGGTGAGGCTCACCGCGACGATCGCACCCGATTCGAGAGTGGCCAGGCCGACGGCAGGATACGCGCCAGCGGCGGACGAGAAGGTGAGGCTCCCCGTTTGAGCACCCGTCTGGTTGAACTGCTCGAGACGCGTGCGGCGATCTTCGGCTACCTTCACGCGGAACTGGTCGCCGTCTTCCTCAAACAGCGAGGCGAAAGTGCTGTTGTCGCCGTTGTTCAGGACGTCTGCGTAGGCAGCGGCAATTTCCTGGGGCTCGAGAACCAGGAAGGATGAGTCGGGCGGAACCAGG
This sequence comes from Pacificispira sp. HM-600, assembly GCF_977993705.1. The sequence goes on from NZ_OZ388079.1 coordinate 274,696, forward strand.
ACCGAACCGATCGTGGCGGGGGCGACACCGCCCGGGAACTCGGCGGATGCCGCGAGGTTCGCCAGGTAGGTCAGCTTGTACTCGGACCAGGGGTCGTCCTGCGTCAGCACGGCGACCGTGGGGGCTACGGTCGTCTCGCCCTCTTCGCCGACAACCGTCATGAAGGTGCGCGGCCAATCGTCGTACGCCTGCGGCAGGACGATTTGCAGCGGCTCGGTCGGGATCGCGGGCAGCGCGGGGTGTTCTGCCACCTTGCTGCGGATGAGATAGTTCGCCTTGCGCTCATCCAGCACTGCGCCGGCGAGGCGCGTGGCCGCGAGATCTCCGTCAGCCGCGACATCGGCCTCGGAGACGGTCTGAGCCACCTTCGCGAGGATGCGCTTCGCCTGAGTCTCGGTGACGGCCGGCGCGTCCTGTTCGTCGGCGTCGAGGAGGGTCGCGGTGGGCGACGGGGTCGCCGAAGGCCCGAGCTGCGGCCACGACGCGGCGGTGCAGCCGGTGAAGAGCAGACCCGCAAGCGCGAGGCTCGGAATCACGATGAAGCCCCGAGTGCCACCGCGCAGAGCTCGGCGGGACGGAGTTCCCGAACTGATCACACCCTTCGCCTCGGCGTCGCCGGCGGGGATCGTGTCGAGAGGCTGCGTCACGGGTTGCGGGATGCCCTTGCGTCGCGGGCCGCGTGAACGACGCGCGTGACGGATACCGAGCAGATACAGCAGCAGGCCAAGCACCATGAGGATGCCTCCGGCCACGATCAGCGGACCCGCCCAGGGTGTCGAGTTATCCAGGGGCCAGCTCAGTTCAATCGTCTCGGGAGCCGCCGCCGTGCCATCCGAAGCCAGCAGCACGCTCATCGTCTCCGGAATCTGCAGCTGCGCCGTGAGGGTCCCCTCGTCGGTGAACTCGTCCAGCCACAGGTCAGAACCGGCAGGGTTCCGCCCCGGGGCGTCCGTCGACGTTTCCGCAGACGCATCCGTTGTCGCGTCGTCCGTGGCGCCGTCGCCCTCCGCGCCCGTCTCCGGAGCGGCAGTATCGGGAGCGGCAGTATCGGGAGCGGTAGCTTCGGGTTCGACGACCTCGGGTTCGACGACCTCGGGTTCGACGACCTCGGGTTCGACGAGTTCCGTCACGATCTCGCCCGTGTCGTCGAGCGTCACACGCGTGTAGGAGACCTCGGAGAGCCAGGCGGTGACATCCGCCGTGCGCCCGTACGCGGCATAGACAGGACCGGAGTCGGCTGTCGCCGTCATGGTCTGCGAACCGGGCAGGCTGGTCAGCACCGCACCGTCGATCAGCGTGTAAGGAAGCGCATCTTCCGTGCTGATCTCGGTCTCGGTGGTCTCAGCACCAACGAAAACCGTTCGTTGAGCGATACCCGCACCGATCAGTACGGCGGCGAGCACGAATGCCGCGACAGCCCAGACAAAACGCAAACGAAAACTCCTCCATCGACGCGCCCGGGAGAGTTTCGGCGCGGAAGCGGACATCCCAGACTACCGAAGTACGCCTGAATGTCACCCGCACGCGCGTAAAGCGCCGGATCCGAGCGCGGCGCACGTATTCTGACGTGACGCGCGTCGGGCGCGTCGCAGCCGGAGGTGCACGTGAAGATTCACAACCCGTTCCGCGTCGCATTTATCGCGACGCTTGGCGTGGGGCTCGGGATTGTTCTGATCTCGAGTATTCAGACTCTCTCGACAATCTTGTTGTACGTCGGCACGGCGCTCTTCCTCTCACTCGGACTCGAACCGGCGATCTCGTTCCTCGAGCGACGGCGCATGAAGCGTTGGTTGGCGGTGCTCATCACGGTCGCGGTGATCTTGGCGGCGTTCACAGGGATCGTCTTGATGATCGTGCCGATCATCGTCGATCAGATCAGCCAACTGGTCGTGTTGATCTCCGATGCCCTCGACGAGGGAGTGGAGCCATTCCTCGAGGACTTCCGGGCCTGGCTTGGCGGCGTCTTCCCCTACCTCGACGTCGATCGTGTGCTTCAGTACGTGACCGAATGGGTGAATTCGCTCGATTTCGCGGCGATCGGCGAAAGTGTGATCGCGTTCGGAGCGGCCGTTGTCGCAGGAATCGCCGGCGGATTCATCGTCATGATCCTCACGATCTACTTCACCGCTTCTACTCCGAACCTGAAAGCAGCGGTCTATCAGCTCGTGCCCGCCAGCAGACGAGCCCGGTTCATCGATCTCGCCGAGCAGATCACCGACTCTGTCGGGTACTTCGTCATGGGCCAGCTCAGTCTCGGTTTGACGAACGGCGTACTGAGCTTCATCTTCCTATCGATCATCGGAGCGCCGTTCACCGCTGTTCTGGCGGTGGTCGCCCTCCTGTTCTCGATCATTCCCCTCGTGGGAACTTTGACGGGATCAGCGATCATCGTGCTGACCTGTCTGCTGCCCGGCGTTGGCTCGCCCGGTACGGCCCTCGCAGCTGCGATCTACTACCTGATCTATATGCAGCTCGAGGCGTACGTCCTCGCACCGCGCATCATGAGCCGCGCGGTCTCAGTGCCCGGCGCGGTTGTCGTGATCGCGGCCCTCGCCGGTGGTTCGTTGCTGGGACTGCTCGGCGCGCTCGTCGCGATCCCGGTGGCCGCCAGCATCCTGATCATCTACCGCCAGGTTGTCATCCCGCGCATGAACGAGCTGTAGGCGGCCGCTCCGGGCAGACTAGAGCGGGCCGTCCCACTCCGTAGCAAGCGGCAGAGCCGCGGGATTGACCGCAGCGACGATCTCGGTCAGCACACGCCGGGTCTGCGTTTCGCCGACCCACAGGTGCCGACCGCCCTCGACGGGAACCACGACGATGTGCGGGATCGGCGCGAAACGCTTCACCGCCGCATCCGGACGCAGGTAGTCGTCGAGTTCGGGAATCACCGCGATAAGGGGGCGCTCATCCCCCGCCCACGCCGCGAGTTCGTCGTCGCTCGTTCGGTGCAGGGGCGGCGAGAGCAGAATGACGCCCGCGATGTCATGATCGCGGCCGTACTTCAGGGCGAGCTCGGTACCGAAGGACCAGCCCACCAGCCACGGATTCCGCAAGCCTCGCTCGCGCACGAAGTCCATCGCCGCGGCAACGTCGAAGGCCTCGTCGTGTCCACCATCGAACGATCCCTCGCTCGTCCCCCGCGGCGACGTCGTGCCGCGGGTGTTGAACCGCAGCACCGCCAGATCGGCAAGCGCCGGCAGGCGACCCGCAGCCTTGCGCAAAATATGCGAGTCCATGAACCCGCCAGCGGTGGGAAGCGGATGCAGCGTCACGAGCGTCGCGACCGGTTCGGTCGACTGCGGGCGGGCCAACTCCCCCACCAGCGTCAGTCCGTCCAACGTGCGCAGCTCGATGTCTTCGCGACGAGCGGGCAACTGGAGCGGTCCACGTATCTCGGTCAAGCGATCCTCCAACAGTGCGTGTGCCAGTGTCGCCGAGCCGCGAGATCAGCCGCCTCACCGAGCACGCCGTCCGCGCGCCAGACGACGAGGTGCGCGGTGTGTGCAGCGACCGGCCGCCCACAACCGGGACAGGTGTACGACTTCACGGCGCGGTGGGCCGACACCGGCTGAACCGTGTATTCGACGCCACGACGAGACTCGGACTTCTTCCAGCCCGCCATGAGGCGCTCGAGCCCGTCACCGGGCGGGTCGGGTCTGCGTCGGTTTGACCGCGGCATCGCGGTCAGTACCACCCGCGGGCCTGAGAATAGCCCCACGCACCGCACGGCGTGCCATACCGGCCGCCGATGTATCCGAGTCCCCAGGCGATCTGCGTCGCGGGGTTCGTCTCCCAGTCCGCACCCGCCGACGCCATCTTCGTGCCGGGAAGTGCCTGCGGGATGCCGTAGGCACCGCTGGACTTGTTGTGCGCGTTCACGCGCCAACCCGATTCCTTCTTCCACAGCGCCACGAGGCAGTCGAACTCTCCCGTACCCCACCCGCGAGCCGCGACCATGTCAAACGCGATCGCCTGTGCGGATCCCGGGTCGGGGACGACACTCGGCGGCGCCCACCCGCTCGCAGCCTTCGTGCTGGCCGCCGCGGCGGGAACGACGGGCTTCGGTTTGGGCTTTACATAGACCTGGTAGCTGCCGCGCGACAGCTCGGGAGCGCTGGCCTCGCCCGCGATCTCGACCACGAGGGACTGGGCGTCACTCTGTGCCGCCGCATACAACGTCGTCACGCTCGTGTCCTCCGCGGATGCCTCGGCGAGCGCGGCCCCGGTGGGAACCACGATGTATGCGCCGAGGAATCCGACCGCCGCGACCGTCGCAAACACCCCGAGGACCCCCCGACGCCGAGACCAACGGACGGGCTGGGGTGCGGGCACCCGGCGAGCGAGATTCGACGAACTCATCGACGGCACACGACCCACAGAGGTGGATGTCGTCGTCGGGATGATCTCGTTGCCCTGGCTCACAGTGCTTCGAGCTTAGCCGCGACCCCGGCGAGGTGCCACGTTATGGATGCACGCGGCGCGGATCCGAGTTGTGTTCAGCGCACCGCGAGCATGACGTCGATGACGGCGTCGAGCACGGCGTCGACCTGCTCTTCGCGATACCCGCGCCGCTGCATTCGGAACGCGACCGCGCGCACCTGGTCCACCGTGATGGGTCGACCCGTCTCGAAGTACTCGACCAGCCGCTCGGCGACCAGGTCGACCTCGTCCGTCCGGTACCCGAATCGCAACCACCCGGCGCGGGCGAAACGTCGCCGGCGGGGCCGGGAGAGATGCTCGAGCAGAACCTGTGCGTCGTCGCGGGCGCGTTCCACCCAGACCCTCGTTCCCGTCGACGCTACCGCCGCTTCCCGACCACGGGCCGCGAAAGCGTCCTCGATACGGGCGAGCGCGGCATCCACGGGATCGATCGCGTAACCGCGCTTCACGAGCGGGAACGCCGCGGTGCGCACGGCGGCGGCGTCGAGGTAGGGAGTACCGTCCGCGGCTGGCTCACCCTCGAACTCCTGACGGGCGCGCTCGAGGAAAGCGTCGACCGCAGCCTTGTCGTATCCGAGTACTCGGCGCGGAGCCTCCGGAAAAAGCGCGGGTGTTGGCCGATTCTCTTCACGCTTCGCGCCGACACCGGCGTCATCCTCGTTGGCGGGGTCGGTGAGATCGTCTTGGGTGGTCGGTGAGGTCGGGTCGGTCATGCCACTCCCAGGGGCGAAAGCAGATAGAAGAGCGCGAGCGCCGCGGCGGCGGACGGGAGGATCGAATCGAGCCGGTCGAGCACGCCACCGTGACCCGGAAGCCACGAGCTCATGTCTTTGATGCCGAGATCGCGCTTGAGCATCGACTCGCCGAGGTCGCCCGCCGTGGCCGTGACGACGATGACCGCCCCGAGAACGAGGCCCGCCCACCAGGGCAGACCGATCATGAGCCACGCGAGCAGAACTCCGGCGATCAGGGCCGCAGCGACCGCACCGGCGAAGCCTTCCCAGGTCTTCTTGGGGCTGATCCGAGGCGCCATCGGTGTGCGTCCGAAGGCCAGTCCGGTCGCGTACGCACCGGTGTCGGATGCCACGGTGATGATGATGAACGAGAGCACCCACCACTGCCCGCCGTCCTGGCGCAGCAAAACCATGGCCAGACTGCCGAGGAACGGCACGTACAGCTGAGCGAGGGCGCCGATTAAGACATCCGAGAGCACGTCGCCGTAGCGACGAGCGTCCTGCGCCATCATCTGACCGAGGACACGCCAGACGATCACCACCGCGATGTCGACGAAGACGAGCACCCACAGGGCCCACAGCTCGAGGAAGAACCCCGCCGAGACGAGGACGAATACGAAGGCGACCTGCGGAACGATGTCGATCTTGCGACCGGACACCTGCAGCGCACGACACAGTTCGAATGTCCCGAAGAGCGCAACGGCCAGCGCGAAGATCGCGAAGACCCATTTGAAGAAGATCAGCGATGCGATCACGACGACGCCGATGGCCAGGCCGATCAGGATCGCGACGATCAGGTCGCGACCTGTCCGCTGCTTGATCCGCTCGTTCGCTTCGCCGAACTGGTCTCGAGCGTATGCAACCTGCTGTTCGAGGTCGCTGCGCGCCTGACGTACGTGCTCCTGGAACGCAGCAGTGGAATCACCACCCCCGCGGCCCGCGCGCGTCGTCGGGGACGGCGCCTTTCGAAGCTCTGACTCGTCGGGTGCGTCGCTCATGGTCGGGATGCGGCTCAGACCTCGAGCAGCTCTGCCTCTTTGCGCTTGAGTGCCTCGTCGATCAGATCGACGTGTGCCTTCGTCAGCGCGTCCAGCTCCTTCTCACCGCGCGAGATCTCGTCCTCGCCGACATCGCTCTTGAGCGAATCCAGGTCATCCTTCGCCTTACGACGGATGCCACGTACGTGCACCTTCGCGTCTTCGCCCTTCGTGCGGACGATCTTCACGAACTCCTTGCGGCGCTCTTCCGTCAGCTCGGGCATGGTCACGCGAACGAGGTTGCCGTCGTTCGTGGGATTCGCGCCGAGGTTGGGAGTGTTGCGGATGGCTTCTTCGATGGCCTTCAGCGCGGACTTGTCGTAGGGGGTGACGACGATCGTGCGCGCTTCGATGTTGTTGAGCGATGCGAGCTGAGCGAGCGGGGTCGGCGTGCCGTAGTAGTCCACCAGGATCTTCTGGAATAGCTGGGGGTTCGCACGACCCGTCCGCACGGTCGCGAAGTCGTCCTTCGCGGCCTCTACGGCACGGTCCATGCGGGTGGCGGCATCCGCCAAGACGTCCGCGATCACGTTGACTCCTTCAGAGGGTAGAGCGTTCGCCCAGTCTAACCGCGGGGTAGCGGTCAGACCGTGACGAGCGTGCCGATCTTGTCACCGAGAAGCGCTCGAGTGACGTTGCCGGCGGGTTCCATTCCGAACACACGCATGTCCATGTGGTTGTCCATGCACAGGCTGAATGCGGTCGAGTCGACGACCTTCAGACCGCGCTGTAGTGCGTCGTTGTAGGTCACCCGGTCCAGGCGCACAGCAGTGGGGTCCGTGCGCGGATCCGCGGTGTAGACACCGTCGACGCCGTTCTTGGCAACCAGGACCTCGGTGGCCCCGATCTCGAGCGCACGTTGGGCGGCGACCGTGTCGGTGGAGAAGTAGGGCAGTCCTGCCCCGGCGCCGAAGATCACGACGCGGCCCTTCTCCATGTGACGCTCCGCGCGACGCGGGATGTACGGCTCGGCCACCTGCATCATGGAGATTGCGGACTGCACGCGCGTCGCCGCGCCCGCCTGCTCGAGGAAGTCCTGCAGCGCGAGCGCGTTCATCACCGTTCCGAGCATGCCCATGTAGTCCGCGCGACCGCGATCCATGCCCCGCTGGCTGAGTTCGGCCCCACGGAAGAAGTTGCCGCCACCGACGACGATCGCGATCTCGACGCGGTCCACCGCCTCGGCGATCTCGCGCGCGATTTGGCTGACGACATCCGGATTGACCCCGAGGGATCCACCGCCGAACGCCTCACCCGAAAGTTTCAGCAGGACGCGTCGGCGCCCGGTAGCCTCGTCGATCACTCAGCATCCTTCCGTCTGCCTCCAACCTAACGGCAGAGGTCGTCTCGCCGCGCGCCGCAGATGAAGCGCGCAGAGGAAAGGGGCCCGGTGCAATCGCACCAGGCCCCTTCGTCACAGCGTCAGGCGCCGACCTTGAACCGAGCGAAGTCGGTCACTGTGATACCCGCATCCTGAGCAACCTTCGCGACGGAGAGCTTGTTGTCCTTCGCGTAGTCCTGCTCGAGCAGAGCGACCTGCTTGAAGAACGCGTTCACGCGACCCTCGACGATCTTGGGCAGCGCCGCCTCCGGCTTGCCCTCCTCGAGCGAGATCTTCGTGACGATGTCGCGCTCGCGCTCCACGTCGACCTCGGGAACGTCGGCCTTCGCGAGGTAGGACGGGTTCGCGAACGAGATGTGCTGAGCGATGCTGCGCGCCGTCTCGGCGTCGTCACCCGAGTAGGCGACGACAACACCGATCTGCGGCGGCAGGTCCTTGCTCGTCTTGTGGAGGTAGATCTCGAAGTGATCTCCGGTCAGCGTGCGCACGCGGCGCAGTTCGACCTTCTCGCCGATGATCGCAGCCTCGTCCGAGATGAGCTGGTCGACGGTCCCGTTGCCCGCGGGCGCGGCGAGAGCCGCCTCGACCGAGTCGGCCGAAACGGCGGCCGCGGCATCCGCGACTTTGTCCGCGAGCGCGATGAAGCGCTCGTTCTTGGCGACGAAGTCGGTCTCGCAGGCCAGCTCGAGGAGCGTGACCTTGCCGCCGACCTCGCGGGCGACGACGAGTCCCTCGCTGGTGGAGCGGTCGGCACGCTTGGCGTTGCCCTTCGCTCCCTTGAGGCGCAGGATCTCAACGGCCTTTTCGACGTCTCCGTCGGCCTCTTCGAGCGCCTTCTTCGTGTCGACCATGCCGGTGCCGAGCTGCTCGCGCAGCGCCTTGATGTCGGCGATCGTGAAGTTTGCCATGGTGTGTGAACCCCTTGCGGTGTCTTCGGTGTGTCGTGGATGTCGGGGTGATGGCTCGCCGGACGGAATCCCGCCCGGCGAGCCCACGCGCTTATTCGGCGGAGGCCGGCGCGGCTGCGTCTTCGGCGGCCTTCACGTCCGCGGCGTCGAGACCCGCGGCCTCGGCGATCGTCTGGTCGTGACCGGTGGCGCCTTCGGCGTCCGTGGCGGACTCGGTGGCGGAAGCGCCCTCGATGGCCTGCTCGTCGGCGACGAGCTCGCTGGCGACGGCCTCGGTAGGAGCCTCTTCCGCAACCTTCGCGGTGTCAGCGGAGGACTGCTCGGGAGTGCCCTGCTCAAGAAGCGCAAGCTCCCAGTCGGCGAGCGGCTCTGCCGCTTCGGCCTCGCCCGAGGGCTGGTGCCGCTGGATCAGACCCTCGGCGGCAGCGTCGGCGATGATGCGGGTGAGCAGGCCCACCGAGCGGATCGCGTCGTCGTTGCCGGGGATCGGGTACTGGAACTCGTCCGGGTCGGCGTTCGTGTCGAGGATGCCGATCACGGGGATACCGAGCTTCTTGGCCTCGTTGATCGCGAGGTGCTCGCGCTTGGCGTCGATGACCCAGATGGCCGAGGGCGTCTTGGTCAGGTTGCGGATTCCGCCGAGCGACTTGTGCAGCTTGTCGAGCTCGCGCTTCTTGATCAGCAGTTCCTTCTTGGTGAAGCCACTGTTCGCGGGAACCTCGTAGTCGAGCTCTTCGAGCTCCTTCATACGCGCGAGACGCTTGGAGATCGTCTGGAAGTTGGTCAGCAGACCACCGAGCCAGCGCTGGTTGACGTAGGGCTGGCCGACGCGGGTCGCCTGCTCGGCGACGACGCTCTGGGCCTGCTTCTTCGTGCCGACGAACAGCACGGTGCCGCCACGGGCGACCGTCTCCTTGACGAAGTCGTACGCCTTGTCGATGTACGACAGCGACTGCTGCAGGTCGATGATGTGGATGCCGCTGCGCTCGGTGAGGATGAAGCGCTTCACCTTCGGGTTCCACCGACGCGTCTGGTGTCCGAAGTGCACGCCCGAATCGAGCAGCTGGCGAATGGTAACGACGGCCATGGCCGACTCCTGTCTTGGCACCACGCGGCGCCTCTTGCGGTTTGATTCGTCGCTCCGGTCGGGCGACGTGTCCTGGTGTCCGGCACACTCCCACTCGCCGTGAGGCGAGACCGTGGGGAGTATGTGCCACGCGTGATCCTCGGATCACAGCGCTCTGGGCACGCGAAGTCACCCCGTAAACGAGGTGCTCTGCCAGTGTATCAGTCGAGGACAGCGACATGGTGGCCGCCGCACACGGCTCCTCCCCCGCATCCGGGCGGCGGGTGGTTTCCCCCGACGTCGGCGACCGACGGTCGACGCTGCACTGAGGGACGCATGCTGATCGGATGCCTCGTGCCGCACCGTTCCGCTTCGTGCGGGCGGGCGCGGTCGTCCTCACGGCGGTGCTGCTCGCCGGCTCGTTCGGCGCCGCCGCGCTGGCCGATGAGACGGAAATCGGTGGAACGGACCGCGGCGATGCGAATGCCTGGTCGTGGCCGGTGGCGCCACCGTTTCGAATCGTCCGAGACTACGTGGCACCCGCGCACGCCTATGGTCCGGGCCACCGGGGCATCGACATTGCGCCGCGCGGTGAGACATCCGTCCGCGCTCCCGATGACGGCGTCGTCGCATTCGCGGGCCGCGTCGTTGACCGGAGCGTCGTGACGATCGACCACGGCCGAGGCATCGTTTCGACGCTGGAGCCCGTCGAAGCAACAGTGGCTGCCGGCGAATGGGTGCAGCGCGGTGACGTGGTCGGGATGCTGTCGGTCGGTGGACATACGGAACCCGGGGCCCTGCATCTCGGTGCCCGCATGGACGGCGAATATCTCAACCCGCTGGTGCTGCTCGGCGCAATGCCCCGGGCGGTCCTGCTTCCGTACGCCGCACGCCGAGCCGCTCACTGAGCACCCGGTCACTGAGTTTGTCGAGGTGACCGCCGGGCCCACGGGTCGCTTTGACAAGCACAGCAACCGTCAGCATCCGCCCACTCGCGAACGGTCGCGACTCGCCGCATGTCACTCACGTCGCGCGGCGAGTCGCGTCCGTTCGATGACCGCCTCGACGTTACGCGCGCGGGTGAGCTAGGCGATAGGCGGCGCGGAGCCGCTCGCTCGAGACGTGCGTGTAGATCTGGGTCGTGCCGAGGCTCGCGTGCCCGAGGATCTCTTGCACCGTCCGCAGGTCGGCCCCGCCGTCGAGCAGGTGGGTCGCGGCCGAGTGCCGGAGCGCGTGCGGGCCGACGTGCTCGACGCCGAGGGTCGGTGCCAACCGGTGTGAGACGACGGCATAGACGGCCCGCGGTGAAATCCTGCCACCGCGCGAGCCGAGGAACAGCGCGCTGCCGCTCCCCCCTGTCTCGGAGCCTCCCGCCGAGGCCGGGCCGCTTTCGCTGTCTGAGGTCTCCACAACGAGTTCGGGCCGTCCCCGCGTGACATAAGCGTCGATCGCGCGACGGGCGGGCGCGCCGAACGGCACGACGCGCTCCTTCGATCCCTTGCCGAGCACCCGTGCCGTGCCCCGGTCGAGGTCGAGATCGCCGAGGTCGAGGCCGCACAACTCGGAGACGCGAACGCCTGCCCCGTACAGCAGTTCGAGCATCGCCCGGTTGCGCAGCGGTAGCGGATCGCCCCCCTCAGCGAGCGCGTTGAGCCCGTCGAGCATTTCAGCGACAGCAGGAGCGGTCGCGACGGTCGGGAGCGTGCGTCCACGCTTGGGTGCGACCAGACGCAGGCTCGGATCCTGCGTCACAACTCCCGTTTCAAGCGCCCAGGCGAAAAAAGACCGAATGGCCGCGGTTCGACGTGCAAGGGTGGCCCGCGCGTCGCCGCGCTCACTCGCCAGTCCCTGCCATTCACGGAGCAGTTCGAGGTCGGTATCGGCGGGCGTTTGCACACCGGTCAGCAGGGCGACTTCGATCAGGTCTCGGAGGTCGGAGCGGTAAGCGCGGGTCGTCGCGGGCGAGAGGCGACGCACGGTGCTGAGGTGCGTTTCGAACGCCTCGGATGCCTCGTGCCAGTCCACGATCCCAGCATGCGCTCATCCCCGCTCCGGTCGCGCGGCGGCGCGCCGCCAGCCGCCGTCCTCTCGCATGACGAGCCCCTCGAGCTCGAACAGACCGAGTTGCGCCTCCACCTGGGTCGGCGCCAATCCCACTCGTCGCGCGATCTCATCGCTGGATCTCCGCGTGCGGGTGCCCAGCGCATCGAGCACGCCACGCCCTGCTGTCGTCCCCGAGCTGCTCGGCGTGTGCTCCGCGGACCCATCGGTCTGGGTCCTCTCGCCCGGCATCCCGTCTCGCCCGGCCGCATCCCGAGCAACCGGTCGCGCCGCGGTCTGTAGCGGGTGTGTTTCCCATCCGGTCAACTCGATGATGTCCGCGGCCGACGTTACGCAGGTCGCGTCGAACTCCCGCAGCATGCGGTGGCAGCCTGCGGAGGTTGCGGACGTGATCGGACCGGGCACAGCGCCCAAGGGCCGGCCGAGCGCGGCCGCATGCCCCGCCGTGTTGAGCGATCCGCTCCGCCAACCCGCCTCGACGACGACGGTCGCGTCCGACATCGCCGCGATCAGCCTGTTGCGCTCGAGAAAGCGAGACTTAGTCGGGGCGGCGCCGGGCGCGACCTCGCCGATGACAGCGCCGTGGTCGGCGATACGCGCGATCATCTCGGAATGCCTCGTCGGATAGGGGCGGTCCACCCCTCCTGCCAGCACGGCGATCGTGGTACCGCCCGTCCCGAGCGCGGCACGATGAGCGGCGCCGTCGATTCCGAACGCAGCACCGGACACGACACACACGCCGCGATCGGCCAGGTCCGCGGCGAGTTCGCCCGCCACGAGCTCACCGTAGGCGCTGGATGCGCGTGCCCCCACGAGCGCCACGCGCGGACCCCGCAGCGACAAGGCCTCTCCTCTTCCGCGCACCCAGAGGAGGATCGGCGCGTGGGCGCCGAGATCCTCGAGGCCGCGCGGCCAATCGGCGTCGTCCGGCGTCACGAGCCGCAGCCGAGCGAACCGGGCCGTCCGAAACATCCCGTCCACCGCGATGCCGTTCAAACGCGGCAACCACCGTCTCAGTCCCGCCGTGAGTGCCATCGACCGTGATTCCCTGCGAGCGGATGCCTTCGACCGGATCTCGTTCAAGGCCACCTCAGCGCCGAGGGCAGCCACCAGGTGGCCCGCGACGCCGTCGCCGGGTTCCGAAATGAGGCTCCAGATCGCCCGCGCCCAGGCATCCGACACCGCTTCGTCGGTCACACCCGCGGGCACGATCCCCTCGAGCTGAGCGCGCCTGTCGTCAACGCGCTCCGGCAGGTCGAGGCTCACGCCTGAACTCCCTTGCGGAGAAACAGGGCCCGCCCGATGTCTTCGAGTGCGGGCCGGTCTCGCCCGCCGAGGTCCGCCAGGGTCCACGCGACGCGCAGCGTGCGGTCGTAACCGCGCAGAGTCAGCGCTCCGCGTTGGAGCGCCGTGTCGAGCGGGCGACGCAGCTCCGGAGCGAGGGCGAGCGGTCCCTGACGCAGCCAGGCCCCGGATGCTTGCGCGTTCGTCTGCCAGGGCGTACCGGTCAGACGAACCCTCGCGCGGTCCCGGGCGCCGGCCACTCGCTCTCGCGCCACCGCGGTCGTGATTGTGTCGGCCTCGGCGAGCCCCGGAACCCGCGAGACGCGCATGAGCCCGAATCGGATGTCGACGCGATCCAGCAGGGGGCCGGAAAGCCGTCCCACATACCGTCGGATCGCCTGAGGCGGGCACGTGCAGGATCCGCCCGGAACGCCGTGATTTCCGCACGGACAGGGGTTGGTCGCCAGTACCAGTTGAAACCGGGCGGGGAACGTAGCGGCCACACCCGAGCGGTGAATCGTGATCTCGCCCTTCTCGAGCGGAAGGCGGAGCGCATCCAGGACGGATGCCGGGAACTCGCCGGCCTCGTCCAAGAACAACACGCCGCCCGAGGCCCGCGCGATGGCCCCGGGACGCACGAGTCGGCTGCCACCCCCGACGAGAGCGGCCATCGACGCGCTGTGATGCGGCGCCTCGAGGGGTGGTGTGCGGCTGAGCGCATCGACCGCCTCGCCAGACAGCGACCGCAGCGCCGCGGTCTCGAGAGCCTCGTCGTCGGTGAGGGGAGGAAGGATGCCCGGCAGGCGCTCTGCGATCATCGTCTTGCCGGCTCCCGGCGGACCCGACATCAACAGGTGGTGGCCGCCGGCCGCGGCGGCGATCAGAGCCTCGACAGCCTCGCGTTGGCCGACCACGTCGGCGAGCTCAGGAGGACGATTCAACGCCACGGGCATCGCGGCGCGCGGCACCGGTTCGAGATCCACGTCGGGGGCATCGACCCCGTGCAGTCGCACCACGTCGACGAGCGAGACTGCCCCGAGCACGTCGATCCCGTCGACCAGCCGCGCCTCGTCCGCGTTCGCGTGGGGAACGACCACACGCTGGATGCCTGCCCGCGCCGCCACCAGCACCGCCGGCAGTATCCCGGGCACGGGCCGGAGGCGACCGTCGAGCCCGAGCTCACCGAGGTGTACTGTCTCGGCGAGCGACGCTGCATCGAAACCGCCGGCTGTCGCGAGGGCGGCAACGGCGATCGCGACGTCGAAACCGGAACCATGTTTGGGAAGGCTGGCAGGCGACAGATTGACCGTGAGGCGGCGGGCGGGTAGAGGCATCCCGCAGTTTGCCGTGGCGTTCCGAACCCGCAGCTGTGCTTCACCGAGGGCCTTGTCAGGTAGACCGATGAGACGAAACTCTGGCAACTGACTCGACAGGTCCGCCTCGACCTCGACAAGCGATCCATCGATGCCGCTCAACGCGACGCACCACGTGCGCGCAATCGTCATCGGAGCGCCTCGAGGTGTTCGAGAGTTCCCGTCGTGGGGTCGTCGCCGACGATGCCGATCGCATCGATGCGGATGCTGCGCCCCCAGCCGGACCCCGGATGGGCGATGATCCAGGCAATCGCCAGACGATGCAGGCGCGCGAACTTCTCCGGCGTGATCGCTTCGAACGGATGCCCGTAGCCCGTGCCGCGCCGCGTCTTGACCTCGATGAAGACGAGGTCATCGCCCTGAGATGCGACGATGTCCAGCTCACCCTGATCGCACCGCCAATTGCGGTCCATCAGGGTGTAGCCGAGTCGCTCCACATACTCCGCCGCCCGCTGCTCGCCCGCTCGCCCGCGCTCGTCTTTCTGCGCCATCGGCCGCTCCTCCCGCCCGACCGTTGGTCGATGCGGGTCAACCCTCGCAGCGCGCACACAGCGAGCAGAGCGTGAACGACCGTTCCGGGGATCGGCCGAGATTCAGGTCGATGTGGAGGGCGGAGCGCTACTCGCCGTCGAGCGACAGCTCCTGCGGCAACTCGAAGTCGCGGCGCGAAAGCTCTTCGACGTTGACGTCCTTGAACGTCAACACCCGCACAGACTTCACGAATCGGTCGGCGCGGTAGATATCCCACACCCACACATCGTTCATCGTGATCTCGAAGTAGAAGTCGTGCTCGGTATCGCGGCGAACGACATTGACCTCATTCGCGAGATAAAAGCGTCGCTCGGTCTCGATCACATACTGAAACTGCGAAACGACGTCGCGATATTCGCGAAAGAGCGCCAGCTCGAGTTCGCGGTCATAGTCCTCGAAGACATCGTCATCCATGGTGGTTCCATCCTAGTTACCCCGGCACCTCTCGTCCGGCTCATGCAGAAAGCAGGAGTCCCGAGACGCGTGGAGTTCAGAAAAGCGTGGCGGGCGCAATCGCCCAAGACGCACGGTGGTGAGGGCTGAGCCCGTGCTCGTCGATCGCGAGCCGATGCTCGGCACTCGCGTAGCCCTTGTTTCGCGCCCACTGGTATTCCGGCAGATCATCGTGCAGACCCGTCATCACGGCGTCACGCGCGACCTTCGCGATGACGGATGCGGCGGCCGCACTCGCGCAGTCGCGGTCGGCCTTGATGACGGGTTGCACCGTCAGGCCCGTCGCCCCCGCCGCCGTGATGTAGTCGTAGTTGCCGTCGAGGATGACGATCCCCTCTTCGAGCTCGATCCCGTGGGCTCGCAGGTCCGCGAGAGCGCGGATGGCCGCCAGCCCCAGGGCTCGCATGATCCCGACCTCATCAACTTCGGCGGCAGAGGCCCACCCGACCCCGCTCGCAGAGACCCAGTCGGCCGCCCGAGCCGCGACATCCGCTCTCCGCGCCTCGGGGACGAGCTTCGAGTCGCGTAGCCCCTGCGGGATCCGCTTGCGTGCACGACCAGCGTCGACCGCCGTCGCTCCCACGGCGACAGGACCGGCGAGAGCTCCGCGCCCGACCTCGTCACACGCGATCACGATCGGCCGTTCGCGAAGCAGTCGACGCTCGAGTGTCAGGCGCGGCTCTATGACGGTCATTGCGCGAGGGCCCCCGCGGCCGCCTCGGGCTCCGGCACGCCGCCGAACACTTCGTGGTGGAAGTCGATCGTGCCGAACCGGGAGAACGGGAATGTGACGAGGAACGCCCGACCCACGACGTTGTCGAGCGGCACGAAGCCTCGCCCGGGCTGTTCCTGGTTGTAGCGCGAGTCTTTCGAGCGGTACCGGTTGTCGCCGAGGACCCACAGGCTGTTCTCGGGCACGACGACATCGAACGCATCCGCGGATGCGGCGGTCTCACCGGGAGGAAGGGACAGGTAGGCCGACTCGTCGATCGGCACACCGTTGACCGTGATCTGTCCGAGGGCGTTGCAGCACTGGACGTGATCGCCGGGCAGACCGATGACCCGCTTGATCAGATGGTCCTCACTGTCGGGAGCTGCCAAGCCCACCAACGACAGCACCCACTCCCACGCCTCGACAACCGGCGCGCGATCGGGCTGCGTCGAAGGCGGCAGCCACCCACCCGGGTCGCGGAACACGACCACGTCACCACGGGCGTAGCCCCCGAAGCGCGGGGTGATCTCGTCGACCAGGATGCGGTCGTTCACGAGAAGCGTGTTCTCCATCGACCCCGAGGGGATGTAGAAGGACCGCACGAGAAAGGTCTTGACGAGGAACGAGACGAGAACCGCCACGAGGACGATCACCAGGATGTCGCGCAACAGCGCCAGCGCTCCGCGGCGACGGCTGCGCGCTCGCGGCGGGGTCTCAGGGATATCTGTTGCGGGGCTACTCACGGTCTCGTCCTTCACGGCTCGCAAGTGTCGTGCGCCCGTTCATCAAGCGTCGCACATCCGGGCGCGCGCAGACGCCGGGCACGCGCACATCCGTACATCGATCAGATGGTCTGAAAACGACAAGACCCCGTGGCGTGAACCACGGGGTCTTGTCGGAAAAGGCGACTCAGTTGTCGCGCTTCTCCTTGATCTTGGCCTTCTTGCCGCGCAGGTTCCGCATGTAGTAGAGCTTCGCGCGACGGACGTCACCGCGGGTGACGACCTCGATGTGGTCGATCACCGGGCTGTGCACCGGGAAGGTACGCTCCACGCCGACCTGGAAGCTGATCTTGCGGACCGTGAAGGTCTCGCGCACGCCATCGCCCGAGCGACCGAGCACGAAACCCTGGAAGACCTGGATACGCGAGCGCGTTCCTTCGGTGATGTTGACGTGCACCTTGATGGTGTCACCGGGGCCGAACTCGGGAATGTCTGTGCGCAGCGATGCTGCATCAACGGCGTCGAGGATCTGCATGATCTATCTCTCTGCGTCCGCCACGGGTCGGGCGCGGGTGAAGGTGTGAAAAGGATGAAGGTCGTGCGATGCGGGATCAGTTCGACCCTTGGACTCCCCTGTGGCAGAGCCGGTCGCGGCACAAACGCCTATTCTGCCACGGATGCCCGGGGCCGCCAAACCGCGTCAGTGCGAGACGCGACCTTCGCCGGGCTGGGCTGTCTCCGAGAGGACGATCACGTCCCCGTCGCGGGTGTTCGACTCGCGCGCCGCGCGCACTCCATCGAAGGTGTTGCCCTCCGAAGTGACTCCGCCTGGCGTGACTCCGCCGGAAGCGGTCGAGTAACGGAGCACGACTCGGCCTGTGCCCGAGCGCGCCTCGCTCCAGAGCTGCCAGAGGCTCAACCAGAAAAGCGCCACGGCCACGATGATCGCGCCGACCAGCAGCGGCGCGAACCACGGGCCGAAGAAGCCGACCGCGATCGTCAGCGCATGCCAGAGCGCGAAACCCGCGACATCCCACCACGAGACGGCGCGCTGCGCGCGCACGGTCGGACGAGCGCGAACCAGGAGGGTCAGAAGCAGTTGGCCGAGGAAGACGGACGGAACCGCGATGAACAGAACCCAGAGGAAGGGTCCGGCGCCGCCCTGAAACACTCCCCAGCCGACGAGCAGCCAGATGGGCAGCAAGAAGGCGGCTGGAATCAACCAGTGGAAGAAAGCACGCCGCAGCCACATGTGAACGATGGTACGCCTCGTCGCGTCCGGAACGGGCGCCGGAGTGCATGCGCTGGGCAACCTCTCAGCGCTGTCGGAGGGGACGCCGCCGGGAGTCCGACACAATGGAGGGTAAGCAGGAAAGGAACACGATGATCGAACTGCGCACCCCCGCCGAGATCGAAGCGATGCGTCCCGTCGGACGTTTCGTCGCTGAAACGCTCGCGACGCTGCGCGACGAGACGAAAGTCGGCACCAACCTGCTCGCGATCGATCGTCGTGCTCACGACTTGATCAAGCGCGCCGGAGCGGAGTCCTGCTACATCGACTACCACCCGTCGTTCGGCGCGAGCCCGTTCGGCAAAGTGATCTGCACGTCGATCAACGATGCCGTGCTGCACGGACTCCCCCACGATTACGTCCTTCGCGACGGCGACCTGGTATCGCTGGATTTCGCGGTGGCGGTCGATGGCTGGGTCGCGGACTCGGCGGTGTCGTTCGTCGTCGGCACACCGCGGGACGAAGACCTGCGCCTGATCGACACGGCGGAGCGCGCCCTGGATGCTGCAATCGCGAGCGCGACCGTCGGCCACAAGATCGGTGATATCTCCGCTGCCATCGCCGGTGTCGCGCACGGCGAGGGCTACTCGATCAATACGGACTTCGGTGGCCACGGCGTCGGGCGCATCATGCACGGCGACCCGCACATCCCGAACGACGGCAAAGCCGGTCGCGGCTACCCGCTGCGCGCGGGCCTGGTGGTGGCGCTGGAGCCCTGGTTCTTGCAGACGACCGACGAGCTGATCACGGATCCGGATGGTTGGACGCTCCGCAGTGCGGATGGTTCGCGAGGCGCTCATGCCGAGCACACCATCGCGATCACCGCGGACGGACCGATCGTGCTCACCGACCGGTCATTCCTCGGCGTGAAGTGATCGTGCACCGCTCGTCACTTCGACAAGCTCAGTGACCGACCGGGGCGCGTGCGGCGAGTTCGCTCGCGATGTCCGCCCCCACGCCGTCTCCGACGCGGTGGACCCGCACGTTGTTCGTCGAGCCGGCAATCCCCGGAGGGGCACCCGCCGTCACGATCACCCGGTCTCCCGGCACCGCACGACCCGTCTGCAACAGGACCTCGTCGACGAGCCGCATCAGCTCATCCGTCGTCGGAACCCGCGGCACGAGGAACGTCTCGACGCCCCACGACAGCGCGAGGCGCGACCGCGTGGTCGCGAGATCCGTGAAGGCCAGGGTCGGCAGACGAAAGCGCAGCCGAGCCATCCGTCGCGCAGAGTCCCCGGACTGGCTGAAGACGCACACGTACTTCGCGTCGACGAAGTCCGCGATGCTCGCCGCGGCCAACGTCAGCGCACCGCCCTGCGTGCGCGGTTTGGTTCCGAGTGGCACGATCCGATCGAGCCCCTGCTCTTCGGTCGAGGCGATGATGCGCGCCATCGTCTCGACCACGGTGATCGGATGTGCCCCGACGCCCGTCTCACCCGAGAGCATGACGGCATCCGCGCCATCCAGAATCGCATTCGCGACATCGGACGTCTCGGCCCGCGTCGGCACGGGGTTCTCGATCATCGACTCGAGCATCTGCGTGGCGACGATCACGGGCTTCGCCCAGCGTCGCGCATCCTCGACCGCCCGCTTCTGGACGATCGGCACCTGCTCGAGTGGCAGCTCGACGCCCAGGTCGCCACGCGCGACCATCACGCCATCGAACGCGTCGACGATCTCATGCAAGACGGCGACGGCTTCCGGCTTCTCGATCTTCGCGATGACGGGCACGAACCGGCCCTCTTCTGCCATCACCCGGCGAACGGGATGCGCGTCCTTGGCTGACCGCACGAACGACAGCGCGATCATGTCGGCGCCGAGCGCCAGCGCCCAGCGCAGATCGGCCTCGTCCTTTTCGCTGAGCGCCGGAACTTTCACGTCGACCCCGGGTAGGTTCAGGCCTTTGTTGTTGGAGACCGCTCCGCCGACCACGACCTCGGTGCGGACGCTCACGCCGTCGGTTTCGAGCACCCGGAGCCGCACTTTGCCGTCATCGATCAGGATCGAATCGCCGACCTTCACGTCCCGGGCGAGAGGCGCGAATGTCGTGCCCACGACCTCGCGGGTACCCACGACATCCTCCGTCGTGATCGTGAAGATGTCGCCGGCCCCGAGCAAGTGGGGTCCATCCGCAAACCGGCCGAGGCGAATCTTCGGGCCCTGCAGATCGACCAGGATCCCGACCGCTCGGCCCGTGCTGTCCGCCGCACGGCGCACGTTCGCGTACGTCTGTTCGTGCTGCGCGTACGCGCCGTGGCTGAGGTTCAGGCGGGCAACGTCCATCCCTGCTCGAACGAGCCCCTCGATCACCTCATACGACGACGAGGCTGGACCCAGAGTGGCGACGATCTTCGCGCGGCGCATACGTGTCACGTGTCCCTTCGCGCCCGCACCTCGGGCCCCGCTCGATTCTTGCGCGATCGATGGCGCTGCAGATGAACGGCACGTAACGAACGGCGGCGGCGACACCCGGATGCTCCGATCTGCCAGGATCGGGTCATGAACGAGGTCATCGGCGACATCCTGCCTCTCGCGGTCGCCGCGGGGCTCAGCCCGATTCCCCTGATCGCCGTCGTCCTCATCATGATGTCTCCGCGCCCACGCGCGAGCGGATCGGCCTTCGCCGCGGGGTGGATCCTCGGGTGCGGGCTCGTCGTCGCGATCGGTGCTTTCGCGGCGGGTTTTCTGAGAAGCGCGGATGCCGAGGGCACAACGGCGATCGCCTCGTGGGCGCGCCTCGTCTTCGGCATCGTCCTGCTGCTCATGGCCGTGCGAAAGTTCGTCAAGAATCGCCGAGCGGAGCCTGAGCTCCCCGCTTGGATGTCGGGTTTGATGTCCGCCTCGCCCGCGCGCGCCGTGGGGCTCGGCCTGCTCCTCTCGGCGGCGAACCCGAAGAACGCCCTGCTCGGTGTCGCGGCCGGTATCTCGATCGGCGCCGCGGGACTGATCGGCGGCCCGGCCGTGGCGGCGGGCCTCGTCTACGTGGTTCTCGCCGCGGCGGCGGTCCTCGCCATTGTTCTCGCGTCGACCGTCGCACCGAAGCGCATGGCGGCGGTGCTGGTCCGCCTGCGCGACTGGCTCACACTCCACAACTCCGCGATCATGACGCTGCTCCTGGTCGTGTTCGGGTTCCTCCTCATCGGGAGAGGCATCGAAGGGCTCTGATCGGCACCAGTCCGACATCGTTCGCACGGTCACCCACATCGATCTCACAATCCGCGTGCACCGCGAGTGAGCGAAACGTTCGCTGCGGGTAATCGAAGCCCGCGACGGGTCGAAACACCGCGCCTTTAGCCTCGACGGACAGCCGCACCCGCCGACCGCAGGAGACGTCATGACCCAGGACGCAGAACGCCCGGCCAGCGATCGGACGCCATCCGCCCGGTTGTCGCATACTGTCGACGCCACGAAACACTCCGCTGATGACGCGGCAACATCACCGACGTACCGTGACGACATGAGCAACGCGACGACGGGTCAACACGTCGTCGTCGTGGGTGCGGGGATGGTGGCGCACCGATTCGTCGAGAGTCTCTTGAGCCGAGCCGGCGCCGAGTGGCGCGTGACGGTCGTCGGCGACGAGGGACGGCATCCGTATGACCGGGTCGGGCTGACGGGGTACTTCTCTGGAGCGGACGCGGATGCCCTGAGCCTGGAACGATCGGTGCTCGCCGATGAACGCGTCCGGTTCGTCGCGGGCGACAGGGTGGCGCGCATCGATCTCGAGAGGGCGAACGTCACCGCCGCCAGCGGCGAGGACATCGGCTGGGACCGTCTGGTGCTCGCTACCGGTTCGTTCGCCGCGCGCCCCGCCGTCGACGGTGGCGAGACCGAGGGATGCTTCGTGTACCGGACGCTCGACGACGTCTCAGGGCTACGCGCCTTCGTGGAGCGTCGCAGCGCCGAACTCGGCCGCGCGCTCACCGGCACGGTGATCGGCGGTGGGCTGCTCGGTCTCGAGGCCGCCGGCGCCCTGCAGGAACTCGGCGTCGAGTGCACCGTTGTGCAGTCCTCGGACCGCTTGATGTCGGCCCAGCTCGACCTCAGCGGTGGCAACGCCCTGCGCCGACTCATCGAGGCCCGCGGCATCCGGGTCCGAACCGATTCCCTCACGATGCGGATCGACAGCGGTTCCGACGGCCACGTGAACGCGATCGCGTTCCGCGACGGCACCGGCGAGAGCACCGACGTCGTGATCTTCACCGTCGGTGTGCGCCCGCGCGACGAGCTGGCGCACGCGGCCGGCCTGCAGGTGCACGAGCGCGGCGGCGTAGTGATCGACGACGGATGCGCGACCAGCGACCCGCGTATCCTCGCGATCGGCGAGGTCGCCAACTACGACGGCGCGTGCGTCGGCCTGGTCGCCCCCGGCTACGCGATGGCGGAGGTCGCCGCGAGCCGACTGCTCGGCGGCGAAGCATCCTTCCCCGGCTACGACCTGTCGACCAAGTTGAAGCTGAGCGGGGTGGATGTCGCGAGCTTCGGCGACGCGTTCGCCACGACGCCCGGTGCCCTCGATGTCGTCTACGCCGATCCCATCACCGGTGTCTACAAGAAGCTCGTGCTGTCGGACGACGCGAAGACCCTGCTCGGCGGCATCCTCGTCGGTGACGCGTCGGCCTATGGCTCGCTTCGTCCCCTCGTCGGTGGCCCGCTCGGCGGCGACCCCGCCGCGTACCTGATGCCGGCCGACGGGGTCGCCGCGCCGACGGCCGAGCTGCCGGACGGCGCGCTCGTGTGCTCGTGCAACAGCGTCACGGCAGGCGCCATCCGTCACGCCGTCGGCGAAGAGGGATGCCAGGATGTTGCCGCCGTCAAGGCCTGCACCAAGGCGGGAGCCGCGTGCGGATCGTGCGTCTCGATGATCAAGAAGATCGTCGGCGCCGAGCTGATCAAGACGGGCGCAACACTCAGCACCGCCCTGTGCGAGCACTTCGAGCTGTCGCGGCGGCAGCTGTTCGACGCCGTACGGGTCTCGGGGCTTCGCACGTTCAGCGCCGTCATCGAGCGCTTCGGGTCGGGACGCGGATGCGACATCTGCAAGCCGGCACTCGCGAGCATCCTGTCGACCCTCGTCGGAGCGCACGTCCTCGACGGCGAGAACGCGACGCTGCAGGACACCAACGACCACGTCATGGCCAACCTGCAGAAGGACGGCAGCTACTCGGTCGTTCCCCGTATCCCCGGCGGCGAGATCACGCCCGAAGGCCTTCTCGTGATCGGCCAGGTCGCCCAGGACTTCGGCCTCTACACGAAGATCACCGGCGGGCAACGCATAGATATGTTCGGGGCACGGCTCGAGCAGCTCCCCGACATCTGGCGGCGTCTCGTCGACGCGGGTTTCGAATCGGGTCACGCGTACGGCAAGTCGCTGCGCACGGTCAAGTCGTGCGTCGGATCCACCTGGTGCCGATACGGCGTCCAGGATGCCGTCGGGATGGCCGTGCACCTCGAACTGCGCTATCGCGGGCTGCGTTCCCCCCACAAGATCAAGCTCGGTGTGTCGGGCTGCGCGCGCGAGTGTGCCGAGGCCCGCGGTAAGGACGTGGGGGTGATCGCGACCGAGGCCGGGTGGAACATGTACGTGGGTGGCAACGGGGGCTTCACGCCGCGGCACGCCGTGCTGTTCGCCGAGGGGCTCAGCGACGACGAGCTGCTCACCGCGATCGACCGGTTCTTGATGTACTACATCTTCACGGCCGACCGTCTGCAGAGAACCGCGCCGTGGTTCCAGGACCTCGAGGGCGGAATCGACGAGCTCCGTCGCGTGATCTTCGATGACAGCCTGGGCATCTGCGCTGACCTGGATGCGGCGATGGCCGCCCACGTCGCGAACTACGCGGACGAGTGGAAAGCCACGCTCGAAGATCCCGAGAAGCTCAGCCGCTTCGCGTCGTTCGTGAATGCGCCGACCACCCCGGATCCGTCCCTCGCCTACACCGTGGAACGCCGACAGCCGCGGCCCGCGACGGCCGAAGAGAAGGATGGCGGGCGCGTGCTGATCGCCGGAACGACGCTGGAGGTGCGCCGATGACCATCGGCGAAACCGGGATCACCCCAGCCCGGACGACCGAGTTCAGCGGGGCCGATGTCCCATCGACCGAGCCCGGCTCCCCCGAGACGACGTGGGTCCGGATCTGCCCGCTCGACGCGCTGGAGACCGAACGCGGTCGAGCGGCCCTCGTCGACGGCGTCCAATTCGCCCTGTTCCTCACCCACGAGGGTCGCGTGTATGCCGTGTCGAACCGCGACCCGTACAGCGGCGCCCACGTCATGTCGCGCGGCATCGTCGGCACCCGCCAGGCAGCACCGACCGTGGCCTCGCCGATGTACAAGCAGGTCTTCGACCTCCGCACCGGCGTCTGCCTCGACACGCAGGGCAAGGAGCCGGCGTCGCTACAGGTCTGGCCCGCCGCCGTTCGTGACGGCGATGTCTTCATCCGTCTGGAGGGAAACGCATGACCACGATGCTCGGTGTCTCGTTGGCCGGACGCGATGTGCTGATGGTGGGCGGGGGCGCGGTGACCGCCCGGCGCCTGCGTCGTCTTCTCGAGGACGGAGCACGCGTGCGGATCGTCGCGCCCGAGCTGTGCGAGGACGTGCGGGCGCTGGTGGACGAGCACGGACTCTCGTGGACGTCCCGGCGTGCAAAAGTCGCCGACATCGGCGAGGCTTGGCTCGTGCACACCGCGACGGGAGACCCGAGAGCGGATGCGGACCTGGCCGCGGCGTGCGAGAGTCGCCGCGTGCTGTGCGTCAACGCATCCGACGGCGCGCACGGGACGGCCCGCCTCACCGCCGAAACACGGTCCGGGGACGTCGTCGTCGGAGTCGTCTCGGATGCCGGCGTGGACCCCCGCCGTGCCGCGCAACTGCGCGACGCGATCGGCGTGCAGTTGCGCGAGGGTCGCCTCCCGCTCCGTCGTCGGCGCGCGGGCGCGGCCGGTCGCGTCGATCTCATCGGTGGCGGACCCGGCCCCGCGGACCTGATGACGGTCCGCGGCCGCCGCCTGCTGGCGGAAGCGGATGTCGTCGTGGCCGACCGCCTCGGTCCCACGGATGTCCTCTCCGAACTCGACCCCGAGGTCGAGATCTTCGACGTCGGAAAGCAGCCGGGCCACCATCCGGTGCCACAGCACGAGATCAATGCGCTGCTCGTGACGCACGCGCTCGCGGGCAAGCGCGTCGTACGCCTCAAGGGCGGCGACCCGTTCGTCTACGGTCGAGGCGGCGAAGAGGTCACGGCGTGCCTCGCGGCCGGCGTCCCCGTCGAGGTGGTTCCGGGGCTCACCAGCATCGTCTCGGTTCCGGCGGCAGCCGGCATCCCGGTCACGCATCGCGGCACGGCCGCGTCGGTGCACGTCGTGAACGGGCAGGCCGAGATCAGCTCGGCGACCCTCGCGGCGATCGGGGACGCCGCCGTCACGACGGTGGTGCTGATGGGCGTCGCCGCCCTGCCCCGGCTCGTCACTGCGGCCCTCGAGGCGGGCGCCCCGGCAGACCGCCCGATCGCGATCATCGAGAGCGGTCACACCCCGCGCCAGCGTACGACGCGCACCACGCTCGGGAGCGCCGTCGAGGATGCCGCGGCCGCCGGAGTCCAGAACCCCGCCGTCATCGTGATCGGCCGGGTCGCCGACGCGAACCTGTTGCTGCCCGAACACGTGCTGGCGGGTGACGCACGCCGGTGACCGAACGCCCCACCCTGTCCGCCGCGCTCGCCGGTTGCACGATCGTCATCGCCGTCGATCGTCGCTCCGGCGAACTCGCGGCGGCCCTGGAGCGGCACGGCGCGACCGTTCGTCACGCGCCGGCACTGACGATCGTGCCGCACATCGACGACGAAGCACTCATCGCCCGCACCCGGGAACTCGTCGAGAGCCCACCCGACATCGTGGTCGTCACGACGGGCGTCGGGTTCCGCGGATGGATGGAGGCCGCCGACGAGGCCGGCTTGCTCGACGCGCTCCAGCCCGCACTCGCCGGCGCGCAGATCGTCGCGCGCGGGCCCAAGGCACGCGGGGCGATCCAGCAGGCCGGATTCACCGCGGACTGGGTGGCCGAGTCCGAGACCTCGACGGAACTCGGCGAATTCTTGCTCGCCGAGGGCGTGGCCGGCAAGCGGATCGCGGTTCAACACCACGGATCGGGCGCGGACGGCCTCGATGAGCTCTTCGGCGAACACGGCGCGGATGTCGTGAGCCTGACCATGTACCGGTGGGGGCCGCCACCCGACCCCGAGGTCGTCCGGCGGTCGGTGATCGCGACGAGTGTGGGCGAGGTCGACGCGGTGCTCTTCACCTCGGCGCCGGGAGCGCAGGAGTGGGTGGCGGCCGCGCGGCGTGCGGACGTTCTTGATGACATCCGGGAGCGAGTCGGGCGCGGCCGCGTGCTCGTGGCGGCCGTCGGGCCGATCACCGCGGGACCGCTCGAGGCCGCCTTCCTCGATCCGCTCGTCGCGGAACGCGGCCGCCTCGGCTCACTCGTCCGCGCTGTCGTGACGCACTTCGGCGGTGGTCACTCAGTCGGGCTGGACACCGTCGCCGGCCGCCTCGAGATCCGTAGCACGGGCGCCGTGCTGGGCGGACGCCTGATCCCGCTCTCCCGCGCTGGCATCGCCATCCTCGCGGCGCTTTTTGATGCGAGAGGCGGGGTGGTCTCTCGGACGAGCCTGCAGGGCGCGCTGCCCCGCTCGGGCGACAACACCCATGCCGTCGAGATGGCCGTCGCGCGCGTTCGCGAGTCTCTCGCGCAACCGGACCTGATCAAAACCGTCGTGAAGCGCGGCTACCGCCTCAACACGATCGAAAGCGTGGAGGAGCGACCATGACCCCCACCCTCATCGCCTGCTCGCACGGCACCCGATCCATCGAGGGGCGAGCCGCGATCTCCGCACAGCTCGACCAGGTCCGCGCCCTGCTGCCGGACGTGCGCGTCGAAGAGGCGTTCGTCGACGTCCAGGAGCCCGCGATCGACGACGTCGTGGCGCGAGTTATCTCGGACGGGACCGCCGAGAGGACAGGTGACCGCGCCGCTGTGGTGGTGCCCGTCCTCCTCTCGGCCGGGTTCCACACGCGGGTGGACATCGCGCGTGCCGTCGCCGCACATCCGGGTCGCGCGATCCCCGCGCCCGCCCTCGGACCCCACGACCTGCTCGCGCTCGTCCTGGAGTCCCGTCTCGCCGAAGCCGCGCTGCAGGGCGGTGACGCGGTCGTCCTCGCGGCGGCCGGCTCGAGCGACCCCGCCGCCGCGGTGGCCGTGTCTCGCATGGCGGCGCTCCTGCAGCGCTGCATCCTGACACCCGTCACGGTCGGGTTCGCGGCGGGGGCGGAACCGCGCATCCCCGCTGCGATCGCGGCAGCCCGCGCGGCGGGAGCGGAACGGGTTATCGCGGCGAGCTACGTCCTCGCGCCCGGCCACTTCCACGACGTGATCGGGCGGACGGGCGCGGATGTCGTGACCGCTCCGCTTGCGCCGGATGTGCGCATCGCCGCTCTGATCGTCGAGCGCTACCGCGCCGCGGCCGAGCAGCTGCGGGCCGACAGCGTCGCGACCGTCGGCTGAACGAGGCGGCTCAGGCGCGCGGCTCGCGCCGGCGACTCGGACTGGCAGCTCAGGCCGGCAGGTCGGGCAGCAGGTCCGGCCGGTGCTCGCGGGTTCGTTCGATACTCTGCTCACGCCGCCATGCCGCAATCGCGCCATGATTGCCGCTCAACAGGATGGGCGGCACCTCCAGGCCCCGCCAGACCGGAGGCTTGGTGTAGCTCGGGTATTCGAGCAGGCCGTCCTCGTGGGATTCTTCGACCAGGCTCTCGGGGTTGCCGACGACTCCCGGCACGAGACGCGAGATCGCCTCGATCATCGCCATCGTCGCGACCTCTCCCCCGTTGAGCACATAGTCGCCGAGGCTCACCAGGCGCACGCGGCCACGCTCGGCGTAGTGGTCGACGACGCGCTGATCGATGCCCTCATACCGTCCGCAGGCGAACACCAGGCGCGCCTCTCCCGCCAGCTCTCTCGCCAGCGCCTGCGAGAACAGCTCTCCCGCGGGGGACGGCACGATCAGAACCGAATCCTCCGCGAGGGTCGCATCCAGCGCATCGCCCCACGGCTCGGGCTTCATGACCATGCCCGCGCCGCCCCCGTACGGGGTGTCGTCGACCGTGCGGTGCCGGTCCGACGTCCAGTCCCGCAGGTCGTGCACCCGCAGATCCAGGATGCCGCGGTCACGAGCCTTGCCGATCAACGAGACGTCCAGCACCTCGAAGAACGCCGGAAAGATCGTCACGATGTCGATGCGCACAGGGACGAGTCTAGGGACGATCGGCCGCCTCACCCATCGCTCACGACGCGAACGCGAACGGGAGCGGGAGCGGGGACGATCGTCTCGCTCCCGTTCGCCTACCCACCGACGCGAGGTTCGACGATCAGGCGATCAGCCGCTCAGGTTCGGGATCCGCGATAGCGCTCAAGAGGGAGGGCGTGGCGACGTCACCCTCGGCGACCTCCGGCCACCCGATGGATGCGGGGTGGGCACGGAGATTGCGCAGCCACCAGGCCCAGTCCTCGGGAACGAGCCCGAAGGGGTCCTCGTGTCCGAGTTCGCGTGCAGCCCAGACGGGGTAGTGCGCGTTGGCGAGCGCGGGACGTCCGACATAGACCAGGTCGATCAGTTCACGCGAGATCATCTCGTTGGCGAAAGCGGGATCACCCAGGTTCCAGCTCGTCGCGACGGGGATACCCACCTCCTCGCGGACACGGTTTGCCCGACCGACCATGTACCCCTGCTGGTTGAAGGGGTTCTCGCTCATCTGGTTGGAGTTGATTCCGAGGCTGAGATCGGCGAGATCCAGGCCGTGTTCCTTCATCCATCCGACGGCCGTGATGGCCTCTTCGAGCTGGACCCCGTCGGCATTGAGGTCGTCCACGCCGAGCCGCATGGTGAGGGGCATCCCTTCGGGGATGACGGCGCGCACCGCGTCCAGCGCCTCCAGGTGGAAGCGCGCGCGATTCTCGAGCGAGCCGCCGTACTCATCGGTCCGCTGGTTGGCCAGCGGCGAAAAGAAACTCGAACCCAGGTAGCCGTGGGCGTAGTGCATCTCGATCCACTGGTATCCGGCGTCTACCGCGCGGCGAGCGGCAGAGGCGTAGTCCACCATCAGCTGCGCGATCTCTTCCCGGGAAAGCTCGGTCGGAGCGTACGGCATGTCGTCGCCGTAGGGAATGGCCGACGGTCCACGCGTCTGCCAGCCCAGCTCGTGCTCGGGCGGGAGCATGTGTCCGCCCTCCCAGGGCTTCACGAGCGATCCCTTCCGACCGGTGTGACCCAGCTGAATGGCCGCGACGGCGCCCATGTCGCGGATGATTCGGGTCACGCGCGCGTGCCCTTCGATCTGGTCGTCGTCGTAGATTCCAGCGCAGCTGGTCGTTGTGCGTCCATCAGGCGTGATCGCGACCTGCTCGGGGAAAACCATCCCGAAGCCGCCGGCCGCGCGAGCTCCCAGATACATGACATGGAAGTCATCCATCTTGCCGTCGGTGGAGCGATACATCGTCATCGGGGACATCGCGATGCGATTGCGCAGCGTGACATCCTTCAGCGTGAAGGGCGAAAACAGTTTGGACATGACACTCCTTTGTCGGGGGTGTCGATATTCCAGCAGGGCCACCTACACGCTCGAGTGTCGGCGCAGTTGCACGGCCGTAACAATGTCCTCACCCCCGTGCCTTGGGGATTGTGAGGTTGCGCCGGGTGGCGTGACCGGGTCTGATCCGGCCCGAAGGACGCCGCGCCCGAACTCAGTCGGTCTGTGCGTCCGGTGCCGACGGCTCAGCTGCACCAGCGTCGTCCGACGGAGCCTCGTCCGCGTCGTCGGCGAGGTCCTCGAACAGCCCCGGGGGCGGCGTCACCGTGACGCGACCCGCCGCGACATCCACCTCGGGAACGATCGCGGCGACGAACGGCACCATGACCTCGTTCTCGCCCGCCTTGATGATCAGCAGGTCCTGCGCGGGCATGTGATCCACGCGCACGATCGTGCCGACGCTCACGCCATCACGGACGACATCGAGGCCCACGAGCTGGTGGTCGTACCAGGCGTCTTCTTCGGTCGGCTGAGCCGTGGCATCCGCGTCGATCCAGAGGATCGCTTTGACCAGACCCTCGGCGGCATCACGGTCATCGACGCCCTCGAAGAAGGCGACCGGGTGGCCGTTCATCAGACGGAACTCGCGGACCGTGAGCGACTTGCCATGCCACGCGGAGGATTCGGGAACCTGCAGCGTGAACATTGCGCCGGTGGTGAATCGCCCTTGCGGGTCGTCGGTGTACAGCTCGAGCTTGAGCGCACCCTTCAAGCCGTGCGCCTTCACCAGGCGTCCGACTCGGAGTTGCGTCTTCGCGCCCTCGGGCGGCGTGGCCTTCTCGGCCACGTCAGTCGTCCGCGACATCAACGCGAACGCGTCGGCTTCCCGCGAGAGCGCCGATGAGGGTGCGCAGGGCCTTGGCGTTGCGTCCGCCGCGCCCGATCACCCGCCCGCGATCGTCGGGGTGCACGCGCACCTCGAGAACCTCCCCGCGAGGGGAGGTTGCGGACGTGATCCGGACCTCGTCGGGGTGATCGACGATGCCCTTCACCAGGTGTTCGAGAGCGGCGGACAGCAACGGACTACTCAGCTGCGTTCGCGTCGGCGTCTGCGGGGGCGTCGGCCTCGGCCGACTCGTCCGCCTTCGGAGCCTTCTTCTCGGCCTTCGGCACGAGAACGGCCTTCTTGGCGGCATCCGCTTCGAACGGCTTCTTGGGCTCGGCGACACGCACGGTCGAAACCGCGTCCTTATCACCCTTGAACTTGCCCCAGTCGCCCGTGAGCTTCAGGAGCGCGGCGACCTGCTCGGTCGGCTGGGCGCCGACGCTCAGCCAGTACTGCGCACGGTCGGAGTCGACCTCGATGAACGAGGGCTCCTCGGTCGGGTGGTACTTGCCGATCTCTTCGATGACACGGCCATCACGCTTGGTGCGCGAGTCGGCGACAACGATGCGGTAGTACGGCGCGCGGATCTTGCCCATGCGCTTGAGACGAATTTTGACAGCCACGATTCTCCTGAATGTGAATTACGGAAAGACGAACCGATCGCCTGGAGAGTGGGGTGCACACCCGGCGGAAGCTCAAATGAAAGGGCCCGGGCGCTGGATAGAGGGTCGAGCGCCCACCCGACCCACCATTCTGCCAGATGACGGGGTGCGTCGCGAACCATCCGGATGTCACGGGTGCTGTTCGCGGTGCGTGTCAGACTGAGCGCATGACTGTGACCTTCGCGTCCTCCGGCCGGTCGACGGTCGGACTCGAGTGGGAGATCATGCTCGCCGACGGCGACTCGGGCGATCTCGTCGGACGGGCCGGTGAGGTCACGGAACCGGTCGGTGAGGCGACGAAGCACGAGCGCTACACCGTCACCGAGGAGCTGCTCACCAACACCGTCGAGGTGACGAGCGGCATCGGTGACACCGTCGAAGCTGCCGTGGACGACATAGCCGACGCCATCGCGGCGGTGCGCGAGATCACGAACCCTCTCGGCGTCGAGTTGCTGTGCGCGGGCAGCCATCCGTTCGCGCAGTGGTACGAACAGAGCGTGACCGACAAGACCCGGTACAACACCCTGATCGAGCGCACCCAGTGGTGGGGACGCAACATGATGATCTGGGGCATCCACGTGCACGTCGGCGTCGACGACGTCGACAAGGTGCTCCCGATCGTCAACGCCCTGGCCGTCTATCTGCCGCACCTGCAAGCACTCTCGGCGTCGAGTCCGTTCTGGGCGGGCGAGCGCACGGGCTATGCATCCAACCGCTCCCTGGTCTTCCAGCAGCTACCGACAGCGGGGCTCCCTTGGCCCCTGACGGATTGGGCCGAGTACGAGGCCTACCTCGCGGACATGGTCGGCACCGGAGTGATGGAAGACGCCAGCGAGGTGCGGTGGGACATCCGTCCGGCACCGAAGTGGGGCACGATCGAGGTGCGCGCGTGCGACGGGATGTCGACGTTGCCCGAACTCGCCGCGGTGGCCGCCCTCGTTCAGACGCTCGTGGAGCACTTCTCGCGCGAGCTCGACGCGGGCCGGGACCTGACGATCATCCAGCCGTGGTTCGTGCGCGAGAACAAGTGGCGCGCCGCTCGCTACGGACTGGACGCTCGCGTGATCGTAGACCGGCAGGGCACTCAAGTTCCGGTGGCCGACCACATCCGCGAAACGATGGAACGGCTCGAGACCATCGCCGAAGAACTCCACTGCTCGCGCGAGTTCGCGGGTGTGGGCGACATTCTGGCGAGCGGGGCGAGCTACTCACGGCAGTTGCTGGTGGCGGATGCCGCCGGTGGAGACCTGCGTGAGGTCGTCAAGCACCTCATCCGCGAGTTCCGTGCCGGCCCGACGCTGCGCGAGCACCTGGCGAGACTGGGCGGCACTCCCAGTCTCTGAGCTGCGCCTGTCGCTGAGCTGAGCCTGTCGAAGCGATCGCCCGGGCGATCGAATACGGCTCAGCCTCGGCCGAACAACTTCTGGATCTCGGCGAGGTCCGCCTCGGTCGGCTCCTTCGCCGCGCCGCCCGCGCCGAGGCCGAAGCCCGAACCGGTCGGGGCTTTCGCGACGACACCGGATGACTCGGCCGCACGCTTCGCCGGGTTACCCGACCGCGACCCACCCTTCGCCTTCGCCTGCTTGCCGCGCTTCGACGACGCACCGGGCCGCGCCCCCGGCATGGGACCCATGCCGGGAATCTGCGGGGTGCCGCCGCGTGCGACGGTTTTCATCATCTTCGCGGCCTGGTCGAAGCGCTGCACGAGCTGATTGACGTCGGTCACGGTCATCCCGGATCCGCGCGCGATGCGCAGGCGCCGTGAGCCATTCAGAACCTTGGGGTTTCGTCGCTCGCCCGGCGTCATGGAACGGATGATGGCCTCGGTGCGGTCGATCTCGCGCTCGTCGAAGTTCTCGAGCTGATCCTTCATCCCACCCATGCCCGGGAGCATGCCGAGCATCTTCTTCATCGAACCCATCTTCTTCAGCTGCTGCATCTGCTGAAGGAAGTCTTCGAGGGTGAAGCTGTCGGTCGCGATCTTCTCGGCGACCTTGCGGGCTTCCTCCTCATCGAAGGCGCCCTGTGCCTGCTCGATGAGGGTGAGGATGTCACCCAGGTCGAGGATGCGCGAGGCCATCCGGTCGGGGTGGAAGGCCTCGAGATCGTCGAGTCCTTCGCCCGTCGACGCGAAGATGATCGGGCGACCGGTCACCGATGCGACGGACAGGGCGGCACCACCGCGTGAGTCGCCGTCGAGCTTGGAGAGCACGACGCCGGTGAAGTCGACGCCCTCCTGGAAGGCCTTGGCCGTGTTGACGGCGTCCTGACCGCTCATCGCGTCGATGACGAACAGGACTTCGTCGGGGTTCGTGCCACGTCGGATGTCGGCGGCCTGCTTCATCATTTCGGCGTCGACACCGAGGCGTCCGGCCGTGTCGATGATGACCACGTCGTGCTGCTGCCGCCGCGCGGTCTCGACGCCGTCACGGGCGACGCGCACGGGGTCGCCGACGCCGTTGCCGGGCTCGGGCGCGTAGATCGCGGCGCCAGCTTGGGAAGCGACGACCTGGAGCTGGTTGACGGCGTTCGGTCGCTGCAGGTCGGCGGCGACGAGGAGGGGCGTGTGGCCATCCTTCTCGAGCATCTTCGCGAGCTTGCCCGCGAAGGTCGTCTTGCCCGACCCCTGAAGGCCCGCGAGCATGATGACCGTCGGCGCGGTCTTGGCGAACTGCAGGCGACGCTGCTGGCCGCCGAGGATCGCGATCAGCTCTTCGTTGACGATCTGCACGACCTGCTGGGCGGGGTTCAGCGCCTTGTTGACCTCGTCACCGAGCGCCCGCTCGCGCACCTTGGCGGTGAACTCCTTGACGACGACGAGCGCGACGTCGGCGTCGAGCAGGGCGCGGCGGATCTCGCGAACGGTGCCATCGACATCCGCCGGTGTCAGTTGCCCCTTCTTCCGAAGGTTGCGGAACGTATCGGTGAGCCGATCGGAGAGGGTGCCGAAGGTAGCCATGATGGGTCGAGTTTACGCGAGCCGATGCGCCCGCGATCCCGCACTATGCCCTTCGCGAACGGACGCGACACGCCGTGTGCGCCTGAGACCAGCGGCGTGTTGCGTCCGTTCGCTGCGCCCCGGTCGTTGAGCGAGCGCAGCGAGACGAACCGACGCGGGTCACCCGACCTCGACCCCGAGAGCCGCGCGCAACTCCTCCTTCGCACGCTGATACCGTCCGCGAGCCGTCGAAGCCGGGATGCCGAGAAGCTCCGCCGCGTCGACCAGGCTCAGGCGCTCCCAGTGCACGAGTCGCACGAGCTCTGCGAGGTCGGGGTCGAGCCGGTCGATCGCGTCACGCACCTCCGCGCCGTCATCAGATGCCGGGGCCACGACGTCCGGCGCGTGAATGCCCCGGATGCGATCGGCGAGGGCCCACCGCCGCCGCTCGCCACGAGCGTGATTGAGCAACGTCCCTCGAGCGATGCCGAACAGCCACATGCGCGCGCGTTCCGGATCGCCCGGAATCTCCGCGTTCCGCCGCCACGCGACGACCATCGTCTCGCCGAGCAGATCCGGTGCGTCGTCGATTCCGGCCCGGCGTTGCAGGTAGGCGAGAAGATCAGCGGATGCGTCGCGCAGCGCCGCGGTCAGGCGCTTGTCATCGACCTTCGTCAAGAACCCGCTCCCGGCACATAGAGTTCGTGATTCTCGTCGAAGCACTGAATCTGTCCGCTGCGCTCACTCCCGACGAAGCGATCATCGGGCACAGAGATTCCGGCGTCCCGCAGCGCCTCTGTCTCGAGCTCGGAGACGGCCAGATCCCAAGCCAGCCATTCACGGAACCACGTGCGATGCTCGATTTCATCCGCCCGCTCCTCGGACGAAAGCTGCGACATGTCCGCGCCGGGGTCCTCCCCCTGCGCTGCCTCCATCGCGGCAAAACGCTCCCGCTGAGCTGGGAGCAGCGCCGACGCCTGGCCAACGATGTCCGTCGACTCGTACCACTTTCTGAGGGTCCGGTTGACGTCCGCGAGGAAGCGCGAGTCCACGCCTGCCGTGTACTCGGAAAAGCGCAACTCGCAGTCGAAACCATTCGCCATCGTGAAGCTCACGGCACCGACGGGATCCTGTGCCCACGGCGCCCATTCGAAACCGTCCGTTGCTACAGCGACACCCGCCCCACCCACGAGCAGCGCGGCGAGACCGACTCCGAGCGCAACGCGCGGGATGCGCCGAGGCGACGGACCCACGCCATGGGCATCGGCGATCATCGCGTCGATCTCGACCTTCGGAGCCGGCGCCGTTCGCGGGCTCGAGTGATCGAGCAGATCGTCAAGAGGGTCGGGGGTCATGGTGCCTCTTTCGATCAGGGTGCCGGAGGGTGCCTTCACTCCATACGTGTCCGGCTCCGCGCCGAACGTCCATCACCCCGCGGGAAACTCCATCATCGCGAGCGCGCGATCAACGACCTCGCCGAGGTGCACACGCCCGGCGCCCTGCCGCGCCCACTCCTCTACGGCCGCCATGACCGCTCCCCCATACGCCGCACCGACGACGGTGTCACGCAGCTCGTCGACACCGGCCCGTCGCATCCGATCCGCCACGACTCGTGCGATGCGCGACCCGCGGACGGATGCCTCGCGCTCGAGTTCATCGTCGAGTTCCATCTGGCGGGCGTTCACGAGCGCGAGCGCGAGGCTGTCCGGAGCGAACCCGTCCGCAAGCATCCGGAGAGCAGCGCGTACCTCCGTGTCAACGTCTGCCGAAGAGTCCTGCCCACCGAGACGCACCGCAAGCTCGGCGATCCGCTCGTCGAAACCGCCCCACAGCACATCGGCCTTCGACGGGAAGTAGTTGAAGAAGCTCGACCGGCTCACACCGGCGCGCCGCGTGATGTCTGACACGGACGTCGCGGCGTATCCCTGCTCGAGAAAGAGCTCGCAAGCCGCCTCCGCCAACACCTCGCGCGACGACGCGCGCGGCCGACCTCGAGGTTCCGACGACATCCCCCCAGGCTATCCGCCCATCGCGACCCACTCCCCTGGCAGTAGATGGGCTCTTCCCGCAGAAATAGGCCCATCTACTGCCAGGGGAGCAGCCCAAGCCGCGGGCGGGGGTATTGTTGGACGCGGTCTAGCAATGCCAGGGTGAAAGAGGGAGAGCGCGTGCTTGCAGTGCAGGAGGTCGGGCTTGCACCCGACTACGTCCCCTATCTCGAGGGATGGGAGTTGCAGCGACGCGTCCACGCCGACGTATTCGCCGGCACCCGCCCCGACACGATGCTGTTGCTCGAACACGAGGCCGTATACACAGCAGGCAAGCGCACCGAGTCGCACGAGCGGCCGAACGATGGCACGCCCGTGATCGATGTGGATCGCGGCGGCAAGATCACCTGGCACGGACCCGGCCAGCTCGTCGGCTACCCGATCGTGCGCCTGCACGAGCCCATCGACGTCGTCGCGCACGTCCGCCGTCTCGAGGGCATCCTCATCGAAGCCCTCCGGACCCACGGCGTCGACGGCTACCGGGTCGAGGGCCGGAGCGGCGTGTGGGTCCGTCGCCCTCTCTCCGAAGACAAGGTCGCGGCAATCGGCGTTCGCGTCCAGCGCGGTGTCACCATGCACGGCTTCGCGATCAACTGCAACAACTCCCTCGCGGCGTTCCGCGCGATCGTCCCGTGCGGGATCACGGATGCGGGAGTCACGACGGTCAGCGAGGTAGTGGGAGCGGATGTCTCGCCCCGCGACATCCTCGACACCGTCAGCAGAGCGTTCCAACACGAGTACACAGGAGTCAGCGCGCACGCGGCGACCGCGATCGGACTCCCCGCGTGAGCGGCTGCGGACCGGCGTGCGGATCGGGCTCCCACTCGCACGGCGGGACCTCGACGCCCGCGACCGCGCCCAACGGGCGCAAGATGCTGCGCCTCGAGATCCGCAACGCCGAGACTCCCATCGAGCGCAAGCCGGAATGGATCAAGACCAAGGCGAGAATGGGCCCCGAATACACGGCACTGCACTCGCTCGTGAAAGACGAGGGCCTGCATACGGTCTGCCAGGAGGCGGGCTGCCCCAACATCTTCGAATGTTGGGAAGACCGCGAGGCCACCTTCCTGATCGGCGGTTCGCAGTGCACGCGGCGCTGCGACTTCTGTCAGATCGACACGGGCAAGCCCGCCGACTACGACATGGACGAGCCTCGGCGCGTCGCCGAGAGCGTCACGCAGATGCAGCTCCGCTACGCGACCGTCACGGCAGTCGCTCGCGACGACCTACCCGACGAAGGCGCCTGGCTGCACGCCGAGACGGTGCGGCGCATCCATGCCACCAACCCCAACACGGGGGTCGAGATTCTCGCGGTGGACTTCTCGGGTCGCTCGGACCTGTTGAAGGTCGTCTTCGACGCGCGCCCCGAGGTGTTCGCCCACAACGTCGAGACCGTGCCACGCATCTTCAAGCGCATCCGGCCGGCGTTCCGGTACGAGCGCTCGCTCGATGTGCTGACGCAGGCACACGATGCCGGCCTCATCACCAAGTCGAACCTGATCCTCGGGATGGGCGAAGAGCCCGAAGAGGTCGTCCAGGCGCTCCAGGATCTGCACGACGCCGGAACCGACATCATCACGATCACGCAGTACCTGCGGCCC
Source organism: Pacificispira sp. HM-600 (assembly GCF_977993705.1). Next base: position 312,373 of record NZ_OZ388079.1, read on the forward strand.
ACACCGCGTCACCTCCCGGTGGCCCGCTGGGTCAAGCCGGACGAGTTCGTGGCGTTCAAGGAAGAGGCGGAGCGGATCGGATTCCTCGGCGTGCTGGCGGGACCCCTCGTGCGCTCGTCGTACCGGGCCGGGCGACTCTGGGCTCAGTCGATGCGGTCGAAGGGGCGCGAGATCCCGGCGCACCTGTCGCATATCGCCGAGGCCGCCGACCTCGGGTTCGCCCAGGCCGTCTAAGAGATCTACTCCGCGCTGGTGACCGACTGGACGTCACCGTCGCTGCTCATGTTGACGAGCAGCACGTCGTCGGTCGCATCCGGGTCGAGCGCGTATTCGAGAACGGCGAACGGATCGCCGCTGCCCATCTCGTCGGCGAGGATCGTCATGCTCATCAGCTGAAGGGACCGGATGACGTCCACGGCGATGTCGCCCGAGATGTCGGTCAGCATCCCCTCGATGTCGTCACCGAGGGTCTCCTGCTGCTGAATGATGTACTCGGTCACCTCGCTCGTGCGGTCATCGAAGAGCGACAGCATCGCATCGCGGGCCCGACGGTCGACTTCTTCGATCGACGACACCAGCGTCGCGGCCATGTCGAGCGCCGCGGACGAGACATCGTCCTGATCGGGCGCGGTGAGATCGACCGTCACAGACTGGTCACCCAGTTCGATGTTCTCGGACCAGAAAATGGATCCGTCCGGTCCGGACTCGAGTACCCCGAAGAAGTCGTGCTCGATCGCCATTCCTCCATGTAACCAGCAGGATGGCGCACACGGTAGCCCGACGCGGCGCGGCGCCGTTTACGAGGCGAACCGAGAGCTGTGCGGCAGCTGCCGACGCGCGTTACGGCGCTCAGTCGACGAGCGCGGACGCGAAGACGTGCGGGGTGAACCCCGTCAGGTCACCGATGCTCTCGCCCTGACCGAGCAACTTGACGGGGATACCCGTGCGCTCCTGCACGGCGAGCACGAAGCCTCCGCGCGCAGAACCGTCGAGTTTGGTGAGAACGAGTCCGGTGACCCCCGCGTGCTCCAGGAACGCCTGCGCCTGCATGACGCCGTTCTGGCCGGTCGTCGCGTCGAGGACGAGCAGCACCTCGCTGATGGGGGCCTGCTTCTCGATGACGCGCTTGATCTTGCCAAGCTCGTCCATGAGCCCGCCCTTGGTGTGCAGGCGACCCGCGGTATCGATCAGGACGATCTCGGTGCCGGTTCGCTGCGCGTATTCGACCGTCTGATACGCGACGGATGCGGGATCCTGACCCTCTTGCTGCGGACGCACGATGGCGGCTCCCCCGCGCTCGGCCCACGTCGCCAGCTGGTCGACGGCCGCCGCACGAAAGGTGTCGGCCGCACCGACGACGACCGAGCGGCCATAGCGCTGCAGGAACTTCGCGAACTTGCCGATCGTGGTCGTCTTGCCCACTCCGTTGACCCCCACGACGAGGACGACAGCGGGACGCTCGGTCAGCTTCAGGGTCGTGTCGAACTTGGCGAAGTGCTCCTCGAGCGTTTCGCGCAGCATCCGCTGCAGGTCTTTCGGGTCGGTCGTGCGGTATCGCTCGACCTTATCGCGCAGTTCGTCGACGATGCGTTCGGTGATGTCGGGGCCGAAGTCGGCCTGGATCAACGCCGTCTCGAGGTCATCCCACGTGGTCTCGTCGATCGTGGGTTTGACGAACATGCCGCGCAGGGCACGACCGAGTGACCAGGAACTTTCTGCCATCCGAATAGCCTACGCGGAGGCGCGCTCGGTCGTTCGATCACCCACGCGCTGACCGACGACGGCCGAGACCCCGTCCTGGCGCATCGACACGCCGTAGAGGGCGTCCGCGATCTCCATCGTCCGCTTCTGGTGCGTGATCACGATCAGCTGGCTGCTCTCGCGCAGTTGCTCGAAAACGCTCAACAGACGACCGAGGTTGGCGTCGTCGAGCGCCGCCTCGACCTCGTCGAGGATGTAGAACGGGCTCGGGCGGGCCGTGAAGATCGCGACCAGCAGTGCGACGGCCGCGAGTGAGCGCTCGCCGCCGGACAGCAGGGAGAGGCGCTCGATCTTCTTGCCTGCCGGGCGCACCGACACCTCGATGCCCGTGGTGAGCATGTTGTCGGGATCCGTCAGCGAGATGCTTCCCGTTCCGCCCGGGAACAACACGGGGAAGACCTCGGCGAAAGCCGCCTTCGTATCGTCGAAGGCCGCGGCGAAGATCGTCTGCATCCGCTCGTCCAGGTCGCCGATGATCGTCATCAGGTCCTTGCGCGTCTGCGTCAGATCGCCTAGTTGCTCGACCAGGAACGCGTGCCGCTGTTCGAGCGCGGCGAACTCCTCGAGAGCGAGCGGGTTCACCCGGCCGAGCTGAGCAAGCGTGCGTTCGGCCTGCTGCAGACGACGCTGCTGGCGTGCGCGATCGAACGGCTCGGATGTGTCTTCGCCCGCCTCGGGCGTCGGAACCTCGCGGTCCGGACCATATTCCTCGACAAGAATATCTTCCTCGAGGCCGAGCTCCGAGCGAGCCCGGTCCAAGAGGCCGGACACGTGCAGACGCTTCTCGTGGATTCTCAATTCCAGCGAATGAACCCCCTCGGTCAACGCCGCGAGACGCTCGCGCAGCCCGATGTCCTGCTCTCGAAGGGTCGCGAGCTCGACGTTCTGCTCCGTGCGCTCTCGCTCGGCGTTCGCCAGATCCACCCCCGCCTGCGCGACTGACCGATCGACCGCATCGAGCACCTGCGGCACGCGGGCGAGCACGCCCGCCGCGGCCTGGCGCTGAGCGCGACGGATGACTGCCCGACGCGCTGCTTCTTCGGCAGCCGCACGCTCGCTCTCACGCCGGCGCTCGAGCGAGACGACCCGAGCCTCTTGTGCGCGGACGCGTTCACGGAGTGTCTCTACCTCGAGCCGCGCGCGCATCTCGGACTCGCGCGCCGCTTCGACCCCGGCGAGTACGCCCTCTCGCGCCGACGCGTCGAGAATCGGCCGAGGTGCCTCGAGCGCTGTGTCGCGCTCATTCGCGGTGCGACGAGCCGCGGCCTCCGCATCGCTGACGGCGGACTCAGCCTGCGCTAGTCCCGCTTCCAGACGCTCACACTCGGCGACCGCCGCCTCATGCTGGACGGTCACGCGGTTGACATGCTCGGCGCGGGCAGCGAGGGCGGCATCGTAGGCGCGCATATCGTGAAGCGCCGCCGCGGCCTTCTGCCGCGCTTCGGCCAGGACGGCCTTGGCGTCGGCCGACGTCTCACGGAGCGAATCGACGATAACGGTCAGCTCGCTCAAACGGTCGGCCGCCGCATCCCTTTCGGCTACCAACGCGAGGCGCGACGGCGACCCGCCACTTCCTCCGCGCAGAAGGTACGCGGTTGCGACCTCCCCCGCGAGCGTGACGACCGTGACGGGTATGGAGCCTGCGGCGCCCTGCAGCTGCGGCCAGGCTGCGCGCGCAGCCTCGAGGTCATCGGCAATGGCGACATGAGCGAGCAGGCCCTGGACTCCGCTCGGTGCGGTCACAACGTCGAGCGCGGGAACGATGCCCTCGAGGCTCGGGAACGTCGTGGATCCCGATGCATCCGCGTCACCCACGACGACCTCCACAGACCCGAGCTGAGCGCGCTCAGCCTCGGCCAGGGCGTCGAACGCCGCGTCGCGCGAATCCACGAGCAGCCCCTCAGCCACCGAACCGAGAATCGCGGCGACCGCGGGCTCGTATCCGGGGCGCACCTGCATGCCGTCAGCCACAAGCCCTCGGACACCCGCTAGGCCCCGTTCGATGAGGGCCGAAGCACCATTGCGCACGTCGAGCGCACGGGTGAGCGCGACCGTCTGCGCCGTCAGGGCACCTGCCTCGCGTTCGGCCTCGTGCAGGCGGTCGCGGATGCCCGTGAGCTCGGCATCCGCGTCGGCGACGGCACGCTGGGCGCGGTCGTAGGCCGCGGGATGGTCCACGTCTCCGGCAGGCTGCGGCAAGGGTTCCAGTCCGTCCAGCGCCTCGGCAGCGGCCGCGCGCCGGGCGAGCGCCGCATCGAGTGCGTTCTGCTGGCGGAGGACGGCACCCCGGACCGCCGCCAGAGCGGATGCTGCGGCATCGGCCGACCCGCGAAGTGCCGTGATGCGCATCTCGTGCTCGGAGACGAGGGCACTCTGCGCGGCGATGTCGGTGTCGAGCGCGTCCAGCTCGGCCCGCGCATGCACCACCGCGCGCCCGGCGTCCGTCGCGATCTCGGCCGCCGCGTCGACCGCGTCGCGCAGCTCGATGATCTCGGCTCGCGCCTCGTCGATGTCGGATTGCGAGACGCTCGATCCGATCTCGGTCTGCTCGTCCGCCGAGCCGAGCAGCGCGATGCGCTGATTCGCGAGCGTGAAGAGCCCACGCAGCCTCTCACGCACTCGCTCCAGCTCGAACAGCACGCTGCGGGCCGTGTCGACCGCATCCGACCCGCGACGTTCGGACTCGAGCACCTCGACCCGCTTGCGGATATCGTCCGCGCGCTCCTGCAAAACGAGACGCTCCGAGTGGCGTTCATGCTCGCTGCGCACGTGTGCCGCGAGTTCATTGCGCAATCCGACGAGCTCATCGGCGACCAGGCGGGCCTTGGCGTCGCGCACGACAGCGGCGATGGTCTGAGCCTCGCGCGCGATCTCGGCCTGGCGACCGAGCGGCTTGAGCTGCCGACGGATCTCTCCCGCGAGATCGCTCAGACGCGTGAGATTCGCCTCCATCGCCTCGAGTTTGCGCAGGGTCTTCTCTTTGCGGCGGCGATGCTTCAGAATGCCGGCGGCCTCCTCGATGAAGCCACGCCTGTCTTCGGGACTCGCCTGCAGAACCGTGTCGAGGCGTCCCTGTCCGACGATCACGTGCATCTCGCGGCCCAGGCCGGAATCGCTCAGAAGCTCTTGGACGTCGAGCAGTCGGCAGGTGTCGCCGTTGATCGCGTACTCGCTCGCGCCGTTGCGGAACAGCGTGCGGCTGATCGTGACCTCGGAGTACTCGATCGGTAGCGCACCATCCGCGTTGTCGATCGTGAGCTGAACCTCGGCGCGACCGAGCGGGCCGCGCGTCGAGGTGCCGGCGAAAATGACGTCGTCCATCTTGCCGCCGCGGAGAGTCTTGGCGCCCTGCTCGCCCATCACCCATGCCAGGGCGTCGACGACGTTCGATTTTCCGGATCCATTGGGCCCGACGATCGCCGTCACACCCGTTTCGAACGCGAACGTCGTGGGTTGGGCGAACGACTTGAACCCCTTGAGCGTCACGCTCTTCAGGTGCATGAATTCAGCCTCCGACCCAGCATTACAGTGCGGTTCAGGCTACCCGAGCCGAGGTGCGCCGCCCGTCAGGCAACGCCCGCGCGGCCACGAATTCTGTGAATCAGCTTGACGTCACCGTCCGGTGCGCGCTAGCGTCGCGTCTCGCGTCAGAGGTTTGAAAGGAGGTCACCATGTTGATGAACCGCACACGCACCCGCATTTCCGCCACTCGCTCCGCTCTCGGCGGGGTCGTTGCGTTCCCCCTGGTGACCGTTTCCCGCGGCGCCTTCTCGGGACACCACGCCCACACCGGCAGCTGACCCGCCCGTAGGAGAACTCTGCCCGTATTCGGGCTGATGACCTCACGCGTGCGGCGGCCGCCCGCGGCTCACCCGCATCCCCTCCGCAAGACCGGCATCTCGGGCGCACTCTCGCGGCCCGTCGGATCACGGCTCCCGGATGCCCCACCTTCGGCATCCCCTTTACCCCTTTTGCAACACATCTCTCGAGGAACCACCATGAACACGCAGCTGACTCAGCCGCACCTGTCCCATCCGCCCGAACCGCTCGCGCTTCTCGCCCCCGCCCCGGACCGCGTCGCCCGAACCTCATTGCTCGACCGAGCGGCAATGCGCGTCGGGCTCTGGCTTGTTCTGTGGGGCTCTCGCCCCGTGAGCCCCACCGACGCGCTCGAGCGTCACCGCCGTCGCGTCTTCCATGCCCAGCAGCGCGAGAAGTACGAGGCGGACGCCGCCTATGCGACACGCCTGTGGATGCACGGCGCCTGATCCGGCGCAGTGCATCCACCTCAACCATCCGGAACAGTTCGGTGACCGGACGCACCGACCCACGAAAGAGAATCTGATGAGCACCACCCCTGCCGGCGTCGAATACCGGCCTCTCGTCATCCCCGAATCCATCGATGCGGCTGACGCCACGGACTTTCACGCGATGACCGCGGTCCGGAATGCCGTCTACCGTCACATCTCGGGACACGATGACCAGGCACTGCTGCCCAGCTACCGCCCCGAGCCCTACGAGATCCGCATGATGTGGTTGGTTCTCGACGACGGGCGACCGGTCGGCCGGGTCGGTCTCGACCTGCCCATCGAGACCGACTCGCGCGTCGCGTACATGTTCATCGAGCTGCTTCCGGATGTCTGGGGCCGCGGCATCGGTACCGGCGCGCTCGAGCTGATCGAACGAGTCGCTCGCGAGAACCGACGCACGGTCCTGCAGTCGTGGGTGGAGCACCCCGACCGCCCCGGTCCGAGGCTCGAGCCTCCGACCGGCTTCGGCAGCATCCCCGCCGTGGACCCCGGAGCACGATTCTTCGTTCGCCACGGATTCACGCTCGAGCAGATCGAGCGCAACAGTGCACTCGATCTGCGGGACACGCGCGACAATGTGGACCGTCTTCTCGCGGAGGCCACGGTGGCGGCCGAGGGATATCGAATCGTGTCGTGGAACGCCCCCACTCCCCCGGAGTTCGCCGACGGCTACGCCTGGATGAAGTCGCGGATGGTCACGGATGCCCCGTCCGCCGCGATCGAGTTCGACGAAGAGACGTGGGACGCGGCCCGCGTCGCGCTGAACGACGCGCGAGCAATCGATGCCGGGCGACTCCTCCACGTCACGGCGGCGCAGCATATCGAGACAGGTGAGCTGTGCGCGTTCAACGAGCTGGCGATCGGTCCCGACCGCACCGCCGCATCCCATCAGGAGGACACGCTCGTGCTGAGCGAGCACCGCGACCATCGCCTCGGGATGCTCGTGAAGTGTGCGGGCCTTCGGGCGTGGCGGGACCTCGCGCCGGAGTCGCCGCGCGTGATCACGTACAACGCCGAAGAGAATCGGCCGATGCTCGACATCAACGAGGCGATCGGCTTCGTCCCGATCGCATACGAGGGGGCATGGAAGAAGGTGCTCGACGTGTGACCCCCGGAATCCGTCCGCCACATCACCGAGACACCCCGCGTGCGACGAGACACCCCACGTCACGTGGTGTTTCGCCACACAAAGGGTGTTTCGGCCCGGAAGTCAGGCGCGCGGCGGCGGGACGCGCTGGCAGCGCGGGCAGAAGTGACTCGAACGATTCATGAAGGATGCACGCACGATCGGGCGCCCGCACCTCTCACACGGCTGGCCCGTGCGGCCGTAAGCCCGCAGGCTGTGAGCAAAGTAGCCGGCCTGGCCGTTGACGTTGACGTACTGCGCGTCGAAACTCGTACCGCCCTCGGCCAGCGCTCGGTTCAGCACCGCCCGCACCTCTGTCAACAATCGCCCAGCTGCGCGCGACGCGAGTGTACGAGCCGGGGTCTCGGGATGGATGCGTGCCGCCCAGAGCGCTTCGTCGGCGTAGATGTTACCGATGCCGCTCGCCAGGGTCTGATCGAGCAGCACGCGCTTGATCGCCGAGTCCTTCCGGGCAAGCGCGTGCACGAACGCTCGGTCACGGAATGCGGCGTCGAGCGGGTCTCGCCCGATGTGCGAGACCTGACCCGGTAGGAACGGATCCGGCGTGCCCCATCCGGCCGCCTCTCCATCCGCGGTCGGCACGAGCGGGTCGATAGCGAGCGACCCGAAAGTGCGCTGATCGGCAAAGACAATATCGAGGGGGCCGTGCTCGGCGTGTTCGATCGACAGACGGATGCGTTCATGACGTTCGATCGATGCGCCGCCCGGCCGCAACAGCATCTGCCCGCTCATCCCGAGGTGGACGAGGATCGCCTCGGCCGCGTCGGTACCGTCGGCCTCGAGAGGCAACCACAGAAACTTGCCGCGTCGCGCCGCGCCGGTGATGCGACGCCCGCGCAGCCGGGCCTCGAAATCGAGCGGCCCTCCCGTGTGCCGCGTCAGGGCACGGCGGTCGCGTGCGTCGACAGCGACGATGCGCGCGCCCGTTACGGCGGGAGAAAGGCCGGCGCGAACGACCTCGACCTCGGGAAGCTCAGGCACTCGCGGAGATGTCGTCGCTCTCGACGTCTCGCGTCGTGATGTCCCGCCAGGCCGCGAGTGCGGCGGCCATCTCGGCGGACTTCTTGCTCGAGCCGACGCCCTGCGCGGCCGTGGCACCAACACGCACGGTGGCGGTGAAGATGCGGTTGTGATCGGGACCCGCGGCCTGAACCGAATACGCCGGCGGAGACTCCTGACGGCGGGCAGCCAGTTCCTGCAGGCTCGTCTTCGGGTCCATCGCGGCGCCGTAGCGCTCGGGGTCACCCAAGAGCGGCTCGATCAACCGCAGCACGAGATCTGTCGCGGCCTCCGCGCCGGCCGACAGGTACGTCGCCCCGAGGATCGCCTCGGTCGTGTCGGCAAGGATCGAGTCCTTGTCACGGCCACCGGTCTGCTCTTCGCCGCGACCGAGAAGAACATGACGTCCCAAGTCGATGTGGCGCGCCGCCTCGGCGAGAGCCACCGTCGAAACAAGGCTCGCCCGGCGCTTGGCCAACGACCCCTCATCCAGTTCCGGATGCCTGGTGAACAGCATGACCGTCACGGCTTGGCCGAGGATCGAGTCCCCGAGGAACTCGAGACGCTCGTTGTGTGGCGTGCCACCGTTCTCGTACGCATACGAGCGGTGGGTGAGCGCAAGCGTCAGCAAACCGGGGTCAATGACGACCCCGAGGCGCTGTACGAGAGCGCGTCTCCCCCCCGGAAGCACTGCCACGGCTACAGCGAGCCGGTCAGACGTCGGCGACTTTGCGGCCCTTGTACTCGAGGAACAGTTCGGTTCCCTGCGAGTCGGTGACCACCTTGGCCTGGTGGGGACGGCTGTAGACGACCTTGCCGTTCTCGACGGTCTTGACGAGCGCGATGGGATCGGCCTTCCACTGCGCGCGGCGCGAACGGGTGTTGGAGCGCGAAACCTTGCGCTTCGGGGGGTTACCTGCCATGGCTCTATCTCTTTCGTTCGAGTCTTAGGGGTTCTGGTCCGGCTCGCGGGCGCTCGCTGAAGCGTCGTCCTGGGCCAGTTGCCTGAGCGCCGACCAGCGTGGATCGAGGTCGGAACTCAGAGAATTACTATCCATATCGGCCAGTCGCTCGCCCGTTACCGGGTCCAACCCGGGGCAATCCGGCTGGCATACCGGCTGAAACGGAAGCGACAGGATAACCGCATCCCTGACAAGAGTTTCAAGATCCACGTGATCGTCTTGAACCTCGAAGTCAGATGTTTCCTGTCCAGGATACGCGAAAAGCTCCTGGAATTCGACTTCGAGGGGTGCGGCGATATCGATCAGGCAGCGTCCGCAGATCCCGACGTACTCTCCGTGCGCCTCTCCGCTGGCCATAATGCCCTCGTGAACCGACTCGAGCCTCACGTCGACATCAACGGTGCCGCCCTGGTCGAGGTGAACGAGGCCTTCGCCCCATCGCTCGGCGAGGGACACCTCGAAGTCGTGCTCGCGCATCTCGCCCGGACGGCGCTCGATGTCGCGGACGTTGATGGCGAATGGTCCTGGCCTGCGGTTTCTCACGGGGGACCATGCTACCCGCGGTGCGCTGCGTCGGGGTCAGGCGGCTCGCGACGCGCGCTCGATTCGTCAGGTCGCGAGTGTGCTCTAGCGTGCGCTGGTTCCCGTGGCGAGGAACCTCGCGACGGGCCCCGGAACGTACGGCGAGACATCTCCGCCCAGCCCCGCTACCTGACGAACGAGCGAACTCGAGACGAGAGCGTGTGACGGGTCAGGCAGGAGAAAGACGGTTTCGACGTGCGCGAGGTGGCGATTCACGATCGCCATGGGCGTTTCGTAGACGACGTCGATCTGCGAGCGGATGCCTTTTACGAGCACTCCCGCCCCCACATCGGTGGCGTAGTCGACCAGAAGCCCCATGCTCCACGATGCGACGATGATCTCACCCTCGATCCCGCTCTCTGCGATCGACTGCTCGAGCAGCTCCAGACGGTGGGCGATGGGGAGCATCGCCTCTTTGTCGGGGTTGTGCACGACGAGGACGTGCAGCGAGTCGTACAGCGACGCGGCGCGACGGATGACATCGAGATGGCCGAGGGTCGGCGGGTCGAACGAACCCGGAACGACCGCGATCCTGTTGTTCACTCGGCCAGCCTATCCGCGCTCACCGCACGTGACCGAGCAGCGTTACGTCGGACGGCCTTCTCGGCGCACTTTTCGGTCAGTTACGCGCCATCGCCGCGCGGTCCTCGACGTCCAGACGACGATCGATGGCACGAGCGAGCCCCGTATGAGCGCTGAGGTCCGGATCGTCGCGAAGAATCCCCTCGGCCTCAGCGCGTGCCTCGGCGATGAGCGGAGCATCCGTCACAACGCGCAGCAACCGCAGCGACGAGCGAGCACCCGATTGGATGTCCCCCAGCACATCGCCTTCGCCCCGCAGTTCGAGGTCGACCTCGGCGAGTTCGAAGCCGTCGAGCGTACGCGCCACCGCCTCGACGCGCGCGCGGGCGGGCGTTCCTCCCGGCGCCTCGGTCACGAGCAGGCACAGGCCGGGGACGCCGCCTCGGCCCACGCGTCCCCGCAGCTGATGCAGCTGCGACACGCCGAAGCGATCGGCCTCGAGAATGACCATGGTCGAGGCGTTGGGCACATCGACACCCACCTCGATTACGGTCGTCGCGACGAGCACGTCGATCTGGCCGTCAGCAAAGGCCCGCATCGTCGTATCCTTCTCGTCCCCCGGCATGCGCCCGTGCAGGATAGAAACGCGCAGGTCGGCGAAGTCGGCCCGGGTCGCGAGCATGCGTTCGACCTGCACGACTCCCCAGCGCACGCGCGCTGTCTCGCCCTTGACGGGTGGCGCTTCGACCGTTTCGTCGGTCGCCGCCTTGCCTGTGGCCTCGACATCGATCGCGGGGCAGACGACGAAGACCTGGTGTCCCTTGCCGACCTCTTCCGCCGCGCGCTGCCACACGCGCTCGAACCACGCTGGCTTCTCGTCCACCGGGGCCACGAACGTTTCGATGCCGGCGCGACCGACGGGCATGGTGCGGATCGTCGACACATCGAGATCGCCGAACACCGTCATCGCGACCGTGCGCGGGATGGGCGTCGCGGTCAGCACCAGCGCGTGGGGGCTCGAACCCTTTGCCCGCAACGTCTCCCGCTGCTCCACGCCGAAGCGGTGCTGCTCATCCACCACCACGAGGCCGAGGTCGGCGAAGGTCGTCGTGTCGCTCAAGAGGGCGTGCGTACCGATCACGATCAGCGCCTGCCCCGAGGCAACGCGGAGCGCTGCGCGGCGACGATCCGCCGCCCCCTGCTGACCGGTGAGCAGCGTCGGCATGAGCTCGGGCGCGAGATCGGGCCCGAGCATCCGTGCGATCGATCGCAGATGCTGCCCGGCGAGGACTTCGGTCGGGGCGATGAGGGCGGACTGTCCACCGGACTCGGCGACCTGGAGCATCGCCCGCAAAGCGACGAGTGTCTTACCCGACCCCACCTCACCCTGAACGAGCCGGTTCATCGGCCACGCACCGACCAGGTCCCCCGCGATCTGCTCGCCGACGTCGTCCTGGTCGGGCGTCCGCGTGAACGGCAGCGCCGCGTCGAAGCGTTCGAGGTAGCCGCCGCCCTGTGCGGGGCGCGGCCGCGCCGACAGGGCACGGACCGCGGCACGCTGCTGGAGAAGCGCCGTCTGCAGGACCAGCGCCTCGTGCATCCGGAGCGTTTCGTGGGCGATGTGAACGTCGGAGTCGGATGCCGGGCGGTGGATCTTCGTGAGTGCTTCTCGGGCGGGGACCAAACCCTTTCGGACACGGAGCGGATCGGGAATCGGGTCGTCCACCTCGCCGAGGGCGCTCAGGACGAGCTCGATGATCTTGCCGAGCTGCCAGCTCGTGGTCGTTGACGTCGCGGGATAAATCGGAATCGGGAGCTTTGCGTACTCCTGCGCGCTGCGCCGTGCGGTCTCTTCGTCGTCGAAGAGCTCGTAATCCGGATGCGCCAGCTGTTTGGTATTGCGATACTCGCCGACCTTGCCCGCGAAGATTCCACGGCGACCCGCGTGAAGGTCTTTCAATCGCCACGTTTGGTTGAAGAACGTCAGCGTGAGACGCCCCGGTCCATCACTGATGACGACCTCGAGTATCGAACCCTTGCGAGCCTGCATTCGGCGCTCGCCCGCGCTGACGACCTCGGCGACGATCGTGACCTGCTCCCCCACCGGTAGATCACGGATGGGCGTCAGCTCACCGCGATGGGCGTATCGGCGGGGGTAGTGCGCCAGCAGGTCACCGACCGTGCGCATGCCGAATGCGCGCGCGAGCGCTGTGGCGGTCTTGCCTCCCACGACGCCCTCGAGCCGAGTTTCGAGAAGCACCGACGACATCCCCCGACTCTAGTTCGCGGGTGCGACATCGCCGTGCCCGACAGTTTGTAGGGTGTGAGGATGACCCGGATCATCGCAGGCGGAGCCCGCGGTATCCGGCTCGCCGTCCCCGCCCGCGGCACACGCCCGACGAGTGATCGTGTGCGCGAGTCGCTCTTCGCTGCCATCGAGGCAGCGGGCGCGTTGGATGACGCGCGCATCCTCGACCTGTACGCGGGGTCGGGCGCACTGGGCCTCGAGGCGCTTTCCCGCGGTGCGGCATCCGTCGATCTCGTGGAGTTGTCGCGCCCGGCCGCGGCGATCGCGCGCGACAACATCGGCCGGGTCGAGCGATCCCTCGGCCGCACGGGACGTGGACGCGTGCACACGGCCGCCGCGGATACGTACCTGCGCGGTCCTGTCGGCCCGTTCGATCTGGCCTTCCTCGACCCGCCATACGAGCTGGGCGAATCCGAGCTGACCACGACGCTCTCCCTCCTCGCGCCGCGCATGGCGGAAGACGGTGCGGTCATCGTCGAACGTTCGCGACACTCCCCCGAGCCGGGATGGCCGCCCGGCCTCGAACTCGCGCGCGAGCGCGCCTACGGCGACACGGTCATCTGGCAGGCGCACTGAACGTTTGCGGGCGCACTGAGTTCTCATCGGCGCACTGAGTTCTCATCGGTGCACTGAGTTCTCATCGGCGCACTGAGCGCGAGCAGGCGCGCGGAGTTCCGGCGGGCGAACTGTCCCGAGGCCGCTCGTGCCCCGGCTCAGCCGATTCCGGCGTCCCAGTCCCGGTAGGGATCCCACCCCTGGGGCGCCCGGGGCTCGCCGTCGAGCAGCAACGGATACGCCCCAGCCGCGGTGACACCGCCGATCACGCGGAATCCCTCCGGCACGTCCGAGCCGCGGGGGAAGGTCGCCAGCAACGCATGGTCCTCGCCGCCATCGATGGCCCAGCGCGAATCGCCGCCGACCTCGGTGGTGCGAAGCGCGAGCGTCACCCCGGATGCCTCCGCCAGGCGCGTCGCGTCCAGGGCGAGACCGTCCGACACGTCCATCATGGCGGTGGCCCCGGCACCCGCCGCCGCGACCCCCTGTTCGATCGGCGGTGACGGGCGCAGCTGAGCGTCGAGCGCCTCGAGCTCGAGCGCGTTCAGCGTCGTCCGGTCGACCGCGATCGGGCCCGAGGCATCCGTGAATCGGGAGAACAGCAGATCGATCCCGCGTGCCGCCACGCCGGCCTCGCCCGCGAGTGCCACGATGTCGCCCGGGCGCGCGCCCGAGCGCAGCACCGGCGCGCGGCCCTCGAGCGACCCGAGGGCCGTCACGGCGATCGTGAGGGTGGACGAGATGGTCAGGTCGCCGCCGATCACGGCGCAACCGGGCGCAAGCGACGCGCAACACGCCGCGAGTCCCTCCGCGAGACCGCGGACGAACGACAGCCGAGTATCGGCGGGCATCGCCAGCGCGACGAGTAGGCCGGTCGGGCGTGCCCCCATCGCGGCGATGTCGGCGAGATTCACCGCGGCCGCCTTCCACCCCAGATCCGTGCCCGACGACCACGCCAGCCTAAAGTCCGGGCCGTGGACGAGCGTGTCGGTCGTCGCGACGACCCGACCGTCCGGCGCCCGCAGGACCGCAGCGTCGTCGCCGGGCCCCACCTCGGATCCCTCAGCCGTGCCGATGCTCGCGAGGATCGTGTGCAGGATGGCGGATTCGGCGAGGTCGCCCACGCGCGGATCGTCGGGCTCGGTCATCCCTCCACGCTAGCCTGGAGGGGTGTCTCTGCGTCGCCTGCTCGTCCTCTCGACCGCGGTGGTCGTGTCGGCGGGACTGCTCAGCGGGTGCACCTCACCCGTCGCGATGCAGCCCGCGCCGAGCGCGAACGATCCGCTCTGCGCCGAGGTGTCGGTGCGACTGCCGGACACTCTCGACGGCAAGGAGCGGCGTCAGACGGATGCCCAGGCCACGGGCGCGTGGGGCGACCCGGCCGCCGTGCTGCTGACGTGCGGGCTCGAGCCGCCGGGTCCGACGACCCTCCCCTGCAGCACGGTCGATGGCGTCGACTGGATCATCGAGGACCTCGGCGACTTCCGATTCCGTGTCACCACGTTCGGGCGTACGCCAGCGGTCGAGCTCTATCTCGACACGAACGTCGACACGGGCGTTTCGAGCGCCGTCGTGCTCGAGTCGCTCGCCTCGGCCGTCGGGCGGCTGCCCACCGATGGGGCCTGCACCGACGCACCCGTTCCGTAACCGCCGTGCCGCGAGCCCACAGAACGCCGGTCAGGCGCGCTCGAGAGCCGTGTCGACGAGTTCTGTGATGAGCTCCGCGTACGACATGCCCGACGCGATCCAGCACTTCGGGAACATCGAGATCGGCGTGAACCCCGGCATCGTGTTCAGTTCGTTCACGACGAGTCCGTCTGACGTCAGGAAGAAGTCCACGCGGGCAAGGCCTCGCCCATCGACAGCCTCGAAAGCCCGTGCGCCGAGCGCCTGGATCACCTCGATCTCGGATGCGTCGAGCTCGGCCGGGCAGCGCACGTCGACCCCGTCGCCGCCGAGGTACTTGCCCTCGAAGTCGTAGAACTCGCGGGTCGTCAGCACGACCTCACCAGGCAGCGACGACCGAGCGGGCGCTCCTCGACGTCCCTCCAGCACCGCGACCTCGATCTCACGCCCGACGAGAGCCGACTCGATCAGCACTTTGTCGTCCTCGGCAAAGGCCAGGGCGAGGGCGTCATCGAATTCCCCCGGATGATGGACCTTCGACACACCGACACTCGACCCGGCACGCGCGGGCTTGACGAACAGAACGTCTCCGAGCGCCGCGGCATCCGTCCGTACCGCTTCGGGGTCGCTGTCCCAGCGGGCGCGCCGCACGGTCACCCAGGGAGCCACCGGCACGCCCTCGGCCTGCAGCGCGATCTTCATGAAGTGCTTGTCCATGCACAGCGCAGAATCGAGCACCCCGCCACCGGCATAGGGCAGCTGAAGGGTATCCAGGAACCCCTGGATCGTGCCGTCTTCGCCGTGCAGCCCGTGCAGGATCGGCAGGACGACGTCGATCGCACCGAGATCCTCGACCGCACCGTCGGCGCGGCGCACCCGCAGCTCGCGAGCCGAACCGCCCTCGGGCCAGACGATGCGGGTGCCGTTGTCGACGACCTCCGGCAGCTTCTCGGCGTCGAGGGCGAACTTGTCGGGATCGTCGTCTTCGAGAACGAACACACCATCGCGGGTGATGCCGATCGGGATCACGCGATACCGCTCGCGATCAATCGCCCGCAGTACCCCGCCCGCCGTTGCGGAGCTGATCGAGTGCTCGCTGGAGCGACCGCCAAAGAGCACCGCCACCGCCGGTTTGTGCATTCTGCGTCCTCTCGCCCCGGGGGGTGTCATCGTCGGTGGTCAGGTGTGGCGCGATCTGTTGCGGCTTCATCGTTCCATCGAGCACGCGCTTGACCTGCTCGACGATCGGCATCTCGACGCCGACCTCTTTCGCGAGCTGGAGCACGGGAGCAACGGATGCGAGTCCCTCGGCCGTCTGCTGCATCTGCTTCACGACGTCCTGGAACGAGTATCCCTGACCGAGCAGTCGGCCCGCCGTGTTGTTCCGCGACAGCGGAGACTGGCACGTGGCGATCAGGTCGCCGAGGCCCGCTAGGCCCTGGAGCGTCTCGGGTTGCGCGCCGTACGCGACGGCGAAGTCGGTCATCTCGACCAGCCCGCGCGTGATGATCGATGCCTTTGTGTTCTCGCCGTAGCCGACGCCGTCGACGATGCCGATCGCGACGGCGATGAGGTTCTTCAGCACGCCGCCGAACTCGGTGCCGATGACATCCGTGTTCACGAACGAGCGGAAGTAGGTATTGCGGGCCCGACGCGCCACGGCGTCGGCGGTTTCTTGGCTCGTCGACGAGATGACAGCGGCCGTGGGCTGCTCGCGGGCGATCTCGAGGGCCAGATTCGGTCCGGATGCCACGGCGATGCGATCGGGGTTGCAGGCGAGCTCTTGCTCGATGACCTGACTCATCCGCATACCCGAACGCCGCTCGACGCCTTTCATCAGGCTGATGAGCAGGGCGTCGTTGTCGGCGACGAGGGGACGGACGGCCTTGAGGCTCTCACGGAGCGCCTGGCTCGGCACCGAGAGGTAGATCTGCGTCGCACCGTCGAGGGCCTCGGAGAGATGCGGCGTGGCGGTCATAGATCGCGGCAGATTGACGCCGGGCAGGTACTCGCTGTTGCGCTTACCCTCGGCGATCTCGTGCGCGAGCTCGGGGCGACGCGCCCACATCGTGACCGAGGCGCCACCGTCGGCCAGGATCTTGCCGAAGGTCGTGCCCCAGCTGCCCGCGCCGATGACAGCCACCTGGGGACCATCCGGAGCTTTACGACTCAAAGCGACCCGTCTCTTTCTGCGCGTGCGTGGCCGGGTTCCAGCGAACGGGCGGCGCTTTCTCGTCGCGCAACTCTTCCAGCAGCGACGCGATCGCGTTCATCAGGCGATCGGTCGCTTCCACGAGAGCCGCCGGATGGTGCTCGCGGCCCGCGAAGTCGGAGAGATCGATCGGATCGCCGACGAGCACGTCCACGGGCTTACGCGGCGGCCAAAAGCTCAGCTTCTTGCCGTAACGCGGCATGATCTCCTGCGCTCCCCAGTGCGCCATCGGGATGAGCGGGGCGCCGGAATCGAGCGCCAGACGCACCGCACCCGTCTTGCCGCGCATCGGCCAGAGGTCGGGATCGCGCGTGAGTGTGCCCTCGGGATAGACGACCACGCTGCTGCCCGTCGTCGCGAGCCGCTCCGCACCCGAGAGCGTGTCACGGGCCGAGGTGGACGTGGACTGGCGCTGCACGGGAACCATGCCGGTAGCGGTCAGCGCCCAGCCGAGGACGGGAACGCGGAACAGACTCTCTTTGACCAGGAACCGGGGCGCACGGCCGATCATCCAGACAGAGACGGACACGATAACCGGATCGAACTCGCTGTAGTGGTTGGGGGCGAGGACGAACGACCCCTCGGTGGGGATCTTCTCCGCGCCGCGGATCCGGATGCGCGCGAAGTACTTGGTCACCGGCACGAGTATTCCGCCGAGCAGCCAGAAGACGCTCGGTCGGGACTTCTCGGGAGAGATGCGGCGGGTCCGGCTCACCGGGTCACCCGACGATGTCGAAGTCGGCGCCGAGCGCGGTGAGCTTGTCGAAGAACTTCTCGTAACCCCGACTGATGATGCCGACGCCCGACACGCGGGATTCGCCCTGGGCTGCCAGCGCAGCGACAACGTATGAGAACCCTCCGCGCAGGTCGGGCACTTCGATCTCGGCGCCGGTCAGCGGCGTGGGACCGTTGATCACGGCGGCCTGCTCGAGCTCACGACGGGGCACGCGACGCGCGCCGCCTTCAAGACCGTGGGGGTGCACGACGATGTCGGCGCCCATCTTGACCAGCGCCTGCGTGAAGCCGAGACGGTTCTCATACACCGTCTCGTGCACCGTCGACTCTCCCTCGGCCTGGGTCAGCGCCACGATCAGAGGCTGCTGCCAGTCGGTCATGTATCCGGGGTGCACGTCCGTCTCGACGATGACCGGCTTGATCGATCCGTCACGGCGGAACAGGATGCCGTCTTCGCGGATGTCGAACCATCCGCCGGCCTTGCGGAAGACGTTGAGGAACGTGAGCAGGTCCTGCTGCTTCGCGCCCGCGACGAAGATCTCGCCATCTGTTGCGAGAGCGGCACAGGCCCACGAGACGGCCTCGTTGCGGTCGAAGATCGAGCGGTGGTCGTAGCCGCGCAGCGACTCGACACCCTCGATCAGGATCACGCGGTTGGGTTCGTACGAGATGATCGCGCCCATCTTCTGCAGCACCGCGATCAGATCCATGATCTCGGGCTCGATGGCAGCGTTCTTGAGCTCGGTGATGCCCTTGGCCTTGACAGCGGTGAGCAGCACCTGCTCCGTCGCGCCGACGCTCGGGTACGGGAGCTCGATGTTCGCACCGTGCAGCCCGTTCGGCGCCGTGATGCGGATGCCCTCGTAGCTCTTGTCGACGATCGCCCCGAACGCGCGAAGTGCATCCATGTGGAAGTTGATCGGTCGGTCACCGATGCGGCATCCGCCGAGGTCCGGAATCAGCGCCTCGCCGAGCAGGTGCAGCAGCGGCCCACAGAACAGGATCGGGATGCGTGAGGCACCGGCGTGCGCGTCGATCTCTTCGAAGTGAGCCGATGCCGCGCCGCTGGGGTCGAAAACGAGGCTGCCGGGCTCTTCGCCATCCGTCACCGTGACGCCGTGCACCTCGAGAAGCGAGCGGACCACCGCGACGTCGCTCAGTTCGGGAACGTCCCGCAGGATGCTGGGGGTCTCGCCGAGAAGCGCCGCCACCATCGCCTTGGTGACGAGGTTCTTCGCGCCCTTGACCTCGATCGTTCCCCGTAGTGGACGACCACCGCGGATCGCCAGGACCTCTGCACTCACTTTCGCGCTCCGTCCTGGCCCCGACTTCTTGTTGCCCGCCGTGTCGTTCAGGAGTGTCGTCATGCGGTGCAGCCTTACTGTGCGGGAAGCGGCGGCACCGGTAAAGTGCGTGGCCTCCAGGATTCGCGTCGCGCTTCGTAGGCGGCGATCTTGTCTTCGTTCCGAAGGGTCAGCCCGATGTCATCGAGCCCCTCCATGAGACGCCACCTAGTGTAATCATCGATCTCGAACGGAACCCGGATATCGGCGATCACGACCTCGCGCGCCTCGAGATCCACCGTCATCTGCACACCGGGATTGGCTTCGATAACCGCCCAGATCCGCTCGACGTCGGCCTCGGAGACCACACCTGTGAGGAGGCCTTGTTTTCCGGCGTTGCCGCGGAAGATGTCGGCGAAACGGGGGCTCAGAACAACCGTGAAGCCGAAGTCGCGGAGCGCCCAGACGGCGTGCTCGCGGCTCGATCCGGTACCGAAGTCGGGTCCTGTGACGAGGACGGATGCTCCCAGATACGCGGGCTGGTTGAGCACGAACTCGGGGTCCTGGCGCCAGGACGCGAACAGTGCGTCCTCGAAGCCGGTCTTGGTGACGCGCTTCAGATACACGGCCGGGATGATCTGGTCGGTGTCGACGGCGGAACGGCGCAGCGGCGCGGCGATGCCCGTGTGGGTTGCGAACTTGTCCATGTCAGATCTCCCCCGCCTCGACGCGCGCGTAAATCGGTGTGTCTTCGTCGGCGATCACGTCGGCTTCGCGCACTTCGTCAACAAGATCGCTCGGGCTCGACAGCGTGCCGCGAATGGCGGTGGCCGCCGCGACGAGGGGCGAAACGAGGTGCGTGCGTCCGCCCTTGCCCTGACGTCCCTCGAAGTTGCGGTTGCTCGTCGAGGCGCACCGCTCCCCCGGCGCGAGCTGGTCGGGGTTCATGCCGAGGCACATCGAGCACCCGGCGAACCGCCACTCGGCGCCGAAGTCCGTGATGATCTTGTCGAGGCCCTCGGCCTCGGCCTCGAGCCGCACGCGCGCGGAGCCGGGCACGACCATGACGCGGACGCCTTCGGCCTTCTTGCGTCCCTCGATGATGGATGCGAAGGCGCGCAGGTCCTCGATGCGGCTGTTCGTGCAGGAGCCCATGAAGACGGCGTCGACCGGGACATCCTTCATCCGCGTTCCGGCCTTCAGATCCATGTACTCCAGCGCCCGCTCGGCGGCGGCACGCTCGTTGGGGTCAGCGATGTCTGCGGGCGTGGGCACGACGTCGCTCAGCGAGACGCCCTGACCGGGGTTGGTGCCCCACGTCACGAAGGGTTCGAGTTCGTTCGCGTCGAGGAAGACCTCTGCGTCGTAGACGGCGCCCTCGTCGGACGGAAGCGTGCGCCAGTAAGCGACGGCATCCTCCCAGTCCTGACCCTGCGGCGCGTGGTCGCGACCCTGGACGTACGCGAAGGTCGTCTCGTCGGGCGCGACCATGCCCGCGCGCGCGCCGGCTTCGATCGACATGTTGCAGATCGTCATCCGGCCCTCCATGGAGAGGGAACGGATGGCGCTGCCCCGGTACTCGAGCACATAGCCCTGGCCTCCGTTGGCACCGATCTTCGCGATGATCGCGAGGATGATGTCCTTCGCGGTCACACCGGGCTTCAGGTCACCCTCGACCGTGATCGCCATCGTCTTGAAGGGCTTCAGCGGCAGCGTCTGGGTCGCCATGACGTGCTCGACCTCGCTCGTGCCGATACCGAAGGCCATCGCACCGAACGCGCCGTGGGTGCTCGTGTGCGAGTCACCGCAGACGACCGTGATGCCCGGCATCGTCAGGCCCAGCTGCGGACCGACGACGTGCACGATGCCCTGTTCCTTGTCGCCGAGCGAGTGCAGACGCACGCCGAACTCCTCGGCGTTGCGGCGCAGGGTCTCGATCTGCGTGCGGCTGGTGAGGTCCGCGATCGGTTTGTCGATGTCCAGCGTCGGCGTGTTGTGATCCTCGGTCGCGATCGTCAGATCGAGGCGGCGCAGCGGGCGGCCCTCCGCGCGCAGGCCGTCGAAGGCCTGGGGGCTCGTGACCTCGTGCACCAGGTGCAGGTCGATGTAGATCAGGTCGGGTTCGCCGTTGTCGCCCTTGACGACGAGATGGTCGTCCCAGACCTTCTCGGCCAGGGTGCGCGGGGCATCGGGCATGCGTGCGGCGATCTGCGCTGCGGATGGTTCCGCCGTGCTGGACGCGGTGAACGTGGATTCGGGGGTGCTCATATCAGTCGTTCTCTCCTGTGAGGGTGATCAAGCCCGCGACAGACTCCGCGACGAGTGAGGCCTGGAACTAGGACTCGTCGCGGCCGCTAAGGAGAAGGCGAGCGATCAGCATCCGGCCAGGCTACCACCGCGCGGCCGACGCTCGGCGTCGCGCGCGTGATGCCCGTGCACCTCCGAACCGGCACATCCGTCGCCAACCGCTACGGATCCTGTGCCGGTTAGCGACGAATGTGCCGGTTCGAGGATCAGCGCGCGTCGGGCGCCGGTGGCTGCTCGACGGTCGGCGGTGTGCCCTTTTCGTCCGCGACGACGGCGGCCGCCGCGGTCGGCGTACCGGCGGGGGCGTCGGCGACAGCGGTTTCCGCGGCATCCGGCGATTCCCCTGCACCGGCCGCGTTGCGGTTGCGTGCGGAGGCGATGAGGCTCGCCACGGTCGCGACAACCATGGATGCCACGATCACTCCGAGCGACGTCCACGTCGAGATTTCCGGCGCCCACTCGATGGGCTCGCCTCCGTTGATGAAGGGCAGTTCGTTGACGTGCATCGCTTGCAGAACAAGCTTCACGCCGATGAACGCGAGGATGAACGCGATGCCGTAGTGCAGGTAGCGCAGGCGGTCGAGCAGGTCGCCGAGCAGGAAGTAGAGCTGGCGAAGGCCCATCAGCGCGAAAATGTTCGCGGTGAACACGATGAACGGACTCGTCGTGATACCAAAAATCGCGGGGATCGAGTCGATCGCGAACAGCAGATCAGTCACGCCAATCGCTGCGAACACGATGATCATCGGCGTCCACATCTTCTTACCGTTGATCACGGTGCGGACCTTCTTGCCGTCGTACTCGTCGCTGATGTCGATCGTGCGGCGGAGCATCCGCACGATGAAGTTCTCACGCTTGACCTCTTCGCCATGGTCGCCCGGGAATGCCTGGCGAATCGCGGTCCAGACGAGGAACGCGCCGAAGATGTAGAAGATCGGGCTGAAGTTCTCGATCACGGCGGCGCCGACCAGGATGAACGCGCCGCGCAGCACGAGCGCGATGATGATGCCCACCATCAGCACTTCCTGCTGGTAGCGGCGTGGCACCGAGAATTGGCTCATGATCAGCACGAACACGAACAGGTTATCGATCGACAGGCTGTATTCGGTCAGCCATCCGGCCACGAACTGCCCCGCGAACTCGCCCCCCGCGAAGATCCACATCAACCCCGCGAAGATCAGCGCGAGAGTGACGTAGAAGACGACCCAGAGCGTCGATTCGCGTGTCGAGGGGATGTGCGGGCGCTTGAGAATCAGCAGCAGGTCAGCGGCCAAGATCAGCGTCAGCACGACGAGCGAGCCGATCTCGAACCACAGGGGAAGTTCCAGGTCCATGAGGGCCTTTCAAAAGGGAGGGAAGGTCAGTCGAAGACGAAAGTCTCTCCCTCGTCCGGATCGTGCCGGGCGGCACACACCCGGGGCCGCGTCGTCGGGACCCGTGATGACGGATGTGCGCTGTCGGGATACTCCCTCTCGCATCGGCAAGCCTACTGCGCGCCAAACTGGTCTGAGACGATCGGTCCGATGTCGACACCTGCAGGGTGAGAGACAATGAGCGGCAACCGCACCACCCTGGGGTGGGGCGGTGCGCCGAAGACACCGTACAGCGCGGGCCGAGTGGCGGGATGGTGGACGTGAGCGACAGGATGCTGGTGGCACAGGCCGCCGCGGGCAGCGAGCACGCTTTTCGCGCCCTCTACGCGGCGTACGCGAAGCCCGTGTACTGGATCGCGCATCGGCTGCTGCAGGATGCTTCCGACGCCGAGGACGTAACCCAGGAGACGTTCGTGGTGGCATGGCGGAAGCTGCCCTCGCTCGAGCTGGCGAGTGATTCGCTACTGCCGTGGCTCAGCACGATCTGCCGCTTCCAGGCGGCGAATCGGATGCGTGCCCGCAGGCGCGAGCGTGAGCACTCGGGCGCCGTGGCCGATGAGAACCTGCCCGACACGATCGATGTCGAGCAGCAGATCATCGACGCCGAGGTGGCCGAGCGCATCATGCGTGAGGTCGAAGGGTTGTCACCGCTCGATCGCGAGATCTTCGTTCTGTGCGCATCGGGTGGATACGCCTACCAGGCCGCCGCCGACGAGCTCGGTGTTGCACACGGTGTGGTCCGCAATCGTCTCTCGCGAATCCGCACGCGCATGCGGACGGCCATCGGAGAGACGACATGAACACCACGCAGGATGCTTCGGGCGCCGACGCGCTGCCCGAGATCAGCAACGAGACGCTCAAGCGGATCGAGACTGCGGTATTCGCAGACATCGCCGCAGACCGGCAACGACGCCGCGCCCGGCGCGGACGGGTGTGGGCCGGTGTCGGAGCGGCCGCTACCGTCGTCGTCGCCGCCGCCGCGATCGTCGGCCCCTCACTTGGCGGCGGATCGGGCGGATTCTCTGGCGCGGCGGACGAAGCCGGCCAGCCCGCCATCGGCCAGGTTCAGGACGGCGATATGGCCCTCGTACCCGAGTACGTGGACGGCGCGCGAGCAGACGGCAGCATGATCGCCGGCAGCGCCGTGGACGGCGCCACGATCGAGGGCGGCGGCGCACCGGCCGAGTCCGATGCATCCGGTGTTCGTGAACTGATCGCGTCGGGGTCGCTCAGCATGCGCGTAGACGACATCGGCACCTCCGCGGCGGCAGTTGCGGATGCTGCGGAGGCACGCGGCGGATATGTCGAGAGCCTGAACGTCGGCACCAACGGCATGGTGATGGATATCGACGGCATGACGACGATGCCCGCGGCTCCCAACGGAGCGTGGGTTCTGGTGCGCGTGCCCGCCGATCAGCTGACCGAGATGATGGACGAACTCTCATCCCTCGGTGAGGTGACGGCGTCGAACATCTCCCGGCAGGACGTGACCGAGCAGGCGGTGGACCTGCGCGCCCGAATCACGTCAGCCGAGACATCCGTCGCCCGTCTGACCGAGCTGATGTCGCAAAGCGCGTCTGTGGCCGACCTGATCGCCGCCGAGTCGGCGCTCGCCGAGCGGCAGGCGACCTTGGAGTCCCTGCAGCAGCAGCTCGAGATGCTCGAGAGCCAGGTCGAGATGTCGAGCTTGAGCGTCGATCTGACGCTCGCGCAAGAAAACGTCGAGGCGGACCCCGCCGGTTTCGGCGACGGTCTGGTCGCGGGATGGAACGGGCTGATCGCGACCCTCAACGGCATCGTGATCGGACTCGGCTTCCTCCTCCCCTGGATCGTCGTCATCGCGGTTGCGGGCACGATCGTCTGGGCCATTGGCCGGGCGATCCGGCGCGGGCGGACTCGACGGGCGGAGGTGCGCGCACGCGAGACCGTCGCGTCGTCAACGGGTCGCGACGGCGAAGGCTGACCCCGCGGCGCGACTGATCGTCGCGCACGCGCGGGTCGAGTGACCGGCGTTACGAGAACTGCATCTCCCCTGCCTGCTCGAAGATCAGGTCGAATACCTCGCCCATGATCATGCTGGCGTAGACGACCCCGACGATCAGGCTCAGAAGCGTGACCGCGATCCAAACCCAGACCGGCACCAATCCTTTGCCGGTCTGACGGCGCAGGATCACGCCCCGTCCGATCACGTACACACCGTTCGTGATGACCAGTGCCAGGAACGCCCACGCCCAGTGGAACGGCTTCTGGATGCCGCGACGCTTCAGTTCGCGCCAGTCGAGCCAGGCGCACAGGATGCCGATACCGACCACGACGTAGCCGACGACGCTGAGGGCGAGCGACGCGAGAGTCATGCCGATGGACGGCAGCATCGGGTTGGCGGTGTCGAGCGACGACATATCCATGCTCGACTCGAGATATCCGCGCCAGTCGATCAGGAAGATCGTCGGCAGCGTCACGAGCGGGAGGAGCACGACGAGCCAGATCCAGACGGTGTTGGTCTGGATGTCGGTGCGAAGCGGCGCGGTCGGTACGGCGGGAGCCTGCGGGTACGCAGCGGTGTACGGGGCGCCCGCGGTCTGCGGAACAGATGCGGATGCCGCGGGTGCCGCGTGCTCCGTCCACCCGGTGCCGTCCCACCACCGCTGCCACGACGCATCCGTCGGGTCGGGGTACCAGCCTGCGGGAACGTTCGTTGGTGTGGTGTCCGACATCGTCGCCTCTCGTCGTTCTTCTCGAGTTCGTGGTC
This sequence comes from Pacificispira sp. HM-600, assembly GCF_977993705.1. The sequence goes on from NZ_OZ388079.1 coordinate 337,804, forward strand.
CTCGGATGCGCCGAGCGCATCGACAGTGGGAACCGAAGAGTTTACCCAGGGCTCACGCGAGGAGTTTCGCCTTCGCGGCCCGGAACTCGTCGTCGCTCAGGACTCCGGCATCCTTCAGCGCGGCGAGCTTCTGCACCTCGCCGACGAGATCGAAGGCGGGAGCGGGCGCCGGCGCGGCGGGCGCTTGAGTTGCAGCTTGCGCGGCGGCGGCCTGCGCGGCCGTGTCAATGTGGGCCTGCTGCTGCGCGGCGCGGTGCTGCTCCTGCTCGTATTGGTCTTGCGCGCGGTGCTGCTGGCGGCCGGACATCGCACCGCTGACGGCCGAGGCAGTGCCGGCGGCGACCGAGGTGCGGGCGGCGAGCCCGAGCAACCTCGAGCGCAAGCAGAACCGCGGACGTTCCGGGTTCGACGAGTTCCGAGAGCTCGGCGATGTCTTCTTCACCGACGATGCCGACCACGGCGAGCTAGACTCCCTCGAACCCGTAGTCGTCCGCCTCGTCCACGATCTCGACAACCGTGAGAGTGCCGTGCTCGTCACGCGAGATCAGCACCAGATCGAGCAAGCGAACGAGCCCCGCGTCGAGGACCTCCGCGAGCGCGTCGACAACGCCCGGTGAGGGACGTTCATTCTCCAGGCCGACGAGATACAGCTCGACGACCGTATGCGAACGCAACCATGGCACGCCTTCCGGGTATGGGTGTGCTGCTCATCCTGACACTGCGTCGAGGCTCGCCGCCACCCGCTGTCGTCGCGGGCTCAGCGCAGGAAGTCGGTGGGGTCGAATTCGTCGATCGGGATGACCCGGATGCGCGGGAGCGGCGCGTCGAAGACGTGTGCGTCGTATTCGAGATCGAACTTCTCGAGACTCGCGAGGGTGCCGAAGCCGGCGTTGCGGAACTCCGAGAACGCGGCGACACCGACGCGGCGATCGGCCGCGAGCAGAGCTCCGAGGTCGTGCAAGAAGTCGCCGTCGTGGCTGACGAGCATCACGTCTTCCGGGCGAGCGAGCAGCGCCTGCAAGGTGCGTTGGATGGCGATGTCGACGACCTTCTCGTCGGGCGAACCCGACAACGGCACGACGATGTAGTCCATGGCTTTCAGCGCCTGGACGAAAGGCATCGGGATGCCCATCGAGGCGTTCAGGAAGAACACCCCGCGGGCCGACTGTGCCCACTGGCGCTCGGCGAAGTCGAGGAGGCGGTCCCAGCGAGGGCGCTCGTCCGGCTGTGGGCGGCGTCCGAGGATGGACCCGCCGAGCGTCGCGTCGATGTTCTCGCCATCGACGAGCACCCAGGTCGTGCGGGCGTCGGTGTCGTTCACGTGGCTCCTCAGTGCGACGGCCCACCCGAAGTGATCGGGACTGGGCGCAGGCGCCGGAGCGCCTCGTCCCGATCCTAGAGGCACGCTCCCGGAGCGACGGCGCTCGCCCCCTCACACGAACGGACGCGACACGCCGCGTCACCCGGAGAGGGTGCGGCGTGTCGCGTCCGTTCAGCGCGGGGCGGACCTTACGGCGTCGGCATGCCACCGTTGACGTTGAGGGTCTCGCCGATGACGTAGCTCGATTCGGCCGACGCCAGGAATACGTACGCGGGTGCCAGCTCGGCCGGCTGGCCCATGCGTCCGAGCGGCGTCTGCTCGCCGAACGTCGGGAGCGCCTCCTGCGGCTGGCCGCCGCTCGGCTGCAGCGGCGTCCAGATCGGGCCTGGTGCGACCGCGTTCACGCGGATGCCCTTCGGTGCAAGCTGCTGCGACAGGCCCTTGGTGAAGTTGTTGATCGTCGCCTTCGTCGAGGCATAGTCGACGAGCTTCTCGGACGGAGAGTACGCCTGGATCGACGTCGTGTTGATGATGGTCGCGCCCGGCTTCAGGTGCTGCAGCGCGGCCTTCGTGATCCAGAACATTGCGTAGACGTTCGTCTTGAAGGTGTCGTCGAACTGCTCGTCGGTGACGTCCGCGAGGTCTTCGACGGCGACTTGCTTGCCGCCGTTGTTCACGAGGATGTCGAGGCCTCCGAGCTTCTCGACCGACTGCGCGACAAGATCACGGCAGTAAGCCGGGTCACGGAGGTCGCCGGGCAACTGCACGACATTCGCGCCGGCCTCGGTGAGGATTGCGGCGATGCGGTCGGCATCCTGATTCTCTTCGGGCAGGTACGACATGGCGACATCCGCTCCCTCGCGCGCGAACGCGATCGCGGTGGCGGCCCCGATTCCCGAGTCCGCGCCCGTGATGAGAGCCTTACGACCGGCCAGTCGCCCGGTGCCACGGTAGGTCTCTTCGCCAAGGTCGGCTTTGTCGGTGAGCTCGGCATCCAATCCGGGCTCCGACATCTTCTGCTTTTCGGGCTCGATGCCCGCGTACAGCTTCGCGGGATCGGTCAGGGTGTACTGGTCTCGTGACATGGGTTCTCCGTCGTCTCGATTGCGGCGATGCGGTCGGCGGAACAGGACGTCCGCCACGACCGGTTGTGTCCGGCGTCAGCCACGGTACGGACGCCTAGCCGCATCTGTTCCGGGGTTGCGGAACACGACTCGCCCCGCTAGTAGAGCGGGCTGCGCGTCAGGCGGTGCGGGAGACGAGCGCCCGCTCGCGCCAGATGGGCGCGGTACGGGCCAGGACCTTCCGCCACGGGGACGCGGTCAGGCCGAGGGTCTCGGTCGTCGCGCTCGCGTCCACGGCGAAGGGTGCATCGAATTGGTAAAGGACGCCCGCGAGTTCTCGCAAGGTCGGCGAGACAACGCCCGCGGTATGCAGGAGGCCGCGCGGGACGCGTCGCAATCGCGGTTCGTCGGCACCGGCGACTCGGGCGAGTTGACTCAAGACCTCCCGCGTCGAAAGCGGGACGCTCGATGGCACGAGCCACGGTGAGCCCCACGCGCGACGGTCTGCGCCGAGCGTGATGAGAGTCGCTGCGATGTCGTCGACGGCCGTCCAGGCGTGCGGCTGATCAGGGTCTGCGAAGACCCAGGCCATGCGGTCGGCGAGGGCCGCGTTCGCATAGAAGGCGAGCACCGAGCTACGGGCCCGGGCGGTCGGGCCGATGTAATCCGACGCGCGGGCCTCGGTCGCCCTCACCCGACCGGCTTCGTGGGACGCGAGCACCTCTTCCCACATGCGCGCCCGCAGAGTTCCTTTGGGGTCAGTGGGTCTGAGCGGCATGTCGCGGGTCATCGGCACGGTCACGGGGCCGTAGCCGTAGAGGTTTCCAAGGATGACCAGCACGGCACCGGACGATTCCGCGGCGCGCAGGATGGATGCGGCCAGGGGCGGCCAGACACGCTTCCACTGCGGACACAAGTCGGGGTTCGCGCAGTTGTAGATGACGGTTGCCCGTTTCGCGACGATCGCCAGGGCGACCGCGTCGGAAGCGTCTGCCGCGATCCGCTGAATGAGCGGATGCTCGGGCCCGGAGCCGGAGCGCGTGATGAGACGAACGCGGCGGCCGTCACGGGCGAGTCTGTGCGCGACGGCTACACCGACGGGGCCGGCTCCAATGACGACATGCAGCTCAGCGGCCACATGCCCATCCTGGCATGCGTCGCGCCATCAAGGCCAGCGTCTTCGAGTGGGATGCTGGGTGTGGAACTTTCTCAGCAGTCACAGGAGTGCCACATGAATCGTCACGTCGTACTGGCGTTCATCGCCGATGTTCTTCTCGTCGTCGTGTTCGCCGCCATCGGTCGGGCGAGTCACGATGAGGGGGTGTTCGGTCCGGGAGGAGGCGGCCTGCTCGAGACGTCGTGGCCGTTCCTCGTTGCCCTGGTGGCGGGCTGGCTCATCACGCTGGCATGGCGCCGGCCGTTCGCGCCCGTCCGGACAGGGCTGGGCATGTGGATCATCACGGTCATCGGCGGGATGGTGCTCCGCGCCGTCAGCGGGCAGGGCACTGCGCTCGCGTTCATCATCGTCGCGGCGGTCACTCTGCTGGTGCTGCTCGTCGGCTGGCGCATGATGGGGTGGGTGGTCGCGTGGGTCCTGGCCCGGGCGCAAACCCGGCGGCTCGTCGACTGACCACCGTCGTTCGACGTCCGATGTTCCGGCCTCTGCGAGGATCGAACCGTGCCCAGCAGCTTCACCGTGGCGACCCGGACCGCTTCATGGACGAGCAGACACGTGGCCCGTTTCGGTCGTTTCGTCACGAGCATGTTTTTCGCTCGGAGGTTCCCGCACGGTGATGCTCGACACGCTCACGGTCGGTTCCCCCACCTTCGGGGTTCCCGCCTTCGGGACACTCGTCGAGAGGCTGATTCTGGTGCCGTACCTGCGACGACTCATCCGGCATCGGAACGCGCACCTCGTCGCGGCTGTCGCGCCGACACCACCAGCCCCTTCCTCGTCAGAGGACCAGCCGCAGTTCGTGGGAGTCATCCCACGGTTCGGTCCAGCCGAGAAGGTCGAACAGCCCGTCGAGCAACATCCCGGTGAAGCCCCAGACCAGGTGGTTTCCGGTTGCGTGCTGCACGAGGAATCCGGGTCCGCGCCACTCCTGCCCATCGCGGCGGATCACCGTCGTGCCCCGATTCGCGGGGTTCAGGAGGTCCGCCACGGGAGCTCGGAAGACGTCCGCGGACTCGGCCTGATCGACGGCCCGCACGGGCGACGGATGTTTCCACCAAGCCAGCACGGGAGTCACCGCGTGCCGCGAGAAGGCGAGCGGGATGGTGCCGAGCGATCCGAGCACCTCGACCCCCGCCGGGTCCAGTCCTGTCTCTTCTTGAGCCTCGCGCAGGGCCGCCGCGACGGGTCCGTCGTCGCCCGGATCGACCCTCCCGCCCGGAAAAGCGACCTGGCCCGGATGCGCCCGCAGCGTGAGCGCGCGGGCGAGGAGCAGAACGTCGAGGTCGCGCGAGACCGCTGTCGCGTGAGCCCGGTGATCGCTGGGCAGCGAATCGAGAACACCGAACAAGATAAGGACGGCCGCGGCCCGAGCGTCATCGACGGGAGGCCCGAAGCGGGCGGCGATGTGCGGATCGAACCGGCCGGCCGCGATGACCTCGGTCAACGCCATCAGCTGCGATCGCGCGTTCTGCGGTGTGGACGGCGTGGATGGTGCAGACACCCGCCCAGCGTACGTCGCGCTCCCCCGCCGAGGCCGCGAATGTCTGGCACGGTCACTTCGTTTGATTCGAGGTCCGTGCATGCGCCGATTGTGGCAGCGGGCGGGGCGTCGAATTCGGGAGTCGTTCCCCGATCGCATCCGCTAGTCAGGGCTTTCTCCGCCCGACGACCGGACCGAGTGCCCAGCGCCGGCTCCCGAGGAGAATTTCATGTCAGATCCGCGCGATCCGAACGGCATCGGCGAGCCCGCGTCCGAGGTCACTCCGGAGCAGACCCTCGAGCAGCCCGGCGAGCAATCACCCGATCTGGCGGGCGATCAACACGCTCTGCAGCACCCCGCGCCCCCGACATCCGTTCCGCCTCTTCCGCCCTACGCGGCGGCGTCGTATCCGGGAGGCTCTTTCCCTGGCGGCTACCCCGACGCAGCACCGGTCTACCCGGGCGCCGCGCCAGAAGGTGTTCCCGCGGGGGCGCCACTTGTGCAGCCCTACCCTGGCGTACCGCCCGCGGCAGCCTATGGGGGTGGCTACCTGCCGCCTCCCGTTGACGGCGCCGCTCCCCAGCCCGGATCGCGACCGAAGACGCTCGCGATCATCGGTCTCGTCCTAGCGCTGATCGGTCTGGTCATGGCGTTCGTGGCCTTCGTCACCTGGTTCTCGGGTTTCGTTCTGCTCGCCGGCTTCGTCGTGGCGCTCATCGCGCTGACGAGCATGCCGTCGACCCTGCGACCGCGGCTGAAGACCTCGTCGTCGTGGAATCCACTCTCGGTCGCACGTCGTACCACCCGACAACGTGGTGGTACGTCGTCTTTCTCGAGAACCCGAACGCCGACTACGTCTTCGATCTCGCCGGCATCGACGTCGAGACGCTCGGCGCGAACGGCACGATCGTGGACACGTCGTCGGACTACCCGACCATCCTGAGCGGAACGACCGCCATCACGGGCGTTTTCGCCGCCGTAGGGCAGGCAGAGATCGCCCAACCGCCTCGTTCTGAGCCCGCGAACACCCGCCATCTGGCCTTTTTTGGAAGCCCGTTCTCACCGGGCGTCCAGGGAACGTACCGGAAGCACCCAGGTGGGGTGTGCCAAAGTCGTTGCTTTGTGTCCGCAGGTGCGGATGCGACGCGCCCGCCCGAGGGCGCTGCTCACCGATACGGAACTGGTCTTCATGCGCTCTGCCTCGACTTCTTTGCCTGCCCGCCGCACCCGCCGACTCGCCGAGCAAAGCGCTCGCAGAGCACGCCGCCGCCCCGCCCTCATCACGTCCGGACTCGCTGTCGCGCTCGTCGGGGCCCTCGCATTTTCGACCGTTCCCTCGGTGCAAGCTGAGGCGTCGTCGGTCTCCGACCGGTCGGACTCGACGCTGACGATGACTCGTGCCTCGTTCACGACGTCCGTTGCGACAACGCCGATCCTCACGGCGACAGGCACGGATGAGGGCTCCTCCGAGATGCGCGAAGCTCTTGCCGCGGCAGATACCTCGATTTCGGCGGCCACCGCGGTGACGTCGGACATCCAGGCATCAGGCCTCGACGTGGGCGAGCCCGACACCAGCGTCGACACTGCTGCGCTCGAGAAGGCCGCCGATCGCCTCGAGGGTGCTGACATGCTGCCTGCCCCGTTGGTGCTGGGGCTGATCTCCGACGTGAACGAACTCGTCACGCCGGTCAACGAACGTGTCGCCGGTTTGCGCGGCAGCCTCGAGGCGGCCGTTGCGAAGAAGGCGGCCGAAGAAGCCGCCGCCGCCGAAGCCGCGCGCGTCGCGGCCGAAGAGGCCGCCGCTGCTGCCGCAGCCGCCAAGCAGACAGCTCCCCGTGCGTCGTCCGGTGGCGCACCGGCGCTCGCCCAGAGCGGCACGAGCGCCGCGGAGGCGCAAGCGACCGCGCGCGGGATGCTTGCCGCACGCGGCTGGGGCGACGACCAGTTCTCCTGCCTCGTCTCGCTCTGGAACAAGGAGTCCGGCTGGAATTACCAGGCATACAACCGCTCGAGTGGTGCAACCGGTATTCCGCAGGCCCTCCCGGGGAGCAAGATGGCTTCGGCCGGTGCTGACTGGCAGACCAACCCGGCGACGCAGATCTCCTGGGGTCTGGGCTACATCTCGGGTCGCTACGGCACCCCGTGTGGCGCCTGGTCGCAATCGCAGTCGGTCGGCTGGTACTGAGCAGCTAGCAAGGGCGTCGGCCCCGCAAGCGGCTACTCGCGACGCAGGATCTTCTCCATCTTCTTGCCGCGCGCGACCTCATCGACGAGCAGGTCGAGATAGCGGATCTTTTGCATAAGAGGATCCTCCACTTCTTGGACACGCACGCCGCAGATGGTCCCCGTGATCAGGGCAGCATTCGGGTTGAGCGTGGCCTCGGTGAAGAACTGCTCGAAGGTCGTCCCGTCGGCGAGGTGTCGTTCGAGGGTCGGCTTGTCGAACCCCGTCAGCCACTCGATGACTTCGTCGACCTCGCCCTGCGTGTGTCCCTTGCGCTTGGCCTTCGCTACGTAGTGCGGGTACACCGCCGATACGGCGGTGGTGAAGATGCGGTGCATGCCGTGAGCCTAGCCATGCACCTGCGACACCGCGCACACTAGCTGCATGAGCGGCGCACCGTGGGTCCTCCATGTCGACCTCGACCAGTTCATCGCAGCGGTCGAAGTGCTGCGGCACCCGGAACTGGCGGGCAGGCAGGTCATCGTGGGCGGGCGCGGCGACCCAACCGAGCGCGCGGTCGTGTCGACCGCTTCGTATGAGGCGCGCGAGCTGGGAGTGGGATCCGGGATGCCGCTGCGGATCGCCGCCCGGAAAGCTCCGGACGCGGTGATTCTGCCCGTGGATCGCGAGGCGTATGACGCCGCCTCCGCGCAGGTCATGGCGGTAGTACGCGGTCAGCCCGGCGCGGTCGTGCAGGTTCTGGGCTGGGATGAGGCGTTTGTCGGAGTGACGACCGATGATCCGGAGGGGTTTGCACGGCGCATCCAGACCGCCGTTCTCACGCGAACCAAGCTGCACTGCAGCGTCGGCATCGGTGACACGCTTGTGCGCGCTAAGGTCGCGACCGGCTTCGGCAAACCTCGCGGTGTCTTCCGGCTCACCGCGACGAACTGGCTCGACGTCATGGGAGAGCGCCCGACCCTCGAGATGTGGGGCATCGGGTCGAAGATCTCGAAGCGGCTCGCGACCCTCGGCATCCGAACCATCGCCGAACTGGCCCGCGCGGACGAGGGCGCGCTCGCCCGTGAATTCGGTCCGCGGATCGGTCCCTGGTACGCGCAACTGGGGCGGGGCGAAGGTTCGGCGACAGTGGACGACACCCCCTATGTGCCGCGCGGGCACTCCCGCGAAACGACCTTTCAGCAGGACCTCGAGGCACGCGAGGAGATCGAGGATGCGGCACGCTTACTGCTCGCCCAGGTGCTGGCGGATGTCGCGGCCGATGCGCGACCTGTCGTCGGACTGGGACTGAAGGTGCGCTACGCGCCGTTCCTGACGAAGACGTTCACGCGGAAGGTGTCGGCGACGACGGATACCTCGATCGTCACGGCCGAGGCCATGGCCCTGGTTGCGAAGATCGCGCCCGACAGGCCCGTGCGACTGCTCGGCATCCGCGCCGAGATGGCGACGCCGGAAGATGCGCGCGGGGGTCACACACCGACCCGCAGCGGGTGGTGAGGCTACCGCAGGGACCACCGCGCGAGAGCAGGGCTTCCGGCACGGAGGAGGATCCTGGCCGCAGACGGATCCTCTCACCGAGCCGAAGTCCTCACTTCGCGCGGCCCGGGCAGGCCCGCACTCGGCGTCGGAAAAACGCGGCGTCAGCCCGCGCCCGGCCCCCGCCGTATTCCCGCGAACAGCGCGTGCATCAGCGGCAGCACCGAACCGACCATCAGTACGGTGCCGAACACCGGGTCCTCCGGGCGGAGCACGGCACCGCCGATGAACAGTCCGGCGAACAGCACAGCCGAGACGACCCGGCGCGCCATCCGCTCCAGCCGAGCCACGCGCCGGTCGAGCCGCGGGGTGTCGACCGAGATATCGCCGTCCTGAACGCGGGTGACGAGATCGTCGAGGCGCCGCGGGAGTCGCACCGCCAGCGTCGCGATCGACAGCGCCTCTTTACCGACCGCCTGGGCGATGTTGCCGCGTTCGTCGCGCAACAGTTGTGCCGCGTACGGCTCGACCGAGTCCCACAGGTTGAACGCGGGGTTCAGTCCGCTGCAGACGCCCGACGTGAGCGACGATGCCCGGATGATCAGCAAGAAGTTCTCGGGCAGCTGGAACGGGAGCGACCGCACGGCATCCCCGAACTGGATCGCGAAGTCGCGGAACTCGCGCGGGTCGACCTCCTGCAGCTCGGCGAAGCCCATGCCACCGAACCGCGCGAACAGCGCCGTCATGGCCCGCTCGAGCTCACCGGTGTCGGCCGAGGGCAGCAGCACCCCGACTTCCCGGATCGCGTCGACGAGCCCTCGCCCGTCGCGCGACGCCACGGCGATCAGCAGCTGCCGCATCCCCCGGCGAAGCCCGGGAGGGACCTCGCCCATCATCCCGAAGTCGATGAATGTGAACCGCCACGCGGGCGACGAGGCAACCGAGGCGGATGCATCGGCCCCGGCATTCGCGCCCGCCACCACGCCGCTCCCGCCGGCGCCGGTGCCCGCGGCATCCGGCATCAACGTCACGAAGACGTTACCCGGGTGCGGATCCGCGTGGAAGAAGCCGTGGTCGAACAGCTGATCGAACATGACCGACGCGAACTCACGGGCGACCTCGTCGGGGTCGATGCCTGCGGCGCGGAGACCGTCGTAGTCGTTGATCTTGATCGCCGTGACGTCCTGCAGCGTCAGTACGCGCCCGGTCGAGCGTTCCCACACGACCTCGGGCACCGCCACCCGCGGGTCGCCCTCGAAGTCGCGGGCGAAGCGTTCGGCGTTGGCGGCCTCGTGGACGTAATCGATCTCTTCGAGGCTCGTCACCGCGAACTCTTCGACGAGCGCCGGCGCATTCACGCGGGTGTAGACGAGCCGGATGCGGCTGAGCCATCCGCCGACCTTGCGAAGCGCGGCGAGGTCCACATCGACGATCTGCTGGATGCCCGGGCGTTGCACCTTGACGACGACCGCGTCGAGCCCCGTCTCGCTCGCGTCGAGGGCCGACAGGCGGGCGCGGTGCGCCTGCCCGAGGGATGCCGCGGCCACCGGAGTCTCGTCGAACCACGAATAGGCGCGTTCGAGCGGCATGCCGAGTTCGGCCTCGGCGGCCGATCGGATGCGATCGAACGGCACGGCAGGAACCTCGTCCTGCAACCCCTCGAGCTCTTTCGTGATCTCGGGCGGTAGAACGTCGAGGCGCGAGGACATGAACTGTCCGACCTTGATCATCAAGCCACCGAGGTCGACGGCCAGCCCATGGAATGCTCGAGCGAACCGCTTCATGCGCTTGTTGCGTGTGCGCACCGCGATCCGGGTCAGGCCGATGCGGGGCAGAACGAGTTCGAACCACCACGTCTGAGCAAGGAAGCGCGCAGCGAACCGCAGGATGCGCCGATACCGGGCGCGCATGGCGCCGGCATCGTACGCATCGGTCTCATCGACGACCCTGCCGCTCACTGTGCTCCCTCGCGACGCCTTCGCGCCGAGGGCACTCCCGTCAGTCCTGGGCGAGGATCGAGTAGAGCTTACGACGCGCGTCTTCGAGCACGGAGACGGCCTGCTGCACCTGCTCGGGGGTACCCGTGCGGGCAACCTGAGCCGCAGCCTGGGCCAGCTCCACGCCGGCCTTGGGCAGCGCCGTCGCGCGTCCGCTGCTCTCGCGAGCGCCGGTGCCGGCTGCGGATGTCTGCCACGGCGCCGGACGCTCACCCGCGGTATCCGCTTCGGCGCGTCCCGCCTCGGTCAGCGCATAGGTCTTGCGACCGTTCGCCTCTTCGGCGGTGACGAGGCCTTCATCGGTCAGCAGCTGCAGGGTCGGGTAGACCGAGCCGGGGCTGGGCTTCCAGCTGCCGCCGCTGCGCTCTTCGATCTCGTGAATGATCTGGTAGCCGTGCATCGGGCTCTCGGCGAGCAGGGCCAGAACGGCCGCACGCACATCACCGCGGCCCATGCGGGCCCCGCCCTTGGGCATCACGCGACGCTCGAACTCGTCGCGAAGCTGCTCCATCGCATCCCAGATTCCGGCGCCGGTCTTGCCGAAGCCCGAGCCCAGTCCGGCGCCGAAGCCACCATTGCCCAAGCCGCTTCCGCCGCCGAATCCGAAGCCGTTGGTTCCGAATGAATCGCTCATCATGACCTCCATGCGGTGTCGATTGCCGCCTATCCAACGATAGTCAACGATATGTCGCTGAGGGTCGTTTCGATACGCGGATGCCTGTGAAGTCGCCGTGTGCTTCGGGACGGCCTCGCGCGCGACAACAGGCCCGTCAGACGGACGCGTCGATGAACTCGCTGAGCAGGCGGTGCGTGTGCGACAGCTGCACGATACGGTCGGCCATGTCGTTCCGCACTGCAATGAGCTGCTGCGCGACTTCCCGATGCACCGAAGCGGGCGCTTCGCCGGTGCAGGTGAGTACCGATTCGACGACGGGACGAGCGAAACCCAGGCCGAACATGGTGTGGATGACGCTCGCGCGCTCGACCGCGGTGTCGTCGTACTCGCGGTAGCCGTTACCCCTCCGCTCCGCGTGGATGAGTCCGTGCTTCTCGTAGTAGCGCAACGAACGAGGACTCACTCCGCTTCGTCGACTGAGCTCACCGATGTTCATGCGCCCCTCTTGACCTTGACACGATGTCAGAGTTTAGCGTCATCGACGATGAACAACGCCGGCACGCTACAGAAGGCACTCTCCATGCGACACACACTCGATGTCGACGGGATACCGTGGCAGGTACATGTTTGCCACGATCGGGTTGAGCGTCATCAGAACGCAGAGCACCACGAGCAGCCCCGGGGTGAGCCGCGGTACGCCCTCGCCGCCGATACCCCCGCCACCACGTCGGTCGATCGGGCCAGCCACCGGATCCGCGACGCGTTTGACGCCGTTGGCGAAGCGGCGGGCGGAATGGTACGCCCACACCACCTTCGAACAACGCCACCGCCGCGCCGTCGAAGACCGCACCGTCTGGGTCACCGACCTCGACGACGGCATGGCCGAACTCCGTGCAATCCTGCCCGCCGCCATCGCGCATGGCGTCCACGACCGCTTCAGCGAAATGGCACGAACCGTGATTGACGCGCGGCGGCACGCTGCGAACCCGGCTACCGACGCGGGCGGATGCGGGCAGGCGGAGCCCGCCGACAGCCTTGATGTCCGCACGACGGACCAGATCCGAGCCGACATCCTCGGCGACCTGCTCCTCACCGCCGCACCCACCGGCCACGACGGTGGACCCACCGACCTGGCCGGGATCCGCGCAACCGTTCACATCACGGTCCCGGTCATGTCGCTGATCGAGAAGCGCATCACAGATCCCTACGAGACCGCGTTCCTCGTCGGGCACTCCCCCATCGACCCGCAAACCGCGTGCGTGCTCACCGCCGGAGCACCCGGGTGGGACCGGATCCTCACACATCCGATCTCCGGTCAGGTGCTCGCCGTCGACCGATACCGGCCCAGCGAGCAGCAACGAAGACACCTCGCCGTCAGAGATCAGCACTGTCGATTCCCCGGATGCCGGATGCCCGCGAAACGCTGCGATGTCGATCACACGATGGACCACGCCCACGGCGGGGTGACTCAGACCGCCACCGCGGCCTGACCAACAAAGAACCTGTCTACGAAATTTGACACAGCCCAAACTGCTGGCGGGCGATGTCTACGGGATCCACGCCGGAAACTCCTGACTCGATGTCTGACCGCACGAAGCGGCTGATCCAATTCGTCAGGGAACTGCTGCCCGACACAGGGACGAAGGTCCAGGGCGCGCAGAGTCAGGAAACGACGACCGTGGGGGCGTTGGCGTTCATCAGCACCTCGTGGAGCGTCTGACCCACCCCCAGAGCGCTGGTCTGCCGAGATCGTCCGACGACGAGCAGCGCCTTGTCACGGGACAGGTTGAGGATCGCGTCCGAAGGGTGCCGCTGCGCGACGTGCGCCCACACGTCTAGGTTCGAATCGGTGTCCAGTGCGGCGGTGCGGGCAGCCGCGAGCACGTCGTCGCGGTAGGCCGAACGCAGCTGCCCGCCGGATGAGACGGCATGAACGATAGCGAGAGAGCAGCCGCGACGCGCGGCCTCCTGCGCGCCACGCTGCGCAAGCGCGGGCGCGTTCTGCAAGTCTGCCACCGCCACCGCCACACCTGTGCATAGGCGAAGGTCGATCGAAGGGACCACAGTCATGGTGCCGCGCACCGCGGCCGCCAGCTGGACCGCGCGGAGACCGAACATCCGTCCGCGGGCGTAGCCGGTCTTGTCGGAGCCGATAACGACGACATCCCGCTGGTCTGCAGCCCGGGCGAGCGTGTCTGCCACCATCCCGCGCTCGACAGTCGTGGTGATCCGCGCCGTCGGGTAGCGATTCAGCAGGTCGTCCGCCGCATCTGACAGGACGTGGGCCAGCCTTCGAGCCACATCGTCGCCGTACTCGGCGCCCACAGATCCCGCGTCGTCGTCGGCGATCCCCACAAGGCTGATGGCGCCGTCCGGAAGCGTCCGCGCGGCCGCCCAGGTGAGGGCGGCGCGACTCGAGGCGGAGCCGTCCACTCCCACGATGTAGCGGCCACCAGGGCCGAGCAGCGGGTCGGTCCGCTCCTCCGGAGACATCCGGCGCGCGGGCACGAAGGTGTCGCTGATCATGGTTACCTTTCTTCGCCAGAAGCAAATTGGAGCAGGGTCGATGCTGGGGCGTAACCTATGGATCTGGCAGGGCCGTTGGTCCCGCCGGTTCCCGAGGCTCGAGGAGACGTGTGGGCGCCCATCCTTCCGTGCACTTCCCGGACCTGCCGCAATCCGAGCTCGAACTGGCGATCGCGGAACTGGTCGACAAGGCGAACCGGGTGCTCGCCACTCAAGGACGGCTGCGCGAGCTGCTCGCGGCAACCCGAGCCGTCGGCGAAGGGCTGGAACTGCCCACCGTGCTCCGGCGCATCGCTCAGGCCGCCGTCGACCTCGTAGGCGCGCAGTACGGCGCGCTCGGAGTGATCGGCCCCGACGGGGAACTCGAGCAGTTCATCCACGTCGGCTTAGACGATGCCACGGCCGCGCGGATCGGCGACCTTCCTCGTGGGCGGGGGATCCTCGGCGCGGTCATCTCTGACCCCGCCCCGATCCGTCTGGATGACCTGGGCACGGATATGCGCTCGCACGGGTTCCCCGCAAATCATCCGCCGATGGGCAGCTTCCTCGGCGTTCCTGTGCGGGTGCGGGATGAGGTGTACGGCAACCTCTACCTCACCAATCGCACCGGCGGCTCTTTTACCGCGGAGGACGAAGAGCTCCTCACTGCGCTGGCCACCTCGGCTGCCGTGGCGATCGACAACGCTCGCCTCTTCGGGGATGCGCAGCTCCGTCAGCGGTGGGCGCTCGCGTCGGCCGAGACCGGGGCGGCACTGCTCAGCGAGGAGACTGCAGATCCCCTCGCGGCGGTCGCCCAGGCCGTCGCACGTCTCACCGACGCCGCCGTGGTGTGTCTCGTCGCCTCGTCCCCGAGCGGTGGAGCGGTGGTGGAGGGCGCGTGGGGGGACGAGGCGGACGCCTTCCGCGGACGCATCTACCCCGCGGCGACCACTCTGAGCGAGACGGTAATCGAGTCGGGGAACCCGCGCCTGTCGGCCGGCGTGCCGTACCCGGACCGCTCCGACGAGTTGACGGGACCCGCCATGGTGGTTCCCATCGGCCGACCGGACGGCACCCGTGGGGCGCTGGCGATCGCCCGCCCACGTGATGCCGCCCGCTTCCTCGAGGTGGACTTGGACCTGGCGATCGAGTTCGCGACACACGCCAGCGTCGTGCTGGAGCTGCGCGAGGCCCGGCGTGCACACGAGCGGCTCACGCTCCTCGAAGACCGGAACCGCATAGCCCGTGATCTGCACGACAACGTGATTCAGCGCCTCTTCGGGGCGGGCCTGACCCTGAACGGTGTAGACGTGGAGCGTCTACCCTCAGGCGTCCGCGAGAAGGTGGACGTGGTGACGAACCTTCTGAATGAGGCGATCGCGGAGATCCGGAAAACGGTGTTCGCTCTCCGCGCCTCCTCACCCGGACGGCCCGCTACCCGCCAACGCTTGCTGGACATCGTGAGCGATGCCGCAGGCGCATTCCCGAACCCGCCGCACGTCTCACTCGAGGGGGATCTCGACCTCCTCGTCCCCGAACCTGTGCTCGATGATTTGGAAGCTGTTGTGCGCGAAGGACTATCGAACGCAGCGCGGCATGCCGAAGCGAACGGAGTATCGGTGAGCGTGATCGCCAGACCGGAGGAGATCCGGGTGACGGTGCAGGACGACGGCCGGGGGGCGGGCAAAGCCACCCGGTCCAGCGGGCTCACGAATCTCGCAGAGCGGGCGGAGGCGTGGGGCGGCAGCGCCGTGCTGCACCCCGGCCCGGCCGGCGGCTCAGTGCTCGACTGGCGGATCCCGATGCCCAGACGAAAGAGCGCCACCGCATGATACGGATCTTCCTGGTCGACGATCACGAACTCGTCCGACGCGGCATTGCGGACGTGCTGGAGCGCGAGTCAGATCTCACGGTGGTCGGAGAAGCGGGGACCGTCCGGGCCGCAATCGCGCGGGTGGACGCCACCCTCCCGGACATCGTCGTGCTCGACGTCCGGCTGCCGGACGGCACCGGCGTCGACGCGTGCAGGAAGATCCGCTCCCGTCACCCCGAACTGCCCTGCATCATGCTGACGGCGTTCGACGACGAGGCGGCCCTCGACGCGGCTGTGCTAGCAGGAGCCAGCGGATGGCTGCTCAAAGACATCCGCGGGGCAGGCCTGGTCGATGCGGTGCGGCGCGCGGCCGCCGGTAGGCAGTTGATTCCCGGCGAACTGCGGCGACGCGCGGGTGAGCGGCTGATGCTTCGACAGGCCTCGACCAGTGACGATCCGGACCTGACGCTACGTGAACGGCAGATTCTCGAGTTGATCACCGATGGCATGACGAACAGGCAGATCGGCGAGCGACTCGGCCTGGCGGAAAAGACCGTCAAGAACTACGTGTCGGGGCTGCTCGACAAGCTCGGCTTCGAACGGCGCACGCAAGCCGCCGTGTACGGCGCCGCGCACCGCCGCACCGACTGAGCTCTTCTCCACGGTCGTAGGGACTTTCGCCCCTGAGCAGGTGTGTCGTTCGGGCGGATCATGGCGAGGGGTTCGAGAAAGAGTCCACCATGACCATCCGCATAGTCACCGTCGGCATTGACAGAAGCCTCACCAGCCGCGTCGCGCTCGACTGGGTCATCGAACGAGCGCGGCACACGCCCACCCAGGTCGGGCTGGTCACAGTCGTTCCGGTGCCGCCGCCTGGACTCCGCACACTCGGCACAGTGCGTACCTTCTACGAGGAGAACGTCCGAGAGGCCGCGGACTTCGCGAAGCAGGCTGCTATCTTCAAGACTGTTTCGAGCATGCTCACCCACGGCGACCCCAGCGAGCGTCTGATGGAGGCCAGTTCGTTCACCGACATTCTGGTCGTCGGCACGGACAGACACCCTTAGCGCGGCACCTCGTCTACGGCACTGTCCCCTTGCGCCTGGCCGCGCGGAGCGCGGCTCCCTTCGTGGTGGTGCCGCGCACCTGGACTCCTCACTACGGTCCGGTGCTCCTCGGAGTGGGCGACGACGACCCCGCGAAGGCCGCGGTGGCCTTCACGGAGGACGAGGCGATGCTCCGGGCGGCAGCTATCGCACTCGTGCATGTCTGGGCCGCGGGCCCCGCCTACCCGTCTCCGCTCCACTTCGTCGACTACCCGTGGGAGGCGATCAGGGACGCCGCTGAGACGGTACTTCAGGGAGCCGCCACGGGAATCCGTGGCCGCCACCCCGAGTCGGACGTAGCAACCACTCTGATCGAGGGTCCGACCATCCCCGAGCTTGTCGAAGCAGCTCAGACGGCTCAGCTCCTCGTTGTCGCCCGCGCCGATCGCGGCATTCTCAAGGATCTCCTCCAGCTCGGGTCCGTCGCCCATGACGTTCTGCTCAATGCTCCGGTGCCGGTGGCGATCGTGCCCGCACAGCGCGTCGAGACGCTGCCCGCTTGGCCTTTCGGCCCGCCGGAGTCAACGCTGTCCTGGGGGTGACGAGGCTCCCGGGGCGTCCGTGAGCCGCGGGGATCCGGCGTCACTCCGCGGCGGCTGCCGCCGCTCGCTGAGCCCCCGACTCATCCGGCGCGCGCCATCCCGCTTGAGTCGGACCCATTCTGTCGGCGTGACGATTGTTCGTGTCATCACTTCTCGGTCCCTGCTCTCCCCGGCGCCGACTCGGCGCCCGTTGCGGGTAGGACGTCCTCGGACTCGCCCGTCGCCAGCCAACCGCCGGCGCAGCCGGTTGGGTAGGACTTCGGGCCCTTCGTGTTCAACAGAGCGATCACGAGTGTGGCTCATGCATGTCGAGCGTCTCTCCCGGACCCTTCTACTCGTTCTCCTGGGATTTATGGATGGGACCGCCGTCGTGTGCGGAGCCACCCTCCAGACGGGCGCGGTGGAGCCCGGCCTGGCCACGGTGCTCAACGTCCCGATGACGACATGACCGGGACCTTTGGCTCTTCCGTTCCGCCTCTCCACAGGCGGAAGGTGGAGTCATGACTGTCACCCGCTCGCTTCCCGCACCTCCAGCTTCCGCCTTCCGCCGGGGTGGCGGCACTCCGATTGAGGACGCAGCGCTCGGCCGGCTCGACTCCTGGTGGCGAGCGGCGAACTACCTGTCAGTCGGCCAGATCTACCTTCTCGGCAACCCGCTGCTCCGACGGCCACTCACGCCCGACGATGTGAAACCGCGCCTACTCGGCCACTGGGGAACGACTCCTGGCCTGAACTTCCTCTATGCGCACCTCAACCGGGCGATCCAAGAACGCGACCTCGACGCCATCTACGTCTGCGGACCTGGCCACGGCGGCCCCGGTATGGTCGCAAACGCCTACCTCGACGGCACCTACAGCGAGGTCTACCCGCGCATCTCGCGGACTGAGGACGGCGTCCGGGCGCTCTTTCGCCAGTTCTCCTTCCCAGGCGGGATCCCCAGCCACGCCGCGCCGGAGACCCCGGGCTCCATTCACGAGGGTGGCGAGCTCGGCTATGCGCTCTCGCACGCGTACGGGGCCGCCTTCGACAACCCGAATCTCCTCGTGGCGGCGGTCGTCGGTGACGGTGAGGCGGAGACTGCCGCGCTCGCGACCAGCTGGCACTCCAACAAGTTCGTCGACCCGCAGCAGGACGGAGTGGTCCTGCCGATCCTGCATCTCAACGGCTACAAGATCGCGAACCCCACGATCCTCGCCCGTATCCCGGAGTCGGAGCTCCTCGAGCTTATGCGCGGTTACGGCCACACGCCGTATGTCGTCTCCGGCGGCTTCGACGGCGAAGACCCGATCGAGGTGCACCGTCGCATGGCTGCGACCCTGGACACTGTCCTCGACCACATCGCAGACATCAAGGCTGCCGCCGCCCGCGGGGAGCAGACCGAACGACCCGCCTGGCCAATGATCATCCTCCGTACTCCGAAGGGGTGGACCTGTCCGAAGGAGATCGACGGACATCCTGCCGAGGACAACTGGCGGGCGCACCAGGTTCCCCTCGCCAATGCCCGCGACACCGATGAGCACCTCCAGCTGCTCGAGGGATGGCTCCGCTCCTATCGGCCCGACGAGCTGTTCGATGCGGACGGCGCCCCGGTGACATCGGCGACTGCGCTCGCACCCGAAGGCGACCGCCGAATGAGCGCTAACCCTGTCGCAAACGGCGGGCTGCTCAAACGGGACCTGGTCCTGCCCGATTTCCGCGACTACGCCGTCGACGTCCCCTCCCCCGGCGCAGCGATCCACGAGCCGACACGGGTGCTCGGCAGTTGGCTCGCCGACGTCGTCCGCGCCAACCCAACGAACTTCCGGATCTTCGGACCCGACGAGACCGCGTCCAACCGGCTCGGCGCGGTCCTCGAGGTCACCGACAAACAGTGGAACGGCGGTTACCTTCCCAGCGACGAGAACCTCGCCCGGGCGGGACGCGTGATGGAGATGCTCAGCGAGCACCAGTGCCAGGGGTGGCTCGAGGGCTACCTCCTCACCGGGAGGCACGGCCTGTTCACCAGCTACGAGGCGTTCATCCACATCGTCGACTCGATGCTGAACCAGCACGCCAAATGGCTGAAGGTGACCAAGCACATCCCCTGGCGGCGGCCGATCGCTTCCCTCAACTACCTGCTCTCCTCCCACGTATGGCGGCAGGACCACAATGGGCTTTCCCACCAGGACCCGGGCTTCATCGACCACGTCGTGAACAAGAAGGCCGACGTCGTCCGGGTCTACCTGCCTTTCGACGCGAACACGCTGCTGTCCGCCTACGACCACTGTCTCCGCAGCGTCGATTACGTCAACGTGGTTGTGGCCGGCAAGCAGCCGTCCTTCGACTGGTTGAACATGGACGACGCCATCGCCCACATGACGAGGGGCATCGGCATCTTCGATTGGGCGGGAAGCGAGGTCGCCGGCCAGGAGCCCGACGTCGTGATGGCCTGCGCCGGTGACGTCCCCACCCTCGAGATCCTCGCCGCGGTGTCCATCCTCCGCACCGAAATCCCGGATTTGAGGATCCGCGTGGTCAACGTCGTCGACCTCATGCGTCTCCAATCCGAAGGCGAGCACCCGCACGGCCTCAGCGAAGCCGCCTGGAACGCGCTCTTCGGGGTCGACCGGCCGGTGATCTTCGCCTACCACGGCTATCCGTGGCTCATTCATCGCCTGACTTACCGCCGTGCCAACAATCCGCACATCCACGTCCGCGGCTACAAGGAGGAGGGCACCACCACGACGCCTTTCGATATGGTCATGCTTAACGACATGGACCGCTTCCACCTCGTCATCGATGTGCTCGACCGCGTCCCCGGCCTCGCCCAGCGTCACGGCGTCCTGCGCCAGCGGATGCAGGACGCCCGCCTCGCCGCGCGGGACTACACCCGCGCGCACGGCGAGGACAGCCCGGAGGTAACCGACTGGACCTGGGACGGTGCAGCCGCCGGTCGAGCCCGCGGCGCCAACACCGGCAGCGGGCAGGTCTCAGTGATCGGCTCCACCGGCGGAGACAACGACTAGACGGTATGTAGTGGCCCTCTTCTGGTGAGGGGGTTACGGGACGGGGCCTCGCTCACAAAACTCGTGGGTTACCGGGTGGAGGCGGTCCGCCCGGCCTATCCGACAGTTGTGGGAGGCCCCGTGTTTACTGAGCGTACGAGTGTTGGGCTCGATGTGCATGCCCGTTCCGTCGCGGCAGCGGCGATCGATGGCGTGACAGGCGAGCTGTTCCAGACGAAGTTGCCGCCCGGCAATGATCGGATCCTGGATTGGGTGCGGACTTTGCCTGACCCGGTCGCGGTCGCTTACGAGGCCGGACCCACCGGGTTCGGGCTGTTCCGGGCGTTGACAGCGGCGGGAGTGCGATGTGTGGTCGCCGCGCCGTCGAAGCTGCAACGCCCCTCAGGTGATCGGGTGAAGACGGACGCGAAGGACGCGGTGCATCTGGCCCGGTTGCTGCGGCTGGACGAGATCACATCGGTGTCTGTTCCGTCAGCTGATCAGGAGGCTGCCCGGGATCTGGTGCGGGCGAGGGAAGACTGCCGCGGAGATCTGATGCGCTCACGACACCGGCTCAGCAAGCTGCTCCTGCGGCACGGCATCGTTTACGACGATGGCGCCGCATGGACGGCCAAGCACGACCGGTGGCTCACTCAGCAGCACCTCAGTGGCGCCGCGTCTCGGGCCGCGTTCGACGCGGAGTATGAGACCGTGCTGCAGGTTAAGGCCCGCCGAGACCGACTCGACACGGCGATCGGAGATCTCGCGAGTGACAGCGAGTTCACCCCGATCGTGCGTCGGCTCGGTTGCCTTCGAGGCGTGAGCGTGCTGACCGGGTTCGCGCTGGCCATCGAGATCGGCGACTGGGACCGATTCACCGGCAACAGCATCGGCGCTTTCGTCGGCCTCGTCCCTTCCGAGTTCTCTTCGGGGCAGTCGCGGGTGCAAGGGCCGATCACCAAGACCGGCAACGGTCACGCGCGCAGGCTGCTCGTCGAAGCTGCCTGGCATCACCAACCCCAGTATCCGTCGGCGCGGTTATGCGTGGTCGCTGGGAACTCGCGTCCGCGGCTGCGAGAGCACGCGGCGACCTGGGGAACCGGCGATTGCATGACCGGTGGGTGCGGTTCGGGCAACGCCGCAAACGACACACGATCGCGAATGTCGCCGTCGCTCGCGAGCTGGCCGGCTGGTGCTGGTCTCTGGCTGTCATGCACGACTGATCCTCTGAGCTGCTTCGCGATCCAGCAGCCGGTGGCAGCGCGAGGAGCGACCCGCGAAACAACCATGAGCAGGCGACCCCAGGGTCATCGACGCTCGTTCCTAGACACGCGGTCCTGCTCCTGCCGAAGAACCGTCCTGCGGTAACCAACCCGCGAATATCAGACTGACCGCGCGTCGAAGACACGCTCACCGACCAGCCAGATCACGAAGCAAGAGGCGCCGTCCAGGAACAATCCCGGACGGCGCCTCGCCATGCCTCTTGACAAGAAGGCACTACATATCAGTTGTACGCGGTCATGAGGTTGGTTGCAGCCGGCCGATCGGGGGATGGCCTCCGAGGGCTGAGTGGCGTCGTCGAGAGTTGTAGTACTCGATCCAGGCCGCGAGGGCCCGTGAAGCCGCCGTTCTACAGGACGCCCAGAGCCTGTCGGTCTCTGATCTGCGTCAGGCCGGGAGCGTCCATGAGCGGCACCCACGGCACAGCCATACTCGGGCGGCCAAGAGACCGGTCTCACGGGATGAAGCGCTTCCCCGTGCGGCGCGCTATGAGGGAAGCGAAGGTCGTGCATCCAGACGCGCGTGCGGCGTCGCCTCGCCCCGGGAGACGTACGTCGCCCCCGCAACACGTCTGCGGACCCCTCTCGTGCGCGAGACGAGCATGAGCAGGACGACCACGGCGGAACCCGTGGCCCAGGCGAGCCCGAGCAACAGCCCACGGCTCTCGTCGAACCCCTCAGTGAGGCCGGCGTCGAGGAGCAGACGATCCTTCGATTCGTAGACATCTCGTCCTGACGTTCATTCCTCATGACGACTGTCTACGAAAAGTGTCACACCCCGGTATCCCAGTCGAAGCCCCGCATACGGCTCGTCAAGAAGCAGGCCTGCCGGATCCGCGAGCAACGCCAGGCCGAGGTTGAGCTTCGCCAGTGTCCCTCCAGAAAGGCGATCCGCGCGAGTGTTCGCGTAGCGCCTGAAGTCGAGCGCCGATAGAGGCGATCCTGCTCATGATGTCGCTCGGCCCGGGTCAGCCCGTAGGCGACGCCGAAGAGCGAAATGCTCGTTGCAGGTGAGGCGCTCGAAGACGACCGGGTGCTGCGGGCAGTACCCGAGCGAGCCGCGAACGGACACGCTCCCGGAGTCCGCCGACAGCGCGCCGACGAGGATCTGCATGAGTGTCGACTTCCCGGACCCGTTCTCCCCGACCAGTCCGACCGCCTCCCCCGCCGTGAGAGTGAGCTGCACCTCATCGAGGACCACATTGCTGCGACGGAAGGACCAGATCCCCTGCCGCTAGGTCTTCGATACCCCTGTCGCTTCCAGGACGAAACTACGCTGGCGCTCGCTCGCGATGTCACCCGGGTCTCGCTGCTCGACGGTGGTCATACCTGAAGCGTTCCTACGCGCCGGCCCCGATGACACAGGCTTTCGTCCCCCTGGAGGCGAGCGGCAGATGCGAGCCATCTACGATCCGCAGGTATGGCTTCCGCGGGCGCGCGGCATCTCCCGCTTGGGCGGCAGTCCCGGCGATCCCCACCAATGAGGGACTTGACCACGAGGAGCTCGAGTTTGCGGGACAAACCCTGAACTCGACGGCGCCGCTCGACCATCCCCGGCGATCAGACGACGGGCAGACCTCGCCGGCGGAACTGCTCCTCGACGCGCCGCAAAAGCGCCTCGTCCGGGGAGCGCAGATCGGCCAGGGCGTAGGGAATTCCGCGCTCCTCCCACTTGTGCTGCCCCATCTGATGGAAGGGGAGAACCTCGACCCGGTCGATTGTGCTCCAGCGCTGGAGGATGTCGGCAACCGCCTCGACGTTCTCCTGAGCATCCGTCAGTCCGGGAACCAGCACGAACCGGATCCACATGCGATTTCCCCGGTCGCTCAGCCGATCGCCGAATCGGACCGTCGGCTCGAGGTCGCGAGTAGTCACCACGCGGTAGAGGTCGGGCAGCCCCGACTTGACGTCCAGCAGAACGAGGCTGGTGGTGTCGAGAAGGGCGTCCGATGCCCGATCGCCGAGGTAGCCCGAAGTGTCGAGCGCGGTGGATATCCCCCGCTCGGAACACGCAGCGAAGATCTTCTCGACGAAGGCACGCTGAAGGAGCGGTTCGCCACCGGACAGGGTGAGCCCGCCTCCGGTCGCATCGAAGACCGACTTGTACCGCTCGAGCCGGTCGACGATCTCCTCCAGTTCGGTGGCTCGACCGTCGTGCAGAACCCAGGTGTCCGGATTCTGACAGTACTGACACCGGAGCGGACAGCCGGACAGGAAGACGGTCATGCGGGTACCCGGTCCGTCCACGGCCGTCACCAGCTCCCAGGAATGGACCATGCCCTGGGTGCCGGCTCGTCGCTCGCTGAGATTCGTCGAGCGCGAGGACGCGCGCCCGGGCGTCGCCTCAGACCGCATCGTGGAAAGTGCGACTGATGACGTCGCGCTGCTGCTCCGGGGTGAGCCGGATGAAGTTCACGGCGTACCCGGAGACGCGGATCGTCAGCTGCGGATAGTTCTCGGGGTTCGCCATGGCGTCCAAGAGCGTCTCCCGGTTCAGCACGTTGACGTTGAGGTGGTACCCCCCGGCCCCGGTGAAGGCGTCCAACAAACCGGAGAGGTTCGTCACCTGCTCCCCCGGTTCCCGACCCAGCCCGGAAGGGACGACGGTCGAGGTCAGCGAAATGCCATCCTGCGCATCGTCGAATGGCAGCTTCGCGACGCTCAGGGCCGAGGCGAGCATGCCGTGGGTGTCCCGGCCGTTCATGGGATTGGCCCCCGGGGCGAATGGCGTTCCGGCGCGTCGGCCGTCCGGAGTGTTCCCGGTGTGCGCGCCGTACACCACGTTCGATGTGATGGTGAGGACAGACTGGGTCGGGGTGGCGTTCCGGTAGGTGGCGCGGCTGCGCAGCATCGACATGAAGCGCCGCACGAGATCCTCCGCGATGCCGTCCACCTCGTCGTCGTCGTTGCCGTACTTCGGAAACTCCCCCTCGACGACATAGTCGACGACGAGACCGCGCTCGTCACGCAGGGGGCGCACCGTCGCATGCTTGATGGCGGACAGGGAATCCGCGGCGACGCTCAGGCCCGCTATGCCGCAGGCCATCGTCCGCAGTATCTCTTGGTCGTGGAGAGCCATCTCGAGACGCTCATAGGCGTACTTGTCATGCATGTAGTGGATGCAGTTGAGAGCCTCCATGTAGGTTCCCGCCAGCCAGTCTAGAAGCTCGAAGTAGGCGGTTCGGACCTCTTCATAGTCGAGGACGTCGCCGGTGAGCGGCGCACGTCCCGGGACGACCACTTCGCCGGTGAGCTCGTCCCTACCGCCGTTGATGGCGTAGAGCAGCGCCTTGGCCACGTTCACCCTCGCCCCGAAGAACTGCATCTGCTTGCCCACCCGCATCGGGGAGACGCAGCAGGCGATCGCCGCGTCGTCTCCACAGGCGCTGCGGATCAGCGCGTCGGACTCGTACTGGATTGCCGAGGTGTCGATGGACACCTGCGCGCAGAATCGCTTGAACCCCTCGGGGAGCGCCGCATCCCACAGGACGGTGAGGTTCGGCTCAGGAGCCGGCCCCAGGTTGTAGAGCGTCTGCAGGTAGCGGAAGGCGGTCCTCGTGACGAGCGACCGCCCGTCGTCGCCGATGCCCCCGATCGTCTCCGTCACCCAGGTCGGATCGCCGGAGAACAGCGCATCGTATTCGGGGGTACGCAGGAATCGCACGATGCGCAGCTTGATAACGAGATCGTCGATGAGCTCCTGCGCCTCCATCTCCGTGAGTGAGCCGGAGGCCAGTTCGCGCTCGAAGTAGATGTCCAGGAAGGTCGTGTTCCGGCCGATCGACATGGCCGCACCGTTCTGCTCCTTGACGGCTCCGAGGTAGCCGAAGTAGAGCCACTGAACCGCCTCGCGTGCCGTACCGGCAGGAGCCGAGATGTCGTAGCCGTACGAGGCTGCCATCTGCTTCAGCTCGCGGAGCGCACGAACCTGCTCGGCATTCTCCTCGCGGGCGCGGATCACGTCTTCGCTCGAATAGGCGGCTCCGAGCACGGTGCCCTCCTGGCCCTTCTCTGCGATGAGCCGGTCCACCCCGTAGAGGGCGACCCTCCTGTAGTCGCCGATGATCCTGCCACGGCCGTACGCGTCGGGTAGCCCGGTGATGAGGTGGGAATGCCGCGCCCGCCGCACCGAGGGCGGGTACACGTCGAAGACCGCATCATTGTGCGTCTTGCGGTAGCTGGTGAAGATCGTCTCAAGCTCCTGCGGCACCTCATAGCCGTAGGTCTCCAGTTCGGTTGCGACGAGTCGCCAGCCCCCAAAAGGCATGATCGCCCGCTTCAGCGGGGCGTCGGTCTGCAGACCCACGATCAACTCTGCCGACTTGTCGATGTAGCCCGGTCGGAAGGCCGTGATGCCGGACGGCGTGCCGGTGTCGATGTCGAAGACGCCTCGTGCGCGCTCCTCCGGGAACAGTCGGGTGAGCTTCGCCCAGAGCGCTGACGTGCGCTCGGTGGCGCCGGCCAGGAATCGTGCATCGCCGTCATAGGGGTGGTAGTTGCGCTGGATGAAGTCGCGCACGTCGATGCCGTCGCGCCAGGCGGTTCCGGAGAAGCCGCGCCACGGGTCCTGATCATTCCGCTGGACCGCGCTGCGAGAAGAAGCAGTGAGTGTCATGTCGGTGTCCTTTCGACCGAGCGCAGAGAGCCTTCGGTGGGAATAGCTTCGCGGCGGCCGGAAGCCTCGAGCAGGGCCTTTGGTCACGTCGTGCTCCCTCGGCCCGGTACGCGGACTCCGCGCGGCGAGGTCACCCAGCCTCGACTCGAGCCTTCCTGCCCGAGCGGGGCGCCCCGCGCGGCAGCCTCCGTCCCGTGAGACTGCGCCGAGTCACTCGTGCCGCCCGCCTCCGTGCAGGCCGGACATCAGCAGCACCATCGCGACCATCGCGACGACCGCGACGATGAGAAACGCCGGCTGGAGCACGCCGCCGATCGTCAGCAGCGCGGCGACTACGAGCATCGGCGCGCAGCAGGCGATCATCATCCAGATGGAGCCGCCTCCGCGGCCCTCCTTGCGGGGAGCGGCGTCGGGCGTCGACACTTCGCTGTTCTGGTGATCGTGCATCATCGCAGTCCCCTTGCCGTCGGGGAAACATGCCCGAGCTTGTGATAGAGCGGGCAGTAGCCGGTCGCTCCGGTGACGATCAGATCCAGGCCGGCCAGGATCAACAGGACCTCCAACGCCGCCTGCCACGCCAAAGGATTCGCGTACAGGAGGACGATCGCGACAACCGCGGCCGCGACTCCGAAGACGACTCGGCCGACCCTCTCAAGGGTGCTGATGTTCACCGGGAAGCGACCGCGGCCGCGACCATCCTGCGCTGGGTTCTTCATGCTCGTGCTCCTCTCAGAACATCGACTCGGCGGGCGTAGTCAGCCTCATCGATCTCGCCGCGAGCGAATCGAACCGCCAGCAGCCGCTCGGATTCTGTACTGAGCGGTCCCTCGGCCCGACCCTTGGGCGAGAAGGATCGGATCATTATGACGAGAGCGGTGATGACCACAGCCAAGAACAGCAGCATCGTGAGGACCATGAGCACATATCCCCACCAGCCCCCGACGCTTTCATTCCAATACATCATCAGAACCTCCTCCATCAGACGGCGATTGTGTTCATCCGCCGTGCTTCAAGAGTCCCGAAGGGGGAAGGCGGCAGGTAGAGGCTTTCGTCCTTCTGCTCCCTCTTCGCTCGTGAATGCGAACTCCAGATGGGGTTGCCCGTGTGGACAGGCGCGAACGGAGTCCATCGGGGGTGGACCTGCCGTCGACATCTCCGGTCGGGCTGCCTCTCGTGCGGGCGCTGGGTGCAGCGCCCGCGGGCTCTTCGGCCCACGGGTCGGCCACCGGAAACCGATGGGACTTCGGTCCCGCAGCGCGGACGCGGGACGTGCGAGGGTCAGGGCACGCGTGATCGGGCGAGGGACGGCGAGGAGCATGGGGTGACCAAGAGACGGCCTGCAGAGAGAGGAGACCGAGCAGAGGTTCCCGGCCTCCCTGCTGAACGTTCCGGGGGCCACGCAAGCACGGGCAGCCGCCAGCAGCCGAGCAGCTCCGCCGACGGCGGGTCCAGGTGGACGCTGATCGCGGCGATCAGTCTGGTCACCCTCCTCGTGCTCCTCGACGACACGGCCGTCTCGGTCGCGCTGCCGACGATGCAACGGGAGCTGGGCTTCGGGTACGAGGCGCAGGAGTGGGTGGTCATCTCCTACACCCTCGCGCTCGCCGTGTTCACGCTGCTGGCCGGCCACCTGGCCGACAGGATCGGAGCGAGCCGCATCTTCCTCGTTGGGCTGGCCGTCTTCATCGCCGGCTCGCTCCTCACTGGTCTGACCACAAGCGTGTCGCTGCTCATCGCCTTCCGCACCGTGCAGGGCACGGGCGCGGCTATGGTGGCTCCGGCAGCGCTGGCGCTGATCGCCGGCGCATTCTCCGACCGCCGGCGCGGGACGGCGCTCGGAATCTGGGCCGGGATCTCGGGCAGCGCTCTCGGCATCGGACCGATCGTCGGCGCGTACGTCACGGAGACCCTCGGCTGGAGTTGGATCTTCCTCCTGAACGTTCCGCTCGGCGCGGTCGCGTGGCTCGTGGCCTGGCGAGTTCTCCCTGCAACCGGAGTGAGACGACCGCAGGGCCGCCCCGACCTGATCGGCGCCGCCCTGTCGGCCGTGGCCCTGCTCGGGCTTCTGCTTGGGCTCAGCCGGGGCAATGACTGGGGCTGGACATCGCCAGCAACCCTCGGGCTGCTCGCGTTGGTGCCGCTCGGCCTCGCACTCTTCGTCGTCCATGAGCGCCGTACCTCCCACCCTCTCGTGGATCTGCGGCTCTTCGCGAACCGGGTGTTCACCGGGGCCACCGTCGTCACGCTCTTCTCCACCGCCGTCATGTGCAGCCTGTTCTTCTTCCTGGCGCTCTACCTGCAGACCGTCGTGGGGCTGACCCCTCTTGCGTCGGGCGCCGCCCTGCTGCCGCTGACCCTCACCATCGTGCTGGTCGCCCCGATCGCCGGGCGCTTGAGCGACCGATTCGGGACTCGGGCTCTTGTCGTCGGTGGCACCGCGCTGCTCGGCGTGGGACTGCTCGGCATGTCGGGCCTGCGCTCGAGCTCCGACCTCGTGGGCCTGATGCTGTGGCTCGCCCTCGCCGGATTCGGCATCGCGCTCGCGCGGACGCCGACCACCAGCGCCGCGCTCGGAAGCGCCGGTGAAGGGGCGTACGGAATGGCTTCGAGCGTCGTCAACACCGCACAGGCAGCGGGCCTCGCTCTCGGCATCTCCATCATGAGCGTGATTCTCACCGCGGTCGGCCCAGGAGCCGCCTTCTCCGCCGGGTCCGCAGAAGCGCACCACGAGGCGTTCATCGCGGGGTTCTCCACTGGCCTCCTCGTCAACGCGACGATCGCACTGGCTACCGCCCTGCTCGCCTTCCTGATGTTCGCCGACCCGACCCGGCGGATGCGCACGCCGACCCGGGTCGGAAGGGGCGGAGCAGGACGGCTCACCGGCCCTGGCTCTGGCGCCTGAGGGCCTCGCTGCTCCGCGGGAGGATGCGGGCGCGGGTCAGACGACTCCGCCTCTGCCGATCCCATTCTCCCGCCCGCGAACCGTGGCGAGGCGAGTGTGCCGGTGCCGGCTCGCCTGTCCCCTCCGCTGTTCTGCCCGCGGGGTTGACGAGGGCGCTTCAGCAGCGGCATCCGGTACAGGGCCAGAACTCGGCCGACCGGGGCGCCGGGCACCGCAGTGGGACGGGACCCGGTGGCGCCTCCCACCGCCGGGGCGCAGCGCACGACACGATCCGCGATCGAGCCGGCGGGCGCAGCGGTGTGCTGCGCGCCGCGGAGCGCGTCCTCCGCGGCCGCGCCGCACTCACGCCCAGCGGTCGAAGCCCCCGCGCTGCATGCGCCGGCCGGTGAGCGCGAGAGGGGAGATCCGCACGAAGACGGTCGTGGGGAGGGGCGTCCACGGAATCACGCCCAACCGGAGGCAGCGAATTGCTCGATCTCCCGCTCGATGACCGCGGCAGTTCCGCGCAGCACCACACTCCAGGCGTAGTCGGCGTTTCAGCCGTCGACCTCGAACGCGACGCAGGAGTTCATCGTCAGTTCAAGCAGCTTGGCGCCCTCCGCGGTGCGCAGGAGAAGGGAGCGCCCGTCGACATTGTGGTTGACCGGAAAGATGTCCGGCACACCCCCTACGCTGAGGGCGAGTCGACCCATCTCCCCCTGCGCGAGGAGCTACCAGCACTCCTCCTCGGAGAGGTCCGCGACGAGTTCGTCGCCCATGTCATCAGTCCTCATCGGGCTCACCTCCCTCGCTTCTCAACGCGAGCGGACGACCGAGATCGGGCAGGGTGAGCGCATTCGCGCCCAGCGAGCAGGAGACATGTCATGGCGAGTTCCGCGCGTTTCGGTGGAGCTCTCATCGTGCAGCGGCGGCCGGATGCCCGGCAGGGGCGAACGTCCCGCCCGGCCGCCGGCACCGCTGCGTCGGTCCCTCGGCGCGCGCTTGCCCCCCCCCACCGGCCGGCGATCCGAGCCGTGTAGCTCAGTCCCGGTCCCTGCCCGGCAGAAGGCCAGTGCGGCTCACGAGGCGAGTCATCACGGGTGCCGATACGGGACGGGCGGGGGCGGGCGGCAGCACTCTCCGCCGAGCGCGCTCCAGGGCGATGGTCACGCGGGCCGCCAGCAGGACGGCAGCAACAGCGAGCGTCGCAATCACGCCGAAGCCGAGACCCACGAGCGGGCTGGGCTGCGCATTGGCCAGCGCAGATGCCGCCCCGACGAGCAGGATGGCTGCGACGGTCAGCACCGCGAGTGACTGGTGCGCCCGCCGGAGCGGCGAGGGATTCGCCGCTCCAGCGCTTCTGGCTGCGCCCATCAGAGGTGCGTCTGGGTCGGCGTGACGGCCATCAGGATGGTCAGCAGGATCAGGATCGCGACGACGACCCCCGCCGCGATCATCGGAACCGGTCGTCTCCGCCAGGACCGCTCCGGCCCCCGTTCGATGAACGGCACCAGGGCCAGGAGAACGAAGAACACGATCAGTCCCCACGCGATGGCTGCAACCCCGAACCAGTTCTCGAGGGTGAACGGCCACCAGAACATCCACGGCGGCTTGGTCACCTCGATTCCCGGGACGGGGCTCGACCCGAGCGGGGCCGGAAGGAGCACGGCCAGGACCCCGAGGATGCCCGCGAGCGTGATGCCGAGGGAGACCAGGCGGCGCAGGTGTCCGGTGAAGGGCTCGGTGGGCTCGGCTGCGGCTGCCTGCTCGCTGACTTCACCGACCGGCAGTGACGGGTGAGGCGACATGTGGTGCCGCTTCACCAGCAGGAAGTGCAGGATCACCAACACGAGGATGATGCCGGGGATGATGACCACGTGCGCGCCATAGAGGCGCAGCAGGATCGGCACCTGCTCCGAGAAGCCGGGCGAGAACCAGAAGCCTGCGTTACCGAGCAGGCCGCCCAGCTCGATGTTGTGGCCGAGGGCTTCGTAGCCCTCCTGATCCCACTTCAGCACCGTGCCGGTGAAGATGGCGAAGGTGATCAGGCCGAACATGGCCACCCCGACCAGCCAGTTGCCCTCCCGCGGCTTCTTGAAGGAGCCCGTCAGGAAGACCCGCACAAGGTGCAGAAAGGCCGTGACGTACATTGCCTGGGCAGCCCAGAAGTGCACGCCCCGGAAGAAGCTGCCGGCCCAGATGCCCGTCTCGATCTCCCGGACCGACTGGTTCGCGACCTCGGGCATCGGCGAGTAGAACTGTGCCAGCACGATGCCGGTGACAATGAGGATTGCGAACGCGACCGCCGTCACACCGCCGAGTGTCCAGGCGATCCGGTTCGCGTGCTCCGGCACGGGGTAGGCCAGGGCATTGATGCCGAGGCGCTCGTCCACCCATCCCCAGCCCTTGCGCACCCACCCCGGCGCGCGGCGCCCTGCGGCATCTGTTGTTCGGTCACCGGTTCGATCAGCGAGTCGGGTCTCCATTGCGCACCTCCATTCCAGTCATCGCCCCGTGGTCGGAGCGAACAACGTTCTGAGCCGCCAGCACGTCCCTGCGGAGCTCCCTGAGAGTCTCGTGGGGCCGGAAGAGATAGGTCAGCGCCCCCCCGGCGAGCAGCGCGAGAGCCGAGACCGCGAGGAAGAGCCAGTCGAAGCCGACCACCGCTCCCTGCGATGCCAGGGGCGGCAGTACGACGCCCGTTCCGCTCTCGTCACCGGTGGCGGGCTCCAGGTTGGCGACGGCTTCGCTGATCGAATCTTGGAGCAGGCGCTGGGCGTCCCCGATCTGTCCCGCTTCGAGCGCGGACTTTCCTTCTTGCAGTCCGGCGACATCGACGCCGTCCTGGTCTTCGGCCGCGAGCGCGTCGTCGACCATGGCGAGAGCCTGCTGCTGCCCCAGCTCCCGTGGGTCGTTGGCGAGGAAGCTCAGCGCCCCCTGGACCATGACGTAGCCCTCATCGGTCGCTTCGCCTCCGTCCGCCCACGCCCCCTGGGCTGGAGCGGCCACGGCCAAGAGGACGACGGCGAGGCCCGTCCACATCCTCATTCCGTGAGCGCCGCGAGGCCGGACTATCACCTGATTCGCCTGGGAATATCCCAACTGTTTCCTCTGCATGACTGAAAGCTAGGGCACGACGCCTCAGCGGTAAAGGGACCAACGGCCCTGTCTGCAGCACGGATTCCGCAGCTACCGTCGCACCTGCAAGAGCCAGAAGAGACCAGACAAGAGTGGAACGCCATCGAGCCGCCGGAGGCCGTTCGATGCCGGCGACGACAGTCGCCTCGCGCTCCGAGAGGAGAATCATGCAGGACCGACCTTCCCGATCCGACCACGCCGGACACACGGGACACACCTCCGGACTCGGCCACACCGGCCACCCCGCGGAACCCGACCACACCGGCCACCCCGCGGAACCCGACCACACCGGCCACCCCGCGGAACCCGACCACACCGGCCACCCCGCGGAACCCGACCACACCGGCCACCCCGCGAAGCCCGACCACACCGGCCACCCCGCGAAGCCCGACCACACCGGCCACCCCGCGAAGCCCGACCACACCGGCCACCCCGCGGAGCCCGACCACACCGGCCCCACCCAACCCGATCACAGCGCACACACCGGGCACAGCGGCCACGGCCAGCCCGTGACGCACTCGGCCCACGACGTCATGGGCCACGGCGGCAGCCACGCTGGGATGTCGATGGCAGACATGGTGCGAGATATGCGCAACCGCTTCCTCGTGGCCGTGGTCTTCTCCCTCGGAGTCACGCTCTGGTCACCGATCGGTCGCGATGTCCTCGGCTTCGGAGTTCCCGCCCCGTTCGGGCTACGCGACGACCAGTTCGCCTTGATCCTGTCGCTGCCCGTCGTCTTCTACTCGGCCTGGATCTTCTTCGACGGCGCCTTCCGCGCGCTTCGTGCTCGTACCCTGGACATGATGGTCCTGGTGTCCATCGCGGTCGGGGCCGGCTGGCTCTACAGCCTCTTCGTGACCCTGACCGGCGGCGGAGAGGTCTTCTACGAAGCAGCGACCATCCTTGCCTCCTTCGTGCTGCTGGGTCACTGGTTCGAGATGAGAGCCCGAGGCGGAGCGAACGAGGCCATCCGCACGCTCCTGGAGCTCGCCCCGTCGACGGCACTCGTCATCCGGGACGGCGAACCGGTCGAGGTGCCCACCGCCGAGGTGCAGGTGGGCGACCTCCTGCTCATCCGACCTGGGTCGAAGATCCCCGTCGACGGCCGAGTCGAGAACGGACAGTCCGACGTCGACGAGTCGATGGTGACCGGAGAGAGCCTCCCGGTCGGGAAGTCAGCGGGCGCCGAGGTCATCGGCGCGTCCATCAACACGACCGGCACCCTGCGGGTCCGCGCGACCAGAGTCGGGTCAGACACCGCTCTCGCACAGATCGTTGCTCTGGTGCAGGAAGCGCAGAACTCCAAGGCGCCAGGTCAGCGCCTCGCCGACCGGGCTGCCTTCTGGCTTGTCCTCGTCGCCATCCTGGGCGGCACAGCGACGTTCCTCGTGTGGTTGACGCTCACCGGGTCCGTGCCCACCGCGCTCCTGTTCGCCATCACCGTCGTGGTCATCACCTGCCCCGACGCGCTGGGCCTCGCGACACCGACAGCGATCATGGTGGGCACCGGCCTCGGCGCGAAGCGCGGCGTCCTGTTCAAGAACGCGACCGCGCTGGAGACCTCCGCAAGCATCGACACCGTGGTCATGGACAAGACCGGAACCCTGACCAAGGGCGAGCCGGAGGTCACCGATGTGGTGGTCAGCGGCATCGACGAGCGGGAGCTCCTCGCCCTGGTCGCGGCGGTCGAGCGGGAGTCCGAACACCCGTTGGCCGGAGCTGTCGTCCGCCACGCTGAGAAGCGCGAAGCCCGTCGGCTGTCCGCGTCCGACTTCCAAAACGTCCCCGGCCACGGTGCGTCAGCCGAGGTGCAGGGGCGGCGAGTGCTGGTGGGTAACCGCAAGCTGTTGAGCGGCCGGGGGGTCGACCTCGGCGAGCTCGCCGACGCCCGAGACCGGCTGGCCGCCAGCGGCCGGACGGCGGTGCTGGTGGCCGTCGACGGCCGCGCGGCAGCAGTCATTGCGATGGCAGATGCGGCGAGGGAGACCGCCGCACCGGCGGTCGCCGCACTCCATGACTCCGGCATCCAGGTCGTGATGCTGACCGGAGACAACGAGGCGACAGCGAAGCGCATCGCCGCACAGCTCGGCATCGACACCGTCATCGCCGAGGTGCTGCCCGGCGACAAGTCGGAGCAGATCGCCCGGCTCCAGAGGTCAGGCAGGAAGGTCGCCATGGTGGGCGACGGCGTCAATGACGCACCGGCACTGGCGCAGGCCGACCTGGGCATCGCCATCGGCGCGGGCACCGATGTGGCCATCGAGACGGCGGATGTGGTCCTGATGCGATCGGACCCGCTGGATGTTCCGATCGCCCTCCGCATCGGCAAGGGCACGCTGCGGAAGATGCGGCAGAACCTCGGCTGGGCCGTCGGCTACAACACCATTGCACTGCCCATCGCCGCCGGAGTGTTCGCGTTCATCGGGCTCACCCTGAGCCCCGAGATCGCGGCGCTGTCGATGTCCGGGTCGAGCTTCATCGTCGCCGTCAACGCGCTCCTCCTGAAGCGGCTCCGCCTGCCGGCCGCGGCTCAGCCCGCGGCGGCTCCCGCAGCCTCGCGCGAGCCGGTACCGGTCGGCGGATGACCTCGCCGAGACACCGCAGAACCCCGCCGACGAGAGAGCTTCAGAGATGACCGACACCACGGCCGGCGCCTCACCCACAGTGGAGGGGGGGCGCCCGGCCAGCGCCGGGAGGCCGCCCCTCCCTCGGCTGGTGGGCCTGCCCCTCCCGAACCTCGTACAGGCTCCCGCACCGTCGGGCTCCACTCCGGTGGGGTCCGACCCGTGGCTGCTTGCCTACGACTCCTTCGATCCGGCGGACGAGGGGACCCGGGAAGCGCTGTGCACGGTCGGCAACGGCTACTGGGCGACTCGGGGAGCGGTGCCCGGAAGCGTCCCGGACGCCGTCCACTACCCGGGTACGTACCTCGCGGGGGTCTACAACCGCGTCGTCACAGAAGGGTTGGGGGGCCCGTTCGAGACGGAGCACCTGGTCAATTCCCACGACTGGACGGCGCTCCTCGTGGAATCCCCGGACGGGACGGCACTGCACCCCTCATCCGCGGACCTCGTCGGCTACCGCCAGGAGCTGGATCTGCGCCGCGGCGTCCTCACCCGGACGATGCGGCACAGCGACCAGCAGGGACGGATCACGACGGTGACCACCGAGCAGTTCCAGTCCATGGCAGAACCGCACCTGGCGGCACTGCGGATGACGGTGCAGGCCGAGAACTGGCACGGAGACCTCCGCGTGGTCTCCTCGATCGACGGGCGCTCCCGCAACACGAACGTCGCGGCGGACCGCCGATTGGAGACCCAGCACTTCACGCCGGGGATATCGCACCATCTGGACGAGTGGACGGTGCTGCTGGAGAGCAGGACGATTCAGTCCGGCATCACCGTCGCCACTGCCGCCCGCACCTCTCTGCACCCGTCCGGAGTGCTGTCCGGGAGTGTCCACATCAACGACGAAGCGTCGGCAGGTCTCGAATTCCACGTCCAAGTGGCTCCGGGGGCACCGGTGGTGATCGAGAAGGTCGCTGCGGTTGCCACCTCTCGGGACCGTGCCCTCTCCACTCCCCTCCTGGACGCCTCGCACCGCATCCGCCGCGTGGGAAATTTCGACGCCCTGCTCTCCGTGCATGTGAGCAGGTGGAGCGAGATGTGGGACCGGTTCGGCGTCGTCCTCCAGACCGGTCACCGCCAGTCCCTCGCCCTCAACCTGCACACCTTCCACGTCCTGCAGAGCACCGCCTCTGCCGAAGCCGACTTGGATGCCGGCGTCCCCGCCCGGGGCCTCCACGGCGAAGGGTACCGGGGTCACATCTTCTGGGACGAGCTGTTCGTCTACCCCCTCCTGACCCTCCGCCGCCCCGCTCTGACGCGAGCACTTCTCCTCTACCGGCACCGCAGGCTCGGGGAGGCGCGAGCCGCGGCACGGGAGGTCGGACTGCGCGGCGCCCTTTTCCCCTGGCAGAGCGGGAGCGACGGGCGGGAAGAGACCCCGTCGCAGCTGTACAACGAACGCAGCGGGCAGTGGATGCCGGACAACTCCCGACGCCAGCGCCACGTCGGTCTCGCCGTCGCATACAGCGTGTGGCAGTACTACCAGGCAACGCAGGACCTTGAGTTCCTCACCGACGTCGGAGCGGAGATCCTCATCGAGGTGGCCCGGCTCTTCGCGAGCAGCGCCGCCTACGACGGCGCCGACGACCGGTTCAGCATCACGGGAGTGATGGGCCCCGACGAGTACCACGACGGCTATCCCGGAGCACCGGGCGCAGGGGTCCGCGACAACGCCTACACGAACGTGCTGGCATCCTGGACCCTCGCACGAGCTGCCGACGCTCTGACCCTCCTCGCTCATCACGACGCCGCAGCGCTTCGACAGCGCCTCGAGGTGACCCACGAGGAGATGCGCGAGTGGGACCACATCGGTCGTCGGCTCCGTGTCCCGTTCCATGCCGACGGCGTGATCAGCCAGTTCGATGGGTACGAGCGGCTCCAAGAGTTCCCCTGGGATGAGTACCGCCGACGCTACGAGAACATCGGCCGGCTCGACCTGATCCTCGCGGCCGAAGGCGACAGCACCAACAAATACCGGCTGTCGAAGCAGGCGGACGTGCTCATGCTGTTCTACCTGTTCCCCGCCGAGGAGCTGAAGACGATGTTCGCGCGCCTCGGCTACCCGCTCTCCCCCGAGACGATCCCAAAGACCGTCGACTTTTACCTGTCCCGGACCAGTCACGGTTCCACCTTGAGCCGGCTCGTCCACAGCTGGGTCCTCGCACGCACTGATCGAGCCCGATCGTGGTCCCTGTTTGAGCAGGTGCTGGAAGCCGACCTCGCGGACACGCAGGGCGGCACGACTCGAGAGGGCATCCATCTCGGGGCGATGGCGGGCACCGCCGACATGGTGATCCGCTGCTACGGGGGTGTGGAGACCCGGGCAGACACTCTGCGGCTCCACCCTCTGCTCCCCAGCGAGCTTCCCGCGGCCTCCTTCCACCTTCGCTACCGGAACCAGCCCATCGATGTCGACATCACCCAAGACAGCGTCCGCCTGCGTCTGCACCACTGCTCCGCGCGATCTGTCCGGGTATGCATCCAGGGCATCGAGAAGACCTTGAGACCGGGAGACCGCTGGGAGCATCCACTCTCGGCACCCGCTAGACTCCACCTCCCGGCCGATTCCAGGAACGGTGAGCCCGAAGGGCTCCAGCGACAGGAGAAGGCGTGACAAGTCACGCGGAACGCTATCGGGAGATCGCGGAGACGCTCGCCCGACATGGACTCGGCTTCCTCGTGGGTGTCATCGGCCTGCAGAGATGGCTCCCGTTCGAGCGCGCGCTCCTCGGCCATGATCACCGTGAGGAGCCGTACACGAACCCTGAGCATCTCCGCATCGCACTGACGGAGCTCGGGCCCGCCTCTATCAAGCTCGGCCAACTGCTCTCCACCCGCTCGGACCTGGTGCCTCCGGAGTACCAGATCGAGCTGGCCCAGCGGCAGGACCACGCTCCCCCCGCCCCTTCCGAGGTGATCCGGATCATTGCGGAGACCGAGGTCGGACGAAGCACGGAGGATGAGTTCTCATCCTTCGACCTCGAACCGCTCGCCTCGGCGTCGATCCGCCAGGTGCACGCCGCGACCCTTCTCGACGGAACCCGAGCCTTCGGCACCTCCCTCACCTGGAAAGCGCGCCGACGGGGCCCTCGGCCCTGACCGTCACATCCATAACCGGTTTCTGGAACCACGATTCAAGGAGAAAACATGCCCAAGAAGGTACGCGTCGCGATCAACGGCTACGGAGTGATCGGCAAGCGGATCGCGGACGCTGTGCGAGTGCAGCCCGACATGGAGCTTGTCGGTGTCAGCGACGTCATCTCGGACTACCGGGTTACGGCAGCAGTCGGCATGGGAATTCCCATCTATTGCTCGTCGGAGGACAAGGCGCCCGAGATGGGTGCACGGGTGCCGCTCGCCGGCGGACTGCACGACCTCCTCCACGGGGTCGACGTCGTGGTCGACTGCACCCCGGCCGGCATCGGCGCCGCGAACCTCGCCCACTACCGTGAGCACGGCGTCAAGGCGATCTTTCAGGGCGGCGAGAAGCACAGCCTGACTGGCCACTCCTTCGTCGCCTCCGCCAACTACAGCACCGCTGTCGGACGGGACACCACGCGCGTGGTCTCCTGCAACACGACTGCGACGGTCCGCACCCTGTCGGCACTCAAGGAAGCGGAGCTGCTCTCCAGGGCGCGTGGCGTGCTGATCCGCCGCGCCACCGACCCGTGGGAATCAGACCACTCCGGGATCATGAACACCGTCGTGCCGGAAGCGAGGATCCCGAGCCACCAGGGCCCCGACGCCCAGACCGTAATCCCCGACCTCGATGTGGTGACCATCGCGGCCAAGGGCTCCCATGTCCAGAACCACGCGCACTTCTGGACAGTCGAGCTCACCCGCGAGGCCAGCACCGAGGAGGTCCTCGCAGCGTTCCGCGCCATGCCCCGCATCGCCCTCGTCCGCCGGTCCGACGGCATAGTTGCGCTCAACAGCACGCAGGAGCTGATGCGGGATATCGGGCGCCGGCGCGGCGACATGTATGAGGTGGCTCTGTGGGCGGACATCCTCACCGTTAAAGGCAACGAGCTCTTCTACACCTACACCGTCGACAACCAGGCGGTTGTCATCCCGGAGAACATCGACGCCATCCGCGCCCTGACCGGCGAGAGCAGCGCCGTTGGCTCGATGCGGCTGACCGATCAGACACTCGGCGTGCGACAGGACTTCCTGGACACCGCGAGCCACGAATCGCAGGAACAGTGATGGGTGACCACGAACTGGACTCGAGAAGTACCGTCGAGCTCCGTGCACAGGCCGACCGGGAAGGGGCTGGCCACACCGGCGTCGGCGGGCGCAACTCGCTGAGCCGCAGAGCGGTGCTGCTCGGGGGAGCGGGAGCGGGCCTGTTGCTTGCCTCATGCACAACAGACCCCCGTTACCTCCGCTCGGACAGCCCTGCCGTCGGTGAGCAGGAGAAGGTGAGGAAAGGCACCGGACGGACAACCACCGTCGATCTCGTTGCCGCCGCCTCCTCGCTGGACCTTGCCGGTGTGACCGCCAACACTTGGACCTTCGGAAGCCTTCCGGCCCCCGTTATCCGGGTCGGCGCGGGCGACACGTTGCGCGCGCGGGTGCGGAACGAGCTGAACGACCCGACGTCGGTGCACTGGCATGGACTCGCACTCCGCAACGACATGGACGGCGTTCCCCCGCTGACCCAGAAGCCGATTCAGCCAGCACGCACCTTCGACTACGAATTCATCGCCCCGCACCCGGGCACCTACTGGTTTCACCCGCACGTCGGTCCGCAACTC
Organism: Pacificispira sp. HM-600; assembly: GCF_977993705.1. Next base: position 377,368 of record NZ_OZ388079.1, read on the forward strand.
GACCACGGCCTCTACGGGGCGCTGATCGTCGAAGACCCCAATGAGCCGCTCTCCTATGACGACGAGTGGGTCGTCATTCTCGACGACTGGCTGGACGGCGTCACTACGACCCCTGAACAGGTGATGGCCGAACTCGGCCGAGGGATGTCCGCCATGGGGATGGACGGCATGCCCATGCGGATGGGCAACATGCTGATGGGGGCCACCTCGGACCTCCTCGGCGGGGACGCCGGAGACGTCTACTACCCCTATTACCTCATCAACGGCAAGCCGGTGGCCGATCCGACCGTGTTCAGCGGGACCCCCCGGTCGCGGGTGCGGATCCGCATCATCAACGCGGGAAGCGACACCGCATTCAGATTCGCTCTCGGGGGGCACCGCCTCACAGTGACGCACACCGACGGGTTCCCGGTAGAGCCGCGCGACGTAGACACCCTGCTCCTAGGGATGGGCGAGAGGTACGACGTCTTGGTCACCCTCGCCGACGGCGTCTTCCCCATGGTGGCGGAAGCCGAAGGGAAGCAGGACCGGGCGTTCGCCATAGTGCGCACAGGCGGGGGGTCGGCCCCTCCGGCTGACGTCGAAGTCCCAGAGTTGGCACGGAAAGTCGGAGACGCGTCCGGACTGACGGCCAGTTCAGACGTGCTGCTTGCGCCATCCTCCCCCGCCCGAAGACTCACCATCTCGCTCACGGGCTCCATGGCACAGTACGACTGGGGGATCAACGGACGCCGTTTCGACGCGAAGTCTCCCCTCGCCGGCGCACTCGGGGTTCGCCAAGGAGAACGGGTGCAACTGACCGTCACCAACGACACGGACATGTGGCACCCGTTTCACCTGCATGGCCACACTTACCAGCACGCGGAAGGAGGACCGCGGAAGGACACCTCCATCGTCCTGCCGCGCACGAAACTCGTGGTGGAGTTCGACACCGACAACCCGGGAGTGTGGGCCGCACACTGCCACAACATCTACCACGCCGAGGCGGGAATGATGACGGTCCTTGCCTACGAGGGGTGAACCGCGCGACTGCAGGTGTCTGCCGGTCGGAGGCGGACTCGAGGCCGCGGTTCGTTGGGCTCGGAACAAGGGTCACTCGCGAGATTACGGTGCAGCCCACCACCGCTCACCGGAAATTCTCCCGTGACGATGGGACGTTCGCCCCTGACCGCGACACCCGGTTCACGGGAGCCTTGTCGTGAGGGCTCCCGGTCCGGATGCCCAGGAGAAGGAGGGCATCCTGCGTGCAGCAGTGGTTCGAGGCTTCGATGAAGACATCAGCATCAACCGCGGTCGCTACGAAGAACCAGCACTACCGGATGCGGAGCCCGTCGCCGCCCGGTGACGCGGGCGGCACATGCCGCTCCGTCCGCGGGTGGCCACGGCGTGAGGGATCACCACGCAGCCACCCGCGGGCGCCCCGAGCCCCGACCGTGACGAAGGAGTCAACCGTGTCTCACTTGCCGACCCCGTGCATCCGGACCAACCCGGTGCCGCACACCGTGCTCGCACCCGAACCGAGAGGGCATCGCCCGTGATCATCGAACGGAACGTTGACGTCCCCATGCAAGCCGGATAGTTCGTGAGCGTGAACGTCTTCCGGCCGGATGGCGCAGGCCCGTGGCCGGTGATCGCAACCATGAGAGCCCCTACGGCAAAGACGTTCACTGGCCGGATCGCTACCCGCTGTACGACCAGGCGGATCAGAGCGACGACGCGGTGTGGGAAACCCCGGACCCGGAGTGGTGGACCGCACGCGGATACGTCATCGTGCGGGCCGACTCGCCGGGCACCGTTGCATCGCCGGGGCGGCTCGACCTACTCGGAACCGAAGAGGTGGACGGCTTCTACGACGTCATCGAGTGGGCGGGTGTGCAGGAGTGGTCGACCGGCCGTATCGGAAGCATGGGCATCTCGTGGCTCGCCATGCTGCAATGGCTCGTGGCTGCGCAGCGCCCCCCGCACCTGGCCGCGATCATTCCGTGGGAGGGATCCACGGATCCGTATCGGGAGTTCGGACGGCAGGGAGGGATCTTCGCCAAGGCCTTCCTGGAGCTCTGGTGGCGGCTCCAGATCGCGCCTCAGCAGCACGGTTACAACACCCAGACTCCGGAAGAACTCGCATCCCACCGGGTACTGCTGTTCGAAGAAATGCAGAAGCGCGAGTTCATCGACGACTGGTACGCCAGCCGTTACCTCGGGCACGCGCATCGGACCGTTCTCCGAGCCGTGGGCGAAAGCACGGCAACAACGCTTCCTCGAGGGCGAACAGAACGGCGCCGAGAACGACGCGCCGGTCCGCCTCGCCATCCGCGGACGCGACAAGATCCAGTGGCGCGACGAAGACGAATGGCCGATCGCGCGCACAGAGTGGCGCAAGCTGTACCTCGATGCATCCGACGGTTCGATGGCGTGGGATGCACCCGCAGATGCCGCGACCACCTCGTACTCAGCCGAGGACGGCGAACGACAGTTCGCCTTCACCGCCACAGAAGACGTCGAGCTCACCGGGCCGACGGCACTGCGACTGTGGGTGTCCAGCACCGGCGACGACGTCGATGTGATGCTGCACATTCATGTGGAGGATCGGGACGGGAACGTCCGGCTGGGAATCGCGCCGCAGGGCGGGCCGATCGCGCTCGCGATGGGGTGGCTCCGCGCATCCCATCGCACGCTGGACGACGAGCGCTCGCTGCCCTACCGCCCCGTGCACCGCCACACCGATCGTGCCGCGCTCCTCCCCCATACGCCCGTCGCGCTCGACATCGAGATCTGGCCAACGTCGATCACGCTGGGTGCCGGCGACACGCTCGTGATGCGTGTTCGAGCCGAGGACGACGAGCTGGGGCCGATGGCGCACGACGACTCGACCGATCGCGCGCAGCTGCGGACGCACACGACGACCCTGCTGACGGGCGGTGAGTATAATTCGGCACTGCTCGTCCCGTGATCCCAGCTCACCGGCCGGCGTGACTCACGGCCGCCGCGCTCCGGCTCTGCCGTGACGAGGCACCTGCAAGCTCGCTGACGAAGTTCGAAGGCTGATCGTGTCAAGGGGGTACACAACGCGGAGCCGCCCCGTTACCGTTGCCCACGCAGCGCCGGGAACCCGGTTGTCGACGTAGGGATCAGGGAGGCACGCATGAGCGACGACAAGGCCCGGATCTCGCTCGCTGGCTCGGTCTCGCTCGGCACCGGTGTCATGATCGGCGCCGGCATCTTCGCACTCGTCGGCCAGGTCGCCGGCCTCGCGGGCGACTGGTTTCCCCTCGCGTTCCTGCTGGGCGCGATCGTCGCGGGCGCGAGCGCCTACTCCTACATCCGCTACTCCAGCGTCAACCCGAGCTCGGGTGGCATCGCGATGCTGCTGAAGGATGCCTACGGCCCGGGCGTCATCGCGGGCTCCTTTTCGCTCTTCATGTACGTGTCGATGGTCGTCGCCGAGAGCCTGCTCGCACGCACATTCGGCACCTACCTGCTCCGACCCTTCGGACTGCAGGACTCCGTCGTGCTCGTGCCACTCCTCGGCGTGATCGTGATCGCCGCCGCCACGATCGTGAATCTGCTCGGCAACCGGCTGGTCGAGGCATCCGCCACCACCACGGCCGTGGCTAAGATCCTCGCCATCGCGGTCCTCGCCATCGCCGGAATCGTCGGCACCGCGGTCGCGGGTGACGGGCTCTTCGCTCACAGCTCAGGCGATGCGCCCGACGTGGTCGGTCTCTTGGCGGGCACGACGCTGTGCGTGCTGGCATACAAGGGCTTCACGACCATCACCAATCAGGGCGACGACATCCGCGACCCGAAGAAGAACATCGCCCGCTCGATCGTGATCTCACTCGCGATCTGCGCGGCCCTGTACCTTCTCATCACGATCTCGGTCGAGTCGAGTATAGGCGCCGAGGGCGCCGCCGACGCCCGCGACTACGCACTCGCGCAGGCGGCCGAGCCCCTGTTCGGTTCGTGGGGCGTGGGCATAACCGTGGCCATCGCGGCGGTCGCGACCGTTTCGGGGCTGCTGGCGAGCCTGTACTCCGTCTCGCGGCTGTACGCGATGCTGCAAGACATGCGTCAGGCACCGGCGCTGCCGGCGAAGGTGCAGCACCAACCGCTGATCATCACGGCCGGTCTCGCGATCGTCGCGACCGCGTTCCTCGACCTCACGCAGATCGCCTCGATGGGCGCCCTGCTGTACCTCACCATGGACATCGCCGTGCAGTGGGGCGTCATCCGGCGCCTGCGCGAGAAGATCCATGCCTCGCTCTGGCTGCCGGTACTCACGATCGTGCTCGACCTCGCGATCCTGATCCCCTTCACGATCCTGAAGATCCAGAACGACCCGCTCACGATCGTCGTCGCCGCCGCGGTGGCCGCCGCAATCTTCGTCGGCCAGGTGATTACGGTGAAGGTGCGGGGGCGCTGAGCCACACCGCACCCCCAGACCTACTCGGGGCGCTCCGGACGAGAGCCCACGGCATCCGCGATCTGCACGGTTCCGAGCAAGAAGACGGCCGCACCCGCGAACAGCACAAGCCACAGGGCCGGGTTCCAACCGCTGATTCCGGTCTCGTCCGCGATGATCGCGTGCCCATACATGGCGACCGCGCCCGCCCCAATCGTGACGATGCCGAACAGGATCACGCCGATCGCCAGCCATAGCCTCATGTTTGCCTCCGCTTCGTGTGCGAGAACTCTATCGAGCAAGCCCGCGGATGCTTCGGCTCACCGCCCTCGCGGCTCGCGCTGTACCGTCGCGGCACATACTTCGCCCCTCGGCCTAACCCGTCGGGATAGACCACAAGCAGGTCGTCGTCCGAGTCGAGATTTGAGTCGTCTCTCGCGACGGAGCCGTGGACCACAGCCGTGACGCGGTTCTCAGCGGGAGCGTCGTCACAGGCGTTCTGGGGGAAGAAGCTCCGGATGCTGTCGAACACCCGCGTCCGAGCGCCAGGACGGCCACTTCGACCGCGGAGGTGAGGTCCTCGAACGGTTCCGCAGATTCATGTATCAGTCTTGACGCGAATGTCTCGTTTATGGAACGGGTCCTCTAGAAAGCCCCCGCGACGCCGGATGCTTCCGCCACCAGCCGCTCATCTGGATCAGCCCTCACGGCATGAGATCATCGCGCATGCCTGTGTTTCGCGACCCGCTGCCCCCGCCGCCGGACAGGGCGCCCGATCTCGACGACGACTTCTCGGCCGGACTGTCGGCGGAGCGCTGGATCCCGCACTATCTACCGCGCTGGACCACGCCCGACCGATCCGAAGCCCGGTATCGCCTCACGCCAGGCGGCATCGATTTGCGGATCGAACAGGACCAACTCGACTGGCGCACCGAAGACGCACCGCTGCGCGTATCGAACCTGCAGACCGGTACCTTCTCGGGCCCCGGCGGGTCCGTGCGCGGCGCCCACCGCCACCGTACCGACGAGCTCTTCGTCCGCACCGAGACACCCGAGCGGCTTCTCTTCGCACCCTCGGGCGGGCAAGTCGACATCACCGTGACCGCCAGTCGCGATACCGGGTGCATGCTCGCGGCCTGGCTGGTCGCCACCGAGCACCTCTCCCCCGCCGACTCGGGCGAGATCTGCATCTTCGAAATCGACGCCGACGCAATCGGGCCGACCACGACCGCGCGCTCTGGAATCAAGGCGCACCACGATCCTCGACTGACGACCGACATGGCCGTGGTGACGGTGCCTCTCGACGCGAGCCAACCGCACACCTGGACCGCGATTTGGGGCGACGGCGAGACGACGATCGGATGCGACGGCTTCGTCGTGCGCCGGATGCCTCAGGCTCCGGACTATCCGCTGTTCCTCATGATCGACCTGTTCGAAATCGGAACGCCCTCGGGCTCGTACCCGAAGTCCGCGACCGTCCACCACGTCCGTGCCTGGGCCGGTCGCTGAGCGAGCGCAGCGAGCCGAAACGCTCAACCCAACGCGGTCACTGAGCTTGTCGAAGTGACCTACCCAACCCAATACGCCTATTGCTCGCGCTGCGACTTTTGCATACTGGAGGGGACGAGTTCCTGCACGTCCGCCACGAAGGAGTTCCACCCATGACGGCATTGATCATCCTCTTGCTCGTCGGCGGTGGCGCCCTCGCCACGACGGCGTGGGCGATCTGGCAGGACCCCGTGACCCGGCAGAGCCTGCGTCGGCGCTTCAGCGCAAGCGAGCGTCGATAGAAAACGCCTGACCGAGACATCCGCCGCGAACCAGACGACGTCACCGGACGCTCACGATCGCTGAGCCCGCCAACGGTCGCTCAGCCTGTCGAAGCGACGCACCCGTCCCCGCCCCGAGCCGAGCGGATGCCTCGCCCTATCCGCCTTCGCGACGCCTGGCTGCGTTGCACCGCTGCACAAAGTTCGCTCCGAGCCCTGTTCCCACAATGACAATAGGCGTGCCGATGACCATGATCCACGGATCGGCCGAGGGGAACCATGCTGCCAATGTCACCAGTGCAATGATCGCCAAGGTGTCCGTCGCCGCAAGCACAACCGAGCGACGCCATGCTGCTCGCAAGCGCGAGCGATCGCGGTGCGGTCAAGCACTGTCGGAGCGAACGCGGTCACAGGATACGGGTCACGCGCTTCGATCGACCGGATCCGGCCGTGCACACCTCCCCCGGTCGTTGAGCGAGCGCAGCGAGACGAAACGCCCCTCAGGCAACGCGGCGTATATCGCTCGTGCGCGTCAACGTCCTGGCCGACATGGTGGCAACGATGTCGTCGTACGGAAGAACACCTAGTCCAGGCCCACCAGCCGCTCGAGGCTCTCCTCGGTGATGATCGGAATGCCGTACTGACGGGCCTGCTTGGCCTTGCCAGACATGGAATCAGGGTCCGCGGCGACGAGCACCTTCGCGCTTTTGACCATGTTGTCCTTGGCAACGAGCCCAAGTTCGCCAAGGATCTCGAACCACTCCGAGCGGTCGCGTCGGGTATCTCCCGTGATCACAACAGTGTCGCCAGCGACAAGTCGGAACCCGGTGGTGAGCGCCGGAGCCACCGGCCCGGGACCCGCCGCAGCAGCCTCAATCTCGGACGCATCAATCTCGAGCAGTCGCCCGACTTTTTGTATGTCGTCCCATTCGCGTGCACTGAGTTCGCCATCGGCCCACGCGGCCGTGGCCAGCCCATCGAAATACGCCCGGTGCATCCGCTTGATCGCTGTCGGCGCGAATCCCATGTCTTGTGCGAAGCGAAGGAGCGCATCAGCCTCCGTGAGCGACATGTGGCGATCAAGGAGCACGCGATCGAGCATGGCGAGATAGTCGAGGTTCAGTGCGCCATCATCTTCAGCTGGGGCAACCAGCACGTGGAGGCGTTCGAGCACCGACCGGGGAATCACGTCAACCGCCTCACGCGGCATCCATCCGACGGGCGATTCAACCGGATGCGGCCAGTCATCCGTCGACGCGAGCCACTGATCCCACCAGGCCCGATCTTGGCCTGCGCTGAGATAGGCGCGGAGAAGACCGGCAGTCGCCAGCGCGTCAACAGATGCGCGATGCGCGTTCTCCAAAGTCACACCGATCGCCCCGCAGCAATCCGCCAGGCTGCGGCGCCCGGGCAAGAAGGTGGCTGCTAGCTGCATCGTGCACATCCAGTAGTCGCGATCGGGGCACCACTCCCCCGTCTGTGTCATCGCGGCTTCTAAGAAGCGCGCATCGAAGCTGGCGTTGTGCGCGACCGGCACTCGTCCGCGCAGCAGACTCGCGATGCTCGGCGCGACGGCGCCAAACTCTGGCGCTCGGGAAGCGGCAGCGGCGCCGATGCCGTGGATCTTCTGGGCACCCATGTCGCGCATCGGGTTGACCAGCGTTTCCCACGAGCCCTCGATCTCGCCACTCGGCGACACATGAACGATCGCCACCTCGACGATCCGGTCGTGGCGGTCGGGAAAGAGCCCGGTCGTCTCCAGGTCAATCACGGCAAATCCGCGTGCCATCTATGTCTCCTCCAGATTCATTCCGTACCTGAACCGCACTGCCCTACTAGCTCGCGGACAACACCAACGAGCTACGACTCGCGCGGAGCCGCCAAAAACGAGCCCCTCCCCATCCGCACGAGTCTGTTCAGCGCGAGCGCAAGTTCCAGAGCCTGATCCAAGCGCGCAGATATCTGCTCCGTGAGACGCTTACCTCCAAACAGGGACAAAGCTTCGCGCTTAATCTCGGTCTCACCGATGCCTCCGCTGAGCTGGGCGACCACGGCCATGGCGTTCGCGATCTCAACGAGGCTCACGTGATCGAGCGCGCGCCCCTCTCCGGGTTCGCTCGTCCGGACGACATGCCACGAGCGAGGCTCGATGCCCATAGGCCAGACAAAGCTGGGATCAACTGATCGAAGATAGGCGGCGGAGAGCTGCGTGAGAATCGCGGTGGCGCGAGAGCCTTGAACTCGCGAGAGCCCGAACGCTTCCGCGACGAGCTTTGCAAGCCGCACGCTAGCGATGGGTCCTTCGTGCTCGATAGCCGCGAGCAGCGCAGCCCTGACGCGCTGCGCGGAAAGTGCACCAGGAAGCCCGTCAAGGACGTCAGTACCCCCAAGATACGGCGGCCTCCACGGATCGAACACAACAAGATCTGGATGCCGTGACCGACCGACTGGCGACGTCGACACCAGAGTTCGAGCTACCGGTTCCAGAACCGCCGATGCCCGCACCAAAGGACTCTCCAATGGCTCGGTAGGCGATGCAGCCGCACCGTCCACTCCGATCGGCGCGGCCGACACATCGCGCTTAGTGACAATCTCATCTGCCGCGTGCGCTTCTGCCGCAACGGTGACCGCAGAAACAAGACGCTCGACGGTGGCGTCGCGCTCCTGCAGCCAGGCCGGTAGCCAAACACGTTCGACCGCCGGCCAGCGCATGAGCCCGCGGAGTACCTCCACGGGTAGCCCATCACGGTCGGCGACTGTGCGACGCGAGCGCCAACCCTCGCCGTCCAACAGGACAGCCACCAACGGCTGAGTTGGGTCAGTCGCCGACGCCAGAGAGAGATCGACGCGGAAGTCCGACAGACCCACGTCCGTCCTGACAACGACCCCGCGAGATCTCAGTTCAGTCGCGATGTCTTCGCGGTGCCGATCGTTCACGGCCTCACGGAGCGCGGAATCGTCGCGTACCTCGGTCCCGCGCTGCGCGAGCTCGAGGTACGCCTTCAGATCCTTGACTCCACGCGATGAAGTCTGCTCGGCTCGGAGGTCGACGGGGTCAAAGCTCGAGTACAGGATCACCTGTCGGCGCGCCCTCGTCACGGCGACATTGAGACGACGCTCACCACCGGCGCGTGAAAGCGGTCCGAAGTTCAACGGGAGCATCCCGCGGTCGTTCGCGCTGAACGCGACGGAGAAGAGGATGGTGTCGCGTTCGTCGCCCTGTACGCTCTCGAGGTTCTTCACGAACAGCCCGTCCCGTTCGTCCATCGCACGACCGATTCGTTCGTCCGGGGCATCGCGCAGCATGTTCTCGATCAAATCCCGCTGCTGCACGTTGAACGTGATCACGCCGAGGGACGGCGTCTCGTCGGCCGAGCGGGCGAATCGCTCAGAAATCTCACGAACGATCTCCTCTGCCTCGACCTTGTTGGTGCGCAACACCCCGCGACCGCCAGAGCGCGCAAATTGACCGGGAACTCGCACGAGTGAGATCCCGTGGTCAACGCGCAAAGCTTCACCGGCACCGGAAGCCGCCACGTCCACGCTGTCGACTGTGCGAACGGGCGCCGGGAATGACGACAGCCTGCTGTCGTAGTAGTGGTGGTTGCTGAACGAAATCAGCGCCTCGTCCTGACTCCGGTAGTGCCACGACAACCATTTGCTCGGGACACGTGCCTGCGTGCATTCCGTCAAGATCGACTCTTCGTCAGCGACCGGCATCGCCGCCGATTCCTGTTCGTCCTCAGGATCGACGCTGATCTCGGCGAACGAGGTCGGCGGCATCTGCTTCGAGTCGCCCACGACGACCACAGATCTCGCGCGGCCCATCGCACCCACGGCGTCGGCCACGCGAATCTGGGATGCCTCGTCGAAGACGACGATATCGAACATGCCTGATCTCGCCGGGAAGAAGCGTGCGACGGATTCCGGGCTCATGAGCATGCACGGCGCGATCTGCGTGATCAGGTCGCCGTACTTCTCCATCAGCGCTCGCACACTGTCGCCCCCGCGCTGACGCGCCAACTGGCGCTTGAGGGCTCCCATGTCGCCACCATCGAACGCGGCGTCGAATCTGCGCAGACTCAGAATCTCCGCCGGGATGGCGCGCGGAAGCTCGTCGCGTATCGCCGATGAGCTGTCGGTGAAGCGAGTGATCGCCCGATCGTGCGCGACGGGATCGAACGACGAGAGCGCCGTCGCCTCTTCGCGTTCCTCGATCGACGCAGCAGCGAGACCCTTGTCGAACGCAAGCGAAGCATCGTCCGCATCCACCCGGCCCGCCAGGATCCCGGCGCGCGCATCGGTCATTCCAGCTCGTCGCAGCGGTTCGAGGTGATCGAGCAGACCGATCCAGCGATTGAGAGTCACCGGCTCGGCGGTCACGACGTTACGAGCGCCGCGGGTCTGCTCCCAGGCGGGGATGACACCAACGTCACCCGCCCAGGTCGTGAACCGATCCTGAGGGGATCCGTCGGCAGGGCCAGAGTGTGGCTGTGCCACCAGAGCGCGCCACGCTTCGGCGATAGCACCGATCCGTTCCGCCGCAAGCGCTTCCGAGGATGTCGTGGCGTAGTAACCACGGAGATCTTCTCGGAGGTCACCCGCTGGCGAGAGGTCGGAACCAAGCAGGCGCGCGGTCTCTGCCAAGTCGTCGACCGCAACGACGATTGCGTCGGCAGCACCTGGCATGAACGGATTCCAAGCGCTATCGATAAGAGGCGCAGGAAGTTGAAGGAACCCGTTCCTGACCGTCGCCATACGTGAGGCAGAATCCACAACCGCGGCGGTGATCGTCGACAGTTGCTTGAGAGAAATCGTCGACTTGTCGACGACGAGGTCGGGCGCAATCATTTCGAGAACGGCGCGACGACGCTTCTTCCGCCCGAAGAAAGAAGACTCGTCGGCGGCGACAGCCGCGGCATGAACGCTCGCAACGTCGCGCCCCACGACGCGGGCATCTAGCGACGTCAGCCATCCTGAACCGGGAGCCAACGCCAGCGTGTCGGCACGCAGTCGTGCTATCTCGGCAGCGCCTACCGGCGCCGCCGCGTAGTCAATCGCGTCGAGCGAATACCGAGGGGCTCTGGCGACTTTGGCCCATATGTCTAGCTGCTCCGGTCTTCTGACGTGCGCGAGGATGTCCCCCGGCACCCGCTCCTCCGATGCACCCACCAGAGCCCCATCGAATTCCTGAGCCGCCTGGTGCACCGCCACCGCGTCCACGCGCTGCCCGTTGGCAATGTCCACGAAGCCCCAAGGATGTAGCTCGGCGGGCCGAGCCAGATCACTCACGGCGGCCAGCGATCTCAGGGCAGAACGCAGTTCGTCGAAGTCCTGCCCGGTGCCTCCGCTTGCCAGCGAAGCAGGCACATCGAGTGCCACCACGTCTTCGGGCGCGGCGAGTAGATGTGCTCGCGCCGAATACAGGGAGTAGCCCGCGGCATTCGGCTCATGCAGACGCTGCGCGTATCTCGAAAGAGTCCCACGGCTCGTTTCGGATGTCTCTCGTTGGGTGTTGAGCGCAGCCATATCGGGGCGCGCCTGCGCCTCGAGCGCCTTTCGTAGTTGCTCCCGCACCGCCATCGGGCGCGCGCCCTTGTCGTGCAGGTCCAGCGAGAACGGGCCTAAACCAACTGCATCCAGACGCGCTTTCACAACATCGAGCGCTGCACGTTTCTCGGCTACGAAAAGCACGCGCCGCCCGGCTGCGAGCGCTCGTGCAAGCAGGTTCGTGATCGTCTGCGATTTGCCGGTACCGGGAGGACCTTCGAGTACAAAGGTCCGGCCCGCGACCGCTTCGGCCACGGCTTCAAGCTGTGATGAGTCGGCCGACACAGGCACCTGTGTCGCCAACACGTCCAGGTCAACGTCGACCGGCCGGGGCGCCCACTCGACGAAGGCGTCGGTGGGTGACTCAGCGAGGTGGCGAACAAGCTCGTTGCCGAGCAGTTGCTCCCAGTTGTCGTCGAGGTCCTTCCATAGGCGAAACTTCGCGAACTGCAGGATCGCGAGATGCACTGACTCCTCAACGACGAAAGGACGCTTCGCGTCGATCATCGACTGGCGGACAGCGTTAAAGACTTCGGGCAAGTTGATGCCGGAAGCATCCTCAGCGGGATTCTGGAGGCCGGGAATCTCGAGGCCGAAACTGACACGCAGCTTCTCAAGGAGACAGTAGTTTGGTGTCGATGCCCCCGCCTCGTCCAGAACGATCTTGAAGGACTGGCCTCGCGAAACGCTCTCGAGCGTGACGGGCACGAGGATCAGGGGCGACGTGAGCTCCCGATCGTTAAAGGTCCACCGAAGCGTCCCGAACGCAAGATAGAGGTTGTTCGCGCCGGTCTCTTCCACCAGCGTCTTCGCCTTGCTCGCGAGAGCGCGCAAGCGGTTGGTGTAGGTCGCCGCGGTGATGTCAGAGAGATACGCCTGGCGCTTGTCGGCCAGGAGGGCTTCGCGATTAGTTGGATCGAGATCGCGACCGAACCGGATGCCTCGCTCTCGCGCGATCTGGGGCACGCCGTCGGACGGCAGCAGACTAATGCTCTGCTTGTCGTTAATCATGTCTTCCAGACGAGGAAGAGCATCGCCCGGCACCGCGAGGGCGTAGCCCGCTCGATCAGTGAAGTTGATGAGGCGATTCCGCAGCGTGAGGTCGAGCAGCTTGTTCTTCCACTGCGAAACCCGAGGGGGCGGCACCGGGCGGCCGGCCGACGAGCGAGTAGTTTCGCCAGGAACATAAGGGGCCATCGACGAGGTCTCGGTCAGCCGGTACTCCGTGACGACAACCTCGCCCGTCTCGCTACGTGCACGGCTGGGCAGCGGAAGGATTGCATTCTCGCGCGCTCCGCGGATATCGGTAATCCCCAAGACCTCGTGCCGTCGCTCAACGAGGTATGTTCGAGCCGCTCGTCGCGCATCCTCAAAAGACCGGGATGCCTCACCGCCGGTGACCATAGTCGTCTCGACCAGACCGATCTTGCCCAACTCGGCAAGGTTGATGACCTCCTCGATGTCTGTCGTCGCGGGGTCGCCCAGCGTTGCGTCTTCACGCCAATAGCCGAGGAGAATGTGGTTCTCGGTCAACCACAGGGTCGAGTTGATGCCGACCTGCTCGAGGAGCGCAGCAAGGGTGACGGTTGTGTCGAGGCAGGTGGCGAGACGATCACCCAGGACTTCGTGCGGAGTCCGCACCTTCTGCCCCGAGATTCCCCAGCTCGCGGGCGGCTCAGCGTAGCGAATGTCGCCGTACCTGACCGCATCCCAAATGGATTCGACCGTAGCGTCGACACGTTCGGGATTGTCGCTCTGATAGCCGTCGAGGTCGGATCGACCTGTTGCCTCGCCGAGGCGATCCGAAGCGGCCTGGAGGACCGGTGCCAAAGCGGTCGCCTGTGGTTGAACGAAAGATGCCAGAAGTTCGAGCCCCAGGTGCAGCTCGCGAGCGATCCACTGATTCGCCGCGAGCACAATGACGTCGTTTGCAACTTGGGTGATCACGACACCGCTCGAGTCACGCAGGGTTGCGCGGATCTGACCGGGCTGCTGCGTATCGACCGCGAGCATCGATCCGGGATCGAGCATGAGCAGGTCAGGCGCGGTCACTACAACCGTGCCGTGAGGTGCCAGATCGAGCAACACGATCTTGGGCCCTCCGAGCGAACCCGTCGCGCACGTCGCCTCGATCTCGAGGGAAGCACCGCGAAGCTCTGGACCGTCGTATGCGATCCGCACCTCTTGCACCGCAACGATGCGCGCATGGGCGACGGCGTAGCTCAGCTCGGCAACGGATTCGATCGCCAGCTGCGCAAGTCCGACAGGTTGCGGCGGCGCGGGCGGCGCGGATGGCTGGGGCTCATGAACCTCGCGCAGGCTGCGGCGAGTGGGAGGAGCCGGAATCGAGCCTTGCTCCCCCGAGTCCGGTGCGGTGACGGGTGCGGGAGCGACCGGCAAACCGTGAACTGCAGGCACGGCCGACTGGCTCTGCTCCAGCCCGGGTTTCGGTGACATCCGTGCCGGCGGGGGCATCGGGAGTGGCTTCGCTTGGGTGCCAGACAGAGCGGCCATCACCACAGGTTTGCGGGCGGCAACTCGCGACGCCTCCGCGTCAGCCCCGATCTCGCGCAGTAGCAGCTCGGCTGAGTCGAGTGCTCGATACATTTCTGCTGCGGTGAACTCGGCCTGGTGCGCATAGCGATTTCGAACCTCTCGCAGCTCGCTCGCCCAATTCACGGCCTGCCGCGAAAGGCGTCGGTCAAAGGGGTAGCCGAGAGTCCCCAACTTCTCCGTGATGACTCGCAACATCAAGCCGATGTCGTTCGTGTGGTGATGGGTAGTCGGACGCCCGGCCAACGCATCCTTCTCGGCGATGACCTGCACCCAGGTGGGGCCACCCGGCAACTGCTCAGCGAAGGTGACCTCGATGAATGGGCGCAGGCCTTCCGCCAAATCGTCTAACGATTCCCCGACCAGGTAACGAGCTTCATTCGCCATACGCTGTCCTCCCAGACCGGCGACAGGTTGAGGGCGTGGCCGGGCAGTCCCATTCGGGAGCCTAGGGGAAGGCGTCGGAATCTCCCAGGGACGGGCCTCAGCCGACGTGAGTCAGGCCTTCACCCCGCGCTCGCGGCCCGCTCCGCCTCGCCGCGCGTCTTCTCGTAGAGCCCCATCGCCACCAGCACTTCCACGAGCGCTGCAAAGTCGCTCTTTTGAAGCAGGGCCTTGATCGCGCCACTGTGCCCAGCGTCCGATGCGTACAAGACGTCCTCGAGCTCAGCTGGTTTGACCGGCAAATGACGAATCGCCGTCATACCGCGCCAGTTGCCACGGGCGGAAGCCTCGGGCCGAAGATGTGGATGCTCTGGCCAGCGACATCTGCGATGAATGGATCGCTCTCTAGGAGACGCTGGTCGAACTCGGACCGTTCGAGGGAGAAGACCTGGGCCTCGTTGCCAGTGATGCGCGTGACGTGCTCCGCGAGGTGATAGTCGAATGCGGCCCGGCCGTCTGCATCGAATCCGCCTGGATACGCAACGAGCAGATCGATATCGGAGTCCATCGTCGACTCTCTCCGCGCGACGGAGCCGTAGAGAACAACAGAGACATCGCGCACGCCCGGAACCTCGTCAGGCGCGTGCTCACAAAAATCCCGGATGCTATCGATGACCCGTGAACGTGCGCCCAGGCCCATCTGGATTACCGGCCAGAGCACGTGCCCACGGTTGGCGCGGTAGATGATCGCGGGTGGCCGGGCCTCGGCTACCACTACGCCAATCCGGACGAGGTTCCTCAGTGCGCGATGCACACTCGACGTCGAGCCAATTCCAGCGAGCACGTGAACCTGTCGACCCGAAAATCCCGAGTCGGTGCGCGCGAGAACTCGCAACACGGCCGCCTCGACAGGGGTCGTGAGTCCATCCAACGGCTCACTCAGGTTCATGTGACGATATTGGCACGATTGTCACGAATATGGAACGCCCTCGGCCGTTGAGCAAGCGCTGCTGGCTCCCTCCTCTCACCACGCGAGAACAGGGAGCTCATTCACACGGTAAAAGGTGACCCGACGCCAGATGCTGACAACATCGACCGCGCGAAAGTCGGGACGGCCCCGCACATCGTCCACTTGTTCCAGACCATTTCCGTATCGGTGCACGTCTGGTCCTTGAAGATCCGCGCGCGACAACCATCCCCGCAGTGCATCCTCAGGGGAAGGCCAAGGATGATCGCGGTGCAACCTATCCGTCAGCAACATGACTGCGCCGCCAGCAGTGACGCACCCCTCTTCGTAGCGGGCAATCCAATCCGTCATCAGTCCTCCAGAACGAGGATGCAGACTTCCGCCTACTGGTCGGCTCCGCGTCCGTCGTTTTGGGGGTGCATAGCCTCGATGAGTTGATGTGGAGGAAGCGCCGCGCTCGCGGGCCTGGCGAAGATGTGAACTGTGACCGATAACTTGGGACCACGGGCAAATTCGAAAGAGGCACCGCATGGCAGCGAGCATCCACGACATCCTGAGTGAGCTCCGCTCGGTCTCTTATGACGAGCGCGACAAGGGCGACCGCTTCGAACGGCTCATGCAGGCCTACCTCACGATAGAGCCGCAGTATGCGCAGCTCTTCGACGAGGTGTGGATGTGGACGGACTACCCGCAGCGCGGCGGGCGCAAAGACACCGGCATTGACCTTGTTGCTCGCGCTCGTGACACCGGCGAGCTGACGGCGATCCAATGCAAGTTCTTCGACCCATCGACGACGGTCACGAAGCCCATGCTGGACTCGTTCCTCGCGGCATCCAGCAAGAACCTCGACGGCAAGCCTGAGTTTGCTGCTCGCCTTGTCATCTCAACGAGCGACAACTGGGGCAGCAACGCCGAGGATGCGGTCGAGAACCAGAACCCGCCCGTGCAGCGGTTGCGAGTGCAGGATCTCGATGATTCCTCGATCGACTGGGACCAGTTCTCCCTCAACTCCCCTGGCGACTTGACGAAGAAGGCCGCAAAGCAGCCGTTCCCTCATCAAGAGTTGGCAATCTCGAAGGTCGTCGCGGGGTTCGAGACAGCCGACCGCGGCAAGCTGATCATGGCTTGCGGAACCGGCAAGACCTTCACGAGCCTCAAGCTCGTCGAGAAGGTCGTGCCCCGTGGCGGCACCGTCCTGTTTCTCGTTCCCTCTATCTCACTGCTGTCCCAGACGCTGAAGGAGTGGACGATCGAGTCCGCTCTTCCGCTGCGCTCGTTCGCCGTCTGCTCGGACGTGAGCGTCGGCAAGCGAAAGTCCGACGAAGACATCCCGGTTACCGATCTCGCCTACCCGGCGACAACGAACACCACGAAGCTCGTGGCTAAGTTCTCAGAGATACCAGACGACTTCGACGGCATCACCGTCGTGTTCTCGACCTACCAGTCGATTGACGTCGTCGCCAAGGCGCAGTCCGAGGGTGTGCCCGAGTTCGACCTCATCGTCTGCGATGAAGCGCACCGGACGACCGGTGTCACGCTGGCTGGCAATGAAGAGTCCGCGTTCGTCAAGGTGCACAACCAGGACTACATCAGAGGCAAGCGGCGCCTCTACATGACGGCCACGCCGCGCATCTACGCTGACGCCAGCAGATCCAAGGCCGAGGAGGCCGGTGCAGTCCTGACCGACATGGACAGCCCCGAGTTCTACGGCGAAGAGTTCCACCGTCTCGGGTTCGGCGAGGCCGTCTCGATGGGGCGACTCACCGACTACAAGGTGCTCGTGCTCGCCGTGGACGAGTCGTACATCTCCTCCCGCTTCCAGCGCCTGCTGGCTGACGAGAATAACGAGCTGACCCTCGACGATGCCGCGAAGATCGTCGGATGTTGGAATGGCCTCTCCAAGCGCTCGCTGACTCCGGAAGAGTTCGCCCTCGACCCCGAGCCGATGAAGCGAGCGGTCGCGTTCGCCAAGAACATCTCTGAGTCGAAGAAGATCGCCAATCTGTTCGAGCGGGTCGTCGAGGCCGAGATCGACCTCATCGATCAAGAGACGGACGAGAGCGCATCGAATCTTCTCGATGTGGAAGTGCACCATGTCGATGGCACCTACAACGTGCTCGACCGCAACAAAGAGCTCGACTGGCTGAAGCAAGATCCCGGCGCCGGCAACGCCCGCATCCTGACCAACGCCAAGGTGCTCTCCGAAGGCGTGGACGTTCCCGCTCTCGACGCGGTGATGTTCCTCAACCCCCGCGACTCCGTCGTTGATGTCGTGCAGTCTGTGGGTCGGGTGATGCGCAAGCTGGAGGGCAAGAAGTACGGCTACGTCATCCTGCCCATCGGCGTGCCCGCCGATATGGATCCGGCGACCGCGTTGAACGACAACAGGAAGTACAAGGTCGTGTGGCAGGTGCTTCAGGCCCTTCGCGCGCACGACGAGCGCTTCGACGCGATGGTCAACAAGATCGACCTCACGAAGTCCACCGAGGGCAAGCTCTCTGTCATCGGCGTCGGCGGTGGAGGCAAAGACGACGACAAGAACGAGACCGGCAACACCGCCGTCATGCTCGACTTCCCCGCTCTCGACCAGTGGCGCGACGCGATCCTCGCCAAGATCGTGCAGAAGGTCGGCGAGCGTCGCTACTGGGAGAACTGGGCCAAGGATGTCGCGGGCATCGCCTCTGACCACATGACCCGTATCAAGACGCTGGTCGAGGGCTCAGATGCGACTCTGCACGACGAGTTCGCTCGTTTCTTGAAGGGGCTGCAAGACAACCTCAACCCGTTCATCACCGAACGGGAAGCCATCGAGATGCTCTCGCAGCACCTCATCACCAAGCCGGTGTTCGACGCCCTGTTCGAGGGCTATGCCTTCAGCGACCACAACCCTGTCTCGCAGGTCATGCAGCACATGATCGATGCGCTCGAAGAGCAGCATCTAGAGAAAGAGACCGAGAAGCTCGACAAGTTCTACGACTCTGTGCGCACCCGCGCATCCGGAATCACGGATGCCGCGGCGAAGCAGCAGATCGTCAAAGAGCTGTACGAAAAGTTCTTCCAGACCGCCTTCTCGGGGACCAGCGACCGCCTCGGCATCGTCTACACCCCCAACGAGATCGTGGACTTCATCATCCACAGCGTCGATGACGCGCTGAAGGCGGAGTTCGGGGCGAGCCTGTCGGATAAGGGCGTGCACGTCCTCGACCCTTTCACCGGCACCGGCACCTTCATCGTCCGGCTCCTCCAATCCGGACTCATCAAGCCCGAAGACCTCGCCTACAAATACCGGTACGAGCTGCACGCCAACGAACTGGTGCTGCTCGCCTACTACGTCGCCGCGATCAACATCGAAGAGACTTACCACGACCTCGTCGGTGGCGACTACGTGCCCTTCGAGGGCATCGTGCTGACCGATACGTTCCAGATGAACGAGGCCGACGACGAACTCGACAACCACGGCGTGTTTCCGGAGAACAACGAACGCGCCGAGGCGCAAAAAGCGCTCGACATCCGTGTCGTCATCGGCAACCCTCCATATTCGAAGGGTCAGGAGTCCGGCAACGACAACAACCAAAATCTCAGCTACCCAACGCTCGATTCGAAGATCGCCGCGACGTATGCCGCACGCTCCACGGCGCAGAACAAAAACAACCTCTACGACTCCTACATCCGCGCAATCCGCTGGGCCTCCGACCGCGTCGGCGACCGAGGCATCGTCTCGTTCGTCTCTAACGGCGGGTTCATCGACGGCAACACCGCAGATGGTCTCCGAAAGAGCTTCGCGGCCGAGTTCAACTCCATCTACGTGTTCAACCTTCGCGGCAACGCGCGTACCGCTGGTGAGCAACGACGCAAGGAGAAGGACAACGTCTTCGGTCAGGGAACGCGCACTACCGCCGCCATCTACCTGCTCATCAAGAACCCCGACGGCCCAACCCTCGGCAAGGTCTTCTACCGAGACATCGGCGACTACCTCACCCGCGAGCAGAAGCTCGAAGCCGTCCGCAGCGCTCGCAGCTACACCGGCATCGACTGGATACCCATCACGCCCAACGCCGAGGGCGACTGGGTCAACCAGCGCAACGCCGAGTTCGAGTCGTTCACACTCCTCGCTTCCAAGGACAAGAGCGATTCGCGCGAACCTCGCGTCTTGACCACCTACTCTCGCGGGTTGGCGACTGCGCGCGACGCATGGGTCTACAACTACTCGCGTCTTGCGCTGGAGCAGAACGTCAAGCGCATGATCGAGTTCCATAACCAACAGGTGGACGAGGCTCGAGTCGCACGAGAAGCGGGCCTAGCGTGGAATCGAAACGACGACGCGGGCAAGATCAGTTGGAACCGCGCCGACGAGAGCAGTCTGCGACGCGGGAAGATGTTGAAGTTCGACAGCGATCGAATTCGGACCAGTGTCTACCGCCCGTTCTCGAAGCAAAAGGTCTACTTCGACCGCGGCCTCAACGACATGGTGTATCAACTCGATAGAGCCTTCCCCTCCGCTGAGACCGACAATTGGGGCTTCTACCTCAATGGGGTGCACGCAACGAGCGAGTTTGCAGTGCTCGCCCTCGACGCCCTCCCCTGCCTAGACATCTACGGGAAAGGGGGCCAGTTCTTCCCCCGCTACAGCTTCGAACAACGCGAACACGACGGTGATCTACTCTCTGCCCTCGATGATGACGGAACAGGCTACAGACGCATCGATAACATCACCAACGAGATCCTCGAGGACTATCAAAAGACCTTCGGGCGGGAGATCACGAAGGACGGCATCTTCTTTTACCTCTACGGCATCCTTCACTCTCCCGACTACCGCGAGCAGTTCGAGGGCGACCTCAAGAAAATGCTCCCGCGCATCCCGAAGGTCAATGACTTCCACGCGTTCAGCGATGCGGGGCGGAGGCTCGCCAAGCTTCATTTGGGCTACGAGACCGTCGAGTCATACCCGCTCCACGAACAGCGCAGCGCAAACGCGAGCTACGGCGTCGAGAAGATGAAGTACGCCAAGTCAGGCCGCGTGGCCGACAAGACCACGGTTATCTACAACAGTGGTATCACCGTCTCCGGCATCCCAGACGAGGCCCACGAGTACATGCTCGGTTCCCGTTCTGCCATCGACTGGATCATTGAGCGCTACCAGGTCAAGACCGACAAGGCGTCGGGGATCGTCAACGACCCCAACGACTGGGCCGAGGAGCAGGGCAATCCCCGCTACATCCTCGACCTGCTCGCGCGCATCGTCACCGTGAGCGTCGAGACAGTGAACATCGTAATGTCGCTCCCACCACTGGTGATTCTGCCGGAATCGGGCCGAGTGCAAAGTTCACCCGGCGGCAGCCAGGATGCGTAGAGCCGCGGAATAGAAGAGGGGCAAACGTGAAGATCACGCGTATCAAGATCGAAAATTTCCGCGGGTTGAAGGAGGTGACGATTCCCCTCTCTGAGTTCGGCTGTTTCATTGGCGAGAACAACTCCGGCAAATCCTCCGCCCTCCAGGCGATACTGCTTTTGCTCCCGAGCTCGAGCAAGAAGCCCGGCCCATCAGACTTCTACGATCAGACCAAGTCGATCCGCATCGAGTTGCAAGTGACCGAAATTGTTCAGTCCGATCTCGATCGCATCGCTACCGATCAGCACAGGGCCAGTTTCGCCCCGGACGTCGTGGACGGGTCAGTGCGCTTTGTGAGGCTGGTCGACCCGCCTGTGCAAGGCGTAGTCAGCAAGTCACAACTCTCTATCTCGAAGCTCGGCCCCGCAGAGGAGCGTTGGACACAAAATTCCCTTGCGGCTCTGATGAAGGGGCACTCAGGGGCCGAGCTCCGTGCGGTCATTGTGCAGGAGTTACCTGAGCTGGATAGCTTGCTCCCCGCGAAACCCACTCACGCGAAAGCTCAAGAACTTCGTGAGTCGCACGTGAGCGAGATGACGGCTGAAGAGTTGGTGTACCGGGACGAGCCTCTCGGCACCGGGCTCGATGCCGGAATCAAGAATTTTCTGCCTGAGCCTATCTACATCGAGGCAGTGAAAGATGTTGCCGACGAGGTGAAAACCACCGATACCGCTACGTTCGGCAAGCTGCTGGGTATATTGCTCGAGGAAGTTCAGGACCAGTTCTCGGAGGTTGAGGAGCAGTTCCGGGAGATCCAGAAGAAGCTCAGCCGAGTGACTGGCGAAGACGGAATACTCGTCGACTCGCGGCTCGACGAGGTGAAGACCATTGAAAGTCTGATCAACCAGTTCGTCAATGAGACCTTTCCTGATGTGGGCCTTAAGATCCACGTTCCGATGCCGAAGATGAAGACCATTCTCTCGTCCGCGGAAATATCTGCTGATGACGGACATGAGGGTCCGATTGTTTCCAAGGGCGACGGGCTGAAACGCGCCGTAGCGTTCGCCATCCTTCGCGCCTACACGTCGCTGCGCTCATCGGGAATAGCAAATGCCGGGACTGTCAAGGGCCATTACTGGCTGCTGTTCGAGGAGCCGGAACTCTATCTGTACCCTCCTGCACAGCGCCAACTCTTCGCTGCGCTAGAAGTCTTCGCCAAGGATTACCCGGTTCTCGTCACCACTCACTCTCCGATGTTTTTCGATGCAGACACCACTGAGTCGTTTGTAAGGTTCCGAAAGGTGAGGCCAGACCCGGCATCTTCTCCGCACACAACGGTTTCGCCAATATCGATCGGGAGCGACCTATCTGCCAAGACGGCATTTCAGATCATCTGTCACGAGAACAACAGCATTGGCTTCTTCGCCAAGAAGGTAGTGCTGGTTGAAGGCGACAGCGACGCACTTCTACTGCCACATCTTGCCAAGCTGTTGAACCCGAAGTGGGACGCAGTCGAAATGAACATCGCATTCGCCCGCACCAACGGCAAGGGCAACATTGCGAGCTATCGTTCATTCTTCAAGAAGTTCGAGATACCCGTGCACGTCGTATGCGACCTCGACGCGCTCATCGGCAGTTTCGACAAGCTTGAGCCGAGCGAACTCGCAAGAACCGCACGCGGCGCCCTGCTGCAACTGGTGGATCAAGAGATCACCGAAGCGCGCGAAATTACCGAAGGTGAGGCCAAGGAGATCGCAGCGAAGGGCGAAGCCCATGCCCTCTGGGGAGCCGTGGAGAGCGCTCGATCAGTGCTCGACGACACCCCAGAGTCGTTCGAGGCGTTGAGTCGCGCTGTTGACGCGTTCTTCGCGTTTCGACGGAAAGGAGACAGGCTCGCTGTTCTCGAGTCTGCAACCGGCGCCATCCAAGCAAAGAAGGCTGAACTCATCGATCTGTTGCGTGAGTCGAATACGAATGTGCTTTCGCTCGGGGCGATCGAGAGTTACTACGCCAGTCGATCGCAGCAGCGCGACAAGGTGAAGCAGGCGATCGAGTACCGCAGCGCCTGCTCGACTCTTCACATGTACCTCGCGGACCTTGGTGAATCTGGGGTGAGCATCAAGACGGAACTCGAACAGGTCATGAAGAACATCTTCGAGAACGAAAGCCCCATCCATGAAGTCGCGGATCCCAATGCCTCCGCGCTCCTCGCGAACGCGACATCTCTCCCCTAGATCCAGGGGCGTTTGCGGCACACTCTGTTACCTATCGAGAACGGAACCGACGTGCACGAGATCTTCTGCCCGAGTTGCGGCAAAGCATTCACCATCGATGAGGCTGGCTACGCCGACATCCTGAAGCAAGTCCGCGACGACGATTTCGAGAATCAACTGCACGAACGGCTCGAACTCGCGGACAAGGACAAGAAGTCGGCGATCGAACTTGCCGAGGCGAAGGTCACCGCCGAGCTGCAAGCGGCAGCCGCGAAAAAGGACTCTGAGATTCAGGATCTGAAGGCGAAGATCGACGCTGCCGAGGCCGCGCAGAAGCTGGCAGTAGCCGAGTCGTTGGCCACCGCCGAGAAGCAGCGCAACGCGCTGGCGAATGAGCTCGAGAAGGCGAAGACCGAAAAGCAGACAGCGCTCGAAATCGCGGAAGCCAAGCTCGTCAACGAGCTGCAGAAGGCGGCAGTCGCGAAAGACACTGAGATTCAGGATCTGAAGGCGAAGCTCGACGCCGATGCCGTCGCGCGAAAGCTCGCCATCACTGAGGCCGTCGGCGTGGTCGAAAAGGAGCGCGAGGAGCTGAAGAGCGGTCTGGCGCGGATCGAGCTGGAGAAGCAACTCGCCGAAGCCGCGCTGAAGGACAAGTACGAGACGCAGATCAAGGATCGCGACGAGCAGATCGAGCGCCTCAAGGACTTCAAGGCGAGACTCTCGACCAAGATGGTCGGCGAAACACTTGAGCAGCACTGCGAGACGACGTTCAACCAGATCCGGGCGACTGCCTTCCCGACTGCCTACTTCGAGAAAGACAACGACGCACGCACGGGCAGCAAAGGCGACTACATCTTCCGCGAAGCCGACGGCGCAGGAACCGAGATCCTGTCGATCATGTTCGAGATGAAGAACGAGTCCGACGGCACGGCGACGAAGCACAAGAACGAGGACTTCCTCAAGGAGCTCGACAAGGACCGCAACGAGAAGGGTTGCGAGTACGCGGTGCTCGTCTCGCTACTCGAACCCGACAGCGAGCTGTATAACTCGGGCATCGTCGACGTGTCGCACCGATATCCGAAGATGTACGTCGTTCGTCCGCAGTTCTTCATCCCGATCATTACGGTGCTCCGGAACGCGGCTCTGAACTCGCTGAAGTACAAGGCCGAACTCGCACTGGTGAAGGCGCAGAACGTCGACATCACCAACTTCGAACAGCAAGTCGAAGAGTTCAAGAGCACCTTCGGGCGCAACTGGCGACTTGCTTCGGATGGCTTCGAAGAGGCAGTGAAGCGCATCGACGAGGCGATCAAAGACCTCGAAAAAACGAAGGACGCGCTCCACAAGTCCGCGAACAACCTTCGGCTTGCGAACGACAAGGCGCAAGATCTGACGATCAAGAAGCTCACGAAGGGCAACCCGACCATGGCGACGAAGTTCGCTGAGCTGGAGCAGGGCACGCTGGAAGACTGAACGTCAGGCCAGTGAAGCGCCGGCCCGCAATATTCGATGTCGCTGAAGCGCAATATTCAGTGGCACCCAAGACGTCGACTACTCAGCGACCTCACGCGACGACGAGCGGACGGACGTCGTACTCCTTGCCATCTAGCTCCTGGGCGAGGTCGTAGTTCGTCTGCATCGCGAGCCACGCGCGTGCGGTGCCGACCCCGGCACGCTCGAGCCGCACGGCGAGATTCGGGCTCACCCCCGCGTGACCGTGGATCACACGACTGAGTGTCACACGAGATACACCGAGGCGGGCCGCAGCCTCAACGACGGTAAGCCCGAGCTCCCCGAGCACGTCTTCCCCGAGTACGAAGCCGGGATGCGGCGGATTCTTCATCATGTTCGTTCCCTCCTCAGTGGTAATCCTGGTGGTCGACGAGTTCCACGTCTTGCCCAACGAACCGGAACGTCACACGCCAGTTGCCATTGACCCAGATCGACCAGTGATCGGCGAGATCACCGTCGCGCGATGATCCCGGTCTCGAACGCGTTCTGGTGCTGAATGGTCACGGTCAGGGGTCACCCGCCTCGTGGAGCAACGTCTCGAGGATGTCGATCAGTCCGGGCAGATCCTGCACCGCCGTCTCGTAGATGCGAGTGTCGATGATCTCCGCGTAGCCGTGAATCAGAATGTTCCGCAGCCCCACGGCGTTCGCCAGTCCGGGAACCCGGGCCGCGGTTTCAGGATCGATGCGCCGAAGGGTGTTCAGCGCCTCGCCAATAATCTCGAACTCGCGCTCCACCGCGCGGCGGCGCATCAGCTCCCGCGAATAGTCCTCTCGCGACGTACCGGCGAGAAACGTACCGATCGTCTTCGCCGCGTCGACGGCGTCCCAGAGGGGCGCACCAGATTCAGGCCGCATAGAGGTCCACGGCCTCGCCGAACGCCTTCTTGGCGAAGTAGGGGTTCCGAACCGCACCAGCCTCGACCAGGTCGACCTCTCGTCCCACAATCCGTTCGAGCGCGTCCTTCAAACCGAGAAAGGGCGCTATGCCCCCGGGCGCATCCGCGCGAAAATCGACGAGAAAGTCCACATCACTCGTCTCAGGGTCGAAACTCACGCTGACCGCCGAACCGAAAATCCGCAGCCGCGCAACACCGAATTGTTCGCAGGCGCGTGCGAGCGCAGTGCGGTCAAGCGCAGCCTGGGTGAGCATGTTCCCCAGAATAGAGGCTGAGACGCTCGAGATGGCGGTTCCAACCGCTGACCGCGAGGCGATGTCGAACGCCGCGCCCGCCCCTACCCGAGCAGCACCACCCCAAACCCCGCCACCACAGCACGCACCTCCGCGAGGTAGCGCTGCGCTTGCTCGGTCAGCGGGATGGCGGAGTGGCCGATCCATCCGATCTCGATGCGTTCGTCGATGTCGAGCGGAATCGCGGTGATCTCGGGGTCCAGGTCGTCGCTGATGATGCCCGTCGAGATCGTGTAACCGTCGAGCCCGATCATCAGGTTGAAAATCGTCGCGCGATCCGAGACCCGAATCTCTTGCTTGCTCGACAGGGTCGAGAGGATCTCCTCGGCGAAATAGAACGAGTTGTTCGCGCCCTGATCGAACGTCAGTCGCGGCAGATCCGCGAGATCGGCGAGCGTCACACGATCTCGCGAGGCGAGCGGATTCTTCCGCGAGATGAAGATGTGCGGCTCGGCGAGAAAGAGCGGGCGGAACGCGAGCCCCGAATCCCGCAGCAACTTATCGATGACGTTCCGATTGAAATCGTTGCGATACAGGATGCCGAGCTCGCTCCGGAGCGTCCGCACATCCTCGATGATGTCCCACGTGCGCGTCTCTCGCAGCGAGAACTCGTACTCGGCCGCCCCGCTGGCCTTCACCATCCGCACCATCGCATCGACCGCGAACGAATAGTGCTGCGTCGACACCCCGAGCAGGCGACGCGACGGCGGGCGCCCGAGGTACCGCTGCTCGAGCAACTCCGCCTGCTCGACGACCTGCCGGGCATACCCCAGAAACTCCGCGCCATCTGTTGTGAGCGTCACCCCACGGGCGGAGCGCAGCAGCAGGGCATGGCCCACCCGCGACTCGAGCTCTTTCATCGCCGCCGACATGGTCGGTTGCGAGACATACAGCAGGTCGGCGGCCGCGCTGATCGATCCCTCTGCCGCGACCTCGATGAAGTAGTGGAGCTGCTGGAGAGTGATACCGCTGGAATCGCGAGCCATAGGTAAAGGCTATACGGAGGTATAGTCCCGGCAAGTTTCTCGATATGTAGGCCTCAGCCCCACCATGGACCCACCGACTTCCGCACGGCCGAACCCGGCCGATCAGCCACTGGATGGGCCGCTCATGACGAACGCCTTCACGTTCCACATCACCACCACCCGATTCGACGAGGACTACTCACCGTCGGACAGTTCGCGCATCACCACCAACTTCGCCAACCTGGCCCGGGGCGAACACCGACAGCAGAACCTGCGCAATGCCCTGACGATGATCGACAACCGGTTCAACGACCTCGCGCACTGGGACAACCCGAACCGTGACCGCTACACCCTCGAACTCGAGATCGTCTCGGTCGCGATGCAGTTCACCACCGAGGGCGAGGATCAGGAGTTTCCGCTGCTCGAAGTCCTCGACATCCAGATCCTCGACCGGCACACCGGCACGCGTCACCACGGAATCGTCGGCAACAACTTCTCGTCCTACGTGCGCGACTACGACTTCAGCGTCCTGCTCCCGGCGATCAAGAACGCCCCGACCGATATCGCCGTGCCCGAAGACTTCGGTGATCTGCACGGCAAACTGTTCCAGAATTTCATCGACTCCCCCGCGTATCAGGAACGATTCCGGATGTCTCCGGTGATCTGCATCAGCGTCTCGACGAGCCGGACGTACCGCCGCACCGAGAACCAGCATCCGATTCTGGGTGTCGAATACGTGCAGGACGAGTCCTCGCTGACGGACGAATACTTCGCGAAGATGGGGCTACACACCCGCTACTTCATGCCCGCTGGCAGCGTCGCGCCCTTGGCGTTCTACTTTCGCGGCGATCTTCTGAACGACTACGCGAACCTGCAGCTCATCGGCACGATCAGCACGATGGAGTCGTTCCAGAAGATCTATCGACCCGAGATCTACAACGCCAACGCCGCCGCACCGGCCATCTACCGACCGAGCCTCGACCAGCACGACTACTCGCGCACCGAGATCGCCTACGACCGCGTCGAGCGCAGCCAGCTCGCGGTCACGCAGGGCAAGTACACCGAAGAGCACTTCGTACGACGTCACCGCACGGTGCTGAACCAGTGGGCCGCCAACTACCCGACGCCCGTCGGATGAGCACCGGAAAGTCATCGATCATGCAGAAGCTCTTGCCTACCTCGATCGTCGGTAGCCTGCCGAAGCCGCTCTGGCTCGCGCAGCCCGAGACCCTCTGGTCGCCCTGGAAGCTCGAGGGTGACGAGCTCATCGAGGGCAAGCAAGACGCGCTTCGCACGGCCGTGCACGAGCAGCGCCGCGCAGGCATCGACATCATCAGCGACGGCGAGCAGACCCGGCAGCACTTCGTCACGACGTTCATCGAGCACCTCAGCGGGGTCGACTTCGAAAGGCGCGAAACCGTACGCATCCGGAACCGCTACGACGCCAGCGTGCCGACCGTCGTCGGCGCCGTGAGTCGCGAGAAGCCGGTTTTCGTTCAGGATGCGGCATTCCTGCGCCAGCAGACCGACCAGCCGATCAAGTGGGCGCTGCCCGGTCCGATGACGATGATCGACACCCTCTACGACGCCCACTACAAGAGTCGCGAGAAGCTGGCATGGGAGTTCGCGACGATCCTCAACGACGAAGCGCGAGAGCTCGAGGCGGCGGGCGTCGACATCATCCAGTTCGACGAACCCGCATTCAATGTGTTCTTCGATGAGCTTCAGGACTGGGGAGTCGCAGCACTCGAGCGGGCGGCGGAAGGGCTGCGCGCCGAAACGGTCGTGCACATTTGTTACGGGTACGGGATCAAGGCGAACACGGACTGGAAAGAGACCCTCGGGTCGGAGTGGCGCCAGTACGAAGAATCGTTCCCGCTGTTGCAGAGGTCGACCATCGACACGATCTCGCTGGAGTCGTACAACTCTCGGGTGCCGTTGGAGCTCGTGGAGCTACTCCGCGGCAAAAAGGTCATGCTGGGCGCGATCGACGTGGCAAGCGACACGATCGAAACACCGGATGCCGTGGCCGACACGTTGCGTCGGGCGCTAGCGTTCGTCGATCCCGACAAGCTCATCGCGAGCACGAACTGCGGCATGGCGCCGCTGCCGCGCGGTGTTGCGCTGGCGAAGCTCGGGGCGCTGAGCGCCGGCGCGGCGATCGTTCGCGCGGAGCTGGGTGGCGTGGGGGTCTGAGCCATGGAGAAGACGGAGCGACGCAGGGAATTGCAGCGGCGCAAGATGAGGTGACGCGGGGCCAGGTGCCATTGCCGGCATCTGGCAGGGGCTGATGCAGCAGTGATGTCATTCGCATGTGTAGTGTTCTGTGTAAGGAGGCGCACATGGCCACGAATCTCGCAATCGACCCAGAACTTCTCGACCACGCATTCCAGATCAGCGGGGAGAAATCGAAGAAGGCCGCGGTTACGCTTGCGCTCGAAGAGTTCATCGCTCGCCGCGAGCAGGCGCGAATTCTGGAA
The DNA here is from genome assembly GCF_977993705.1 of Pacificispira sp. HM-600. The sequence goes on from NZ_OZ388079.1 coordinate 406,686, forward strand.
CTCATCGGCGGCCTGGAGTGGGATGACTCGTTCGACTACAAGGCCGAACGCTCGCGCGAATGAGCCTGCTGGTCGACACGAGCGTCTGGTCGCTTGCGCTCCGACGCGATCGTCCGGCGGCGAGTACAGAGGTCGACGAACTCGTGCGCGCGCTCGGCGGTGACGACATCGTCGTGACGACAGGGCTCATCCTTCAGGAACTACTCCAGGGCGTCGTTCCCGCGCGCGGACGGACGCAAATACTCGAGCGATTCGCAGCAATGCCTCTGGTGGAGCCCGACCGGGACGACTACGTCGCGGCCGCCGACCTTCGAAACACCTGCCGCGCGGGTGGTGTGCAGATCGGAACCGTCGACGCGCTGATCGCGCAGCTTGCCATCCGGCACGGGCACATGCTCTTGACCGCCGATCGTGACTTCCTGCATGCGGCACCACTTGTCGGGCTGCGGGTGTGGCACCGCTGACGGTTGACCGCGCGTGGAAACACCGGGGCTCGGAACACCGCGCTTCAAGAAACACCGCGCTTCAAGAAACACCGCGCTTCAAGAAACGAGGTGACGCGGAGCGCTCATGGAGCGCCCCGCTGGGACTCGGAACGCCGGGCGGGATTCGCCCCCACCGCTCCTCCACACGCCGCGATGCGGCGCGCGGAGCCTCTGCCGCGTGGGCCCACCCGCGGGTGACGGGGCCTCGTCCCGATGGGGACGGAAACGAAAAAATCCCCCGGGAATCCGGGGGATTTTGTCGTTTGTGACCCCAGCGGGATTCGAACCCGCGTTACCGCCGTGAGAGGGCGGCGTACTAGGCCGCTATACGATGGGGCCTCACAAGACAACCTGACAAGTATGCCACGCCACGACGGAGGCGACAAATCAGCGACGTGCCTCAGTTTCTTTGAGCGCGTGGGGTGTGTTGGTGCCTCACATACTTTGAGCGCGAAGCTTGCCTGTGTGGAAGGCAAGATTGAGATGGCCGCGAGGCGACAGGTGACGAACAAACTCCGTGACGCGTACCGGAAAGCATCGAAGCACGACAAGGCCCGGATCCTTGACGAGGTGATGAGCACGACGGGGATGGGCCGATCAACGGCGCGGCGGATGCTGACGGGGCCGGTGCTGCCGGATCCGGCGAAGCAGGTCGATAGACGCCAGTTGCGGGCCAAGACGTATAGCGATGATTCGAGGCGGCTGCTGGAGCATGTGTGGGCGCTGATGGGCATGCCGTGCGGGAAGTACCTCGTGGTGATGCTGGAGCTGTGGATGCCGCTGCTGCACGCTGCCGGCGACCTCGACAAGCCATTCGTGACACCGCAGACGATCGTCGAGCTTCAGACAATGAGTCCGGCAACGATCGACCGGTATCTGAGCCCGGCACGTCGGGCGATGCAGTTGCGGGGGATCTCTACGACGATCCCGTCACCGCTGCTGCGCAACTCGATCGGGTTGTCGAAGGTCGGGGATGCCCCGGTCACGGCACCCGGGGTGATCGAGGCGGACACCGTCGCGCATTGCGGACCCACGTTCGTCGGCGAGTTCGCACGCACGTTGACGATGACCGACATCGCCACCGGGTGGACCGAGAACGCCTCGATCCGCAACAACGCGGCCAAGTGGATCGTCGGCGCTGTCGGCGATCTGCAGAACATGTTCCCATTCGAGCTGCGCGTGTTCGACTCGGACAACGGATCGGAGTTCATCAACCATGATGTCGCGGACTGGCTCCAAGCCCGTGACATCGCCCAGACCCGGTCCCGCCCTTACAAGAAAAACGACCAAGCGACCGTCGAGTCGAAGAACAACCACGTCGTCCGCAAACACGCGTTCCATTGGCGCTACGACACCCCGGACGAGCTCGCGCTGCTGAACGAGCTCTGGCGGCTCGTCTCACTACGGTTGAATTTCTTCACCCCGACGAAGAAGCCCACCGCATACGCCACCGCGGCCAGCGGGCGCCGCACACGCCTCTACGACGCACCGAAGACACCCTGGCAGCGAGTGCGCGATTCTGGGGTCCTCACCGCCGAGCAAGCCGACGTCGTTCAGGCCCGGATCACCGGGATCAACCCCGCCGATCTGACCCGCCGGATCAACCAGATCCAGCTCCAACTCATCGAGCTATCACAAGCCAAAACCGAAGCCATGACCACCAGCCGACACCTCGACATGACATCCTTAGAAACGTCGATCCGTCGACTCCAAACAACCAAATGAACCGCAAGCCTCGCGCTCACCATACGTGAGGCACCGCATCACCCTTCGCGCTCACTTCTAGATGAGGCACCTCGATCAGCGCGCGCCACGCCGCGACGCTTGCTCGAGGGCTCGAAAAAGCGGTTGACTCAGAGCATGCGCCTGACCAAGAACGAACACGCTGCCCTCCTGCTCGAAGAAGCCGGGCACTCCCTCATCATCGATCCGGGCGTCCTCAGCACCCCCTTCCCCGACCTCACCGGCGTCGTCGCCGTCGTGCTCACCCACGAACACCCCGACCACTGGACGCCCGAACAACTCGACCGCATCCGCAAAGCTTCCCCCGGCGTGCCCATATACGGACCCGAAGGCGTCGCCACCGCAGCCGCGGGCTACGACATCACCGTCGTCGGCCCCGGCGACACCGTCGACATCGAACCCTTCACCCTCCGCTTCTTCGGCGGCGCACACGAGATCATCCACAGCTCCATCCCCCAGATCCAGAACGTCGGCGTGCTCGTCAACGACGTCTTCTACTACCCGGGCGACTCCTACGCCGTACCCGAAGGCGTCGACGTCAAGGTGCTCGCCGCACCCCTCGGCGCACCCTGGCTCAAGATCTCCGACGCCATCGACTTCGTCCTCGCCGTCGCACCCCGGCGCGCCTTCGGCACCCACGACATGACCCTCTCGGTCGTCGGCCGCGACATGCACCGTGCCCGCCTCCAGTGGGCCGCAACCGAAACCGGCGGCGAATTCCTCGCGATCGAACCCGGCGAATCGATCGATATCTAGGACACCGGATGCTTCGCCTCGCACGCATCGGCCAGACCCTCGCCGTCTCGCGCATCGACGAGCCCGCGGATGTCAAGGGCCCCGCGGTACGCGCCCGGGCGACCGACGACTACGTCATCGTCACACCTCCGGGCTGACCCCGACCATCCGCGAACCTCCACCTCTGTCATCAACGAAGCCTGAAAACGGGACATCCGTGAGGTCTCCTGCACGGGATGCGGGTGGCCTGGAGCGCGGGCTGCTCAGATGAGAGAAGTCTCATCGCTGCGGCCACAAACTCGCGTCAATCCAGGCCTTTTCGGGAATCGGATGTCGGAGCCGATCCGTAGAATATCGAACATGCATTCGATTCTGAGTGAGATCGACCTCGAGGCTCGCACCCTCGCGGACGAGTACGAAGAAGCGTCTGCGGTAGTCGCGCGAGCGCAGGCCGCGCAAGCGCGCGTGCTGGTTCGCACAGCTGACCTAGGCAAGCGTCGTGTTGCCGCGCTCACCTCGCCGTCCTCACGCGAAGCAGAACTCCCGTATCGCGCTCTCGCCGCCGAGCTGGGCGCCGCCGCGAAGGTCTCTGACCGGACCGTGCAGAATCGGATGAATGAGGCCGCGGTCTTGAACGAGTCCTTCCCCGCCACCTTCGAAGCGTGGGGTGAAGGCCGCATCAGCACCGGACATGTAGCGGTCATCATGGAACACGGACTGACGCTTCCGGAACCGGCACGCTCGGAGTTCGAATCAGAGGCTGTGGTTCGCGCGGAGTCGACGACACCCGGGCGGCTCGGGTCCTCGCTCGCACGGTTGGCGGAGTCATTGCAACCGCGGACTATTGCGGAGCGTCATCAGCAAGCTCGCGCGTCGCGGGGTGCCTATGTGCGGGACATCGGGGATGGGATGGCCGAGTTCAGTACCGTGCAACCCGCGGTTCTGGCACACGGTATGCATGACCGGATCACGCAGCAGGCCAAGGCGATCAAAACCGCGGACCCGACCGATGCCAGAACGCTCGATCAGATCCGGGCCGACCTCATCGCGGACATGCTTTTGACCACCGCACCCGACGCGCAGACCGGCGCGGGCATGTCCGACGGGTTCGGTGGCCTAGGTGCGATTCAGGCAATCGTGAACATCACCGTGCCCGCTCTCGCGTTGGCCGGAGTCACGGATGAACCTGCACAGCTGGTTGGCAGGTGCCCGATTGACGCCGAAACTGCCCGCCAGCTCGCGCGCCACGCACCGGGGTGGGATCGGGTGCTTGCTGATCCGATCACCGGATGCGTGCTCGCCGTCGACCGGTACACACCCTCAGCGGACATGAAGCGATTCCTCCGGGCTCGGGATCAGCATTGCCGGTTCCCCGGGTGTCGGCAGCCGGCCCATCGATGCGACCGAGACCACACCCTCGATTACGCCCTTGGCGGTGTCACGGATGTGTGCAACCTGGCATGCCTATGCAAACGGCACCACACGTTAAAGGGCGAAACCGCCTGGACGGTCCGCCAACTGGGCGGCGGGGTGCTGGAGTGGACGTCACCGGGTGGTCACGTCTACATCGACAAGCCACCACCCGCAGTCCACTTCACGCCAAACACGGATCCCCCTCCGTTTTAGCGTGTCCGCTCACCGAGTCGCCCGGCCACTGAGCCTGTCGTCGTGACTCACCGAGGCCTCAGCCGACAGAATGTGGGGCATGGAGTCCCCCGCTGAATCGCACCAGGCACGCTTGCGCAGTCGCGGCGTCGAACGCCTCGTCACCTTCACCGACGCGGTCGTCGCGATCGCCATCACCCTGATCGTGCTGCCACTGGTCGACGCGGCGCAGCAAGCCCGATCCGACAACGCCGTGACGTTCTTCACCGACAACGTGCTGGGTCTGTTCGCCGCGGCCCTCAGCTTCGCGCTGATCGCCTCATTCTGGAAGATGCACCACCACGTCTACATCGACGTCGTGGCCTCGACCCCGTCGCTCATCAACGCCAACCTGCTCTGGGTCGCCGGCATCGCGTTCCTGCCCCTCCCGACCGTGCTCGTGGTCGAGGCGGCGGGCACCACGGCGGTCGGCTCGGGTGTGTACATCGCCACCATCCTCGCGACCGTCGTCGCAATCCGCCTGCAGAAGACGATCATCGTGCGTCGCGGGCTGCGCGGACCGGATGTCCCAGCCCCTCGAACCTCATGGACCGACTGGCTGACAGTCCCCCTCGGTGTGCTGGCGCTCGTCATCGCGGTGATCTTCCCCGCCACGAGCCTGTACCCGCTGCTGCTGCTCATGCTCGCGCAACCCATCAGCGCACTCGTGCACCGGGGCGAAAGAGACCGCAGCGCGCCCTCGCAGAACACCTGAGCCGGCTCACCGCCACGCAGGCGGATGGCTCCCCCCGAAGAGTTTCGAGGAGAGCCATCCGTTCTGCGAGCAATGCCTAGGCGGAGACGGGAACCGCGCCCGCTGACGAAAGCGAACCGACCGGCTCGCGTTTACGGACCCACTTCTTCAGCCCGACCACCGCGAAGCCGGCGACGAGCACACCCGCGACAAGGGCGATCAAGAAGCCCCAGATCGGGTTGATCGCGAAGAACACGAAGATGCCACCGTGCGGGGCGAGAGACGAAACACCGAATGCCATGCTGAGCGCACCGGTGACCGCGCCACCGAGCATCGAAGCCGGGATGACGCGCAGCGGGTCGACCGCGGCGAACGGGATCGCGCCCTCCGAGATGAAGGCGGCACCGAGCAGCCAGGCCGCCTTACCGTTCTCACGCTCGACCTGCGTGAACGAGTTACGGGCGAGGATGGTCGAGGCCAGGGCCATCGCGAGCGGCGGAACCATTCCGGCACACATGACCGCAGCCATGATGAGGTACGGCGCCGAGTAGATGTCGCTCGTCGATGCCGCGGCAAGGCCCGCCGTCGCGAACGTGTACGCCACCTTGTTGACGGGGCCACCGAGGTCGAAGCTCATCATCAGCCCGAGGATGATTCCCAGCCCGATCGCCGAGGCACCCGTGAGGCTGTTCAGCCAGTCCGACAGCCAGATGACGAGCTGGGCGATCGGGCGACCGAGCAGCAAGACCATCAGACCCGAGGCGAAGATCGACCCGACCAGCGGGATGATCACGACGGGCATCAGGCCACGCAACCAACGCGGGGCGGGAAGCCGACCGATCCACCACGCGATGAAGCCGGCGAGCACGCCACCGACCATGCCACCGATGAAGCCGGCGCCCATCAGACCCGCGACGGCACCGGCGACGAAACCGGGTGCGATACCCGGCCGGTCCGCGATCGCGAAGGCGATGAAGCCCGCGAGCACCGGCACCAAGAAGCCCATCGAGGTGGCACCGATCATGAAGGCGACCGAGCCGAGGTACTGACCGAGTCCACCCTCGGGCAGATCCACGATCGAGTTGTCGATGATCACGGTCGACGCGAAGTCGGTCACCTGGTACCCGGCGAGCAAGAAGCCGAGCGCGATCAGCAGACCGCCACCCGCGACGAACGGAATCATGTAGCTGACACCCGTGAGCAGCCAGCGCTTGATGCGCGCCCCGACCGACTCGTTGGCGGTATTGGTGCTCGCCGCCGCGGCCGACCCGTCTGCGTTGGAGCCCGCTACGCGGTCGGCAGTGGGATCGGATGCCGCGGCCACAGCCTCGGCGACGAGCGCGTCTGCGTGGTCGATGCCGCGCTTGACCGTCGTGCGGATGACCGGCTTGCCGGCGAACCGCTGCGGCTCACGCACGTCGACATCCACCGCGAAGATCACGGCGTCGGCGGCGGCGATGATCGCGGGATCGATGGCCTTGTAGCCGCTCGAGCCCTGCGGCTCGACGATCACGTCGACATCCGCCTTGACCCCGGCAGCCGCGAGGGCATCGGCGGCCATGTAGGTGTGGGCGATGCCGGTGGCGCAGGCCGTGACCGCGACGATGTGCGGGCGGGAACCATGCTCGGGCGTGACCGGAGCGACGACCGCGGGCTCGGCGATCGGGGCGGCGTCCGTGGCGAGCGGCGCGCCAGCCGGGGCCGCCGCATCCTCTTCGCCGATCGCGACTCGCACGATCGAGACGACCTCGGCGTCGGTCTTCGCGGCGCGCAGGGCGGAGGTGAAATCGTCCTGCATGAGGTTGCGGGCAAGCTTCGACAGCACCGCGAGGTGCGCCTCAGCGGCGTCCGCGGGCGCGGCGATGAGGAAGACGAGGTCGGCAGGTCCGTCCTCGGCACCGAAGTCGACACCCGGCGTCAGACGCGCGAAGGCGAGCGAGGGAACGGTGACGGCCGCGGTCTTGGCGTGCGGGATCGCGATGCCGCCGGGCAGTCCGGTCTCGTCCGTCTCTTCGCGCGCCCAGGCCGCGTCGAAGAGCGCCGAGGCGTCGGTTGCGCGGCCCTGCGCGGCGACGCGTTCGGCAAGCGCACGGATGACCGCGGCTTTGTCGGTGCCGAGATCGACGTCAAGACTGACGAGCTCGGTGGTGATGGTGTCTGACACTGCGATGACCTCCTGTGGTCGGTGGTGCTGTGGGTACGTCAGGGTTTGAGAGGAAAAACGTCGATGGGTCCCGTGGGAAGGTCTGCGGGTGTGGGGGCTTGAGAGCCGGGCAGGGATGCCGCGGCTGATCCGTACTGGATGGCTCGACGCAACCGCCCCGCAGCGTCGAGCCCGTCGACATCGCCCAGCAGGAACCCGGCGAGCGAGCTGTCGCCCGCGCCGACCGTGCTGACGAGCGTTATCGGCGGCGGGGTTCCGACCCAGGCTCCGTCCGCGTCGATCAGCACAGCGCCATCGCCACCCAGCGTGACCAGAGCTGCGCCGACCCGCTCGGGCACGAACGCCTGCGCCAGCGCGATGACACGGTGGACGAGATCGGATGAGTCGGCTCTGGTCTCGAGCGCCACCACGGCGAGCTCGGCGAGTTCGTCCTCATTCGGCTTGATCAGGTCGGGGCGGCCCCGCTCGACGACCGCCGCGAGAGCAGCGCCGGACGTGTCGACGGCGATGCGCGGAGCAGCCGCACCCCACCGCTCGCGCACGGCGTCGATGACGTGGACATAGAAGTCATCCGAGACACCCGGCGGGAGTGAGCCCGCGAGCACGAGCCACTCGGCGCCCTCGCTGGCGGCGGCGACGGTCTGAATCATCTGCGCCGCCTCGGCGGGCGAGAGTGCGGCGCCGGGCAGGTTGATCTTCGTGGTCACGCCGGTCGGGTCGGTCAGGGTGAGGTTGACGCGTGTGTGCCCCGCGACGGGCACCACATAGGCGCAGGCTCCGGTGGCCGCCAAGAGAGCCGCATACGGATCGTCGGAAGCGAGCGGCAGAACGGCCAGCACCTCGTGGCCAGCACCCCGGATGGCACGGGCGACATTCATGCCCTTGCCCCCGGCATCCTCGCGTCCCGGCGCGCCGGGCTGGACCTCGCCCGGTCGGAGCGCGGCGTCGAGAGCGACAGAGCGGTCGAGCGCCGGGTGGGCGGTCAGGGTGACGATCACGGCAGCCACACCTCCGCGCCCGCAACCGCGAGGGCATCGGCGAGGTCGCCGGGCAGCGGGGCATCCGTCACGACCACGTCGATATCTTCGAGTCGGGCAAACCTCACGAGGTACTCCTGTCCTGCCTTGCTCGAGTCGGCGAGCACGATCACCCGGCGCGCCGATTCGACGATGGCCTGCTTGACCGCAGCTTCTTCGGGGTCGGGAGTACTCAGGCCAAATGGAGCGGCGAGCCCGTTGGTGCCGATGATCGCGACATCGGGACGCAGCGACTCGATCGCGCGAACCGTCGACGAACCGACCGCGGCCGCGGTCAGCCCGCGGACGCGTCCCCCGATGACCGAGAGGGCGAGGTCGCCGCGCGCACCGAGTTCGGCGGCGATGGGAACGGAGTGCGTGACGACCTCGGCCGTCGCACCGACGGCGCGGAGGTGCTCGGGCAGGGCCCGGGCGAAAGCCGCTGTCGTGGTGCCGGCGTCGACGAACACAGAGCCGCGGAAGCCGGCCGGGATCGCGGCGAGCGCGCGTGTGGCGATGTCCGCTTTCTCGACGCCGCGCTGCAAGCCGCGCTCGGCGACGGCGATCTCGACCGTGCTTGTGCGGTCTAGCGATACCGCTCCCCCGTGCACACGGCGAAGGGCACCGGCGCGTTCGAGGGCGTCGAGATCACGACGCACGGTCTCGGTCGTGACGTCGAAGGTCCGGGCGAGGTCGACGACGGAAACGCGGCCCTCCGATGAGAGCTGGCGCTCAATCGCGGTCTGGCGCTCCGTTGCGTACATGCGAGTCGACCCCCGTTGGTTTCGCCGCGGCCAAGCTGCCGCATTGTTCCCACACATTACAACTCAAAACAACATAAAACAAGAGTATTCCTCATCGGGATCTCCGTCGGCCGCCTGGACAACACTCCGGCCGTATGTTGCCCGCGGTGCCGCTGGCGACGTGAATCGGGCCCGGCGCGGCGATCTATCCGGAGTGCTGTCCACGGGAGGCGCCCGAAGACCCGACGAATCCACGCGCGGGTTCGTCCGCGACAGACCTACGAAAACTCGGACTCGGCGTCGGCCAGAACGACGCGAACCTCGACACTGTCGCCGAGGAGCGTGAAGCGCACCGCGGTGCCATCGCCGGCGTCGGGAAAACGCTCCGCGATGTCGCCAGGCACGGGCGAGCCGGGGTACACCATCATGTCGGCGACCGGATCGAGTCCCCGCGGCACGCAGCTGAGCGCGCGAACGTCTTGCGGGCCGTCGGACACGAGAACGCACCGCACCGGAGCATCCGCGAGTGTGCCCCACACCCGCAGGCCCGCGAAGTCCTCGAACCGCTCGAAGTCCTCCATATCGGCACCGATCTGACGCAGGAAGAGGCGGTAGTCGGTGGTGAGCTGCTCATCGGCGTAAGCGGGATCGACACGGAGCGAAGCATCGGGTCGATCGGTGAACAGCCCGGGCACGATCCCGACAACGATCCCGACAACGAGCGCGACGGCTGCGATCGCGATGGCACGCGGGTTGCGCGACCACCGAGCGAGGCGTCCTGCCCCAGAGCGGGGCGAGGCAGGGGTACCGGAGACGGCCCGTCCAGAAGCTGAAGCAGTCCCGGTCGCAGCGGCCGAAGCATCCGAACTCCGCACGTCGACGGGGAGCGAACCCGGCTTCCCCGCGACGAGTGGTGACGCCGGGGCTCTGCGACGCATCCCCTCAAGTTCGCGCAAGCGCGCCAGCGCCGTCGGGTCCGACTCGATGTCGGCATCGGGACCGTATGCCCGCAGCCGCAATTCCCGCAGCTCATCGGCACCTCGCGTGAGGTCGGCATCGCGCTCGTCGAGTTCGGCATCGTTGTCGCTCGGCGCCTGGGGCGTCATGTCTCCATTATCGGCGCGCCGATGTCGAGTGGGCCCGCTGCGCCCGAACTCTCCCCGCCCGGACGCGTGCCGCCCCGAGCCATCCCGGACGGCGTGCGGTCACGTCCCCGGCGTCAGCAGGCCGCTCTCGTACGCGAGGATGACGAGCTGCGCCCGATCGTGGGCGTACAGCTTCGTCATGATGCGGTTGACGTGGCTCTTCGCCGTGTGGGGCGAGATGAACAACTCATCGGCGATGTCCTGGTTGGACCGGCCGCGCGCCACGAGCAACAGCACCTCGCGCTCGCGCTCGGTCAGGTGGGCGAACTCGGGCGGCACCAGCCCGACGGCCGGTGCGCGAGTCGGGAGCACGTAGCGCGTGATCAGGCTGCGCGTTGCCGCGGGCGAGAGCAGAGCATCGCCGGCATGGATCGCACGCACCGCGCGTACGATCTCGTCGGGCTCCGCACCCTTGCCGATGAATCCGCTCGCTCCGGCCCGCAGGGCCGCGACCAGGTACTCGTCCTCTTCGAACGTCGTCAGGATCAGCACGCGCGTCTCCGCGAGCGCCGGGTGGGAGCAGATCGCCTCGGTCGCCGCGATCCCATCGACCTGAGGCATCCGAATATCCATCAACACCACGTCGGGTCGTAGCTCGGCCGATCTCGCGATGGCCACGGCGCCGTCGGCCGCCTCCCCCACGACCGTGATGTCTTCGGCGTTTTCGAGCAGGTCGCGCACCGCCGAACGGATGAGCGACTGGTCGTCCACGACCAGAACCATTGTCATGTTGCGCTGTCCTCTGGACGTCTCGCGAGGGGCAGGCTTGCCGAGAGTCGGTACCCACCGGGTGTCGCGCCCGCCTGGACCGAACCGCGGACCGCCGCGACCCGCTCGCGCAGACCGGTGAGCCCGTGCCCGACTCGTGCGTCGGATTCCCGGGGCTCGTCATCGCGGATGGGGTTCGTCACGACGACCACCAACACCTCGGGGCCCACCTCGAGCAGAACGTGCGCGCGGCGTAGGGCGCCGTGCTTGTGCGCATTGGTGAGCCCTTCCTGCACGACGCGGTACGCGATGCGCTGGAGCGGGGCGGGCACGACCGTCAGGTCGCCCTCTCGCCGCACCCCCACATCGAGGCCGGTCTGCTGAAAACGCTCGACCAGGTCGTCCAGGCGCTCGAGTCCCGGCTGCGGGGGACGAACGGATGCCTCGTCCTCGCCGCCTTCGTCGGCGCGCAGCATCTCGAGCAGATCGCCGATCTCGGCCAGCACGCTACGCGATGCGGTGCGGATGTTCGCGAGCGCCTCGCGCGTCTTCTCGGGACGTGTCTCGAGCGACGTCGACGCCACGCCCGCATTCAGGCTGATGACCGAGATCTGATGCGCGACGGCATCGTGCAGGTCACGGGCAATGCGCAAGCGCTCTTCGGTGATCTGACGCTGCGCCTCGGCCTCGCGCGTCTTCTCGGCGCGCCGAGCCCGCTCCGTCATCTCGCTGATGTACTCGCGCCGCGAGCGTGTCGCGTCACCCGCCGCCGCCGCGAATGCCATCACGAAGGCGAACTGGAAGGTACGGGGGTCGAAGACGTCTCCGATCGCGGCGAGCGCGCTCAGCAGAACGATGCCGGGGACGGCCGCCGCCATCGTGATGAGCGCCCGTCGCCGGGTCGAACGGTTCGCGACGCCGAACATGGCGATAGCTGCGGCGAGCACGACCCCCGGGGCGACGGTACCGAGCAGCGCCGCGATGCCGTAGCACCCCAGGCATGCCACGAGGACGGCCAGCGGCCAGCGCCGCCGCAGCGGCAGCAGGACGGCCGGCAGCAGTGCGATCACCACGACGAGGGGACTGTGCGGACGAAACTCGTGAGCCGGAAATGGCACGACCGCAGCCACCACGACGAACGCCGCCGCGATGAGATCACCGACCCACGCGGGCAGGCGGCGATGCGGGATCGCCCACGGCCCGTCGTATTCCCCGTCCCTCATCACACCAGTGTGGCGCGCGCACGGGCCGCACGCGTCGTCCCCTCGTGGCAGGGGCCATACCGCGAACGCAGTAGCTGGATGCATCCGCTCGCAGGACGCGCCGCCGACCGTGGCCGGCGACTCTGGGGAGATGACTTCATACACCCGAAAGGCACACACATGACCGCCCCGCTGATTTCGGTCACCGACGTCCACAAGTCTTACGGACGCGGCGCCAACCGCTTCGATGCCCTCTGCGGTGTCAGCCTCGACATTCGCGCCGGCGAAAGCGTCGCGATCGTCGGCAAGAGCGGGTCGGGCAAATCGACCCTCATGCACCTGCTCGCTCTCCTCGACCAGCCGACAAGCGGACGCATCGACCTCGAGGGCACCGATACCCGCTCCCTGCGGGGGCGGACCCTCAACCGCACCCGCAACCGCACGTTCGGATTCGTGTTTCAGCAGTTCTTCCTGACGTCCGGCACGACCGTGCTCGATAACGTCATGCTGCCGATGAAGATCGCCGGGGTCGGCCGTCGCGAGCGCAAACGCCGCGGCATGGCCACCCTCGCGCAGCTCGAACTCGACGAAAAGGCCCGCAACAAGGCCCTCGACCTGTCGGGCGGACAGAAGCAGCGCACCGTCATCGCGCGCGCTCTCGTCAACGACCCGCGTGTCATCTTCGCCGACGAACCGACCGGAAACCTCGACACCGCTACCGGCGCGGTCGTCGAAGACATCCTCTTCGGACTCAACCGTGAGCACGGCATCACGCTGATCATCGTGACGCACGACGAAGACCTGGCGGCGCGATGTGACCGCCGCATCCTGATCCGAGACGGCCTGATCGTCGCGGACGAGGCGGTGGCGGCATGAAGACCTCAGACCTCATCACCACCGCCGTCTCGCAGACCTTCCGCTCGAAGGTTCGGACAACCCTCACGATCCTCGCGATCTTCGTCGGAGCGTTCACCCTCGTGCTCACCAACGGGCTCGGCACCGGCATCAACCGGTACATCGACGACACCGTCAGCTCGATCGGCGCGACGGATGTCATGACGGTCACGCAGCCCTCTGGCGCGGGTGTGGCCGCCGGCGGCGGACCGATCGAATACAACCCCGACGCGATCGCGGCGGGCCCCACCGCCGCGCCCGGCAGCACCGTCGTCGCCCTCGACCAAACAGACCTCGACGCGCTGGCCGCGATCGATGGGGTCCTTCGTGTCGAGCCGACGATCTCGGTGAACGCCGACTACGTGCAGTTCGAGGACGGCACGCCGTACGTAACGGGCGTCGGTCGCCTGGTGGCGGGCCAAACCATCCAGTTGGCCACCGGCTCGGAACCAGACGACTCCTCCAACGCGCCCGAGGTCACCCTCCCCCTCTCGCTGGTCGAACCCCTGGGATTCGACGATGCGGAGTCGGCGATCGGGCAGACCGTGACGTTCGGGATCACGGATGCCGAACGCCAGCCGCATACGGTCGAGGCGACCGTAACCGGCGTGGCCGAGCAGGCGTTCGCGGGTCCGACGACGACGGTCACGCCCAACCAGGCGCTCACGGACGCTCTCGTCGAGCTCCAGAACATCGGGGTACCCGCCGCCGAGCAGGAGCGGTTCGCACAAGCCAGCATCTGGTTCGACCCGGACGCCACGACCGAAGAGATCGACGCGCTGAAGGAGCGGCTCGAGGTTGAGGGATACACCGGCACAACCGTTGCCGATCAGCTCGGCACGTTCTCCGCCATCATCGCCGGAATCGTGCTCGTGCTGAACGCCTTCGCCATCATCGCGCTGCTCGCCGCGAGCTTCGGCATCGTCAATACGCTCTACATGTCGGTGCAGGAGCGCACGCGCGAGATCGGGCTGATGAAGGCCATGGGCATGGGCTCGGGCCGCGTATTCAGCCTGTTCAGCCTCGAGGCCGCGTTCCTGGGCTTCCTGGGTAGCGCGATCGGGGCCGCGGTTGCGATCCTCGTCGGCACGGCGCTCAGCTCGGCGCTCGCAGACACGTTGCTGGCCGACCTGCCGGGCCTCACGCTCCTGGCGTTCGACCCGATCTCGATCGCGACGGTCATCCTGATCGTCATGGGAATCGCGTTCCTCGCCGGAACCCTGCCCGCGGCCCGGGCCGCAAACGCCGACCCGGTCGAGTCGCTGCGCTACGAGTAACGGGGGCGGGCGTTTCGACTCGCTGAGCTCGCTCAACGACCGAGGGTTGCGTGGCCCCGGTCGTTGAGCGAGGCCGCACAAACCCCCGGTCGTTGAGCGAGGCCGCAGGCCGAGACGAAACGCCCGCGGATGCGCGGGGCTCAGGCCTCGCTCATCGCCACCTTCTCGGCCTGACCCTTGGCGGCGTAGAACGCGGCACGCGCTGCGAGGCGGCGGGTCTGCTCGGCCTGGCCTGCGTCGAGCTCGTCCTGCGGAACCTCGAAGCTCGGAACGTGAGCCACACCGTTGTACTTCTCGATGTAGGCGTCGAGCTCGGGGCCCGACGTCCACGACGTGATCAGGCAGTAGCGCGGCTCGGTACCCGGGTGGGTCGCGGCGTGCCAGAGGCGCTGCGTGTCGACGATCAGCTGGGCACCTGCGGGGAGGGCGATACGCACCTCACCCTCGGGGTCGGTGCGGTTGTCGCGCAGCACGAAGTAGCTCGTCTTGTCGTCGGTGAGGTTGAAGAATCCGCGAACGACCCAGCCCGTGCCATCCGGGTTCAGACGGTTGTTGTCGTCCTGGTGCAGGTTGTAGAGGCAGTCGGCGTAGGTGTTCGGCTGCAGTTCGATCACGCGGCAGCGGCCGACGTTCGCGCCCGGCTCCATGGCGCGACGCGTGAGGTTGGGCGCCTTCTCGATCTGCGAGTCGATCCAGACGCCGTCCTTGTCGGTGCGCGGCGGCTTGTGGTTCCAGAAGCCGTTGCACTCGATGTCACCGAAAGCGCTGGCGAGCGGCGCGAAGCGCGTGTCGCCCGAGGACTTCCAGTCGTTGTACTCGATGTCGAGCCATTCCTTCGGGTCGAGCTCCTGGTTGTAGGAGTCGAGCACGACATAGCCGGTCTCTTCGAGCGCGGCGGATTTGATGTAACCCATGAGGTGACATGCCTTTCGTCAGAGGGCCAGCACGTTTTAACAGGCCCAACTTAGGTAAGCCTACCTCCGCGCCCTTTTCGCGCCCCTGACCCCCGCCGTGAATAACCCCGCCCCGGATCCACTCCCGGATCCGCTCCGCTGTCGCACATCGACCTTCCGCACGCGTCGCACGGTCGATGTGTGACAGCCGAGCGGCTCGCCCGACGCAAAGTGTCGCCTCGGGCATCCGTCAGCCGACACATTGCGTCAGGTGAGCGGGCCCAGGGCCGCGAGGGGCACGGGGCGGCGAGTGGGCGAGGGCGCGCGAAGGACGGATGCCTAGACTGGAGCCCGCGCGGGGCGACCCCGGCGATTCCGACGTATTGCGAGGGGCTGAGCGACACCATGGGCAGTGCCACCAACGTCGACGCCGTCGCGGTCAACACGGTCGCCTGGCTCTCGGCACCCGAGACCGCGATCGTCGTCCCCGTCTATCAGCGCCAGTACCGCTGGGACATCGGCGGGTGCGAACAGTTGCTCGGCGACATCCGTGCGGTCGCAGACCTCGACGACCGCAACATGCACTTCATTGGGTCGATCCTCTCGACCGTGAGCGCGGACACGGATGCCTCGACCGCCCCCGGTGAGCTCGTGCTGATCGATGGGCAACAGCGCATCACCACGCTCATGCTGCTCGTCGCGGCCCTCCACCACACCGTGCAGGACGACGACCCCGAGCTCGCCGCCGAACTAGAACGGGTGCTCGTGCGGGCAGACGACCCCGATCACACGAAGCTCCGCCCGCACCGGGCGTGGGCCCGCGTGTTCGAGAGCGTCGTGCTCGACCGGCGAGGCGAGCAGCGCGAGCCAGAAGACGCCTACCGCGAGTCGAGATTCGACGACAACTACGCGTTCTTCCGCAGCCAGGTCCGGCTGGACGAAGTGCCCCGCATCTGGCGTGGGCTGCAGAAGCTCGAGCATGTCGCGATCACGCTCGGGTCGGGCGCGAACGCCCAGCAGATCTTCGAGAGCCTGAACTCCACGGGCGAGCCCCTGCGCGACCACGAGCTGATCCACAACTACGTGCTGATGGGCCTCTCGCACGCCGAGCAGAGTGAGATAGAAGACGCCTACTGGGTGCCGATCGAGCGCAACACGGGCGAGGCGATCGCGAGTTTCTGGCGCCACTTCCTCGTCATGACGACCGGCCGCGAAGTCGCCGTAGCGGGCGAACGCAGCGTCTACGACGCCTTCCGTCAGCGCTTCCCGCGCCTCGATCTCGACACGCTGCGAGCGAATGCGGCCGAGTGGCGCGACTACTCCGACATCTACCGCATCCTGCTCGATCCGTCGCAGGAGCCGGACGCCGAAATCAGCCGCCAACTGGGCTATGTCAACACCTTCGGCCGCGCCATATATCCGCTGGTCATGCGCGCCTACCGCGACTATGCGCTCGGGGTGATCGAACGTGCCGAACTGATCGCGACGCTCGAGAACATCCAGTCGCTCCTGCTGCGCCGCACGGTCTCTGGCTTGTCGAACGACCGGCTGGTCGCCCGCCTCTGCCGCGCTCGAGAGGACGGACCGGATGCGTTGGTCCGGGCGATCGCGCGGATCATGCCGTCGAACGAGCGCGTCCGCGTCGAGCTCAAGTACGGCGCTCTCCCCCACGCCGCCTACGTACTGGGGCGCCTCGCGGGTGTCGAGAGCCACGACGGACTGGAGCTCGAGCACGTCTTCCCCCTCGCGCCCGCCGACACCTGGACGGGCGACGGCGAACGCACCTGGGCCGACTACAGCGAAGACGAGCAGAACAGTCACCGCGCCCTCGCCCCGACCCTCGGCAACCTCACGCTCGTCGAGACGCCGCTCGCCGAGCGCGGGTTCGACGCATCCTTCCCCGAGAAGCGGGACGCGCTGTATCCGCAGAGCCGGGTGACTCTCACGACCGCGATCATGGGAACGGATGCCTGGGGCACCGCAGCGATCACCGCGCGTACCGCAGCACTGACCGAGGCGTTCGTCGAGATCTGGGCGCGGCCGCAGGTCATCGCGATCGACGACGACGGGCTGACGCCGATCCTCGATGCCGTGCGCCGACGCGGCTGGCCACGCGGGTGGGAGCGCGAATTCGAGTACGTCGAGTACCGCGGCGAGCACTGGGAGGTCTACGACATCAAGTACCTCTTCAACCGCATTTTCAAGCGCCTCTGGGCCGACGGCCGCGAGCACGTCGTCGCCTTCAGCGCCCGCCGCGGTGGGCCGCTCTACCCCGAACAGGCCTGGAACGGACAGTGGGATGCGCTCGACGAGTCGACGTTCCTGTACATGGGGTGGGACTCGAGGTACATGCTGACCGCCGTGCAGGGCGTGCTCGACGAAGCCGGCATCGCGTCGGAGGTCTTCGTCAAGTACTCCTACACCGGCGCCGCGATGTAGCGAGAGTCACGCGTCGGGCTCTCCACCGTCGGCCGGCGAGGGGTGTCCCTCGCCGGGCAGTGGTTCGGCGGCCTGTGACGCAGGTCCGGGCTCACCGCCCTCGGCCTGGCTGGGCTTACCGATCGGACCGTCGATCTTGTCGTCCTTGTCGTCCTGAGAGTTCATGTGCTCATCTTCGCCCTGGGTGTGGGCTCACGCGAGGGGGTTGACGGCGCTGTTATCGCGAGTAGCAGCTCGTCGGCCTACCTCGCCCGTTGCGCGCCCGCTCGCGGGTCACGCGTTCGCGAGCGGACGCGACACGCCGTGTAGTTCGATGCCGCGCGGCATGTCGGGACCGTTCGTGAAGGCGTGACCGGCCGCGGCTCGTGTGGCAAACTTGCTGCCGCGCTCCTGCGGCACTCCGGCCGCGTGTGAGAGGGAGCGAATCGAAGGATGGGTCATGGCGGGCTTCGGTTCCGGCGTACATCGCTGACCGACTCGCGCACCCTCTTGCGTCTCTCGTGTCAGCACCCCCTGACACAAACCGGAGATTCGCATGCCCGCTTTTCGTCCTTCTGTCGTGCTTCACGACCTCACTTTTGCCTGGCCGGACGGCTCCCCTGCCCTCGATCATGTCGCGGGCGCCTTCGACCGCGGCCGCACGGGCCTGATCGGCCTGAACGGTGTCGGCAAGTCGACCCTGCTGCGCGCCATCGCGGGTGACCTCACCCCGACGAGCGGCAGCGTGACGACGAACCGTGTCGTCGACTACCTGGCGCAGAACGTGACGCTCCGTCCGCACAACACCGTCGCCGACCTGCTGGGCGTGCGAGACATCCTCGGCCATTCGCGCGATCGAGGACGGCACGATCGAACAAGACCTGTTCGATCTGGTCGGTGACGACTGGGATGTCGAGGCTCGGTCGGTCGCCGCGCTCGTCGGTGTATCTCTGCGCCGCGCCGACATAGCGCTGCTCGACGAACCCACCAACAACCTCGACACGGACGCACGCGAGCGGGCCTACGAGTTGGTGCGCGGATGGCGCGGCACCCTCATCGTCGTCAGCCACGACGTCGCGCTGCTCGAGCTCATGGACAGCACCGCTGAGCTCCGCGCCGGTTCTCTGTCGGTCTACGGCGGGCCCTACAGCGCGTACCGCGAACAGCTCGCGTCGGAGCAAGAAGCAGCGCAGCGCGCGCTGCGCTCGGCGGAGCAGACCCTCAAGGCCGAGAAGTCGCAGGGCAGCGTGCTCAGCGACCGGCGACGCCCGCGTGATGCACCGGATGCCTGCGCTCGAGAGCCGAGCCCTCCACATCCACGTTCGGCACGATGCGATCGAGCCAGCGCGGCAACCACCAGGCCGACCGGCCGAGCAGGTGCATGAGCGCGGGCATCAGCAGCATCCTCACGACGAACGCGTCGAACAGCACACCGAGGGCCAGGCCGAGACCCATTGACTTGATGATGACCGACTCGGAGGTGATGAAGCCCGAGAACACCGCGACCATGATCAGCGCGGCGGCCGTCACGACGGTGCGCCCGGCCCGGAAACCCTGCGCCACCGCGAGTCGCGCCGGGGCTCCGTGCGCCCACGCCTCGCGCATGCCCGATGCGAGGAAGAGTTGGTAGTCCATCGCGAGGCCGAAGAGAATGCCGACGAGGATCACGGGCAGGAAGCTCAGGATCGGCCCGGGGTTGTGCACCCCGAGCAGCTCGCCGAGCCAGCCCCACTGGAACACCGCGGTGACGGCCCCGTATGTCGCGAACAGCGATAGGACGAACCCTGCGGTCGCGATGAGCGGCACGAGCAGCGATCGGAACACCATCATCATGATGAGGAACGACAGCCCGACCACGACCACCAGGTAGAGCGGCAGCACATCAGCGAGCCCCTCCGAGATGTCGATGTTGATGGCCGCCTGGCCCGCGACGCCGAGGGTGATGTCGCCGTCGACCGGTGGCAGGTCGCGCAGGTCTCGCACGAGCGCCTCGGTCGAGGTGCTGTTCGGCCCCTCGGACGGCACCAGCTGGAACGCGGCGAGACGATTGTCGTCCGAGATGGCGACCGGGGCCACCGAGACCACATCGTCCTGCGCCGCGAGTTCGCGGGCGACGCTCAGCTGGGCGTCGAGCGCGCCGTCATCGTCGAGGCCCGCCCGAAGCGCCGCCGTAACGAGCAGCGGGCCGTTGGCTCCGGCACCGAACGCCTCGTCCGTCAGGGTGAAGGCGCGGTACGCGGAAGAATCCGCCGCCTCCGACCCGCCATCAGGCAGGCCCAGACGCATCGACAGGGCGGGGATCGCCACGACCAGCAGCGCCACGGTTGCCACAACGACGGTCAGCACGGCACGCAGAGTCGACATGGGACGGACGGATGCGTTCGGTCGGGCGGCGGCATCCGAACCCGCCGCGCGCGCACGCGCGATCGCTCGCCGACTCAGGATGCGGTACTTGGCCAGCCCGAGCAGCGCGGGCGTGAGCGACACAGCGATCAGCACCGCGACGGCGACACTGACCGCGCCCGCGGTGCCCATCACCCCGAGGAACGGAACGCCGGTGATGTTGAGCGCCAGGAGCGCGACGATGACCGTCGCCCCCGCGAAGACGACCGCGTTGCCGGCGGTGCCGTTGGCGAGGCCGATCGACTCGTGCACGTCCGCTCCCGCGAGCAGCTGCCGTCGGTGCCGATAGATGATGAAGAGCGAGTAGTCGATTCCGACGGCGAGACCGAGCATCACACCGAGGATCGAGGTCACGGATGCCATCTGCACGACGCCCGAGAAGGCGAGCGTCGCCATCGCACCGATCGCGACGCCCACGACTGCGGTGACGATCGGGAACGCGGCCGCGAGGAGCGAACCGAGCACGACGACGAGGACGATCGCGGCGACGGCCACGCCGACAGCCTCACCCACCCCGAGGATCTCGGGAACGCCCTGTGAGATATCGGTCGAGAACGCCACCTCGACGCCCTCGATCGAGTCGGACTCGAAGTGCTCGACAACGGCGTCTTTCGAACTCTGCGCGAGTTCGAGTCGCGGCTCCGAGAACTGCACGTTGACCAGCGCCGTTGCGCCATCTTCCGAGACGACGCGGATGCCGTCGGCAAACGAGAGCAGCTCGGCGCCGCGTTCGATCTTGGTCTCGTTCGCGTCGATCGTGGTCAGGCCATCCGTCAGCTGTTGGCGCTGATCGTCGAGAGCCGCCTGCTGTGCGTCGAGTGCGGTCTGCTGCGCTTCCAGTGCGGTGGCCGGCAGTCCCCGCGCGTCGAGTCGAGCCTTCGCGGCGTCGAGCTGCGCCTGCCCCGCGTCGAGCTGCGCCTGCCCCGCGTCGAGCTGGGCCTGGCCCGCCTCGGCCTGGGCGCGGGCGTCCGCGATCTGGTCGCGCCCTTCCTCGAGCTGCTGCTTCTGGTCCGCGATCTGTTGCTCGGTCGCGAACGGATCGATCACGTCCGAGACGTCGGGCAGGTCGCGCGCCGACTTCGCCAGCGCCGCGATGTCTGCGCGCTGCTCGTCGCTCAGCGCCGAGCCATCCTCGGTGTGGAACACCACGATTCCGGACGCCCCACTGAAATCAGGAAGCTGCTCCTGCAACTCGTCGACGACGTCGCCGGAAGCCGTGCCGGGGATGTCGAAGCTCGAACTGAGTCCAGCGAAGCCGAGCGCGAACCCACCGCCCGCGAGGCCGAGGATGACCAGCCACCCGACGATGACGGTCCACGCGCGGCGCGCCGCGAACGATCCCAGACGATGCAGCAGTTCAGCCACGACTCTCCCTCGTATCCGTGAAGAGGCGCCTCCGAACGAGGAGGCTGGCTCCACGTCGATCAGCTTGGATAAGATAACACGCACCGTCTCGTCTGATCTGTCCGTTCATCGAAGGGTCACCGTCATGACGCTCCCCCGCAGCGGGCCCGTGCGCAGCGAGGCCGCGCGACAAGCGATCCTCGACGCTGCGACCCTGCTTCTGGCCGAGCGAGGCTATGACCATCTGACGATGGAGGGCATCGCCGCCACCGCGGGCGTCGGCAAGCAGACCATCTACCGCTGGTGGCCGTCGAAGGGCGCCGTGATCGCGGAGTGCCTGCTCGAGGGCAAGCTACTCGCGGGCCAGCTCCAATTGCCGGATACCGGAGACATCCGCCGCGACCTGACCGTGTGGTTGAACGAGATCTTCACGCTCCTTGAGACTCCTCAGGGTGAGTGCATCCTGCGCTCGCTGATTGCGGCGGCGGCAGAGTACGCCGAAGTGGGACGCCGCCTACGCGACAGCCTGTCGGGATCCGAGTCCGTCTCGGGGCGCCTCTTGCGCTCCATCGGCACGATGCCGAACCTGCCCGAGGGTGCGCCGGTCGAGCAGCTCGCCGAGGCGCTGATCGGCGCCGTGCTGCTCCGCGCGCTCAGCCGCGAGCCCATCCAGCCGGGCGACGCGGAGCGCTTGCTCGACGCGGTGCTCGGCTCGGAGCGAACACGTCCCTGACCTTCGGCCGGCATCGGCGTGCAACACGAAAGACCCCCGAAATCGAGAGACTTACTTGCTGGGGTACCTGGACTCGAACCAAGAACAACGGAACCAGAAACCGCCGTGTTGCCAATTACACCATACCCCACCGGTCACGATCGAAACCGTGCCGACGACCTAGTCTAGACGACCGCGAGGGCCCTTCCAAACCACCCCCGCATGCCCACCTAGTTCGAGCGGTGTGCGACGAGCGCGGCGAGCCGCTTGAGTGACTCGGCCTTGCCGAGCAGCTCCATCGACTCGAACAGGGGCGGCGACACGCGGCGCCCCGAGATCGCGACGCGCGGCGGCCCGAACGCGATACGGGGCTTCAGCCCCAGTCCCTCGACGAGCGCCGAATCGAGCGCCTCCTTGATCGCGGCGGCCCGGAACTCGCTCTCGGGCACCAGCTCGAGCGCACCGACCGAAGCTACGAGCACCTCGGCCGCGTTCTCGGGCAGCCCCGCGAGCGCATCATCGTCGTACGCGACCTCGTCGACGAACAAGAAGCCCAGCATCCCGGGCACATCGCCGAGCAACGGAATGCGCTCCTGCACGAGAGGAGCGGATGCGTCGATCAGCTCCCGCTCGCGGGTGGTTGGCGGTGTCGAGATCAGTCCCGCGGACGCCAGGTACGGCAGGATGCGCTCCGCGAAATCGGCGGGCTCCAGCATCCGGATGTGGTCGCCGTTGATCGACTCGGCCTTCTTCTGATCGAAGCGAGCCGGGTTCGGATTGACGTTGACGATGTCGAACGCGGCGACGAACTCGTCGAGCGAGAAGATGTCGCGATCGTGCGAGAGCGACCAGCCGAGCAGCGAGAGATAGTTCAGCAACCCCTCGGGGATGAAGCCCTTCTCACGCTGGAGAAACAGGTCGGCGCGGGGGTCGCGCTTCGAGAGCTTCTTGTTGCCGTCGCCGAGCACGAGGGGCATGTGGCCGAAGCGCGGGATGAACGTCGTGACCCCCGCGTCGATCAGAGCACGGTACAGCGACAGCTGCCGGGCTGTGGAGGGCATCAGGTCTTCGCCGCGCAGCACGTGGGTGATACCCATGAGCGCGTCGTCGACCGGGTTGACGAACGTGTACAGCGGGATACCACCGGCCCGGACGATCACGAAGTCCGGGAAGGATCCGGCCGGGAAGGTCACCTCACCGCGGATCAGATCCTCGTACGTGACATCTTCGTCGGGCACGCGCAGGCGCCAAGCGGGCTCGCGGCCCTCGGCACGGAACGCGGCCTTCTGCTCATCCGTCAGGGTGCGGTCGTAGTTGTCGTAGCCGAGCTGCTTCGCCCGGCCGTTGGCCGCGTTGCGCGCGTCGATCTCTTCGGCGTTCGAGAAACTCTCGTACACGGCGCCCGCGGCGATGAGCTTGTCGAGCACGTCGCGGTAGATCTCGTGCCGCTGGGACTGCCGGTAGGGCGCGTGCGGTCCCCCGACCTCGACGCCCTCGTCCCAGTCGATCTTCAGCCACCGCAGCGCATCGAGCAGCTGTGCGTAGCTCTCTTCGCTGTCGCGCGCGGCATCCGTGTCTTCGATGCGAAAGATCATCTTGCCGCCGTGATGGCGCGCGTACCCCCAGTTGAACAGGGCGGTGCGCACGAGACCGACGTGCGGAAGCCCCGTCGGCGAGGGGCAGAAGCGCACACGCACGTCCGGTCCCGTCGCGGTCGTGGTGGAGTAGGCGCTGGCGGGGGAAACGGATGCGGGGGCTTCAGACATGGCGACCTCAGCCTACCGGGGGGCCGTCCGCGCGGTGCTCGCACCCGGGCATCCGCGACTCCTCACGCCCCTCGCCTCGGATCACGGGGTCCACGGTGTGCCGTATTCAGTCTGTGCGTGTGGCCCCGATGCGGAGTGTGGCGGGATTCTGCGGAAGTGCCTCGGCCGACAAGTCGTCGAGACTGAATTATGAACGCGCTGCAGCGGGCACGGAACGCGGATGCCTCAGGCCACGCGGCCCCGTCGCCACATCAGACCGAGGCCAGCGACGACCGCCACGACGGCGACGATCGAGACGAACGCGAGCCCGCCGTAGCCGATCCACGCGAGCACGAAGCCCGCGCCGATCGCGCCGGCAGCACCGACGAGGTTCATCGCCAGGTCGCTGCGTCCCTGGCGCCGCGTGCGCAGGGGCTCGGCCGTCGCCTCGGTCAGCAGCGCCGATCCGGCAACTGTCGCAGCGCTCCATCCGATTCCCAGCAGAATCAGCGACACGGTGACCGCACCCGACACCTCGGACCACAGCCATGCCGTCAGCAGCGACGCGAGCAGCAGCGCCTGCCCGATCGCGATCGTCTGCAGGCGCCCGACCCGGTCGGCGAGGATTCCGAACACGGGGCTCAGCGCGTACATCCCGGCGATGTGCAGGCTGATCGTCAGGCCGATCACCGACAGACTCGCCCCGTGGTGCAACAGATGCACGGGCGTCATGGCCATGACCGCAACCATCACCCCGTGGCTTGCGGCAACCGCGAAAATCGCGAAGCGGGCCAACGTGGGCCGATCCGGATGCATCACGGCCCGGGTGCGCGCATCGTCGGTCAGGGCGTCCCGGAGCCGCGCGGCGAGCAGGAGCGGGTCCGGCCGGAGCGCCAGCAGATAGAGCACGATCGCGAGCAGCTGCGCGCCGATCGTGAAGACGTAGGGCCCCGTCAGCGTCGGCATGCCGAGCGCCCCGCCGAGCGCCTCACCCGGGCCCACGAGGTTCGGGCCGAGCACCGCGCCGATCGTCGTCGCCCAGACGACGAGCGAGAGGTCTCGCCCTCGGGTGGCATCCGTCGCCAGATCCGCGGCCGCGAAGCGTGACTGCAGGTTCGCCGCGGTTCCCGACCCGATCAGCACGAAGCCGACCAGCAGCAGCGGGAAAGACCGCAGCGCCGCCGCCGTGATCACGACCGCGACGCCCGCGAGCGCGATCACCATGCCCGAGGCGAGCGAGATCCGCCGTCCCCGCCGACGAGCGAGCGCGGCCAAGGGCACCGCGAGCGCGGCCGACCCGAGCGTCAGCGACGCGGTCGCCAGGCCCGAGAGCGAATCGTCGCCCGACACGTCGGCCGCGAGCAGCGCGCCGAGCGAGATCGTGGCACCGAGGGCGAGCCCGCCGAGCACCTGCCCCGACGCGAGCACGAGCACGGTGCGGCGCTGGACCGCCGCGATGTCGGTGGGTGGCGCCGCGGCAACGGGCTCAGACATCCGCTCGTCCTACGCGTCGCGCACGGGGTTGCGCAGCACGCCGAGGCCCGAGATCTCGACCTCGACGACGTCACCGGCGACGACCGGACCGATACCGGCCGGTGTGCCTGTCAGAATCACGTCGCCGGGCAACAGCGTGAAGACGGCCGAAGCGTAGGCGATGATGTCGGCGACCGAGTGGATCATGTCGGTCAGCGGGGCGCTCTGCTTGACCTCGCCGTTCACGCGCGTCTGCAGGGTCGCTGCTGCGGAGTCGAAGTCCGTCTCGATGGCCGGTCCGAGCGGGCAGAACGTGTCGAACCCCTTGGCTCGCGCCCACTGCCCGTCGCTCTTCTGCAGGTCGCGGGCGGTGACGTCGTTGCCGAGCGTGTAACCGAAGACATAGTCGAGAGCGGATGCCGCGGGCACATTCTTGGCGATCCGACCGATCACGACGGCGAGCTCGCCCTCGAAATCCGTCCGGCTCGACTGCGGCGGGCGGACGATGGAGTCGCCGGGGCCGATCACCGAGGTGTTGGGCTTGAGGAACAGCAGAGGCTCTGCGGGTGCTTCGCCGCCCATCTCGGCGGCGTGGTCGTGGTAGTTCTTGCCGACGCACACGACCTTGGACCGCGGGATGACCGGGGCGAGCAGCGACACCTCGCCGAGCGCCACGCGCTCCCCCGTCGTGCCGAAGCCGGCGAACATGGGGTCGCCCTCGAGCACGACCAGATCGGTCCCGTCGACGATGCCGTAGCGGATGGTTTCTTCGTGGCTGAAACGTACGATCTTCACCGGTTCAGCCTACTGGCGACGGTTTACAGGTTCGTCGTTTCGTCTCCTCGCTCCGCTCGTCGCTCAACGACCGGGAGCGAGCCTCGGTCGTTGAGCGAGCACAGCGAGACGAAACGACGCCAACCGAATCAGGCGTCGAGGCGCAGCATCCAGCCGTGGCGGTCTTCACGACGGCCGTACTGGATGTCGGTCAGCTCTTTGCGGAGCGATAGCGCGAGCGATCCCGCGGGCTGCTCGTCGAAGAAGTTGCGCCCCTTGAGGCCACCGATCGGTGTGATGACGGCGGCCGTGCCGCAGGCGAACACCTCGACGATGTCGCCGGATGCCACACCCTCACGCCATTCGGCGAGCGAAACCGACCGGCCGACGACCTTGTGCCCCCGGTCTTCGGCGAGCTGCAGGATCGAGTCGCGTGTGATGCCCTCGAGGATCGAGTCCGACATCGGCGTGACAACGGTGCCGTCCTTGTAGACGAACACGACATTCATGCCGCCGAGCTCTTCGACGTTGCCGTCCTGATCGAGGAAGACGACCTGGTCGCAGCCGTTCTCGTACGCCTCGGCCTGGGGCAACAGGCTCGCGGCGTAGTTGCCGCCGGTCTTGGCCGCTCCGGTACCGCCCTTGCCCGCGCGCGCGTAGTCCTCCGAGAGCCAGATCGTGACGGGCTTCACCCCACCCGGGAAGTACGCCCCCGCGGGCGAGGCGATGACGTAGTAGTTGACCTTGTTGGCGGGACGCACACCGAGGAATGCCTCCTTGGCGAACATGAAAGGGCGCAGGTACAGGCTCTGGTCCGGGGCATCCGGAACCCACGCACCGTCGACCGCGATCAGTTCGCGCAGCGACTGGATGAAGTACGACACGGGCAGCTCGGGCAGCGCCAGGCGCCGCGCGGAACGCTGCAGCCGACGACCGTTCTGGTCGGGTCGGAACGTGTGGATCGAGCCATCCGCGTGCCGATAGGCCTTGATGCCCTCGAAGATCTCTTGCCCGTAGTGCAGCACGGATGCGGCGGGGTCGAGGCTGATGGGTCCGTAGGGCTGCACGCGCGGGCGGTGCCAACCTCCGCCGACCGACCAGCAGACGTCGACCATGTGGTCGGTGAAGTGCACACCGAAGCCGGGGTCCGTGAGGATCTCGGCGCGCTGGTCGGCGCTCTTGGCTCGGAGATTACGCGAAACGAGGAACGGGAGCGGCGCGAGGCCCGCGTCGGGGTCGTTGCCCGTGTTGGCGTTGTCGAGAAGAGTCATGTCAGTCCTGCCGGTCGAAGGTGGGGCGGCGCGTCCCGAAACCCTGAATATCTCAGGCTACAGCGGGCGCATTCTGATTACAGCCGAGCCGTGATCGCGTCGCCGACGGCGCTCGTGGTGCGGAATCCGCCGTCGCGGCCCGCGATGTCGGCCTCGACCGCGCGGGTGACGCGGGCGGCCTGCTCGGTGAGTCCGAGGTGATCGAGCAGCAGAGCAACGGAGAGGATCGCCGCCGTCGGGTCGGCCTTCTGCTGCCCCGCGATGTCTGGCGCCGATCCGTGGACGGGCTCGAACATCGACGGGAATGCGCCATCCGGGTTGATGTTCCCGGAGGCGGCGAGACCGATGCCACCGGTGATCGCTCCGGCCAGATCGGTCAAAATGTCGCCGAACAGGTTGTCGGTGACGATCACGTCGAAGCGGGACGGGTTTGTGACCAGGAAGATCGTTGCCGCATCGACGTGCAGGTAGTCTACGGCGACATCCGGATGCTCCGCCGCAACCGCCGCCACCACGCGCTGCCAAATCGACCCGGCGTATACGAGCACATTCGTCTTGTGCACCCAGGTGACCTTCTTCGACCGCTTCTCGGCCAGGTCGAACGCGTACCGGACGACCCGCTCGATACCGAACGCGGTGTTGACAGACACCTCGGTCGCGACCTCGTGCGGGGTGCCCGTGCGGAGCGACCCGCCGTTACCGACGTAGGGGCCCTCGGTGCCCTCGCGCACGACGACGAAGTCGACGGCGCCGGTATCCGCGAGCGGTCCGGGGACGCTCGGGTAGAGCTTGGACGGACGCAGGTTGACGTAGTGGTCGAGTTCGAACCGGAGCTTCAGCAGCAGGCCGCGCTCGATATTCGCGTTCTTCAGGCGCGAGTCGCCCGGCACTCCCCCGACGGCACCCAGCAGGATCGCGTCGTGCGCCGCGATGCTGGCCAGATCGTCGTCGGTCAGGGTGTCACCGGTCTCGAGGAACCGCGCGGCGCCGAGCGAGAAGTGCGTCTTCTCGAACGAGACATCCGTTCCCGCGACGGCCGCGTCGAGGACCTTCTCGGCCTCGCCGACGACCTCGGGTCCGATCCCGTCACCGGGTATGAGTGCCAGCTTCACGACGCGCGTCATTGCTCAAATGCTCCTGGGGTGCGGTGGGTCGGGATGCTCCCAGGGTAGTGGCCGCGATCACCGCGGCGATCACGATCAGCAGCGCACCGATCAGCGAAGTGATGACAACACCCCCATCGAAGGCGTGAGCCGCAGCGGCACGCAGGCCGTCGGCGATCGGCGCGGGTAGCCCCTCGGCCGACGCCATGGCGCCCGCGAGCGTTTCGCGCGAAGCATCCGCCGCGTCCTGGGTGAGGCCCGGAGGCAGCAACAGGTTGGCACGGTAGTACGCCGTGAGGATGCCTCCCATGATCGCCGTGCCGAGCACCGCTCCGAGCTCGTAGGCCGTCTCGGACACGGCAGACGCCGCACCCGCCTTGGCCGGCGGAGCGTTCCACAGGATCAGTTCGTTCGAGACCGTTTCGGCCATGCCGATGCCGGCGCCGAGCGACATGAACGCCACGGTGAGCATGGCAAGCGACCCGTCACCCGCGGTGAGGGCGACGAGGAGGTAACCGAGCACCGAGAGCCCGAGGGCCGCGGGAACCAGAACCCGCGGGGCGAGACGGCGGGCGAGCGGCACGACGCCGAGGCCCGCGATCACCATGACCACCAGGCCGGGAAGCAGGGCGATGCCCGCGTCCATCGGGCTGAGCCCCAGGACCAGCTGCAGGTGTTGGGCGACGAAGTACAGGAAGCCGACCAGGCCGATCACGCTCAGCAGGTTGACGAGGATGGCACCGCTGAACGCACCGCGACGGAACAGCGACATGTCGAGCAGCGGCGTTTCGAGCCGCAGCTGACGGCGGACGAACAGCACCGCGAGCAACAGGCCGACGCCCGCCAGCGGCAGCGCGGGTCCCGCGAAGCCTTCGACGGCCAGGGACTTGATCGCGGCGACGAACGGCACCATGGCGCCGAGCGACAGGAGGATGCTCAGGAGGTCGATACGGCCCGGGTGCGGGTCGCGGCTCTCGGGCACGAGAATCGGCGCGAGCACGAGCAACGGCAGCAGCACGGGCACGGCGAGCAGGAACACGGAGCCCCAGGCGAAGTGCTCGAGCAGGAACCCTCCGACGATCGGGCCCAGCGCCATCCCGGCGCTGAAGCCGGCCGCCCAGATCGCGATGGCCAGGCGGCGCTGTTCGCGGTCGCGGAAGATCGTACGCAGCAACGACAGCGTCGCGGGCATGAGCATGGCGCCGAAGAAGCCGAGGCCGACGCGGGCCGCGATCAGCAGTTCGGCGGACGGCGCGAAGGCTGCGGCGATCGAGAGAACACCGAATCCGGATGCGCCGATCAGCAGCATTCGACGGCGACCGAATCGATCACCGAGCGAACCCATCGTGACGAGCAGGCCCGCGAGGACGAGCGGGTAGGCATCCACGATCCAGAGCTGCTGAGCGCTCGTCGGCTCGAGATGCAAGGCGATCTGAGGCAGCGCGAAGCTCAGCACCGTGTTGTCGACCGAGACGAGCAGCACGGGCAGCATGAGCACCGCGAGGGCCGTCCACGCGCGGGGCCCCGCTTTTCCGCTCATCGCCAGCGGGGTCGTGTCGGCGTGCCGTGACGCCGCGAATTGTGTAGCCATTTTCCGTTCCGTAAGTAAACCGTCTAGCCGGTACAGTAACAGACGTGGACAAATTTTGGCTGGGCAATCACTGGGTACGATCGAGCGCATGAGCCGACCCCCTCACGCCCGCGAAATCGTGCTCGACGCCTACGAATCGCTGCTCATCGGCGAAGGCGAGCGAGCAGCGACGATGGACGCCACGGCAAAAGCGGCCGGGGTCTCGAAGGGCGGACTTCTCTACCACTTCGCGTCGAAGGACGCCCTCGAGGCGGGCGTCATCGAGCGGCTAGACGCACTGGTGGACGCGGATATCGAGGCCATGACGAGCGCCACCGAAGGGCCGATCGCCTACTTCCTCCGCACGTCCGTGATGGAGAACGATCCCCTCGACCGGGCCATCCTCTCCACGTCGCGTCTCGCGCAGGGAGGCAACGCGTCCGCCAGCGCGGCGCTGCGCCGCATCCGGGAGCGGTGGGGCGACGCGCTACGTCCGCATACCCATAACGCGGCATCCCTCGACCTCGTGATGCTCGTGAGCGACGGCCTCTACTTCAACAATGCGCTCGAGGGTGGCAACATCCCGGGTCCGGTCCCCCGCGGCTCCGAGATGGACGCGCTGATCGCCCTGGTCGAGGCCTCCGCCCGCGCCTGAGCCCGCCCACCCTCGCCGTTCCCGACGCACTCAGGCCTCGGTGATCTCCAGCTGCACCAGCAGGTCGGCCTGAATCGCCTCGCGCACCTCGTCGAGCAGCTCCTCGGGCACGCGCGAGTCGACCGTCAGCACCGACAGCTGCGCTCCGCGCTGGCTGCGCGCCACCTGGAGCCCCGCGATGTTGATGCCGGCATCACCGAACTTCTGACCGTAGATCGCGACGATCCCGGGGCGATCGGTGTACAGCATGACGATGTGGTGCTGAGCGATCGGCACCTCGATCTCGTAGTCGTTGAACCCGACGATCTTCTCGACCATGCGTGTGCCCGAGAGGGTGCCCGACACCGCCAGCACGGTGCCGTCCGCGAGCGTTCCGCGGAGGGTCGTGATGTTGCGATAGTCCTCGCTGACCGGGTCGACGATCAGGCGGGTCTCGATCCCTCGCTGCTCGGCGAACAGGGGCGCGTTGACGTACGACACGTTCTCGCTGACGATGCTCGTGAAGATCCCCTTCAGCGCCGCGAGCTTGTAGACGCTCACGTCGTAGGCCGCGAGTTCGCCCCGCACCTCGATGTCGAGGTTCGTGAGCGCCGCGTGCGACATGCCGCTGAAGACCTGACCGAGCTTTTCTACGAGCGCGATACCGGGCCGGACGAACGGATCAATCACGCCGCCGGCCACGTTGACCGCATCCGGAACGAGGTCTCCCTCGAGGGCGAGCTTGACCGAGCGCGCGACCGATACGCCGGCCTTCTCTTGCGCCTCATCCGTGGAGGCGCCCAGGTGCGGCGTGACGACCACGTTCGCCAGGGCGAGGAGCGGCGAGTTCTTCGGGGGCTCTTCGACGAAGACGTCGAGACCCGCGCCGGCGATGGTACCGGCCGAGAGAGCCCGGAACAGGGCGTCCTCGTCGATCAGGCCACCGCGGGCGACGTTTACGACGTACGCCGTTTCCTTCATCATGGCGAGCTCGGCATCGCCGATCATGCCCGTCGTCTCGGGCGTCTTCGGCATGTGGATCGTGATGAAGTCGCTCGTGCGCAGCAGCTCTTCCAACGACAGCAGCTCGACGTGCAGCTGCTGGGCGCGCGCGGGTGTGACATACGGGTCGTAAGCGACGACGCGCATGTCGAACGCCTGCAGGCGGGCGGCGATCAGGGCGCCGATGCGTCCGAGCCCGATGATGCCGACGGTCTTCTCATATAGCTCGGTGCCCGTGAAGCTGCTGCGCTTCCACTGTCCCTCGGCGAGCGACGCATGCGCCGCCGGGATGTTGCGGGCGAGGCTCAGGATGTGCCCCACGGTCAATTCCGCAGCCGACACGATGTTCGAGGTCGGCGCGTTGACGACCATGACACCGGCCGTGGTGGCCGCCTTGATGTCGACGTTGTCGAGCCCGACACCGGCCCGCGCCACGACCTTCAGCACGGGCGCTGCCGCGAGGGCCTCGGCGTCGATCTGCGTAGCCGAGCGCACCAGCACGGCACTCGCGTCGGCGAGAGCGGCGAGCAGCGCCGGGCGGTCGGTGCCATCGACGTGGCGGACGTCGAACTCCGGACCGAGCGCGTCGATGGTGGCGGGCGAAAGTTCTTCGGCGAGCAGGACGACGGGCTTCGTCACGGTGTTCCTTCGTGTTGCGCTGTGTTGCGTGCGCGCACGCGATGTTGTCTGCGCGCGGCACGTGGCGGTTCTTCGACCCCGTGCTCAGCGCGCGGGAGTCTTGTGGGCCGCGCCGCACGCCTGCGATACAACGGGGCGAGGCGAGAAAAAGCCTATCGGCTCCGAACGCGCGCCTTGTGCGTGTGACGTCCGTAGAAGGTCATCGTGACGCAGTTGACTCACATCGAGACGAAACGGATGCCTCAGGCGACGAGGGACGACGTGTTCAAGCTCGTATAGGCGATGACGTTGAGCCAGAACACCGCGACGAGTCCGAGTCCGCTCAGCAGCACCAGGGCGTATATCGCAACGCCGCGTCGGTAGCTGAGAGCGAACGACACTGCGAAGGCGATCACGGGGAACAGGATCGCGAAGATCCAGATGAGCCAGCCGAGCGCATTCAGCCCGATCTGCGCTGCCTGAATCGTGTTGCCGACCGCCTGCCACAGTGCGTAGGCATAGAAAAGAGCGAAGAAGCCGCCGATGGCGACGAGAATCCAGGTGGGTGTCCGGGTCGTCCGGACCGAGGCATCCGTCATCGTCCCACTGCTCCGATCATGAGAAACGGCCACGGGATGAGCAGCAGCACCCCGAGCGCCAGCCACAACCAGCGCATCCAGGAACGCGTCTTGCGGGTGGCGAAGAGCGTCGTGGCGAACCAGATCAGCGGCGCGGCAGTCGCGAGCCAGAGAGCGCCCTGGTACATGAAATCAACTGAAGCAAGCGGATTCACGTCTTCGTTCCGTGCTTGTACTCGCAGTCCGCCCACGAGCCAGCCGATTGCGAACAGCAGGTACACGCCACCGAGCACGCCGATCGAGACCAG
Organism: Pacificispira sp. HM-600; assembly: GCF_977993705.1. Next base: position 439,982 of record NZ_OZ388079.1, read on the forward strand.
GGCCACGGTGCCGAGCCCCTCCGGTTCGGGCTCTGCGTCCGTGGAGACGGATGCTTCGGGCATCGAGGCCTCGGGAGCGTCCGTCGCGACGGGGCTGTCCGTCGCGGCGGGGGTGTTCATCGCGGCAGGGTCATCCGTGTTGGGCGTCGGCAGGGGCGGAGCGGCAGGAGCCGGCGGCCCACTGTGCGCAACGCTCCCGCTCCCCCGGCCGACCGGGGTCCAGCCGTCGGGCAGCGACGCAGGGTCGGTGACCGGGTCATCCGCGGCGGCCGGAGCCCCCGTGTCGAGCGTGGGGTCGTCGTCGCCGCCCCAGCTGAGGGCGTCCTCATCGCGTCGCGCCATGACCCCAGGGTAACCCGGCATGGCCGCGCCGACTCCGCCGACTGCACGCCCCACGCGCGAGTGCACGGCTTCGGTGCGCGACAAAATCCGTGCGCTCGGTCTGATGTCGTGCGCTCGCGGAAGGACGGCAGACGGGAGGCTAAGCGCTGGCGTCGCGCTCGACGCCAGGATCGGGCCCGGCGATGGCACGGCGTTGACGTAACCGAGACACGGTCCACGGCCACAGGGCGGCGATCGCGGCCGCGACCGTGAACGCCCCGAAGGCGACCCACGGCCCGGCGGTGGAGAGAGGCGCCGATTCGGATGCCTGGGGCCCGGGCGTCGGGGCCGAGCTCACCGCGTGGGTCGGCGAGGGCGCGGGCGACGGCGTCATGACCGCCGCGGCCTTCTGTTCCGCCTCAGCGGCCTCCGCAGCGGCAGCCTCGTCAGCCGCGGCGGCAGCGGCCGCATCGGCCTGATCGGCGGCGGCCTGGTCAGCCGCGGCTTGTTCGGCGGGCAACGGCTCGGCCGGGACTGGGGCCGGAGCAGCCGGAGCCGCGGGGGCCGGGGCGGGCGCCGCGGGGGCCGGCGCAGGAGCGGGCGGAGCCGGAGCGGGCAACCCGCTGCCCGGGTAGTTCGCGAAGACCTGTACGGCCCAGGTGGTGCCGTTGGCCTCGATCAGCGCCGTGCCGATGTCGGTGAAGTTGCCGAGGATGTTCGCGCGGTGCCCGGAGGAGCTCATCCAACCGTTGTGCACGGCGGCCCCGCTGCCGTAGCCCTGCGCGACGTTTTCACCCCATCCGCGCCACCCGCCGGGTATCTGTGATCCGACCGACGGGTTGTGCGAGAGCGTGCCGCTCGCTGCCATTTGGTTGGCCCAGTTCAGCGCCACCGCGTCGAGCGAGCCGTTACGGACGAGTCCTCCGAGCCCATTCTGTGCTCGCGCCTGGTTCGCCAGAGAGACGATCGTGCCCTCGTCGTACGCTGTGGCGGGGCTCGCCGCTCCCCCGACTCCGAGCCCCAGCACGAGAGCCGCCGTCACCATGAGGCGGGCGAAGACCGCCTTCCCCCGCCAGAGGGCACGGTTCGTTTGACGGTCGAGATCGCGCATGCATTGACGCTAGGCGACGATCGGGCTCCTCGACCGCTTCCGCGCCCAGGCGTTGAGTCGTGTCGGCTTCCCGCGATGGGGTTGCGCGCGGTGAATGTAAATCTGAGAGGAATCTCGCGGCGGGACGACCCGGATCCGGGCTTTACGCGGCATCCGCCGCACGGATTTCCTTTCAGATTTACGCGCCAACGGCCGGAGCAGGGATCCGGCGCTCCCTTCGACAAGCTCAGGGGCCGTCGACGAAAAAGGCCCGGCCGCCACACCCCGGGTTGCGGGGGCGTGACGGCCGGGCTCAGTCGAGCCTGGTGGGACGACTGGTCTGTGTGCGTCAGGCGGTGCGGCAGCTACGTTTCGTCTCGCTGCGCTCGCTCAACGACCGACAAGTGTCAGCGCGCAGCGCTGCCCTCGGTGTAGTCGGCGTCCTGCTGCTTCCACGCGAAGAGGGCGCGCAGCTCGCGGCCGACCTCTTCGATGGGGTGCTGGGCACCCTTTTCGCGGAGCGCGAGGAACTCGGGGGCTCCGGCATCCTGGTCCGCGATGAACCGCTCGGCGAACGCGCCCGACTGGATGTCTCCGAGAACGGCCTGCATGTTCTCCTTGACGCTCGGGTCGATGACGCGGGGGCCCGAGACGTAGTCGCCGTACTCGGCGGTGTCGGAGACCGACCAGCGCTGCTTGGCGATGCCACCCTCCCACATGAGGTCGACGATCAGCTTGAGCTCGTGCAGCACCTCGAAGTATGCGATCTGCGGCTGGTAGCCGGCCTCGGTGAGGGTCTCGAAGCCGTACTGGACGAGCTGCGAAACACCACCGCAGAGCACGGCCTGCTCACCGAACAGGTCGGTCTCGGTCTCTTCCGTGAAGGTCGTCTTGATGACGCCCGCGCGGGTGCCACCGATGGCCTTGGCGTACGACTTGGCGATATCCCAAGCCTGGCCCGAGGCATCCTGCTCGACGGCAATGATGTCGGGGATACCGCGACCCGCGACGAACTCGCGACGCACGGTGTGGCCGGGGGCCTTCGGCGCGACGAGGATGACGTCGACGCCCTCGGGAGCCTGGATGTAACCGAAGCGGATGTTGAAGCCGTGCGCGAACGCGAGGGTCTTACCGGCGGTCAGGTGCGGGGCGATCTCGTTCTTGTAGATGCCGCGCTGGTGCTGGTCGGGCGCGAGAATCATGATGAGGTCGGCCCACTCGGCAGCCTCGGCCACAGTCTTGACGGGGAATCCGTCTTCCGACGCCTTGGGGGCCGACTTCGACCCCTCCTTGAGGGCGATGACGACCTCGACGCCCGAGTCGCGCAGGTTCTGGGCGTGGGCGTGGCCCTGCGAGCCGTAGCCGACGATCGCGACCTTCTTGCCCTGGATGAGCGCGAGGTCGGCGTCGGAGTCATAGAACATCTCGGCCATAAGTGTGGTTCTCCTTGATATGTGTTGTCGTCGTTTCGTCTCGCTACGCTCGCTCAACGACCGGAGCGAGGCAGCGGGGTCTGTGTCAGCCGCGCAGGACGCGCTCGGTGATGCTCTTGCCGCCACGACCGATCGCGAGCAGGCCCGACTGAGCCAGCTCCTTCACGCCGAACGGCTCGACGGCGCGCAGGAACGCGTCGATCTTGCCGTGGTCGCCGGTCACTTCGATCACGAGAGCGTCGGTCGAGTAGTCGACGACCGAGGCGCGGAAGAGGTTCACGACCTCGATCACGTTCGACCGCGTCGAGTTGTCGGCGCGCACCTTCACGAGCATGTGTTCGCGCTGGACGGATGTCGAGAAGTCGAGCTCGACGATCTTGATCACGTTGATCAGCTTGTTGAGCTGCTTGGTGACCTGCTCGAGCGGCAGCTCTTCGACGTCGACGACGACCGTGATGCGCGAGAGACCCGGCACCTCGGTCACGCCCACGGCGAGGGATTCGATGTTGAATCCTCGGCGCGCGAACAGGCCGGCGACGCGGGTCAGCAGACCCGGCTTGTCCTCGACCAGCAGGCTCAGTACGTGCTTGCTCACGATCAGTCCTCCTGTCCGAATGCCGGCGAGTGCTCGCGTGCGTACTGGACGAAGCTGTTGCTGACGCCCTGCGGCACCATCGGCCACACCATCGCGTCGGCGCTCACGACGAAGTCGATCACGACCGGACGGTCGTTGGTCTCGAGGGCGAGCTTGATGGCGGCGTCCACGTCTTCTTCCTTCTCGACGCGGATGGCGAGGCATCCATAGGACTCGGCGAGCTTGACGAAGTCGGGGATACGCACAGTGCCATGGCCCGTGTTGAGGCTGGTGTGCGAATAGCGGCCGTCGTAGAACAGCGTCTGCCACTGGCGCACCATGCCGAGAGACGAGTTGTTGATGATCGCGACCTTGATCGGAATGTTGTTGATCGTGCAGGTCGCGAGCTCCTGATTGGTCATCTGGAAGCATCCGTCACCGTCGATCGCCCACACGACACGCTCGGGTTCGGCAACCTTCGCGCCCATCGCGGCGGGAACCGAGTAACCCATCGTGCCGGCACCGCCGGAGTTCAGCCAGGCGTTCGGACGCTCGTACTTGATGAACTGCGCCGACCACATCTGGTGCTGTCCCACGCCCGAGGCGTAGATGCCCTCGGGACCGGTCAGCTCGCCGATCCGTTGGATCACGTACTGCGGCGCCATCAGGCCATCCGTCGTCGGCGCGTAGCCCAGGGGGAACTCTTCGCGGAGCCCGTCGAGGTACGACCACCACTCCGAGATGTCGGGGGTCGTCTCGGCAGCAGCCGCGGCGTAGGCGCCCTCGAGGTCGATCAGCACGTCGCGCAGGTCCCCCACGATCGGCACGTCGGCGGCACGGATCTTGCCGATCTCGGCCGGGTCGATGTCGACGTGTACGACCTTGGCGTTCGGGGCGAACAGCGCGGCCTTGCCGGTTACACGGTCATCGAACCGCGCGCCGAGCGAGACGAGCAGGTCGGCCTCTTGCAGCGCGAGCACCGCGGGCACCGTGCCGTGCATGCCGGGCATGCCTAGCTGCTGCTGGTGGGAGTCGGGGAAAGCGCCGCGAGCCATGAGCGTCGTGACGACCGGCGCACCGGTCGCCTCGGCCAGGCGCAGCAGTTCGGCGGACGCCTTCGAGCGGATCACACCACCGCCGACATAGAGCACCGGTTTCTTGGCCGCTGCCAGCAGCTGCGCAGCAGCCTGGATCTGCTTGCCGTGGGCCTTCGTGACCGGGCGGTACCCGGGCAGGTCGATCTTCGGCGGCCAGATGAAGGGTGCCTCGGCCTGCTGGGCGTCCTTCGTGATGTCGACGAGCACGGGACCGGGGCGACCGGTGCCCGCGATCTCGAACGCCGAGGCGATCGCGGCCGGGATCTCTTCGGCCTTCTTGACCAGGATCGAGTGCTTCGTGATCGGCATCGTGATGCCCACGATGTCGGCCTCTTGGAACGCATCCGTTCCCATCAGCGTGCTGAACACCTGACCGGTGATACAGACGATCGGCACCGAGTCCATGTAGGCATCGGCGATGGCCGTGACGAGGTTGGTCGCGCCCGGACCGGACGTCGCGATGGCGACACCGATGCGTCCGGATGCCGAGGCGTAACCCTCGGCGGCGTGACCAGCACCCTGTTCGTGGCGGACGAGGATGTGGCGCAGATCGGTCGAATCCATGAGCGGGTCGTAGACGGGCAGGATGGCTCCACCCGGCAGCCCGAACACGTCGGTGACGCCGAGCAATTCGAGGGAGCGGACGACCGCCTGCGCACCCGTGAGCACGGGCGCGGACGCGGTGCGAGCGGGCGGCCGGGGAATGGCCGTGGCAGATTCGGCGGGCATGGTGAGAATCCTTGCGATCGGAATGACTGTGATGAATCGCCGGCAGAGGACCGACGAGACGCCGCATCCGTCGGACGCGGGCTATCCCGTAACCGCGCCCTCCGCGGCGGAGTGCACGAGCTTGGAATATTTGGCCAGAACGCCTCGGGTGTAGCGCGGGGGCAGCGGTTCCCAGCCAGAGCGGCGGGAGCTGAGCTCAGCGTCATCGACGAGTAGGTCGAGAGTGCGAGCCGCGATATCGACCCGTATCAGATCACCATCGCGCACGAAGGCGATAGGACCTGCGTCCACCGCTTCGGGTGCTATGTGGCCGATGCAGAGGCCGGTTGTGCCGCCTGAGAATCGTCCGTCCGTCAAGAGTAGTACATCTTTTCCGAGCCCGGCACCCTTGATGGCGGCGGTGATCGCGAGCATTTCGCGCATTCCGGGGCCACCCTTCGGGCCCTCGTAGCGGATGACCAGGACGCTGCCCGGGGCGATGTCACCCTGCTCGAGCGCGTCCATCGCGGCGCGCTCGCGCTCGAACACGCGCGCGGGGCCCTCGAAGACACTGGCGTCGAACCCGGCGGTCTTCACGACCGCGCCCTCGGGGGCGAGCGATCCGTGCAGGATCGTGATGCCGCCGGTCGCGTGGATCGGGTTGTCGAACGTGTGGATGACCTTGCCATCGACCGGGTCGGGGTCGAGGTCGGCGAGGTTCTCGGCGAGCGTCTTTCCCGTGACGGTGAGGGCGTCTCCGTGCAGCAGACCCTCGTCGAGCATCGCCTTCATGACGACGGGGATCCCGCCGTGGCGGTCGACATCGTTCATGACGTACTGCCCGAACGGCTTCATATCGGCAACGTGCGGCGTCTTGTCGCCGATGCGGTTGAAGTCGTGCAGCGTGATGTCGACGTCGGCCTCGCGGGCGATCGCCAGCAGGTGGAGCACGACATTCGTCGAGCCGCCGAGCGCCATCGCCAGCGCGATCGCGTTCTCGAAAGCCTCTTTGGTCAGGATGTCGCGGGTCGTGATACCGAGGCGCAACAGGTTGACGACGGCCTCGCCCGAGCGGTGCGCGAAGGCGTCACGACGGCGGTCAGCCGAGGGCGGCGCGGCCGAACCCGGCAGGCTGAGCCCGAGAGCTTCGGCGACGGACGCCATCGTGTTGGCCGTGTACATGCCGCCACAGGCACCCTCACCGGGAGCGAAGGCGCACTCGATGCGCTTCAGGTCGGCTTCGCTCATCTTGCCGGCCAGACACGCGCCAACGGCCTCGAACGAGTCGATGATCGTGATGTCCTTCTCGGTGCCGTCGCTGAGCTTGACCCAGCCCGGTGCGATGGAACCGGCGTAGAGGAACACGCTCGAGAGGTCGAGGCGCGCGGACGCCATGAGCATGCCGGGGATCGACTTGTCGCAGCCGGCGAGCAGCACACTGCCATCGAGGCGCTCGGCCATCATCACGGTCTCGACCGAATCGGCGATGACCTCGCGCGAGACGAGCGAGAAGTGCATGCCCTCATGGCCCATCGAGATGCCATCCGACACCGAGATCGTGCCGAACTGCAGCGGGTAACCGCCGCCCGAGTGCACGCCCTCTTTTGCACCCTGTGCCAGGCGATCCAGGCTCAGGTTGCAGGGGGTGATCTCGTTCCAGCTCGACGCGATGCCGATCTGGGGCTTCTCCCAATCCGCGTCGCCCATCCCGACGCCGCGGAGCATTCCGCGGGAGGTCGTGGCCTCGATTCCGTCTGTGACGACGCGCGATCGGGGCTTGATGTCGACGGGGGAATTGTGTGACGGGTCGTACGGAGCCATCCTGCCAGTCTATTCCCGCGAGGCCGACCGCATCCGCGCGAGGGTCGACAACACTCCGGCCAGTTCTTGGGCGTCTGCGACACGTGCGCGAGCGGATGTCTCGCCCGGCCCGACGCGCACGCCCAGGTCGACTTCGGTTAGCTGAGCGATCGCGTCCTCGTCCGTCACGTCGTCGCCCGCGAAGAACACCGCCGTCGCGCCCGTGACCTCTCGCAATGCGGCGATCGCGGCATCCTTCCCCGCATGACTCGTCGAGAACTCGAGGATGTCCTGGCCCGTGCGGCGCCGCCAACCCGGGGCGCGCTCGACCACGAGTGCATCGATCTCGCGTGTTGCCCGCGCGGCGTCGTCGGGCGTGCTGAGGCGCGAGTGCAGCGCAAACCCGAAGGCCTTGTGCTCGATCCATGCACCGTCGATGTCAGCGACGACGGCGTCCGCGGCCGCCCGGACAGCGTCGGCGTCCACGTCGTCTTGCCCGTCGAGAGGAGTTCCGCTCGGCGAGAGGACTCGCTCCGCCGCAGAGTCCTCTTCCGCCGCCGAAGTCCTCGCGTCGCGCGAATGGGCCGGGTACCAGAACTCGGCACCGTGCGATCCGGCCAGATAGATCCGCGAGTCGTCGGCGTGCTCGCCGATGACGCGAAGGTCCGCGAGCATCCGTCCCGAGACAAAAGCCACGATCGTGTCGGGCAGCGCCGCGAGTTGCGCCACGGCATCCTTCGACACGGGTAGGGCACGCGCCTTCATCGGCTCGTCGATGAGGGGTGCGAGAGTGCCGTCGAAGTCCAGCGCGACCAGCAGGACGGGTGTTGCGGCGAGCTTCTCGAGCTCCACCGTCAGATCGCTTGTTTCGGCGCTCACGCGGGTGCCACCTCTCTCGGGGCCGGTCCCCGGTCTCGTCGGCGTGCGGCGTCGAGCGCCGCGACGAAGCTCTGCGACCACGCCTCGACGTCGTGTTCGAACACGCGGCGACGGAGCGAGCGCATCCGGCGGCCCTGTTCGGCACCGGGCATTTCGACGGCACGCATGATCGATTCCTTCAGCCCCTCGATGTCGTGCGGGTTGATCAGCAGGGCGCTGCCGAGCTCGTCCGCGGCTCCGGCGAACTCGCTCAGCACGAGCACACCGCGGTTGTCGATGCGCGAGGCGACATATTCCTTGGCGACGAGGTTCATGCCGTCTCGGAGAGCCGTCACGAGCATCACGTCTGCGGCGAGGAACAGCGCGACCATCTCTTCGCGGGGATAGCCATGGTGCAGATACCGGATGGCCGTGTGGCCCATCGTGTCGAACGTTCCGTTGATGCGCCCGACCGTCAGCTCGATCTCGTCGCGCAGTTGGGCGTAGGCGACGACTCGCTCGCGGCTCGGGCTCGCGACCTGGACGAGCGTGACATCGGAGGTATCGAGCTTGCCGTCGGTCAAGAGCTCACCGAACGCCTTCATCCGGTGCCGGATGCCCTTGGTGTAGTCCAGGCGATCGACGCCGAGCAGGATCTTCCGCGGATTGCCCAGGCCCTCGCGAATCTCTCTGGCGCGAGCCTGCACCTCGGGTGAGCGGGCAAGCTCGGCATACGACTCGGCATCGATCGAGATCGGGAAGGCCTTCGCGAGCGCGATGCGGGTGCGGCCATCGCCGACAGGCACCGAGATCCCCGAAGCCTTGGTGTCGTACCGCAGCTGGCGCCGCACGGCGCGGGCGAAGTTTCCGGCATCCGCGACGCGCTGGAACCCGATGACATCCGCTCCGAGCAGACCTTCGAGCACTTGCTTGCGCCACGGCAGCTGCGAGTACAGCCCATATGCCGGGAACGGGATGTGGTGGAAGTAGCCGATCGTCAGGTCGGGGCGCAGCTCGCGCAGCATCTTCGGTACGAGCTGCAACTGGTAGTCCTGCACCCAGACTGTCGCGCCTTCGGCGGACACGGCGGCGGCGGCCTCGGCGAAGCGCCGGTTGACGCGAACATAGGCCTCCCACCACAGGCGGCTGTAGCGAGGTGCCGCGATCACGTCGTGATACAGCGGCCAGATCGTGTCGTTGGAGAACCCCTCGTAGTACAGCTCGACGTCGTCCGCACTGAGCGCGATCGGCACGAGGTGGGTGCCGTCGAATTCGAAGGGTTCCAGCTCGAGCTCTGCCTGACCGGGCCATCCCACCCATGCGCCATCGGCACGGCGCATCATCGGCTCGAGGGCCGTGACCAGTCCTCCCGGTGAGCGCCGCCATTCACCGTCCTCGGCGCGGTCGACAGGCAGTCGATTGGCGACGATGACAAAGTCGGCGCGATCGGGCAGATCGGTCGTCACGGGGGCCTCTCACGAGCATCGGGACGGGCAGGCGTGCTTCCTCCAGGTTATCTGGCGCTTCGCGCGAGGGATGTGTCGCGAGACTTCGGATGGCTGAGGAACCCGAACCGAATTGTCAACCAGGGGCGCGGAGCTCGGACCTTGGGTAGCGTGGGTCCATGCGCAAGTACCTCTTCGGCACAGGCCTTATCTCTGCGGTCACCGGCGGCATCACCCTGATGCGCGGTTCGCGTGACAGCGAGTTCACTTGGCGCGAGGCACTGGCGTGGCTCAACTGGCTGATCACCGCGGCACTTGTCATCGGTGCGATCGTGGACACGCAACGCGCATCTCGCGGCCACACGATCGCCGACGACTCTCCGGTTCACGGCAAGGAAGAGAAACTCCTCAAGAAGCGTCTGCGTAAATAGCACCTTCGCAGCGCCCCGCTCCCGCGCCCACCGCTCGACATGCCCCATCAGGGCACGCCCGACACCTCCGCCGCGCGCCGCCGGATCGACGTACAGGTCTTCGAGGTAGACGTACAGGTCTTCGAGGTAGACGTCGGGAACGCGTGACCAGGTCGCCGAATGCGTCAACCAGCGCACGATCCCGACCGCCCAGCCCGAGGCATCCCGTGCCATCGCTCCGTACATCGCCTCGTCGTCGTTGATCAGCCGACCAAAGGTGAACGCCGTGACCTCGTCGGGAACGGATGCCTCGTAGAACGCGATGTAGGCGTTCCACAGGTCGAGCCACTCGGCGTGGTCGTCGGCGCTGATCGGTCTGATCACGGGTCCCGCGTCTGTGCTGCTGACTCCGGCAGACTACGCACCCCGCGCCCCTCGTTGCACCGAGAGCGCCGCTTGGCGCACCGAGAGCGCCGCTTGGCGCACCGAGAACACCGCTTGGCGTCGAAATCGCCGCGTATTCCCCGCCAACAACCGGCGCGCTCGACGCTAAGGGGCGATCTCGCGCCCCGACCGCGGCCGAGATGTTCGGCTCAGAGCGTGAGGATCAGTGCCTCGCCCTGTCCGCCGCCGCCGCAGAGCCCGACCGCAGCCGTGCCGCTCCCCCGCCGCCCGAGCTCGTGCACGGCGTGTACGACGAGCCGCGCGCCGGACGCGCCGATCGGGTGCCCGATGGCCATGCCACCGCCATGAATGTTGACGACGTCATCGGCGAGCCCGAGCTCGGCCTGCGAGCGCACCAGCACGGCACCGAATGCCTCGTTGATCTCGACGACGTCGAGGTCGGCCGGCGTCAGCCCCTGCTTCTCGAGCGCCTTCGCAATCGCCCGGGCGGGCTGCGCGTGCAGCGAGTTGTCGGGCCCAGCGACCTGGCCGCTCGCGCCGACGACGGCGAGCACGGGCCATCCCTGTGCCTCGGCGTGGGCGCGGTGCGTCAGGACCACGGCGGCCGCGCCATCCGAAATCTGCGACGAGTTGCCGGCGGTGATCGACCCACCCTCGGCAAACGCGGGTCGGAGCCGTCCGAGCGTCTCGACGGTCGTGTCGGGACGGATGCCTTCATCCGCTGACACGAGCACAGGATCGCCGCGCCGCTGTGGCACCTCGACCGGCACGATCTCGTCGACGAAGACGCCTGCCTCGGTCGCGGCCGCCGCGCGCTGATGGGATCGGGCGGAAGCGGCATCCTGCTGCTCGCGGGTCACCTCGAACCGCTCGTTGTGGCGCTCGGTCGACGCGCCCATGCTCTCGTTGTCGTACGCGTCGGTCAGGCCGTCGAGCGCCATGTGGTCGAGCACCTCGACGCTGCCGTACTGCCAGCCATCGCGCGAGCCCATCAGCAGGTGCGGCGCGCGGGTCATCGACTCCATGCCGCCGGCCACGACGACATCGGCGTCGCCGACCCGGATCATGCGCGCGGCATCGATGATCGCTGTGAGACCCGACAAGCAGACCTTGTTGACGGATGACGCCGGCACATCCCATCCGATGCCCGCCGCGAGCGACGCCTGACGTGCGGGGTTCTGGCCCGACCCGGCGGGCAGAACCTGACCGAGCACAACGGCGTCGACGGCGTCCGGTGCGATGCCGGCCTTCTCGAGCGCGCCGCGGATGGCGAAACCGCCGAGCTGGGACGCGGTGAACGACGCGAGCTGGCCTTTGAGTCGGCCCTGCGGGGTACGGGCGGCGGCGACGATCACGATGTCGTCGGCGTGTGGGTCCTGCGTCGGGGCGCTCATGCCTTCTCCTCCAGTGCGGGTGAAACGGTCAGGGGTGGCTCGGTCGCCGCTATCACCTCGGCCACGGTCACCCCCGAGGCCACCTCCACCAGCACGAGTCCGTCGGGGGTGACGTCGATCACGGCAAGGTCCGTGATGATCCGGTCGACCACGCCGCGCCCGGTGAGGGGCAGTGAGCACTCGTCGACGATCTTCGCCGAACCATCCTTCGCGACGTGCTCCATTAACACGATGACCCTCGCGGCGCCGTGGACGAGGTCCATCGCGCCGCCCGGCCCCTTGACCATCTTTCCGGGGATCATCCAGTTCGCGAGGTCCCCCGTGCGCGAAACCTGCATCGCGCCGAGCACTGCGACGTCGATCTTGCCGCCGCGGATCATCCCGAAGCTCGTCGCCGAGTCGAAGAACGAGGATCCCGCGAGCGTCGTCACGGTCTCTTTTCCGGCGTTGATCAGGTCGGGGTCGACATCCGCGTCCGCCGGGTACGGGCCGACGCCGAGGATGCCGTTCTCGGACTGCAGCACGACCGTGACGTCGTCCGGCACATAGTTGGGGATCAGGGTCGGCAACCCGATCCCGAGGTTGACGTACGAGCCATCCGTCAGCTCGGCGGCGGCACGCGCGGCCATCTGCAAGCGATCGAGAGCCATGTCAGTTCCCTTCCGAACCGGCGCGCACCGTGCGACGCTCGATGCGCTTTTCGATGTCGGTGCCCACCTCAAGAATGCGGTGGACGTAGACCCCGGGCAGATGGACCTGGTCGGGGTCGAGCTCGCCGGGCTCGACGAGCTCTTCGACCTGGGCGATGCAGACGCGCCCGGCCATCGCCGCGAGGAGGTTGAAGTTGCGGGCAGCCTTGTTGAAGATCAGATTGCCGTGTCGGTCGCCGCGGAGGGCGTGGACGAGCGCAAAGTCGGTCACGATTGCCTCTTCGAGCACGTGCTCGCGAGGCACACCATTCACGTCGAAGACGCGGACATCCTTCGGCGGGGACGCGACGGCGACTCCGCCCGAGCCGTCATAGCGGCGCGGCAGCCCGCCCTCGGCGACCTGCGTGCCGACGCCCGTCTGCGTGTAGAACGCCGCGACGCCCGAACCACCCGCGCGCAGCTTCTCGGCGAGCGTGCCCTGCGGGGTCAGCTCGAGTTCGAGTTCGCCCGAGAGGAACTGCCGCTCGAACTCCTTGTTCTCACCCACGTACGACGACGTCATCTTGCGGATGCGGTGGGCGTTCAGCAGCACACCCAGACCCCAGTCATCCACGCCGCAGTTGTTGCTGACGATGCTGAGATCCGTCGTGCCCTGCGCGAGCAACGCCTCGATGAGGGCGATTGGATTGCCCGAGAGCCCGAACCCGCCGACGGCGAGAGATGCGCCGTCCGGGATGTCGGCCACGGCCTCGGCCGCGGTTGCCACCTGTTTGTCGATCACGCGTCACTCCTTTGTTTCACGTCCGGCTTGTCGAACGTTCGGGCACACATACTGGGCGATTTGGTGTGTCCACGATTCGGACAGATACTGCGGATGCATCCGCCGCCCGATTCCCAACTACAGCCTGTCGACCAGCTCCACAAACGGCAATCGGTGCCTTGCGATATGGATGCCGTGGCCTATAACGTCCACATTATGAACACCTCCACGGTGCCCGGCGCCCAGGCGATCGGCCGGGCGGCGCACCTGCTGCGCCTCGTCACGGCCACCGGCACGAGCGGTGCCCCGACCGCCGACCTCGCGCGCCGCGCCGACCTGTCGCGTTCGACGGCGCATCGACTGCTGTCCGCCCTGCGGGCCGAGGGACTGGTCGATCAGGACGCCACCACCGGACGATGGATGCCCGGGCCCGAGCTCTATCTGATGGGAACCGTCGCCGCAGCCCGGTACGACATCACGACCCTGGCGCGCGACATCGTGCGCTCACTCGCGGTCAAGACCGAAGAGAGTGCGTTTCTGTCCGTGCGGCGGGCCGACGAGACCGTGTGCCTACTGCGCGAGGAGGGGGCCTTTCCCATCCGCTCATTCGTGCTCAGCGAGGGCGTCCGTTTTCCGCTCGGCGTCGCCTCCGCCGGGCTCGCGATCCTGGCGTTCCTGCCCGAACCCGAGGTCGACGCATACCTCGACCGCCACCCCGACCTGGACGAATCGTGGGGCCCGACACACCGCCTCGACCCGCTCCGCACGCGGCTGACCGAAACCCGTGACCGCGGCTATGCCGTCAACCCGGGCCTGATCGTCGAGGGCAGCTGGGGCGTCGGCGCCGCGGTGTTCAACCGAGCGGGGCATCCGGAGTGGGCGCTGAGCCTGACGGGGGTTCAGTTTCGTTTCGGCCCGGATCGCCTCGCGGGCTTGGGCCGCACCCTGCTCGCGCACGCCCACCAGCTCTCGACCCGCATCGCCGCCGCGGGACGCTGACCCTCCGCCGGCGCCCGCGGCGCGAGGGTGCCTATTTCACGCCCGAGAGTTCCCGTTCCGCCACCCGAGAGTTCCCGTTCCGCCACCCGAGAGTGCCCGTTCCGCCACCCGGGAGTGCCCGTTCCGCAGTCCGAACGGGCACCCTCGCGCCATGGGACAAGCACCCTCGCGCCATGGGACAAGCACCCTCGCACGCGGAATGGGCACCCTCGCGCCCCGGACCCACGCCGTAGGCTGAAACCATGCGTGCAACGACGATCCATGCAGCCGGTGATGTCCGAATCGAAGAGGTGCCCGACCCCGTGCTCAGCTCGGGGCGTGACGCGATCGTCCGCATCGTCGCGGCCTGCGTGTGCGGCTCGGACCTGTGGAGCTACCGCGGCGTGCGGGCCCCGAAGCCCGGCTCGCGCATCGGGCACGAGTTCGTCGGCGTCGTCGAGGCGATCGGAGACGATGTCGAGAACGTCGCCGTCGGCGATTTCGTCATCGCGCCGTTCTACGACTGCGACATGACCTGCGTGAACTGCCGCAACGGCGTCTCCACCTCATGTCTCGAGCACTCCTGGTGGGGCTCGCGCGATCACTTCGGCGACTTCGCCGACGGCGCCCAGGGCGAATTCGTCCGTGTGCCGCACGCCGACGGGACGCTCGTGAAGACCCCCGAGTATCCGTCCGACGACCTGATCCCCCATCTGCTGACGCTGTCGGATGTCTTCGGCACCGGCCACCACGCCGCGCTGTCCGGCGGGGTCGGTCCCGGCAGCACGGTCGTCGTTATCGGTGACGGCGCGGTCGGCCTCTGTGCCGTGCTCGCCTCGAAGCGTCTCGGCGCCGAACGCATCGTGCTGATGTCACGGCACGAATCGCGCCAGGCGCTCGGCCGCGAGTTCGGCGCGACCGATGTCATCGCCGAGCGCGGCGACGAGGGCATCGCCGCGGCGAAGGCCCTGTTCGACGACATCGGCCCCGACGCCGTGCTCGAGTGCGTTGGTACCTCCGAGAGCATGGACCAAGCCATCGCGACCGTCCGCCCCGGCGGCACTGTCGGGTTCGTGGGCGTTCCCGCCGAGGGCAACTCGGTGCCGGTCGGCGCCCTGTTCGGTGCCAACATCGCTCTGAGCGGGGGCGTCGCGCCGGTCCGCAACTACATCGAAGAACTGTTGCCGGATGTCTGGAGCGGCCGTCTTCAGCCCGGTCGCGTCTTCGACCTCACCCTGCCGCTGGCCGAGGTCGCCGAGGCCTATGCCGCGATGGACGAGCGCCGCGCCATCAAGGTCCTCCTGAAGCCCTGATCGCGCCCCTCGCTTCACGCCGCGCGGGTTATTCGACCCGCCAAGATATGCGGGCCCCAGAATGTGGCCCGTGTCAGACTTCCGCAGAACAAACGGGCGGGGGAAGCGATGACTCGGTGGCGACGAGGCCCGGCCGCGGCCGCTCTCTTCGTTTCCGGAGGACTCGCGCTTATCGGGGGCACGACAGTTGCGGTGCTGCAAGCCATCCAACTCCTGTTCGGAGTCGGCGGATGGGCACTGTGGATTGTGGTGAGCAATCTACGGTTCTTCAACGCCCCGAAGCCCGAGCCGACCCCCTTCCCGAGCGTCGACTTCCTGACGCCCGGGCTTCTGTTCGTCGTGGGCGTGTTCTTTGTGCTGATGGGCTGGGTGGCCCTGATCAGAGCGTCGACGCTCGTGTGGCCAGACCGTTTCGACCGGTCCGGGCAGGGTGGGCTCGGTGCCGACCTGGCGGGCCTACTCAACACCTCACAGCCCGCGTGATCGAGCCGAATATCCAAGCGCGATGCTTCGCGCATACAGTGCCTTGATGTCCTCAAAGGCGTGGGCTTGGTTCTGGACCGTGTTCATCGCGATCGGTTGTGGCGCGGGGGCGTACCCCGGAGCGCTGGAACTGGGGCTCGCTCTGGGCTGGGCCATCGCTATCGGTATCGGCGGGTTCATCGTGTCTGGCATCTGCTGTGGGTCCTACGTCGTCGGCCATGGCAGGATGCGCTCCCTGAGGAAGACGGCGAACAGCGGGGGGACTCCTCGCAGTGACGATGCTGATGCGCTCTGAGCGCTACTCAGTCGAAGACCTGATCAGCAGATTGCACGATCAATTGGACGGACGCTTTTACCGGCGCAGATCGAGCACGTTGACACCCTCGGTCCGTGCACGGTCAGCAGGCCGATGATGGGCGATTCCAGAGCCTGGGATGCACGTGGATTGCACGGTGCAGATTCGCGCGGAGTCGCGCTCAGCCCCCTGGAGCGCGAGAGGCAGGGATGCCGGTGAGCAGAAATAGCCTCTGACCAAGAACAAGAAAAGCCTCCGAGATGGCGAGATCTCAGAGGCTTCCCAGTGCACCCCCTCGGACTTGAACCGAGAACCCACTGATTAAGAGTCAGTTGCTCTGCCGATTGAGCTAGAGGTGCAGAGGCCGCCCAGGTGGAGCCGGGCGAACCGAGGATCAACGTTACCATCACGGTTACGTCACTCGCTAATCGTCCAGGCAAACGCCGGTATCCTGGGGCCGTGACTTCCCCCACGTCGCCCGTCCCCGGCGTCGCGCACACCGAACACTCGCGTGCCGACGACCTTTCCCTCGCGCTCCGACTCGCGGATGCCGCGGCTTTGGCCTCCATGGCACGGTTCGACGCCGTGGACTTGGACGTGCAGACAAAGCCCGATGCCTCGCCCGTGTCCGAGGCGGATCTGGCTGCCGAGCGGGCCATCCGCGACATCCTCGCCACAGAGCGACCCGGCGACGGGATCCTCGGCGAAGAGTTCGGCACAACAGGTGACAGCCGCCGCCAGTGGATCATCGATCCGATCGACGGAACCGCCAACTATGTCCGCGGCATCCCGATGTGGGGAAACCTGACCGCCCTTGCGGTCGACGGGCTGCCCGTCGTCGGCGTCGTCGGCATCCCGGCGATCGGACGCCGCTGGTGGGGTGCCGAAGGGCTCGGCTCCTGGACCGATACCCCCGAGGGTGGCGAGCGACGCCTGCGGGTATCGGCGATCGACACCCTCGACGAGTCCAGCGTCAGCTTCCAGAGCATCGCGCAATGGGACGAGACGGGTCATCTCGACGCCCTGATCGCCCTGACGCGCCGGGTCAAGCGCGACCGCGGCTACGGCGATGTCTGGCCCTACATGCTGCTCGCCGAGGGGCGCCTCGAGTTCGTCGCCGAGTTCGGCGTACAGGAATACGACATCGCCGCCGTCGTTCCGATCATCACCGAGGCCGGCGGGTGCGTCACGTCATTCGAGGGCGAGCAGACGCTCTCGGCACGTTCGGTGATGGCGACCAACGGCATCCTGCACCAAGACTTCCTCGATTTCGTCCACTCCCCGACGTCGGCCCCCTGATCTGGACGCCATGACTCGTTCCCGCGCGCTCCACCTTTCCCGCACGGCCCTCGGCGCCTCGGCGCTCGTGACCGCGCTGGTGCTGTCGGGCTGCGCGTCGACACCGGATGCTGAGCCATCCGTGCCGCCGTCCAGTGCTGCTCCCACCGCCACCCCCACACCGACGCGCACAGCAATCGTGCCTGTGGCGCGCCCCGAAGACCTCACCTGCGAAACACTCATCGCACCCGACCTCGTCGCCGCGTTCGTCGAGGCAGGGTGGGAGGCACAGGAGGAAGCGTTCCGCATCGGATCACGCGAGATCCCCGACGGCCTGTGGTGCATCTGGGGTGCGGCAGGAGCCCTGACAACCGGGCTGCAGATCTACGGCTGGGCTGGAATTGACCCCGTGGAAGCCGAAAAGGCCCAAGAGGAGCTGACCGAGGGCGGCTGGGTCGCGGAAGAATCACCCGACGGCATGTACGTCACCGAAAACCCCGACACGACCGTCGCGACCGACGACGACGGCTACGGGGTGACGTTCCTCTTCGGCGACGGCTGGGTCGCCGTGGCCGACACCAAGGAAGGCCTGCTCGTCATCGAGCGCCCCGCCTGATCGAGCCCGATACCCGCATAGGGCGGACATCCGAGAGGTGCGATCCCGCTTGGATGGCCCCGCGGAGCCCACCTCAGGCAACATCAGCCATAGCGATCCTCTCGGATGTTCGCCCGGCAGCGCAGAGTTGCCCAGATCAGCCCCCGGGAAAGCGCAAATCTGAAAGGAAGGACGGGCACCGAAGGCCGCTTTTCGGCCATATCCGAGCCTTCCAGCCCCAAGATTCCTTCCAGAATTACGCCGAAACCACGCAAGTCGCCACGATACGCAGCAAGACCCAGACGCTCATCGCCCGAGCGGGGTCCAGCCCGGCGGCAGCGGCCCATCCAGATCCGCACGCTCCCGGTCCACCGCGTCCGCCCAGCCCTGCGCCTCGCCGACACCGTCGAACCCGCCCCGAGCCAGGCGAAACCCGACATCCTCGTGCGTCGCCCGCGGGGGTCCGCCGCGCCGGGTCGAGGCCCGAACGCTCCACGCGTCGTCGGCGTACCCGCCGCCGCGGAACACCCGATAGTCCCGATATCGACCGGGGTCGAGCAGGTCCCAACACCACTCCCACACGTTGCCGAGGGTGTCGAACAGGCCGTTCAGGTTGGGCAGCTTGCCGCCGACGTTCTGCGGGGTCGTGGTCCCATCACCACTCGTCCAGGCCACCTCGGCGAGCGGGCCGTAGTGGGCGCCGGTTGACCCGGCACGGCACGCGAACTCCCACTCGGCCTCGGTCGGCAAACGGTAGCCGTCAGAATCGACGTGCCACGAGACATCCTGACCCTCGAACGAATAGGCCGGGTCGAGCCCTTCCCACTCCGACGCCGCATTGCAGAAGCGGATGGCTCGCAGCCAACTCACTTCTACCGCCGGGCGCCGTGGGTGCACGGATGTCTCGCCCAGGATCTCGGCGAGCTGCTCCTCCGTCACGGGGTACACCCCGATCTCGAAGGGCTCGAGGTCTACGGTCCGGCGAGCCTTGCGTCGGGCATCGTGGAGCGTGACACTTCCGGCGCCGATACGGGCCAGCTGGAAGTCGTCCACCGAAGGGATCCGTCCGCGCGGCGCTCAGGCCCCGGCGGAGTCGGACGCCGAAGCGACGGGGCCTGACGCGACGGTCGCGGGAGCTGCAGCGGCAGCCGAGCCCTCCGCGATGCCCCGCCCGAGCGCCTGCCCCTGGATGATCGCGCTCAGGTCGAGACCAGTCGCCGCCTTGACGCTCTCGAACGTCGCCGAGAGGCTCGTCGACTGCTCGCGGGCCATGTGGGTTCCGGCGGTGTCGCCACCGATCAGCGTGATGTTGCCGATCTTCTGGTAGCCCTTGGCGAACTCGGCCATGAGCTGCGGCAGCTGCCCGATGACCTCTTTCGCGAGAATCGCGTCCTGGTTCTCACGCAGAGCCTCGGCTTCGGCGGCGATCGCCTCGGCGGTGGCGGTTCCGCGCAGTCGAATCGACTCGGCCTCGGCCTCGGCCTGAACGCGCACGGCGAGGGCATCGGCTTCGGCCTGCACACGCACCGCGGCGGCTTCGGCGGATGCGGCGGCCTCGCGGGCCTGGGCCTGCGCGTTGACGGCGTACGCCTCGGCATCCGCGCGTTCCTGCGCGACCTTGCGTTCGGCCTCGGCGTTCTTCTGGCGCTTGTACGCCTCGGCGTCCGCGGCGGTCTGCTGCTGGTATGCCTGAGCTTCGGCATCCGTCTGCTGCTTGTACTTGTCGGCGTCGGCGACCTTCTTGACCTCGGCGTCGAGGCGGGCCTGCGTGTTGTTGGCTTCCTGCAGGAGGACGCCCTGCTCAGCCTCGGCACGCGCCAGGTTCTCCGACTGCTCGGCGAGCGCGTTGGCCCGACCGACCTCCGACAGCGCGGCGGCCTTGTTCTTGTCGAGCGCGGTCTGCTCGATCAGGTTGGCCTCGTCGGCGGCGAGCTGGCGCTTCTTGACCTCGCGCAGCGCATCGATCTCGGCGACGTCGGCCTGGCGGCGCACACGCTGCACCTCGACCGCACCGAGCGCCGAGATGTAGTTGTTCTTGTCGGTGATGCCCTGGATCGCGAACGAATCGAGCACCAGACCCTGCGCGAGAAGGTCGCCCGAGATACCTTCGGCGATCTCGTCGCTGAGCTTCTGGCGGTCCTGCATGACCTGCTCGACCGTGAGCTTGGCGACCACACCACGCAGCGCGCCCTCGAGCTGCTCGGTCGTGAAGGTGACGATGGCATCGTCCTGCGACGCGAAACGCTCCGCGGCGCGGCGCACCTGATCGGGCGTCGAGCCGATCTTGACCAACGCGACGCCGGTCAGATCGATCGTCACACCGTTGTTCGTCTGCGCGGTCGGCTCGAACTTGATCTGACGCGAGCGCAGCGACACCCGGTCGGAGCGCTGGGTGAGCTTGTTGACGAGCGCCCCGCGACCGCTGATCACGGTCATCTTGTTGGCTTCGCCCTCGGTGCTGTCGCGGGCCTTCTTACCGACGATGACGATGGCCTCGTCGGCGCGCGGAACCTGATACCAGAGGCGGAACAGGATCAGCACGATGATCAGAACAACGAAAACTATTCCGGCGCCGACGGCGATGGCGATGAGCAGGAACGGATCCATGTGGTGGGTCTCCTTCTTCAGGCCTGCCGCGTGCACGCCGTGATATCCAACCTATGTGCACCCCGGCAGTTGAGCGAGCGCAGCCCGGTCGATGAGCGAGCCTCGCGAGACGAAACGACGCGCCGACGCGCACGTCTCGTCTCATCGCTACGCTCGTCGCTCAACGACCGCGTCAGCGCACCCGTCGACTTAGAAGCGCAGGAGGATCTTCCCTGCGCGCCCAGGCTGGTCACTCGCGGCCGCAGCGGCCCGAGCATCCGTGAACTCGAAAACCTCACCCACGGGCAACGTGACCTCTCCGGACCCGATCCGCTCGATGAGCTCGCCGAAGAGGGCGGCGCGCTTCGGAGCATCCATCCACTGGCTGACCTTGCTGCCCCAGAAGCCCTTGACGGTCGCCTGCTTGAAGATCAGGTCGCCCGACGACAGCTCGAGCTTGTCCGAGCCCATCGCTCCGAACGACACGAGCGTGCCACCCTCGCCCAGCAGCGACAACAGGTCACCGGCCGCGGAACCACCGACCGAGTCGACCGCCGCGCGCGGGGCCGCATCGCCGAGAATCGCGGCGGCACGCTCGCGCCAGTCAGCGCTCTCGGTGGAAACGATGTTCCGGATGCCGAGGGCACCGAGTTCGTCGACGCCCGCGTCGCGCCGCACCAGGCCGAGCACCCGCACGCCGCGCGCTGCTGCGAACTGCACGACGAGCTTGCCGACCGCACCGTTCGCGGTGTTCTGCACGATCCACTCGCCCGGCTGTACGTCGAGGTATTCGAGCAGGCTGAGCGCGCTGAACGGCATCGAGATCATCTGCGCCGCGGTTTCGTCGCTCACCGAATCGGGAGCGGGAACGAGTCCGGATGCCTTCGCCACGAAGTACTCGCTCCACACGCCGAACGTGCCGCCGGTCGCGACGCGCTGCCCGATCTGCAGCTGGTCGACCCCCTCGCCGAGCGCGTCCACGACGCCGACTGCTTCTGTACCGGATGCCGCCGGCAGATCGGGTTTGAAGCCATAGGTGCCGCGAATCGTCCACAGGTCGTGGTTGTGGATCGGCGCCAACACCGTGCGCACGCGCACCTCCCCCGCGCTGGGCTCGGGAATGAGCCGTTCGGCGACTTCGAGAACGTCGCTGGCTTCGCCGAAGGTGGGGTGGATCAGTGCGCGCATGGTGGTGCTCCTTGTGTTGCTGATGTGCGGCCGCGTGTTGTGCGGCGGGATGTCGGGGGTGTTTGTCCCGACGGGTACCTCGACGCCAACGCAGAGGCGCCGCCATGTATGCCCAACCCTCGTTGATCGAGGCGAAGCCCGATTCGAAACACCCCCGTCGCTGACGCTGCGGGAGCGACCGCACCGATGGTCCGTGAGCTTGTCGAAGGGACTACTCACACCCGCCCACGCCCGAACCCGCGCGAGCGATATGCTCGTGCCGCGAGCGCACCCGAGCGCCCGTCCCCATCTGACCCGAATGGATGGCTCGAGTGCTGTCACGCAGACAGTTCCTTCTTCAGAGCGCGCTGCTCGCCGCGGCGACCAGCCTGAGCATCAACGACCTCGCCCCGCGGCTCGCCGCGGGTACGGCGGCAACCTCGACCTCAGACATCCCGAGCACGCTCCTGCAGACGATCCGCCAGGGCTCGATCGTGAAGGGTCAGTACCGCGGCCTCACGACGGGCCCGGGCGAGCCCTACATCCCCCGCCTCGATGTGCTGCGTGCCACCCCGAGCTCGACGCGCACAACCGCCCGCCGATCGCTGC
Organism: Pacificispira sp. HM-600; assembly: GCF_977993705.1. Next base: position 462,231 of record NZ_OZ388079.1, read on the forward strand.
TCTACATGGGGCATCTGTCTGACCTGCACGTGATCGACGCCCAGTCCCCCGGCCGCATCGAGCCGATGATCGTGCAGGATCACTCGGCGTGGGGTTCGGCGTTCCACCCGCACGATCCACTCAGCCCGCACGCGACGGCCGCGATGGTCCAGGCGTTTTCGGATGCCCGTTACAGCCCCCTCACCGGCGCACCGATGGGTGCGGCGATCGTCACGGGCGACAGCGCCGACATGCACTCGCACCTCGAATTGCGCTGGTACATCGACCTGATGGACGGCCTCGCGGTCGACCCCGCGAGCGCCGGCAAGAAGTTTCAGGGCGTTCAGGCGTGGTCCGAGGCGACCTGGGCGTATCGTCCCGGCGATCCGGCCGGAGGCGCGTTCGGCGACTACGGCTTCCCCCGCCTGCCCGATCTGCTCGCGCAGTCCATCGCCAAGCCCGTCGAGTCGGTCGGACTGCCCGCCCCCTGGTACGCCGTGTACGGCAACCACGACACGCTCCTGCTCGGCACGTTCGATCTCAGCCCGCAGCTGCACGCCCTGGCGGTCGGCGGGCAGAAGTCGTACTCGCTGGATGGCACGGCGGGAAGCATCCTGAACGGCTACGCGTCGAGCACCAGCGTGTTTCAGCAGGCGATGGATGCGCTCGGTGTTGCGCTCGGGCGTCCGGGATTCCGGAGCGTCACGGCGAATCCCGAGCGGTTCCTGTTCGAGCAGCGCGAGTTCATGGCCGAACACTTCGTCACGCAGCCAGCGCCCGGGCCGATCGGGCACGGGTTCACGCAGCACAACCTCGACTCCGGCGAGACGTGGTGGCAGACGGAGCTCACCCCACACATCCGCGCGTTCGGTCTCGATACCTGCAATCAGGTCGCGGGTCCGGATGGCGCGGTGCCCGACGTGCAGTTCCGCTGGCTCGAGCGCGAGCTCGAGAAGGCGCAGACCGAGCAGAGGCTCGTGCTGATCTTCAGCCACCACAACAGCCTGACGCTCGAGAATCGCGCGCAGCGCCCGGGCGACACCGAGGTGCTGCATGGCGCGGAAGAGTTCGTCGATCTGCTGCTGAAATACTCGGTGGTGATCGGATGGCTCAACGGCCACACGCACCTCAACCAGATCCTCGCCCACGCCTCCCCCACCGGCGGCTTCTGGGAGATCACGACCGCCTCGTGCATCGATTTTCCGCAGCAACAGCAGGTTGTGGAGATCATCGACAACCGCGATGGCACGATGTCGCTGTTCACGACGGTGCTCGATCACGCCTCCCCCGCCGTGCCCGGCACGAGCGGCAGCCTCGCCGACCTGGCGTCGCAGAGCCGCGAGTTCGCCGCAAACGACTGGGCCGAGACGCCCATGATGCGTCGGGGTTCGCCGCTCGATCGCAACACCGAGCTGCTGCTCCGCGCTCCCTTTGATCTGTCGATGATCACGGATGCGGCGCTCGAAAGTCAGCGGATGACCGACCATGCTCGACTCGTCGCCTACGAGAACGCGAGGGGCCTGTGAGCGCGCGGCGGGCTCTGGTGCCCGTGCTCTTGTTGGTCGGCCTGTCGCTCACGGGGTGCTCGCAGGTCGCGGCGATCGCGCCCGTCGGGGGCAATCACCTGGCCGAGGTGCGATACGCGGCGATCGATGTCCTGCTCGACGCGGATGTCGAGGTACTGACCGCACCCGTCTGTGCCCAGGCGCCATCGGGCGAGGTGTCGTGCCAGGGCGAGACGGTGGACGGCACAGACATCTCGGTCGTCTCCCCCGCCGACGACCAGACCGTCGTCACGGTGACAGTCGGCGACGATCAGTTGTACTCGGGCTCGATCATGGACGTCATCGACAAGGCGGCGAGGAACGGATGACTCGGCTGCTCGCTCGGGCATGGCCCGTGCTTCTCGCCGCGGTCGGCGGCAACGCCGTGGTTCAGGCTCTGCTGGTCGCGCCGTTCGTGACTCCCGGCGGTTCCGTCCCTTTCCTTGCGTTGGCGCTGGCGTCGTTCTGCGCGATCGTCGGGTCACTCGGCGTGGTGGTCGGGCGACTGCGGTCTCTCGTCTCGGGAGCAGGACGCGCTTGGACGGTGTGGGCCGCGTGCCTGGCGGTCGTGCTGGCAGTGGGACTCGCAGCGCTGGCATCGTCATGGCTCGTGCCGGTGACCCTCACGGTGGTGCTGATTCTGCTCGCCGGAACCACAATCGGTCGGGGCACTGCGGGGTTCGCAACCTTCCGCCATCACCCGGTGCGCGCGATCCTCCTGGCTGTCGTAACGCTGCTCGTGATCGGCCTTCTCTGGCTCGGCGCCCTGCTCCTCGGCTTCTTCATCACCGGCTTGCCCGCCGCCCTCCTAACCTGGCTCGCCTTCGGCGTCGTCGGTGTCCTGCTCCTCACCGCCTGGACGTCCCTGGCGTCCCGCTCGCTGAGCCTGTAGAAGCGACCACCCGCACCTGCCGGTCGTTGAGCGAGGAGCGCAGCGACGAGTCGAAACGCCCACCCGCGCGCTCACCCCGCCCGATCGCTGAGTCGGTCAAAGCGCCCCACCCACCGAGCCTGTCGAACCGACTTCGGTGCACCATCGCCCATTCGTGGCACAACTCGCTACCGTGGCGTTATGGTCCGGAAACCGCTAACGCACGAAGACGGCGATGTAGTCAACGCCGCGAAGTCAGTTCTCGCAGGGGCAAGCGGGTACGACGATCTGAGCGAGCGGGGCCAAGCAGCTGTGCGTTCGATCTGGGACGAGCAAATTTCCGAGCGTCGCACCGGTCTCAATCTCGCCGCTGAGTTCACGCAGGCGGGACGATCCTGGACAGAAGCGGACGCGCAGGGAAATGCCGTCGTCCACCGTGCAGACTCACCCTTTGACTGACACGGTCCAGTGCCTCGTGACTTGGCCGGGCCGAAAGCTCGGCCAAGTCCCCGATATCGCTCGAATCCTGCAGCAGGTGACGCATCTGCCGTTCGTGAACGCCGACATGGTCCCCGCCGAACGTTGGCCGGATGCTCAGGATGAGCACGCGACGGCCGACACTCCGGCATGCATTCAGACACGCCGAGCACCGACCGCCCAGCGAGGTCAACGTGTATGCGCCACGCTGAGACTGTGAGTGCCACAAGGCGAGCCCAACACGCCCATCAGACCAGCCGCTATTGGGTCGAGAACGGGCAGACCTATGTCAGCACGGGACTGTACGTTCAACGGTGGTCCTCCAGAATCGGAGTTACACCGTTGAACGTACAGTCCCGTCCGAGGTGCGAACTGCCCATTTCTCGGGAGCATCCGCCGTCGCGAGCGAGAGCATGCCGGTCGAGATGGGGGTGCGGCGCGGGTCGGGCATTGCGGCCTCCATGGAGTCGGGCGGGTCACTTCGACAAGCTCAGTGACCGTGGTCGAGGCCGAAACGGGCGCTTCCGCTGTCGCAATTTGTCGCCGCGATGCCGCGCCAGCGACGATTTGCGACAGCGGAGCATCCGAAGGCCCACAAAAAAGAGCCCGGCCCCCGCGAGCATAAAGCGCGCGGGAGCCGGGCCCCCCAACGTGCGACAACGACCAATGTGGAGATGGGGGGAATCGAACCCCCGTCCAACGCTGTGATTCTGCGCCTTCTACGGGCGTAGCTTGTGCTGACGTTCTGCTCGGCTCCTACCTTTGCCACAAGCATCTAGGTAGACAAGCCCAGCCTGAGAAAAGTCCCGCGTGACGTTCAGGCGCCATCACGCAGCAAGACCCCTAAATGACGCCAGGCTCCGTGTCGGGATCACACACGGTCTGACGGACTATCGGGCTCGCTTAGGCAGCGAGGGCGAAGTCAGTGCGCTTGGTTTCGGCACTTATTGTTTTGCAGAGATCGTTTACGAGATAACCCTGCATCCTCGGCCCGCTTCTCGCAGGTTCGCAGGCGATGTCGAAACCGATCATCCCCATGGACCTTCTTTCGAAGGGGCCGTTGTCGCACGCTGTTGAATTACCACGCTCGGGATGTCTGTTGCCAGCACCCGAGCATCTCAGTTTACAGGCCCGAGGGGCCGCTGGCCACCCTTAAAAGAAGCCCAACTCCCCTCGCACGATCGAGTCGCCCGAGTGCCCGGGCTGGCCGTCGTCGGGCTCATTCGACACGTCGACCAACACGTACTGCGACACATCGATCTCGGCCGGCACCGTGAAGGTGCCCTCGGTGCCGTCGAGCACGCCGAGGCTCACGAGCGCCGAGGCATCCTTCGTGATCAGCCACACCTCACGGTATGAATCCGGCGCCTCATCGGCCTCGAGTTCGACCCGCACCATCCGCGTACCGTCCGGTGTCTCTTCGAGCACGGCTGCACCCACGGCTCCGGGGTGGTCGGGGAATGCGTCGAGGGATGCCGCGGCCACCTCGACCACGGCGGTGCGCTGCCCGATCGCCCACCCGCCGACGGCCACACCGGCGACAACGACCAGCGACGCCGCGAGCACCCAGGCCGTGGCCAGGCCACCACGGCGACCCCGGCGGGGTGCAGCGTGCGCGGGTCCTGTACGCGGGGCGGACGTGACGGGTTCCGCATCCGGCGCCGACAGACCGACCTCGTCGCGGATGGCGTTCCACACCCGCTCGGGCGGGGTGAGCATCTCGCCGGCGTCGATCGCCGACCGCCCGACAAGGGCCGCGTGGCGCAGCTCGCCGAGTTCGTGCTGACAGTCCGGACACGCCGCAATGTGGGCGTCATCCGCATCCGAGGTCACCGGCTCGCCCATCGCCAACAGCGCGAGCTGTTCCGGGTCAAGGTGCGACTCACTGTTCAGGTCACGGTGCGACATCGACGGCCTCCAATCTGGTGCGCATTCGGGTCAGACTTCGGCGGATATGGCTCTTGACAGTACCCACGGGCATGTCGAGTCTGGCTGAGATCTCTTGGTGGGTCAGGTCGTCGAAGAAGGCGAGTCGCACGACGGTCCGAGCATCCGGTTCCAATCGTTCGATTTCTTGCGCCACGAGCAGGGTTTCGGCCAGGTCGACGGATGGCGCGGCCACCAGGTCATCCGGATGTGTCACCCGCTCCAACTGCTCCTGCAAACGCCTGACCCGCGCGCGCGCCTCGTGCGTGTCGGCGATGCGGCGCTTCGCGATCGTGATGATCCACGTTGCGAGCGCAGCCTTGGTGGGGTCGTACGATTCGCGCCCGGTCCAGGCGGCGACGAAGGTCTTCTGGGTGACGTCCTCGGCATCCGAGGTGTCCGCGAGCGATCGCAGGGCAAGCGTGTAGACGACCGGCGACCAGCGCCGATACACCTCTTCGAGTGAGCGCTCATCACCCGCGCGAAATCTCGCGTCGAGAGACTGCTCGGGATCGGCATCCATGCCGTTGACCTTTCGGATGTGACGCGCAGCGCCGCGGGTCGTTCGCCCGGTCATGCCATCGGTCGGGCGATGGCGACCACGTTATCGCTGTAGGAGCGTCTTTCGGCGTCGAAGCTGCCGCCGCACGTGATCAGCACGAGGGCGGGGGCGCCGTCGCGAGCGAAGAGTTGCTCGGTCGGCAGCTGCGAGCGCGGATAGTAGGTGACGCTTTCGACGGCGTAGCGCGTCATCCCGCCATCCTCGCTCTCGACCTGCACCTCGGTACCGGGTTCGAAATTCCGGAGGTTCGACAGCGGACCGATGCCATAGATGCTCGAGTCGACGTGTGCCGCGAGCACGGTGTTGCCGGTTCCCGCGGCGGGGTACGCGCCGAAGCGATACCAGCCGGCGACGGTCGGCTCGGGCGGCAGCTCCATGAAGCCGCCGTCCTCGATGCCGACGGGCCTGATCGACATGTCGATCGATGCCGACGGCACCTGCACCCGCACCGGAGCGACGGGCGCGACGACCGGCGGCACCTCACTCGAGGTGCGGGGCACGTCGATCACGGCGGTGGGCGCCGGGGTGGGAGTGGGGGTTGGGGCGTCGCTCGCCCCCGCGTCCGGGAGTTGGGCGGGGGCGAGCGAACATCCCGTCAGGGCGAGCAAAAACACCGCAATGATGAGCGGGGGGACTCGGTTCATGGTGATGCTCTCCTGTTGCTCGCCCTATCGGGTGTCAGCCGCGCGAGCGGACTGACCGGAAGCCCAGGGCGGCCGCGACCGCCGCACCCAGGGCCAAGACGATGCCGATGCCGATGCCCCAGACGAGCGGTGCAGGACCGTTCTCTGCGACAAGACCGGCCGAGCCCGAGTTGACGCTGTCGGGCGAGGAGTGCAGGCCGGTGATGGTCTGCACGGCGAGGGCGAGGTTGTCATCCGCCGCGCTGCCCCAGGCATAGACGATCGTCAGAACGCCTTCCTGCACGTTGACATCGGCGGGTCCGATCACGGGATCCGTCGTGCCTGCCAGCGCCACAGAGGCCGGGACCACACCGGCGGCCAGGTTCAGCGTCGCCTCGTTCGGGTTGGTGAGGTCCTCGACGACGGGGGTGCCGCCGGCGAGGATGTCGACGGCCGGTGCCGCGGCAACGTGGCGAACAGTCAGGCGACCCTCGCCTGCGGCGGTGGTGCTGATGTCGTTGGTGAACAGCGTGGCCGTGGGGGCTCCGGCATCCGTCAAGTGAGCGACGGCGGTGTAGCTGGTGTTCGCGGCGAGGGTGAGGGTGATGGGTCCGATGACGGGGGCGCTGTCGTCCGCTGCATCCGGTGCCGTGATGGCGACGACGTAGTCGCCGGCGGGCAGATCGAGCGGGCCGGCGAGGTCTCCCGGCTGGAAGTCGTCGAGGGTCAGGTCACCGTTGACGTAGACGTCGACGTCGACGGGAGTGTCGGGTACGGCATGCAGCACCGAAAGATCGGCGGTCGTTGATGAGATCGCGCTCGCGGGGGTGATGAATCCCACGGCGGCGACGACGCCGACAGCAATGCCGGCAGCAATTGTCTTGCGCACGTTGTCCTCCTTCACGGGCGCGAGCTTTTCGCGCCGTCTAGAGAGTTGTTCCGGGCGAAGGTGCGTGACGGATGCAGGTGGATGAGTATTTGTGGACTCGTGAGAGAACTCTCATCCCTGTATGCCATCCAGGGCCGCGAGTACGCGGATTTTGAGGCTTCTCAACGTCGGAGGCGCGACGTAGTTTCTCGGCATGGACATCATCCTCGTACCCGGTCTCTGGCTCGATGCCTCCTCGTGGGACGATGTCGTCCCGACGCTGACCGACGCCGGTAATCGCACCCATCCGCTGACCCTGCCGGGAACCGGGTCCCCCGCTGCCGACTCTGCGGACATCGGCATCGCCGACTGGGTTGCGGCGGTCGTCGCGCAGATCGACGCGCTGCCCGGCGAGGTTGTGCTCGGCTCGCGCCCTTCCCGTACCGGCGGGCGTGCCGATGGATCCGATCCACTTCCACGATCTTCGCCGCCGCACGCGCCCCGTGACCGTGCTGAGCGGCACCATGGACGAGGCGGCACTGCGCGCGATGCTGGAGGAGTGGCCGGCATGGGGCACTGAGTTCACCACGCTCGACGATGTACGTGTCGTGCATCTGGGCAGCGGGCACTGGCCGCAGTTCACGCAGCCGACCGCGGTGGGTCAGGCCATTCTCGACGCCATCGCGCGGTGAGGGTTAGGCCCGACCTGAGGTCAGTGGCCCATCCCCAGCCCGCCGTCGACGGGGATGACGGCGCCGGAGATGTAGGCGGCGTCGTCTGACGCCAGCCACGTGACGACACCGGCGACCTCGTCGGGAGTCGCGAACCGACCGGCGGGAATGCTGCGCTTGTACTCCGCCTGCGTTTCGTCGGGCAGCGCCGCGGTCATGTCGGTCTCGATGAACCCCGGGGCCACAACGTTTGCCGTGATTCCGCGGCCACCCAGTTCGCGCGTGAGCGAGCGGGCGAAACCGACGAGCCCGCTCTTCGACGAGGCGTAGTTGACCTGCCCGGCAGAACCATAGAGTCCGACGACGCTGGAAATCAGGATGACTCGGCCCCAACGTGCACGCAGCATGCCCTTCGACGCACGCTTGACCACACGGAATGCGCCGCCGAGGTTCGTGGAAACGACCGAATCGAAGTCGTCCTCCGACATCCGCATCAGCAGAGTGTCCTTCGTGATCCCCGCATTTGCCACGACGACCTCGACGGGACCGAGCTGCGCCTCGACCTCGGTGAACGCGGCATCCAGCGAAGCGGAATCGGTGACATCCGCGCGGACCGTCAGCGTTCCCTCCGGCCCTTCGCCCGACCGGGCCGTCACGGCCACGCGGTGTCCTTCGGCAACGAAGCGTTCGGCGATCGCGCGACCGATGCCGCGGTTTCCGCCGGTGACGAGGACGACGCGTTCGGTGGTCATGGCACTCCTGTGGGTCGGGATGAGACCGCTCCACCCTACCGAGGCACCGTCCCACCTGAGACACCGCCGCGTTGACATGCGCGCACGGACGCTGCGAGTCTGAGGTGTACCGACGAGAGGCTTTTCATGACTTCCACCCCGCCCGCTGGCGACCCCGGCAACTATCCCCCCGCACCCCCGGTGTCGCAGGGATACCCCGCCACACCCCCGCCATCGCAGGGCTACCCCGCCGGCAATTACCCCGCGTCCCCGGGCTATGGCTCGTACCCGCCGGCTCCGAAGACCAACACGCTTGCGATCGTCTCGCTCATCAGCGCGATCGTCGGGTTCGTCCTGATCCCGTTCATCCCGTCGATCGTCGCAGTCATCACCGGCCATATGTCCCTCGGCCAGATCAAGCGCACCGGCGAGCAGGGACGCGGGCTCGGCCTCGCGGGCACGATCATCGGCTGGGTCGGTGTCGGACTATGGGTTATCGTCGGCATCGCGATCCTGGCGTTGATCCCGGCATTCGTCACGTCGATCGAGAACTCGCCCGGCATGTACTCCTGAACGGGCTCACGGTGCTTCCGGCGGCGTACGCTGGAAGCACCGTGAAAACACCCGCAGATTCCCTGTCCTCGACCTCGTTGCCGCGCGCTCCACGCGATGAGGCCGCGGCACGTATGCGGCGGTACATGTGGACCATGGCGATCCGCGTCTCGTGTTTCATTCTGATGGCCGTCGTGACGCCCTACGGCTGGTACACGTGGGTGTTCGCGGCTGGCGCGATCTTCCTCCCTTACGTTGCCGTGATCGTCGCGAACGTCGGCTACGACTCGAGCGCACGAGCGGAGCCCGTGCAGCGGATGCTCCCCGCTCCGGCCGCTCCCTCACCCTCGACCGCCGCGCCCCGATCCGAGTCCACCCCGGGTGTGATTCTTCTCACCGAAACACCACGGCCCGAGGACACGCACTGATGTCAATGCTCGGCGGCGGGCAGGAGCCCGACGGTACGCCCTGCTCCCGTGCAGGCTGTCGGACGGATGCATCGTGGCAGGTCATCTGGCGGAACCCCCGCATCCACACAGCCGATCGGCGAAAGGTCTGGCTCGCGTGCGACGAACACGCCGGGTACCTTCGCGATTACCTGGCCGCGCGTGATTTCCCCGTCGAGCTGGAGCCGTTCGCTCCCCAGGCGGACGCGTCGAAGGATTCACCTCACCATGTGGCTGCGAACGGCGGCTGATGGCCCAGAAACGCAGCATGCAGAATCTGCCCACGGCGGGCCGCTGGGCGATCTATGTCTCGCTCGCGGTCGTGTTCGCGATCGCGTGCGCGTTCCTGTCGAACTGGCAATTCACACGCAACCAGGAGCGGTCGGCGGATCTCGCGCTGATCGAGGCCAACTACGACGCAGAACCGGTGCCCGTGGCAGCCGTTCTCTCGGGCACCTCCGACTTCAGACCCGACACGGAGTGGTTGCCGGTCGTGCTGAAGGGTCGCTACCTTCCCGACGAGCAGTTGCTCGCCCGCAACCGGCCTCACGGCGGCACGAGCGCCTTCGAGGTGCTCACCCCGTTTCGGCTCGACGACGGGCGCATCGTCATCGTGAACAGGGGCTGGGTGCCTCCCGCTTCCGACAGCTCCGATCCCGCGACTGTGCCCGCTCCCCCGTCCGGCGAAGTCACCGTCACGGCTCGATTGCGTCCGGGCGAGGCCGCGCCCGCGTCCGGGCGTGGCGCGCCCGAGGGTCAGGTGCCGGTGATCGACCTGACCGCGATCGCCGAACGCACCGGGCCTGAAACCGTCACGGCGGCATACGGTCTCATGGTCTCCGAGGACCCCGCGCCCGCAGAGCGTCCCACGGCGCTGACGTCACCGACGGAAGACCCCGGTCCTTACCTGTCTTACGCGATCCAGTGGATTCTGTTCGCCATCATGGGATTCATCTTCATCGGGTATGTCATCAAGACCGAGATCGCACAGCGTCGCGAAGACCGTGCCGAAGACGAAGCTCCGGAATCGGATGCGTCGGGCCCTGCCTCGCCGCGCACTCCGCGTCGGCCGGCCCGGCGACGCGACGCGGACACCGATGCCGAGGACGCCATCCTCGACGCGGCCTCTCGCTGACGAGTCAGGCGAGGGAGACGAGGTCCGCGTACTCGCGGTTCCAGATGTCTTCGACGCCGTCCGGCAGGATCAGCACGCGCTCGGGGTTCAGCGCCTCGACGGCTCCCTCGTCGTGGGAGACGAGCACGACGGCGCCCTCGTAGTGCGAGAGCGCGCCGAGGATCTCTTCGCGCGATGCGGGGTCGAGGTTGTTCGTCGGCTCGTCGAGCAAAAGCATGTTCGCGGACGAGACGACGAGCGTCGCGAGCGACAGACGCGTCTTCTCGCCACCCGACAGAACCCCGGCGGGCTTCAGCACGTCGTCGCCGGTGAAGAGGAACGATCCGAGCACCTTGCGTGCCTCGGTCGCGGTGATGTCGGGGGCCGCAGACATCATGTTCTCGAGCACGGAGCGGTCGACGTCGAGGTTCTCGTGCTCCTGGGCGTAGTAGCCGACCTTCAGACCGTGCCCGGGCTCGAGCCGCCCCGTGTCCGGCTTGTCGACGCCCGCGAGGATACGCAACAGGGTCGTTTTTCCGGCGCCGTTGAAGCCGAGGATGACGACCTTCGACCCGCGGTCGATGGCCAGGTCGACGTCCGTGAAGATCTCGAGCGAGCCGTACGACTTCGACAGGCCCGTCGCCATGAGCGGGGTTTTCCCGCAGGGGGCCGGTTTCGGGAACCGGAGCTTTGCGACCCGCTCGACCTGGCGGACTTCGTCCAGGCCCGACAGCATCTTCTCGGCGCGGGCGACCATCTGGTGCGCCGCGGCCGCCTTGGAGGCCTTCGCACCGAATCGCGCCGCCTGCATCTGCAGCTGCGTCGCCTTCTTCTCGACGCCCGCACGTTCTTTCTTGCGGCGCTCTTCGTCGGCCACCCGCTGACGCAGGTAGTTCTTCCAGTTCATGTTGTAGATGTCGATGACCTGGCGGTTGGCGTCGAGATAGAAGACGCGGTTCACCGTCTCGCCGACGAGTTCGACATCGTGGCTGATCACGATCAGCCCGCCCTTGTAGTTCTTCAAGAACTCGCGCAGCCACACGACACTGTCGGCGTCGAGGTGGTTGGTCGGCTCATCGAGGATCATCGAGTCGGCGTTGGAGAAGAGGATGCGGGCCAGCTCGATACGGCGGCGCTGCCCACCGGATAGCGTGCTCAGGGGCTGATCGAGCAGACGATCCGGCAGCGACAGGTTGTGCGAGATCGTGGCCGCCTCGGCCTCCGCCGTGTAACCACCGAGGGATTCGAAGCGCTCGGTGAGCGCGCTGTAGCGATTCATCGCCTTCGCGGCGACCTTCGCATCGTCGTCGGCCATCGTCAGCGCCGCCTGCTGCATCTCGATGGCCAGCGATCCCAGCCCACGCGCGTCCAGGATGCGTGTGCGCGCCAGCATCGACGGGTCGCCCGCGCGCGGGTCCTGCGGGAGATATCCGAGTTCACCTGTCCGCTCGACGCGGCCGTCGGCGGGCGGAAGATCGTCCGACAGGACCTTCGTCAGAGTCGTCTTGCCCGCTCCGTTGCGGCCGACCAGTCCGATCTTGTCGCCGGGCGAGACACGGAACGTGACGCCCGACATGAGAATTCGGGCGCCCACGCGGATCTCGAGATCGTGCACGGCGAGCACAGCGGATGTCCGTTCCGTCGGTGGGGTGGGTACAAAAGGGCAGACGTGCCAAACCCCTAGTATAAGTCGGGAGCGCGTAACCATCGCTGTCGAGCGCCGCCACGATGCCTGCCGTCCCGACGCCCAAGGAGTCTCATGACCGCCCTCGCACCCGCCGCTGGCCCGCGCCGCGTCCTCGCCGACGTCGTCGGACGCCCGTCCACCCGCGCCCGCGCTTTCGCGATGGACGCGACCCTCGTGCTTGCGGGCGTTGTCGTCGTAGCGCTGCTCGCGAAGGTCTCGTTCTTCATCGGCCCCGTGCCGATCACAGGCCAGACGCTCGGAGTCATCCTGGTCGGCGCTGCTCTCGGAGCACGACGTGGTGCCGTCAGCCTGACGTCCTACATGCTGCTCGGGCTCGCGGGGCTCCCCCTCTTCGCGGGGCCGGTCGCTGGGCCGGCTTATGTCCTGTCCCCCTCTTTCGGCTTCATCGTCGGCTTCATCCCCGCGGCTTTCGTCGCGGGATGGTTCGCTCAGCGCGCCTGGGACCGTCGTCCCGTCCTGGCTTTCGTCGGATTCGTGACCGCCAGCATCATCCCGTTCCTCGTGGGCGTGCCCTACATGGCTCTGATCCTGGCGAACGTCGTCGGTTCGGATGTGTCGTTCGCCTCGATCATGGGCGCGGGCGTGCTGCCCTTCATCGTGCCCGGGGTGATCAAGGCCGCCTTCGCCGCCCTGCTGGTTCCCGCGGCCTGGCTGCTCGTACGGACGCTGGATCGTCGCGCGCGCGGTTGACCCGCTTTCTGACCTGCCTTCGCATCGACCAGAAGCGTGAACATGACCGAGGTCGCGTGGAGCGAGGGTCGCTGGACATCCGAGCCCGCGGACGTTCACGTCACGGATGACGGCCTCTTCGTGACCGCGAAAGAAGGAAGCGACGCCTGGCGTGAAACCGCTTACGGATTCATCCACGACACCGAGCACGCACTGCTCCGACCGATCGAGGACGGGCAGGCCGTCGAAGTGAGTTTCCGCGTCGACCTTCCAGAACAGTTCGACCAGGCTGGTGTGTTCTTGAAAGCCGACGACGAGAACTGGATCAAGGCCGGGGTCGAACGCAGCGATGGTGAAGAGAGTCTCGGAGCCGTGGTCACCCGCCGGCAGTCGGACTGGTCTCTCTCTCCGGTCCCGGCCTGGGCCGGACGGATCGCGACGGTGCGCGCCAGTTGGTCCGCGGGCGCGGTGACGATTCGTGCCCGGGTCGACGACGAGCCGTGGCGCCTCGTTCGCGTCGCTCCCCTCCCGGCCGGAGCGCACCTCGAAGCGGGGCCCTTCTGCTGCGCACCCTCCCGTCCCGGTCTGTCCGTCCACTTCCTCAGCTGGCGGCTGACGAACGCGGACGCCGAGCTTCACGCGAGCGACACCGGCACGGACGAGGCAACGTAAGTCCCGCCGGGCGATCTGAGGTCTGCGGTTTGAGGATGTGAGAACTCTCATCTTTTCGGTTCGGATTCTGGCGTGATGTGGGGGCTTTTCGGGGTTCGGGTGTCGGTGGTGATCCGTAGAGTTTAGAACATGCATTCGAACAACAGTCGCGTCGCTGACATCTGCGACGTCGATACCGAAGCGCGTGACCTCGCGATCCGGTTCGCCGAGGCATCGCGGGCGGTCGCTCGTGCGCAAGCTGCGCAGGCGCGGGTCCTGGCGGATGCTGCGGATCTCGGGATGCGTCGAGTCGCTGAGTTGGGGTCGACGTCCTCGCGTGAGGCAGAACTGCCTCTTCGTGCTTTGGCTGCGGAGTTGGCGGTCGCGGCGTGCATGTCCGATCGCACCGTGCAGGGCCGGATGAACGACGCCGCCGTGTTAGCCGAAGCGTTCCCCGCAACGTTTGACGCGTGGGATGAGGGCCGGGTCAGCGCGCGGCATGTCGCGGTGATCATGGAGCACGGGATGCCGCTCACCGACGCGGACGCGCGTGCCGTGTTCGAGCACGAAGCTGTGGAGCGGGCTGAGGGGACGACACCCGGACGGCTCGGGTCCGCGCTCGCGAGGCTCGCGGAATCGTTGCAGCCCCGGACGCTGACGGAACGCCACCAGGAAGCCCGTGCTTCGCGGGGTGTCGGTGTGCGGGACATCGGGGATGGGATGGCGGAGTTCAGCACCATCCAACCCGCGGTACTCGCCCACGGGATGCACGACCGCATCACGCAGCAAGCGAAGGCGATCAAGAACGCCGACCCGTCTGATGTGCGGACGATCGATCAGATCCGTGCGGACCTCGTCGCAGACATGATGCTGACGACGAATCCCTCCGTGGAAACGGGTGCGGGGTTCTCGGACGGGTTTGGTGGACTCGGGGCGATCCAAGCGATCGTGAACGTCACCATCCCCGCCCTCGCGTTGGCCGGCGTCACGGATGAGCCCGCCGAGCTGGTCGGGCGGTGCCCGATCGACCCCGCCACGGCCCGGCAACTCGCGGGACACGCGACCGGGTGGGACCGGGTCCTCGCCGACCCCATCACGGGGTGTGTGCTTGCGGTGGACCGGTATACGCCGTCGGCGGACATGAAACGGTTCCTCCGGGCTCGGGATCAACACTGCCGATTCCCCGGATGCCGACAACCCGCCCACCGGTGCGATCGAGACCACACCCTCGACTATGCGTTGGGCGGCGACACCGACGTCTGCAACCTCGCCTGCCTCTGCAAACGACACCACACATTGAAAGGCGAAACGGGCTGGACCGTGCGGCAACTCGGCGGCGGAATCCTCGAATGGACCTCACCCGGTGGTCACATCTACATCGACAAACCCCCGCCCGCGCTGGTCCTCTTCACGCCGAACACGGACCCACCACCGTTCTGAGGCACCGCGGGCACCCCACGGTCACTGAGCTTGTCGAAGTGACCCGCCGAGCCCTGCCGGGTCCACGGTCACAGAGCTTGTCGAAGTGACCCCGTGTTCGCACCGAGCGCGGGCGAGAACCCGCGCTCCTGACCCATGCGCAGACCCGGAACCAACGCAAGAACGGCAATGGCCGAGGCGACCAGGAACACACCGGGGAACTCCCACCCCGTGCCCGAGAACCCGGTGAATACGAGTCCCAGCACGGCGATCGTGACCGCGGCGCCGGTCGAGTCCGATATCGAGAGCGCCGACGAGTTGAAGCCCTGGTTCCGCGGCGTCGAATAGGCCAGCGTCAGCACCGTCAACCGCGAATAGATCAGCCCGACGCCCGCGCCCGAGAACGTCCATCCCGCGATCAGGATGGCCGGATGTGCTGCGGTGAGGGCACATACCGCGGCAGTGAGCGTCGCGACGGTCAGCAGGCTGCAGCCGATCAGGACGATCCGTCGATTGCCGATGCGATCGCCGTAACGTCCTTGGATGTCCGCACTGACCGCCCACGCGAGTGCAGCGGTCGTGAGTCCGAGACCCGCCCACGTCGGCGAGAACCCGTACCGGTCGATCATCAGATACGGCACGTACACCTCGGCACCGAACAGCGCACCGGCTATCAGCCCGCGAAGAAGGATCACGCTCGGCAGACCACGGCCGACTCGAAGCGTGCGCACGGGAAGAAGCGGGCGTGCCGCAAACCCGATCAGCACGGCCGCCGCGACCGCAACAACAGGGCTCGCGGCACCGAATCCCCCAGACATCCCGAGCAGGAGAACCGCGGCGGCGACCACCATCGCGAGCCCCAGGCGCCCCCAGAAGCCGCCACGGGCGGGCCCCGACGTCCGCATATCCAGGCCGTGCAGCCGCACGGCCACCGCGGTGAATGCCACGACTGTCAGCACAGCCACTCCGAAGAACACCCACCGCCAGTGCAGGTGCTCGGTCACGGCGCCCGCCGCGAGCGGTCCGATGAGAGACGGCACGACCCATGCCGCCGCGAACGCCGCGAAGACGCGTCCGTGGATAGCGGCCGGATAGATTCGCGCGACCACGACGTAGAGCGCCACCGTTTGGCCACCGGTGCCGAGGCCCTGCAGCAGCCGGCCCACGACGAGCATCTGCATGTTCGGCGCGGTCCCCGCCACGATCAGCCCGAGGAGGAACAGCGCGATGGATACGTAGAGGGGGACCTTCGGTCCGGATCTATCCGACCAAGCCCCCGTCACAACCATCCCGATAACACCGGTCGCGAGTGTTCCCGCGAACGCCAGCGCGTAGAGATACTCTCCGTTCAGCTCGTCGCTGATGATCGGCATGACGGTCGTCATCGCCAGGGACTGGGTCGCCGCCAGGAAGATGAGAGCGACCGCGCCGAGAGTGACCCAGATCAGACGGACATCCCAGATCGACGTGGGCTCGCCGGGGTGGGGCGACGTGCGGACGGCGCCGCTCACCTCTCGATCAGCGCCCCGATCCTCTGAACAGCTTCCGTCAGCACCTCGGCCGAGCAGCCGATGTTGACGCGCACGTGACCCCTGCCCTCAACCCCGAAAGCCGGTCCGTAGTGCAGTGCGACTTTCGCGTCGCGCAGGATCTTCACTCCGGGATTATCACCCCAACCGACGCCGGACAGATCGATCCACGCGAGGTAGCCCGCAGCGGGCGCGTCATAGCGCGCACCGGGAATGTGTTCGGCCAACAGCTCGCCCAGCAACCGTCGGTTGCGATCGACCGCGGCGAGCATGCTGTCCAGCCACGCGTCACTCTCCGGCGAGAACGCAGCCACACCCGCGAGAGCCCCGAATAGACCCGTCCGCCACTCGACCTCGGCGGGCAGATTACGCACGACATCGAAGCGCTTCGGGTCGGTCGCGATCATCAGCGCGCACTTCAGCCCCGCGAGGTTGAACGCTTTGCTGGCGCTGGTGACGACGTACCCGACGCGTGCGGCGGCTTCGGACGCAGCCAGAAATGGGGTGAACGTCACCTCCGGTTGCGCGAGCGGGGCGTGGATCTCGTCGCTCACCACCACCGCGCCGGCCGCTTCGGCGATCTCGGCAAGGCGCACGAGGGTCTCTCGGGAGTGAACCGTCCCGGTCGGGTTGTGCGGGTTGCAGAGCAACACCGCGCGCGCTCCGTCGTGCAGCGCCGTCTGGATGCCAGCAAGGTCCAGCTCGAACCCGCCACCCCGTCGCAGCAGCGGAACGCGCTCGACGACGCCACCGGCCTCGGGAATCGCGTCGTAGAACGGCGGGTACACCGGCGGCGTCACGACCACGCGGTCCCCGGGAGCAATCGAGCGTCGCAGTATCTCGACCACGCCCATGATCACGTCGCCGGTCGAGCGAATGGCGTCGGGGGCGACATCCCATCCGAACCGTCGCGCCGCGAACGCCGCGTACGACTCGCGAATGCCCGACGCCGGCGATGTGTATCCCGTATCGCCCAGATCCAGCGCACGCGAGAGCGCCGCCGTGATGGCGGGAGCGAGCGGATAGTCCGTCTCAGCGACGAACATCGGCAGCACATCCGCCGGGTAGCGACGCCACTTGACACTCGATCGTTCACGCAGCAGTTCGAGAGGCAGCGCTTCCAAGGGGACGACGGTCACCCGTCGAGCTTAGCGACGCGCGGATTCCGCTTCGTCGGTCAAGCCGCTGCGGTCAGATCGAGAAGCCGAGTGCCCGCATCATGTCGCGGCCGTCATCGGTGATCTTCTCGGGACCCCACGGCGGCATCCACACCCAGTTGATGCGGAACCGCTCGACGACATCGTCGAGTGCCTGCGCCGTCTGCTCTTCGAGCACATCCGTCAACGGGCATCCGGCGCTGGTCAGCGTCATGTGGATCACCAGGGCGTCGTTCTCGTCGTCCCAGCCGAGGTCGTAGATCAGTCCGAGGTCTACGACATTGATCCCCAATTCGGGATCCATGACGTCTTTGAGCGCCTCGGAAACCTCGTCGTACTTCTCAGGAGCGAGGGTCGCGGTCATGGATATATCCTAAGCGCCCGCGGGCGCGGTGGACTCGGGTGCGACGTCGAGGAAGCGATCGTAGCCCTCGTTCTCGAGGCGGTCCGCGAGTTCGGGGCCGCCCTCTTCGACAATGCGGCCGGCGACCATCACGTGCACGAAGTCGGGCGCGATGTAGCGCAGGATGCGTGTGTAGTGCGTGATCAACAGCACGCCGAGGTCGGTCTCTGCCTTGGCGCGGTTGACACCCTCCGACACGATCTTGAGAGCGTCGACGTCGAGTCCCGAATCGGTCTCGTCCAGCACCGCGATGCGCGGCTTCAGCAGTTCGAGCTGCAGGATCTCGTGACGCTTCTTCTCGCCACCCGAGAAGCCCTCGTTGACGTTGCGTTCGGCGAACTTCGGGTCCATGCGCAGATTCTTCATCGACACGCGAATGTCCTTGACCCAGTTACGGATCGAGGGCGCTTCGCCGTCGACCGCCGTCTTGGCGGTGCGCAGGAAGTTACTGACGGTCACACCGGGGATCTCGACGGGGTACTGCATCGCCAGGAACAGCCCCGCGCGGGCACGCTCGTCGACGGTCATCGCAAGGACGTCCTCGCCGTCGAGGGTGATCGAGCCGGAGGTGACGGTGTATTTGGGGTGACCAGCGATCGTGTACGCCAGGGTCGACTTTCCCGAGCCGTTCGGGCCCATGATCGCGTGGGTCTCGCCAGTGCGGATCGTGAGGGTGACGCCGTTCAGGATGGGCGTGACGCCGGCATCCGTCTCGACGGTGACGTGCAGGTCGCGAACTTCGAGGACAGACATGTAAGTGGGTTCCTAACGAACTCGGCCGGTCAGACGGCCACGGTGGAAGCGGGATCGATGAGCACGTCGTCGCCGTCGATCTGGACGACGAAGACGGGGACCGGCTCGTAAGCCGGAAGGTTCAGGGGGCGCCCCGTGCGGAGCGAGAATGCCGAGCCATGGGCCCAGCATTCGAGCGTCTCGCCCTCGACGAAGCCGTCCGAGAGTGAGATGTCGCCGTGCGTGCAGACATCACCGATGGCGTGAACGTCACCGTTTCCGTCCAGGACGACGGCGATCGCAACGCCGTCGAGCTCGACGCGCTTAGCGGTGTCCTGCTCGAGCTCACTCAGAGCGCAGGCGCGCTGCAGGGTCACGCGAGGCCCTCGGCGAGCTCAGCCTCGATCGCCGCGGTCAGCTCTTCTTCCAGGGCGGGCACGCCGAGCTTCTGCACGATCTCGGCGAGGAATCCGAGAACGACCAGGCGACGCGCCTCGTCCTCGGTGATGCCGCGAGCCTGCAGGTAGAACAGCTGCTCGTCGTCGAAACGACCGGTCGCACTCGCGTGCCCGGCGCCCTTGATGTCCCCGGTCTCGATCTCGAGGTTCGGGATCGAGTCGGCGCGCGCACCCTCGGTGAGGACAAGGTTGCGATTCGCTTCGTAGGAATCGGTGCCCGTGGCATCCGGTCCGATGAGAACGTCGCCGATCCACACCGAACGCGCCCCGACGCCCTGCAGGGCGCCCTTGTAGAGCACATCGGCGCGCGTCTGCGGCCCGCGGTGGTGGACGTACACCTGGCTTTCGAGGTGCTGACCCGCATCGGCGAAGGACAGGCCGTACAGCTCGCCCTCCGAACCCGCACCGGCGAGATCGACCGAGGGGTTGACCCGGACGACACCGCCGCCGAAGCTGACAACCGAGTGACGCAGGCTGCCGTCGCGTTCGACACGAGCCTGGTGCGTTGCGGCGTGTACCGCGTCGTCGTCCCAGTTGTGCACCGATACGACGTTCAGTCGGGCACCCCGGCGCACAATGATCTCGACGTTCTGGGCGAACGCCGCAGAACCCTCGTGGCGCAGGATGACCGTCGCGCTGGAGTTCTCGCGGGCCTCGATCACGATGTGGGCGTGGGCGCGTAGACCCGCACCGGCACCGATGAATGTCACGACGACGGGCTCGGCGAGCTCGTCGTTCGCCGGAACGGCGAAGTAGAGCGCCTCGGCGGCGCGCGACCACGCGATGGCGCTCGGCAGATCTTCGGGCTCGAAAATCTCGCCACGGGGCGACTGACCGGCGGTCAACTCCGAGAC
Organism: Pacificispira sp. HM-600; assembly: GCF_977993705.1. The sequence goes on from NZ_OZ388079.1 coordinate 482,175, forward strand.
CGCGACCGCACCGGTAAAGGTGATCGTGACGGCACCGTCATCACCGGCGACGTCGTCGAAGAGCGGGGCGAGGCGCGCGACAGGCGTCTGCTTCCAGTTGACTTCGCGGCCGGTGGGCCGAGCGAAGTCCGCGGGAACGAACGAACGGGGGCGCGCGGAGCGCGTCTGAACGGGGATGGTGCGCGCAGTGGTCTGGCCCCATCCTCCGTCGGTGTGGGGCACGTTTCCGGGCACCTGGCGGGGGGTGGTCGTTGTCGTCGTCACTCGCCGACTCGTCCTTTCGTCGTCGGTCGAAGAATCATCCGACGCTTCCTTCCATGCCCATCTCGATCAGCTTGTTCAGCTCGAGGGCATACTCCATGGGCAGTTCACGGGCGATCGGCTCGATGAATCCGCGGACGATCATCGCCATCGCCTCGTCCTCGGCCATGCCGCGGGACTGCAGGTAGAAGAGCTGCTCTTCGCTGACCTTCGAGACGGTCGCCTCGTGGCCGAGCTGCACGTCATCCACACGGATGTCGATGGCCGGATACGTGTCGCTCCGCGAGATCGTGTCGACCAGGAGCGCGTCGCAGCGGACCGTGTTCGCCGAGTGGTGCGCGTTGGCATCCACACGAACCTCACCGCGGTATCCGGCACGTCCACCGCCGCGGGCGATCGACTTCGAGACGATCGACGACTGCGTGTACGGAGCCATGTGGATCATCTTCGCGCCGGCGTCCTGGTGCTGACCGGGACCAGCGAAAGCGACGGACAGGGTCTCGCCCTTCGCGTGCTCGCCCATCAGGTAGATAGCCGGATACTTCATCGTGACCTTGGAGCCGATGTTGCCGTCGATCCACTCCATCGTCGCGCCCTCGTGCGCGACCGCACGCTTGGTGACGAGGTTGTAAACGTTGTTCGACCAGTTCTGGATCGTCGTGTACCGAACGCGCGCGTTCTTCTTCACGATGATCTCGACGACAGCCGAGTGCAGCGAGTCGCTCTTGTAGATCGGGGCCGTGCAGCCCTCGATGTAGTGGATGTAGCTGTCTTCGTCCGCGATGATCAGGGTCCGCTCGAACTGGCCCATGTTCTCCGTGTTGATACGGAAATACGCCTGCAGCGGGATCTCGACGTGGACACCCTTAGGCACGTACACGAACGACCCGCCCGACCACACGGCGGTGTTCAGAGCTGCGAATTTGTTGTCGCCCGAGGGGATGACCGTGCCGAAGTACTCCTCGAAGATCTCGGGGTGCTCGCGGAGCGCGGTGTCGGTGTCCATGAAAATGACACCCTGCTGCTCGAGGTCCTCGCGGATCTGGTGGTACACGACCTCGGACTCGTACTGGGCGGCGACACCGGAGACGAGGCGCTGACGCTCCGCCTCGGGGATCCCGAGCCGCTCGTACGTGTTGCGGATGTCTTCGGGAAGGTCTTCCCAGGACTGCGCCTGCTTCTCGGTCGACCGCACGAAGTATTTGATGTTGTCGAAGTCGATGTCGCTGAGGTCAGCGCCGAACGTCGGCATGGGTTTGCGACCGAAGAGTTCGAGCGCCTTCAGACGGCGCTGCAGCATCCACTCGGGCTCAGCCTTCAAAGCCGAGATGTCACGAACCGTCGCTTCGCTGAGGCCGCGCTTGGCGGCAGCCCCCGCAGCGTCCTTGTCGTGCCAGCCGAATTCGTAAACTCCGAGCCCCGCGAGTTCGGGGCGATCGATCAGGACATCAGACATGGTCACACTCTCCTCTTGGCCGCAACGGTTTCATCCGCCCCGGCGATCCATCCGTTCTCTGTGTGCGAGAAAGGAGTCCGCCGCTTCCGGGCCAGGCTCAGGGGCACACGTTCCGCGCGCCTAAACTGTTGACAGTGCGTCGAGTGCTTTCGCACGCGCGCCGCAACCCCTCGATTCTACAGGGTCGCCCCGTCCAGCGGGCCGACCACCGCCCGCGCCCGACCGGACGTGGGACCCCTCAGGAGGCGATCCGCTTGTCGCAGGAACCCGATCGCGCACAGAAGCTCTGGCGGATGCTCCCGTCGAGCATCGATCGTCGCGTCATCTTCGCGGCCTGGGCCACGTTCGTCGTCCAGGTCGCCATCGTCGGTACCGGCGGACTCGTCCGGCTCACGGCATCGGGTCTCGGATGCCCGACCTGGCCACGCTGTACGCCCGAATCCTTCGTGAATACCCCGGAGATGGGCATCCACGGAGTCATCGAGTTCGGCAACCGCCTACTCACCTTCGCGCTCGTCGCCGTCGCCATCATCACGTTTCTCTTCGTCGTGCGCATGCGTCGCACTCGTCCCGATCTGTTCTGGCTCGCACTGATCATCGGCCTGTATGTACCGATCCAGGCGGTCATCGGTGGAATCACCGTTTTGACGAACCTCAACCCCTACGTCGTCGGTCTGCACTACTTCGCGTCGGTCGTGCTCGTCGCGTTCGCGACGGTGTTCGTCGTCCGCGTCTATTCCGCCCCCGGTGCCCGAGTGCGCGCCGTGCCGCGCGGAATCGCGGTCCTGGCGCACCTGACGTCGGTTGCCGTGGTGATCACGGTCCTCGTAGGCATCCTGGTGACCGGGGCAGGTCCCCACGCCGGGGATTCGGGTGCCGCGCGCAACGGGCTCGATCCGGAACTCATGCAGCACGTGCACTCGTGGCCCGCCTACGCCACACTGGCGCTGACACTCGCTCTCCTCATCGGAACATGGCGCCGACCGCTTCGGCGCCGGGTGTTGTTGCTGCTGTCCGTCGAGGCGGTGCAGATCGCCGTGGGACTCTGGCAGGCGCGCACCGGACTCCCGGTCGTGCTGGTCAACATCCACATGGTGCTCGCGGTGTTGCTCGTCGCGGCGATGACGGCCGTCATCATGCATCTGAAGGTGCCGACGACCGGAATTCCGGTGGAGCGTGAAGACTCCGCTTTTCCGGCATCCGTCCCCGCTCCGTAGTCGCGCGCGCTCCAAGGAATGGCCGCACGCACAGCGAACCCATAGGGTTCGGATAGGCCGCGCACCAGCGGGACGGGAAGAGTCTCTGCGTCGGCGGTGTACGCCGTGCCACGAACAAGGAGAACTTATGACCGCCCGTCCCCGCCTCGTCCGCAGCGTTCCCTACTGGGTCCTCGTCGTCGGCTCCGTCGCAGCCGGTGGTGTCGGCGTGTGGCTCACGCTCGACAAGCTCGACGTCATGACAAACGCGATCCTCGACGGAAGCGCCACGGGTGTCGATGTCTACGCGGGCCAGTCGTGGGCCGTCCTGGGCTCCATCCTGATCGGCGTCGGTCTGATCGGCCTGGCGTTCGCTCTCACCCTCGCTGCGGCCGCGTCCCTCGTGAAGCGTGCCGAGCCGGAGGTGGTCATTGCGGAATCGTTCGATGACGCCGACGACCTCGACGACGATCTCGACGACAAGCCCGAGGTAGAGACAGTCGTCGTCCTCGACGACGCGTCTGCCGACCCGGCAGCTCCGAGCGTCGACTTCGGCACCGCAACCGAAGAGAAGGTCACGCCGACCACGCGCTGATCGCCGCACTTCTGATCGCCGGGCCGCTGAGAAATCAGCCCCGGCGATCGGTGTTTCCCGGACGACCTGGCGTCAACATTCCGGCGGGCGTCGGAGATACGTTCGGCGTCGGATGCCTGTGGCACGTTCGCGCCGACAGCGCCACGATCTCCGACCTTCACGCGGCGCGCACGCTACATCTCGTCAGGCTGCGCGGTGAATACCCGCCGCCACGGCCCGAGCGATTCGGTCCTGGACGACCGGCCAATCGTCGATGACCTGCTCGTACGAGACACGGAAGACGTGATAGCCCGCGGCCAGAAGCAAAGCGTCATACGCGATGTCCCGGCTGCGCTGGAAACCGACACGATGACCCCCGTCGATCTGGACGACCAAGCGTTCACCGATCAAGAAGTCGACGCGATGCTCGAGTATCCACGCCTGCGGAAGAATCCGGACCCCCAACCAGCGCAGACGGACGAAGAAGAGCGTCTCCAGACCCGAGTCGGAGAACGGCACCGCGCACTCGAGAATCTCCCTCGCACGACCAGTGAGAGGAAATTGTTTGAGAGCGTCTCGCTCGACCAGACCCTGTCGGAGGGCCGACTCCGACACAGTCATCGCTGACTCATAGTGCTGACACGCCGCCACGCGGGCGAGTACGTTCTCGATCGGATCCTCGAGAGCGTCGGGATGCCGCGGCACGAGCGCGTTGGCCCAGTGGACGATCACACCGTTCGGCTTGTTGCCGCGGGCGTGGGGCAACGCAGCGACGTGAGGTTCGGGTTCTCGCAACACCCAGATCCCCAGACGCCGAGCCTGCGTGATACACGACAGCACGACGCCATTGCGCGCCGCGGAAACGAGTTCGGCATCCGCGTCCGCTAGAGATCGACCCACAGCCGCCGAATGCGTACCAGAAGTCCACGCGCGACTGCCTCGGAGATCCGATGCGGCGAGTGCCCGGAACGCTGCAGGCTGGTGGACCGCGCCACTCCCCCACCTAGAACGGCAGCAGCGGATCGACCGCGATCGCGACGAACAGGAGGGTGAGGTACGTGATGGATGCGTGGAAGACACGCATCGGGGCCGGCTCGGTGCCACGTACGGCACGGTTGTAGAGGCGGTGGGACTCGTAGATGAACCAGCCACCGAACACGAGAGCGGATGCCGTGTAGACGACCCCCATCTCGGCAACCGGGATGAGTAGCAGCGAGCACGCGACGGTCGCCCACGCGTACAGGATGACCTGCAGGCCAACCTGCGCACCACTGCGAGTCGCCCCGAGCATCGGAACGTCGACCTCTTCGTACTGCGTCTTGTATTTCATCGACAGCGGCCAGTAGTGCGGCGGCGTCCAGAGGAAGACGAGCGCGAACAGGATGAGCGGGGTCCACGTCAGAGAACCCGTGACGGCCGACCAGCCGATCACGACCGGGAAGCACCCCGCGATGCCGCCCCAGACGATGTTCTGCTCGGTACGACGCTTGAGGATCATCGTGTAGATCACGACGTAGAAGAAGATGGCCGTCGCCGACAAGATCGCAGCCAGGGCGTTCGTCATCAGCCAGAGCCAGAGAGTCGAGAGCACCGCGAGCGACCACGCGAAGACCAGCGCACCCCGCGGCGAGACTTCGCCTGTCACGAGCGGTCGATTCACCGTTCGCTGCATGTGCGCGTCGATGTCGCGATCGAGGTACATGTTGAAAGCCGCAGCAGACCCCGCGCTGAGCGAGCCGCCGATGACGGTGGCGAGTACCAGCCACAGGTTGGGTAGCCCGTTCTGGGCGAGGATCATGACCGGGACGGTCGTGACGAGCAACAGCTCCAGGACACGGGGCTTCGTCAGGGCGACATAGGCACGCAGCGTGCGCCCGAAAGACCGCGGAACTGCGGGCACCGGGGATGATGCGGATGCCGGGGCGTCAGGCGTCCTCGTGATGTCCATCGCTCCCCACTCGGCGCTCGCAAGTACCGCTCAAGTCTATGTCATCGCTTCGCACCCCCTCCCCGCCGAGCGGCACCGGCAATGCACCGCGCGATACCAACAGTCGCGCGAGAAAATACGAACCGAGGTGCCTCATCTAGAAGTGAGCGCGAAGGGTGATGCGGTGCCTCACGTATGGTGAGCGCGAGGCTTGCGGTTCATTTGGTTGTTTGGAGTCGACGGATCGACGTTTCTAAGGATGTCATGTCGAGGTGTCGGCTGGTGGTCATGGCTTCGGTTTTGGCTTGTGATAGCTCGATGAGTTGGAGCTGGATCTGGTTGATCCGGCGGGTCAGATCGGCGGGGTTGATCCCGGTGATCCGGGCCTGAACGACGTCGGCTTGCTCGGCGGTGAGGACCCCAGAATCGCGCACTCGCTGCCAGGGTGTCTTCGGTGCGTCGTAGAGGCGTGTGCGGCGCCCGCTGGCCGCGGTGGCGTATGCGGTGGGCTTCTTCGTCGGGGTGAAGAAATTCAACCGTAGTGAGACGAGCCGCCAGAGCTCGTTCAGCAGCGCGAGCTCGTCCGGGGTGTCGTAGCGCCAATGGAACGCGTGTTTGCGGACGACGTGGTTGTTCTTCGACTCGACGGTCGCTTGGTCGTTTTTCTTGTAAGGGCGGGACCGGGTCTGGGCGATGTCACGGGCTTGGAGCCAGTCCGCGACATCATGGTTGATGAACTCCGATCCGTTGTCCGAGTCGAACACGCGCAGCTCGAATGGGAACATGTTCTGCAGATCGCCGACAGCGCCGACGATCCACTTGGCCGCGTTGTTGCGGATCGAGGCGTTCTCGGTCCACCCGGTGGCGATGTCGGTCATCGTCAACGTGCGTGCGAACTCGCCGACGAACGTGGGTCCGCAATGCGCGACGGTGTCCGCCTCGATCACCCCGGGTGCCGTGACCGGGGCATCCCCGACCTTCGACAACCCGATCGAGTTGCGCAGCAGCGGTGACGGGATCGTCGTAGAGATCCCCCGCAACTGCATCGCCCGACGTGCCGGGCTCAGATACCGGTCGATCGTTGCCGGACTCATTGTCTGAAGCTCGACGATCGTCTGCGGTGTCACGAATGGCTTGTCGAGGTCGCCGGCAGCGTGCAGCAGCGGCATCCACAGCTCCAGCATCACCACGAGGTACTTCCCGCACGGCATGCCCATCAGCGCCCACACATGCTCCAGCAGCCGCCTCGAATCATCGCTATACGTCTTGGCCCGCAACTGGCGTCTATCGACCTGCTTCGCCGGATCCGGCAGCACCGGCCCCGTCAGCATCCGCCGCGCCGTTGATCGGCCCATCCCCGTCGTGCTCATCACCTCGTCAAGGATCCGGGCCTTGTCGTGCTTCGATGCTTTCCGGTACGCGTCACGGAGTTTGTTCGTCACCTGTCGCCTCGCGGCCATCTCAATCTTGCCTTCCACACAGGCAAGCTTCGCGCTCAAAGTATGTGAGGCACCAACACACCCCACGCGCTCAAAGAAACTGAGGCACGTCGCGAACAGCCGCGCGAGGTTGCCCCTTCGCTATGCTGGAACCACATGACATGCGCCCTCGCGCCCTCCCCCGTGAACACCACCGAAAACGATTCGGCGTGTGCCCGAGAGGCGGCAGAGGCGCTCTCTACGACGAAGGGCGGTCCGGTGTCGGAACTGCGTTGGGACGAGATCGACAAGCAGGCCGTGGACACCGTCCGCGTGCTCGCGGCAGATGCGGTCGAGAAGGTGGGCAACGGCCACCCGGGAACCGCGATGAGCCTCGCCCCCGCGGCGTATCTCCTCTACCAGCACGTGATGCGACACGACCCGGCCGACCCACACTGGCTCGGACGCGACCGCTTCATCCTCTCGGCGGGTCACTCATCGCTGACGCAGTACGTTCAGCTTTATCTGGGTGGTTTCGGCCTCGAACTCGATGACCTGAAGAGCCTGCGGACGTGGGGATCCCGGACCCCGGGGCACCCCGAATACGGCCACACCGCCGGCGTCGAGATGACAACGGGCCCCCTCGGTCAGGGTCTGGCATCCTCGGTGGGCTTCGCGTACGCGGCCCGCTACGAGCGCGGCCTGTTCGACCCCGAGGCGCCCGCCGGCGAGAGCCCGTTCGACCACTTCGTCTATGTGATCGCCTCCGACGGCGACCTCGAAGAGGGCGTGACGAGCGAGGCATCCTCCCTCGCCGGTCACCAGGAGCTCGGCAACCTCGTCGTCATCTACGACGCCAACCAGATCTCGATCGAGGACGACACCGACGTCGCCTTCACCGAGGATGTCGCCGCTCGCTACGAGGCGTACGGCTGGCACGTTCAGACGGTCGACTGGAAGAAGACCGGCGAGTACGTCGAGGACGTCGCCGAGCTCTATTCCGCGATCGAAGCCGCCCAGGGCGAGACCTCGCGTCCGTCGCTCATCGTGCTGAAGACGATCATCGGCTGGCCCTCGCCCGGCAAGCAGAACACCGGAAAGATCCACGGATCGGCGCTCGGCTCGGACGAGCTCGCGGCCACCAAGCGCGTGCTCGGCTGGGACCCGGAGCAGAGCTTCGTCGTTCCCGATGAGGTCATCGAGCGCACCCGCGCCCTCGCCGAGCGCACGGCGCCCGAGAAGGCACGCTGGCAAGAGGCCTTCGATGCGTGGGCCGCGGCCCACCCCGATCGCAAGGCACTGCTCGACCGTCTGTTCGCACGCGAACTGCCGGTCGACATCGCCGACGCCCTGCCCGTCTTCGAGGCCGGCAAGGATGTCTCGACTCGCGCCGCCTCCGGCACTGTCATCAACGCCCTCGCGGCGGAACTCCCGGAACTCTGGGGCGGTTCCGCCGACCTGGCCGAGTCGAACCTCACGACGATCAAGGATGCGAAATCCTTCATCCCCGAAGAGTGGTCGACCCACGAGTGGACCGGAAATCCGTACGGCCGGGTCCTGCACTTCGGCATTCGCGAGCACGCCATGGGCTCGATCATCAATGGCATCGTCTTGCACGGACCGACCCGTCCGTTCGGCGGCACTTTCCTGATCTTCAGCGACTACATGCGCCCGCCCGTACGCCTGGCGGCGCTCATGGACATCCCGAGCCTGTTCGTGTGGACGCACGACTCGATCGCCCTCGGCGAGGACGGTCCGACGCACCAGCCGATCGAGCAGCTCGCGACCCTGCGTGCCGTGCCGAACTTCACGCTGGTTCGTCCCGCAGATGCCAACGAGACCGCCGCGGCGTGGCTCGAACTGCTGCGTCGCCACGGCGGCCCGGCAGGTATCGCCCTGACCCGCCAGAACGTTCCGACGTTCGAGCGCGGCGATGGCGAGGCATCCGGTGACACGTTCGCCTCGACCGACGGTGTGGCGCGCGGCGCCTACATCCTCGCCGAGGCGCCCAACGGCACGCCCGACGTGATCCTGATCGCGACGGGATCCGAGGTTCAGATCGCCGTCGACGCCCGCGAGTCGCTCGCCGCCGCGGGCATCAACGCCCGCGTCGTGTCGGCACCCTCGCTGGAGTGGTTCGACGAACAGGATGCGGCGTACCGTGCGCACGTCCTTCCGCCCGAGGTCACCGCGCGCGTTTCGGTCGAGGCCGGAATCGCGCTGCCGTGGCGCGGCATCGTCGGCGACCGCGGCCGCTCGGTCTCGATCGAGCACTACGGTGCGTCCGCCGATTACAAGACGTTGTACGAGAAGTTCGGCTTCACGGCCGAGGCCGTCATCCAGGCGGCACGCGAGACCATCGAGGAGAACTCATGACAACCCCCACCGCAGACCTCTCGGCAGCGGGCGTCAGCATCTGGCTCGACGACCTGTCCCGGCAGCGCATCACGACCGGCAACCTGCAGGAACTCATCGATACGCGCAATGTCGTCGGCGTGACCACGAACCCGACGATCTTCCAGGGTGCGATCTCGGCGGGTATCGGCTACGAAGAGGCGATCGACGCCCAGCGCGCGGCCGGCGCCAACGCCGACGAGACGATCTTCTCGCTCACGACGACCGATGTGCGCGACGCGTGCGACATCTTCCGTCCGATTTTCGACGCCACGAATCGCGTGGACGGCCGCGTGTCGATCGAGGTCTCGCCCGACCTCGCGCACGACACCGACGCAACCATCGCGCAGGCGAAGGAGCTGTCGGCCGCGGTCGACCGACCGAACGCGCTCATCAAGATCCCCGCGACGAAGGCAGGCCTTCCGGCCATCACCGAGGTCATCGGATCGGGCATTTCGGTGAACGTCACGCTGATCTTCAGCCTCGAGCGCTACTCCGACGTCATCGATGCCTACCTCGCCGGCCTCGAAAAGGCGCAGGCGGCCGGGATCGATCTCACCACGATCGAGTCCGTCGCATCGTTCTTCGTCTCCCGTGTAGACACCGAGGTCGACAAGCGCCTCACCGCCATCGGTACGGACGAGGCCCTCAACCTCAAGTCGAAGGCCGGCATCGCCAACGCTCGTCTCGCGTTCGAGCTGTACGAGCAGAAGTTCGCCACCGAGCGCGCCACCGCGCTGCTCGAGGCCGGCGCCCACGCGCAGCGCCCCCTGTGGGCGTCCACGGGAGTCAAGGATCCTGCGCTGCCCGACACCCTCTACGTGACCGAGCTGGTCGCTCCCGGCACGGTCAACACGATGCCTGAGAAGACGCTTCAGGCGACCTTCGACCACGGTGTCGTCACCGGCGACATGATCACGACCAACTACGCCGACGCGCACGCCGTCATCGACGGGCTCGCAGCGGTGGGCATCGACATCGACGATGTCACCCAGGTGCTCGAAGACGAAGGCGTCGAGAAATTCATCGCCTCGTGGCACGATCTGCAAGAGACCGTCGCACAGGCCCTGGCCGGCGCACCGGAGTCTGCCCGATGAGCTTCGAGATCCACGTCTCGGGGGCCCCGAAAGAGGCCGTCGCGCGTGTGGTTCCCACCCTCGTCGCCGACCTCGTGGCCTCCGGCATCACGAGCGGCGACGCGAGCCTCTGGGGCCCGGCCGCCGAGGCGGAGGCATCCAAGCGTCTCGGATGGGTGCAGGCCGTGACGGTCTCGCGTCCGCTCGTCGCCGAGATCGAGGCGCTCCGAGCCGACATGCTGGCCCGGGGTGTCGATCGCTTCGTGCTCGCCGGCATGGGTGGCTCGTCGCTCGCGCCCGAGGTCATCACGCAGACGTCGGGCGTACCGCTCGTCATCCTCGACTCCACCGCACCCGGACAGGTGCTCGCGGCGCTCGACGGCGACTCCGAGACCGGCGGACTGGACCGCACCGCGATCATCGTGTCGTCGAAGTCGGGCGGCACCGTCGAGACGGACTCAGCGCGTCGCACCTTCGAGGCCGCCTTCCGCGACCTCGGGATCGACCCGGTCGAGCGAATCGTCGTCGTCACCGACCCGGGGTCGCCCCTCGACGTCTCGGCGCGCGCAGCGGGATACCGCGTCTTCAACGCCGACCCCACGGTCGGCGGGCGCTACTCGGCCCTCACGGCGTTCGGCCTCGTGCCGTCCGGCCTGGCCGGCGTCGACATCGGCGAACTTCTCGACGAGGCCGACGCCACGCTGCTCGAGGTCGCGATCGACAGCCCCGAGAACCCCGCGCTCATCCTCGCGGCGGCTATCGCTGGCACGAACCCTCGACGCGACAAGATGGGCCTGATCAGCGACGGGACCCACATCGTGGGTCTGCCCGACTGGATCGAGCAGCTCGTCGCAGAGTCGACCGGCAAGCAGGGCACGGGAATCCTGCCCGTCGTGTTGCTGCCCGTCTCACCCGAACTCGACGAAGACCTGCCCGACCTGCAGCTCGTCCGCCTCGTCGACGACGCGGAGCACTTCCACCTGTTCGAGCGTCACCCGGGCGAGGTCCTCGTGAGCGGCTCGCTCGGTGCGCAGTTCATCGTGTGGGAGTACGCCACGGCAATCGCGGGACGCATCCTCGGCATCGATCCGTTCGATCAGCCCGACGTCGAGTCGGCGAAGATCGCCACGCGCGGTCTGCTCGAGAATCGTCCCGAGACCGCTCCCCCGGCGTTCGTCGTCGACGGCGTCGAGGTTCGCGTCAGCGACCCGGAGCTCGCCGCGTCCGGCACCATCGCGGGCGTCCTCGACGCACTCTGGTCGCGTCTGCCCGCGGACGGCTACGTCGCGGTCCAGGCCTACGTCGACCGCCTGGCGATCCCGCAACTCTCGGGTCTTCGCGAACTCGTCGCAGCCGACTCCGGTCGTCCGGCGACGTTCGGTTGGGGGCCGCGATTCCTGCACTCCACGGGGCAGTTCCACAAGGGTGGGCCCGCCGTCGGCGTCTTCCTCCAGATCACGGAGCGAACGGATGTCGACCTCGAAATCCCGGGACTCCCGTTCACGTTCGGCCAGCTGATCGAGGCTCAGGCATCCGGCGATGCGTCCGTGCTCGCGGATCACCGGCGTCCGGTCGTGACGCTCACGCTGACCGACCCCACGGTCGAGGTCTTGGCGCTCTTCGAAGCCGCCCAGTAACCCCAGAGAGGCACACCTGTATGCCCATCGAGATCTCGCGCGGGCACAACCCGCTGCGCGACCCGGACGATCGTCGCCTCAACCGCATCGCCGGCCCCAGCGCGCTCGTCATTTTCGGAGTTACCGGCGATCTGTCGCGTAAGAAGCTGATGCCGGCGGTTTACGACCTCGCCAACCGCGGCCTCCTGCCCCCGGGCTTCGCGCTCGTGGGATTCGCGCGTCGCGACTGGGAAGACCAGGACTTCGCGAACGTCGTCTACGAGGCCGTGAAGCAGCATGCCCGCACGCCGTTCCGCGAAGAGACCTGGCGCCAGCTGTTGCAAGGCATTCGCTTCGTGTCGGGCGAGTTCGACGATCCGGATGCCTTCCGCCGCCTGCGCGAGACCGTCGAACGGCTCGATGTCGAACGCGGCACGATGGGCAATCACGCTTTCTACCTCTCCATCCCCCCGAAGGACTTCGCGATGGTCGCGAAGCAACTGCGGGACTCGGGACTGGTCAACGAGAACGCGAACGGGGACGATTCGTGGCGCCGCGTCGTCATCGAGAAGCCATTCGGACACGACCTCGCCTCGGCACGAACGCTGAACGACGCGCTCGAGGTCGCCTTCCCGGCGGACTCGATCTTCCGCATCGACCACTACCTCGGCAAAGAGACGGTCCAGAACATCCTGGCGCTACGGTTTGCGAACGAGTTGTTCGAACCGCTCTGGAACGGAAACTACGTCGACCACGTACAGATCACGATGGCCGAGGACATCGGTGTCGGTGGCCGCGCCGGCTACTACGACGGCATCGGTGCGGCGCGCGACGTCATCCAGAATCACCTGCTCCAGCTCCTGGCCCTGACCGCCATGGAGGAGCCCATCTCACTCTCGGCGCACGATCTGCGTGCAGAGAAGGAGAAGGTTCTCGCGGCGGTGCAACTTCCGGCGAATCTCGCCGAATCGACCGCTCGCGGTCAGTACGCGGGTGGCTGGCAGGGTGGCGACAAGGTCGCGGGGTTCCTCGAAGAAGACGGCATGGACTCGGCCTCGACGACCGAGACCTTCGCGGCGCTGAAGCTCGAGATCGCGACCCGACGCTGGTCCGGAGTCCCCTTCTACCTGCGCACGGGCAAGCGGCTCGGCCGTCGCGTCACCGAGATCGCGGTCGTATTCAAGCGCGCACCGCAGCACCTCTTCCTGCGCAGCCAGACTCTCGAACTCGGTCAGAATGCGCTCGTCATCCGGATTCAGCCGGACGAGGGCGTGACCATCCGATTCGGATCGAAAGTTCCCGGGGCGGGCACGCAGGTGCGCGACGTGACGATGGACTTCGGGTACGGCCACGCCTTCACCGAGGCAAGCCCCGAGGCCTACGAGCGCCTCATCCTCGACGTGCTCCTGGGTGAGCCGCCGCTGTTCCCCCGCCACGAAGAGGTCGAACTCTCGTGGCGGATCCTCGATCCGATCGAGGAATTCTGGGCCGCGCAGGGTGGACCGCTCGAGCAGTACAGCCCCGGCTCGTGGGGACCTGCCTCGGCCGACGAACTTCTCGCCCGCGACGGACGAGTGTGGAGACGCCCATGATCATCGAGATGCCCGATACCACCGTGAGCCAGATCGCCAAGGCGCTGGTCAACGCCCGCGAAGAGGGCGGCGTCGTCGCCCTCGGCCGCGTTCTCACCCTCATCATCGCGACACGGCACGGACTCGAAGAGGACGCGATCGAGGCCGCGAACGACGCATCACGCGAACACCCGATGCGCGTCATCGTGCTGCTCACCGACACATCCGGCGAGCCCCGACTCGACGCGCAGATCCGCGTGGGCGGCGACGCGGGCGCGAGCGAGGTCATCGTGCTTCGTGCATCCGGATCCGCCGCGTCGAACGAAGAGAGCTTGGTCACCGGGCTGCTGTTGCCGGACGCGCCCCTCGTGGTGTGGTGGCCGGACGAGCCGCCGCGCAGGCCGTCCGATTCGCCGCTCGGCCGCATGGCTCAGCGTCGGATCACGGATGCGTCGACCGGCCCCCGTGCCGCCGACCGTCTGTCGACGCTGGGCGAGAATCATGCCCCCGGCGACACCGATCTTGCTTGGACTCGTCTGACGCATTGGCGGGAGCAGCTCGCAGCAGTCCTCGACCAGCCCCCCTTCGCCCCGATCACGGGCGCCCTCGTGCGCGGTGCGAGCACATCGCCCTCGACCGCGCTCCTGGCGGCATGGCTGCGCCTCAAGCTCGCTGTGCCGGTGACCTGGGAGTACATGCCGCCCGAAGAATGGGTGGATGGGATCAAGTCTGTCCAGCTGCAACGCGACGGCGGAGACATCCTGCTCGAGCGTTCCTCGCCGGCCGTTGCCTGTCTCACACAGGAAGGGCAGCCGCAGCACGACCTGGTGCTTCCGCGGCGCACCCTGCGGGAATGCCTCGCCGAGGAGCTCCGTCGCCTCGATCCCGACCTGCTGTATGGTCGTGTGATCACCGAGGGCTGGGAGCTATTGGACCCGCCCGTCAGCCGGGAGCCGCATGTCGACTGAGAATCTCACGGATCGTCGCGTCGTCGTCAGCGCTGACCGGGACACGGTCATGTCGGTGGTCGCACGGCGGGTGGTTGAGAAACTCACCGTCCTGAGCATCGAGCGCCCGATCGCCCACGTGTCTCTCACGGGCGGGCGTGCCGGCGTTGCCGTTCTCGCGGCGGTGGCCGCGCAGCCGGGCGTACGACTCGTGGACTGGTCCCGTGTGCATTTCTGGTGGAGCGACGAACGCTACGTACCCGAGTCCGATCCGGATCGGAACGCACTTCAGGCGCGTCGTGCGTTGCTCGGCCAGCTCGATGTGCCGGACGAGAACGTGCACGAGATTCTCGCCTCCGACGGCTCGGACTCCCCCGAGGCCGCCGCCGAAGCCTACGCGGCGGAGCTTGCTCGCTTCTCGACGTCGGATGCGGCGGAAGCCGGCGCATGGCCGAGCTTCGACATCTGTCTTCTCGGCGTCGGGCCGGACGCCCACATTGCGTCACTCTTTCCCGACCGCCCGGAGATCGGCGTCACGGATCGGGCGGCCGTCGCCGTGCACGACTCCCCCAAAGCACCCCCGGTCCGGGTGACGCTGACGCGCCCGGTCCTCAATGCCTCACAGCGCGTCTGGCTCGTCCTGACCGGATCCGAAAAGGCCTCCGCGCTGGGACTGGCTCTCGCCGGTGCGAGCTACACGAGCGTCCCGGCCGCCGGGGCCAAGGGTCGACACCGCACGCTGTTCTTCGTCGACGCCGAAGCGGCCGCGGAAGTACCCGCGGAACTCATCGACCCCGACTGAAAAGGTCTCGGAGCGGGTCAGTCGAGGCCGCGACGCTCGCGCAAGGCACGTAGCGCATCGTCGAGAAGCGCGGCCGCCTCCTCGTCCGTACGACGCTCCTTCACATAGGCGAGGTGCGTCTTGTACGGCTCGGTCTTGGCGAGAGCAGGCGGGTTAGCCTTGTCGCGCCCGGCCGGAAGACCCGAGTGCGGGCTGTCGATCGTGTCCGGGATCTCGTCCTCCGGCACCCCGGCGGCGAAGTAACGCACCGTCTCATTACCCAGGGCGTCCCAGTACGGAACGGCAATCCGTTCCGCGTGGTACCCGTGGTCCTGCTCGCCCATCGGGCCCGCGCCCACCCGAGTGCCGCGGATCGCGTTGCCGCCTGTAGCCATGTCAGATCCCCTGGAACTTGGCGATGAGGCCGAGTGCGACGATCGCCACGAACCACGTCAAGGCGAGCACAATGGTGAACCGGTTGAGGTTTCGCTCCGCCAGGCCCGAAGAACCCAGGGACGATGTCATACCGCCGCCGAACATGTCGGACAGTCCACCACCGCGCCCTTTGTGCAGAAGAATCAACAGCGTGAGCAAGAGGCTCGTGATGCCGAGGATCACCTGCATCACGAATTCGATTATCTCCACCGGAAAAGCCTTTCAGAGCACCCGTCGGGAGGGCGCAAGTTTGTAAACCAGCCAGTCGTCAAACAACGGCGTGCTCAAGTATAGGCGCGAGCCTAGACGCCTACATGTTTCTGATAACGGATGATGGCTGCGAAGTCGTCCACTTTGAGGCTCGCTCCTCCGACAAGCGCCCCGTCGACATCGGGCTCACGCATGAAACCCGCGATGTTGCCGGCCGCAACCGAACCACCGTATAGGAAGCGTGTCGCCGCGGCCGCGTCGTCTCCGAGCGTCTCGGCGACGACCGCACGAAGCTTCTCACAGACCTGCTGGGCCTGTTCGGGGGTAGCCGCCTGCCCGGAGCCGATGGCCCAGACCGGCTCATACGCGACGACGAACTCGGTGCCGGCTACGACATCCGCAAGGGCCGTCTTCAACTGCGCCACCGGCACAGCACTCGCACCATGCGTTTCGAGATCCTCGGCGGTCTCGCCGACACAGATCACGGGCACGAGGCCGTTCTTGATGGCGGCCTTGACCTTGGCCGCGACGACCTCATCGCCCTCGTCGTGGTACTGACGGCGCTCGGAGTGTCCGATCAGGACGTACCCGCAATCGAGCTTCTTCAGGAACTGGCCCGAAATCTCACCCGTGTAGGCGCCGGAGTCGTGGACCGAGAGATCCTGCGCGCCGAGAGAGAACTCGATCTTGTCGGCCGAGATCAGCGTCTGCACACTTCGCAGGTCGGTGAAAGGCGGGAAGACGGCGACCTCGACAGAATTCGCGTCGTGCTTGGCGTCCTTCAGAGCCCAATCGAGCTTCTGTACCAGCGCGATAGCCTGCTGGTAGTCGAGGTTCATCTTCCAGTTGCCGGCGATCAGCGGCGTACGCCCCTGGCGCGAGCCGCCCTGTGTCACTGTTCCCATCCGAGGACCTCCAGTCCGGGGAGCTTTTTACCCTCGAGGAATTCCAGGCTGGCTCCGCCGCCCGTCGAGATGTGGCCGAACTGATCGTCCGAGAAGCCGAGCTGACGCACGGCGGCAGCGGAATCCCCGCCACCGACCACGCTCAGGCCGTCGACCTCGGTGAGGGCTTTCGCCACAGTCTTGGTACCGGCGGCGAATGCCGGAATCTCGAAGACACCCATCGGGCCGTTCCAGAAGACCGTCTTGCTCCCCCGAATGAGTTCGGCGAAACGAGCCGCCGTCTCGGGGCCGATGTCCAGTCCCAGACCGGATGCACCGAACACTGTTTCTTCGATCGCGTCGGCAGCCGTGACGGTGTGCTCGGCGTCGGCACCGAACTTCGATGCGACGACGATGTCCGTGGGGAGCACCAGCTCGACGCCCGTGTCCTTCGCCGTCTGCACGTAATCGCGAACCGTGTCGAGTTGATCCGCTTCGAGCAGGCTCGCACCGACCTTCGAACCCTCCGCTGCGAGGAAGGTGAAGAGCATGCCGCCGCCGACCAGAATGCGGTCAACGCGCGGAAGAAGGTGCGAGATGACGCCGAGCTTGTCGCTGACCTTCGATCCGCCGAGCACCACGGTGTAGGGACGCTCGGGGTTCTCCGTCAGCCGGTCGAGGACATCGAGTTCCGTCTGGATGAGCAGGCCTGCGGCGGACGGCACCAGTTCGGCCAGCTCATAAACACTCGCCTGCTTGCGGTGGACAACACCGAACCCGTCCGAAACGAGGGCGTCACCGAGTGCCGCCAGGCGCTCCGCGAATGCGCGACGTTCGGCCGCATCCTTCGACGTCTCGCCCGGCTCGAAGCGCAGGTTCTCGAGAACCGCGACATCGCCGTCTTCCAGAGCGGCGACAGCCTCTCGAGCGGACTCCCCCACCGTGTCCCGAGCGAACGCGACCGGCTTGGCGAGGAGTTCCGACAGGCGCTGCGCGACCGGTTCGAGGCTGTACTTCGGGTCGGGCGCGCCGTCGGGGCGACCGAGATGCGAACAGACGACGACGCGGGCGCCGCGCTGGATGAGGGCATTCAGGGTCGGCAACGACGCGCGCACGCGGCCATCGTCCGTGATCTTCCCGTCCCGCAGGGGGACGTTCAGATCACACCGGACGATGACGCGCGTGCCGGCGAGCGACCCCAGCGAGTCGAGGGTGCGCAGGGGCATCGACAGACCTACAGACGCTCGCCGACGTACTCGGTGAGGTCGACGAGGCGGTTGGAGTAACCCCACTCGTTGTCGTACCAGCTGGAGACCTTGACCAGGTTGCCGCTGACGTTGGTGAGCTCGGCGTCGAAGATCGACGAGTGCGGGTTGCCCTGGATGTCGCTCGACACGATCGGGTCCTCGGTGTACTCGAGGATGCCGTTGAGGCGCCCCTCGGCGGCTGCGGTCTTGTAGACGGCGTTGATCTGGTCGACCGTCAGTCCCTCGGTGGGCGTGATGATCGTCAGGTCGACGATCGATCCGGTGGGAACCGGAACGCGGTACGACGAGCCGCTCAGCTTGCCCTGCAGTTCCGGCAGAACCAGGCCGATGGCCTTGGCCGCACCGGTCGACGCGGGAACGATGTTGATCGCGGCGCCGCGTGCACGGCGCAGGTCGCTGTGGGGGCCGTCCTGCAGGTTCTGGTCGGCCGTGTAGGCGTGAGCGGTCATCATGAAGCCGCGCTCGATGCCGAACGCGTCGTTGAAGACCTTTGCCAGCGGAGCGAGGCAGTTGGTCGTGCAGGACGCGTTCGAGATGATGACGTCGGTCTCGGGGTTGTACGTCTCTTCATTGACGCCCATCACGATGGTCGCGTCGTCGCCCGTGGCGGGCGCCGAGATCAGAACCTTCTTCGCGCCGCCGGCGATGTGCTTCTTGGCATCTTCGGCCTTCGTGAAGCGACCGGTCGACTCGATGACGATGTCCACACCGAGCTCGCCCCAGGGCAGGTTCGCCGGGTCGCGTTCTTCGAAGACACGGATCTTCCTGCCGCCGACGGTGATCGAGTCGGCGTCGTACGTGATGTCTTCGGCCAGGGGGCCGCCGACCGAGTCGTACTTGAGGAGGTGAGCAAGGCTCTTGTTGTCGGTGAGGTCGTTCACCGCCACGATTTCCAGGTCAGCGCCCTGCGCGAGTGCCGCGCGAAGGTAGTTGCGTCCGATGCGGCCGAAGCCGTTGATGCCGATCTTGACAGACACGGTGTCTCCCGATTCTCATGGCGCGGGGCGGCGCCTTTAGGTGCGCGGATACGCGCGTTGTGGGATGAAAGGAGGACGCCGGGCCCTCGACTCAGCAAGGGCTCAGCGGCGTCCTCGCCTTCGTCACGACATTACCAGCAGACCCGCAGTCTTCTCACGGGCGGTCTCAAAACGCGTCTGAACGTCCGCCCAATTGGCGATGTTCCAGAAAGCCTTCACGTAGTCGGCGCGAACGTTCTTGTAGTCCAGGTAGTACGCGTGCTCCCAGACATCCAGGAGCAGGAGGGGAACCGTGCCTGCGGCGAACTGCGACTGCTGGTCGAAGAACTGCTGGATGATCAGGTTCTGACCGATCGAGTCCCAGAACAGTCCGGCCCAGCCGGAGCCCTGCACGCCGAGCGCGGCGGCAGTGAAGTGGGCCGTGAACTTGTCGAACGAACCGAAGTGGTCATCCATCGCGGCGGCGAGCTCACCGGTGGGCTTGTCGCCACCGTTCGGCGAGAGGTTGGTCCAGAAGATCGAGTGGTTCGTGTGTCCGCCGAGATTGAAAGCGAGGTCCTTCTCGAGCTTGTTGACGAACGCGAAGTCGCCCTTGTCGCGGGCCTCGGCGAGCTGTTCGAGCGCCGTGTTGGCGCCGGTCACGTAAGCCTGGTGATGCTTGTCGTGGTGCAGCTGCATGATCGAGGCGCTGATGTGCGGCTCGAGTGCGGCGTAGTCGTAGGGAAGTTCGGGCAGCGTGTAAGTCGCCATAGTCGTATTTCCTCCTGTCGGTGCCACGCTTCGCGCGGCGCGGATGACGTTCTCATCCTAACGATGGGCAACACAGAGACCAGGGACTTGCTTCCCGATCCAGGGCATGCAACGTGACCCTCGTGAGGCGTGGATCGCGCCGATCAGGCGTCGACGTCGACGGGGATTCCCGCCTCGGTGCCGGGAATTCCCTCATCCTCGGCACGCTTGTCCGCCATCGCGAGAAGTCGACGGATACGTCCTGCGACGGCGTCCTTCGTGAGGGGGGGATCGGCGTGGTGCCCGAGCTCATCGAGGCTCGCCTCGCGGTGCGCCAGGCGCAGCTCCCCCGCCTCACGCAGGTGGTCGGGAATGCCCGGGCCGAGGATCGCGAGAGCCCGCTCGACGCGCGCGCACGCAGCCACGGCAGCTTGAGCCGAGCGACGCAGATTGGCATCGTCGAAGTTCACGAGGCGGTTCACTCCCGCGCGAACTTCGCGCCGTTGACGCAGCTGCTCCCATTCCGCCGCAGCGCGAAGGGCGCCCATCGCCTGCAGGAGGGCGCGTATGGCCTCACCGTCGCGGACGACGACGCGGTGAACGCCCCGTACCTCGCGCGCCTTGGCGGCCACGCCGAGGCGATGTGCGGCGCCGACGAGGGCCATCGCGGCTTCGGATGAGGGGCAGGTGACTTCCAGCGCCGCCGAGCGGCCGGGATCGGTGAGGGTGCCGGCCGCGAGGAACGCCCCCCGCCAGATCGCGGCGAGGTCTTCGCGCGATCCCGTCGTGAGCTTGTTGGGCAGACCGCGCACGGGACGACGACGTTGATCGAGCAGGCCCGTCTGGCGCGCGAGTGTCTCGCCGCCCTCGATGACCCGAACAACGAAGTGACCCTCCTGGCGAGAGGAGGATGCCTGGACGTGACCGAGCTCGGGACGAACACCGTAGAGCTCGACCAGGTCACGCGCCGTACGACGCGCGAGCACCTCGGAGTCCAGCTCCGCCTCGATGGCGATCCTGTTCGCGATGGAGTGCAGTCCGCCCGAGAAACGCAGCAAAGACGTCACTTCGGCGACGCGCGCCGTTGCTCGCGACTCGCGGATGGTCACCAGTTCGGCCTTGACATCGGCGGTGAGTGGCAACCTGCGCTCCTCGGATCGGGTCGAACATGAACCCGCCTAGCCTACTCGCGACCGAGATCGCGATGCTTCACTCGTACGGCAACCCCGGGCACGGCGGAGAGCCGAGCGGCTAGCTGCTCCGCCATCGCGACCGAGCGGTGTTTGCCCCCCGTGCAGCCCACGGCGACGGTGGAATGCCGCTTGTTTTCCCGCTGATACCCGGCGAATACGGGCGTCAGGGACAACGCGTAAGCATCCAAGAACTCGGTCGCGCCTTCCTGCGCGAGCACGAAGTCTCTCACCCGTTCGTCCTGACCGGTGAGGTGACGAAGGTCCTCGTTCCAGAAGGGGTTGGGGAGAAATCTCATGTCGGCCACGAGGTCTGCATCCGGCGGGACGCCGTATTTGAAGCCGAAGCTCTGCACGGTGATCGTGTGGCGCGCCGAGCTCTCCTCCAGAAACAGCTCCGACACGGTGGTCGCGAGCTGGTGGATGTTGTAAGCGCTCGTGTCGATGATCAGGTCCGCGCTCTCGCGGATGGGAGCGAGGCGCCGCCGTTCCCGTTGAATCCCGTCGAGGATCGTGCCTTCGCCCTGCAACGGATGCGGCCGCCGGACCGCTTCGAAGCGGCGCACGAGGACTTCGTCGGAGGCATCCAAGAACACGAGCCGCACCTGGCGACCCTTGCGAAGTGCGCTCATCACGTCGGGGAGGTCCTCGAACAGCCCTCTTCCGCGCACGTCGACAACAGCGGCGACACGCGGTAGCGCACCGGCCGCGAGGCCCGTGATGTCGAGCAACGGGCGCAACATCTGCGGCGGCAGATTGTCGACCACGTACCAGTCGAGGTCTTCGAGCGCGTTGGCGACTGTCGACCTTCCCGCCCCCGACATGCCTGTGACCACCAGGACTTCCCCCGCGCTGCCGTCCGTATCCGTCATCGCTCCGCCCCGATTCGCCCTTCTTCTAGCCTACTGACTCGGCGAGGGGCGGGACGCTCGCGCCCTCGACAGCCGCTGCCACCTCGGCGGCGTCCTGCAATCTGGACTGGATGGTCGCGGCGAGCTTGGGGCCGATGCCCTTCACCTCGGTGATCTCATCAGCGCTCGCCCGCTTGAGTGCGGCGACGGAACCGAAGTGCCGCAACAGGACCCGGATGCGTTCGGCTCCGAGCCCGGGGATCTCGGCGAGGACGCTCTGGATGTCCTTGCGGCGACGGGACCGCTGATGTGTGATCGCGAAGCGGTGAGCCTCGTCTCGCAACCGTTGCAGCAGGTAGAGGGCCTCGCTCGTGCGCGGCAGGATGACCGGATACTCGTCGCCGGGAAGCCAGACCTCTTCCAGCCGTTTCGCGATGCCGCACAGCGCGACCTCTTCGTGCCCCGAGTCCGCGAGTGCTCGCGCCGCAGCCTCGACCTGTGGCCTCCCACCATCGACCACCAGGAGCTGCGGCGGGTACGCGAAGCGGGGGCGCTTGCGCGGCGCGCCCTCGATCTCGGGCTCTTCGGGACGGTCGAGGTAGGCCAGTCGACGCGTCAGAACCTGGTGAATGGAGTCCGTGTCATCCGTCGTCTCTGCGATCGAGAACGACCGGTATTGATCTTTGCGCGGCAGCCCATCTTCGAAGACCACCATCGACGCCACCACGTTGGACCCGCTGAGGTGCGACACGTCGAAGCACTCGATCCGCAGGGGCGCCTCTGCGAGGCCCAGAGCCTCTTGCAGATCTGTCAAGGCCTGGCTGCGGGCGATGTAGTCGCTCGTGCGGCGGGTCTTGTGCAGCATGAGCGACTGTTGGGCGTTGAGGTTCGCCGTGCGCTGTAGATCGGCTTTGCGTCCCCGCTGCGCGGTCTGCACGGTGACGGGTCGACCGCGCTTCTCGCGCAGCCACTCCTCGAGCTCCGTCGCATCCGAGGGAAGCGTCGGCACGAAGACGCGGCGCGGGATGTCTGCCGGCGGTGCCTCGCCGTAGGCGCGCTGCAGGACCTGGTCGACCAGATCGCCGCCCTCGATATCGAGTTCCTTCTCGATCGTCGAGGCGCGGACACCACGGATGCGTCCGCCCCGGATGACGAAGTGCTGCACGGTCGCGGCGAGTTCGTCCTCAGCGATGCCGAATAGGTCCGCGTCGACGTCCTCACCCAGCACGAGGGCACTACGCGAGAGCACCGCGTCGACGGCCGCGAGTTTGTCTCGGTAGGTCGCCGCGCTCTCGTAGTCCATCGCAGCGGATGCCTCACGCATGCGCGCAGAGAGCTGCGTCCGAAATCTCTGGTCGCCACCGGACATGAACGCGACGAAGTCATCGACGATCGCGCGATGCTCTTCGATCGTCACCTTCATGGAGCACGGCCCGCCGCACTTGCCGATCTGGCCGGGGAAGCAGGGGCGCCCGGTCTGCATGGCTTTGCGATAGCTCGAGTCGCTGCACGTGCGGATCGGGAAGACCTTGATCATCAGGTCGATCGTGTCGTGGACGGCCCAGATCTTCGGGTAGGGGCCGAAGTACTTGGCACCCTTGATGCGGCGGTTGCGGGTCACGACGACACGGGGCGCCTCGTCGGCGAGGGTGATCGCCATGAAGGGGTACGACTTGTCGTCGCGATAGCGGACATTGAAGGGTGGATCGAATTCTTTGATCCACATGTACTCGAGTTGGAGCGCCTCGACGTCGCTGCCGACGACCGTCCACTCCACGGAGGACGCCGTCGTGACCATACGGCGGGTGCGCTCGTGCAGCGTGTGCAACGGCGCGAAGTAGTTGCTCAGTCGAGACCGGAGATTTTTCGCCTTGCCGACGTAGAGGACCCGCCCGGAGGTATCCCGAAACCGATACACGCCCGGATTCGTGGGGATCTCCCCCGCCCGGGGCCGATACGGGAGCTGCGGGCGGGACGACGCTGCAGCCACGGTTACCCCGCCTTGCGTTGCTCGCGCTGCCCCAGCACCTCCGCCAGGAAAGCACCGGTGAAGCTGTTCTCGTTGCGGGCCACCTGCTCGGGTGTCCCGCTCGCGACGATCTGCCCCCCACCGGACCCACCTTCGGGGCCGAGGTCGATGACCCAGTCCGCTGATTTGATGACATCGAGATTGTGCTCGATCACGATGACCGTGTTGCCCTTATCCACCAGACCGCCCAGGACCTCGAGCAGGCGCCGGACATCCTCGAAGTGCAGACCCGTGGTCGGCTCATCCAGAACGTAGATGCTGCGTCCGTTGCTGCGGCGCTGGAGTTCGGTGGCGAGCTTCACGCGCTGCGCCTCTCCCCCGCTGAGCGTCGTGGCCGACTGGCCGAGACGGACGTATCCGAGTCCGACATCAACCAAGGTCTTGAGGTAGCGGTGGATCGCCTGGATCGGCTCGAAGAAGTCCGCCGCCTCTTCGATCGACATCTCCAGAACCTCGGCGATGTTCTTGCCCTTGTAGTGCACGGCAAGGGTGTCGCGGTTGTACCGTTTGCCGTGGCACACCTCGCAGTCCACATAAACGTCGGGCAGGAAGTTCATCTCGATCTTGATCGTGCCGTCGCCCGAGCAGGCGTCGCAGCGTCCGCCCTTGACATTGAAGCTGAAGCGACCGGGCTGGTAACCGCGCACCTTCGCCTCGGGTGTCTCGCTGAAGAGCGTGCGAACGCGGTCGAAGACGCCGGTGTACGTCGCCGGGTTGGAGCGCGGCGTGCGGCCGATGGGGTTCTGGTCGACGTGAACGACCTTGTCGAGATCATCCAGGCCCGTGACGCGCGTGTGCTTGCCGGGAACGGTGCGGGCTCCGTTCAGGCGTGACGCCAGCACCTGGTACAGGATGTCGTTGACGAGCGAAGACTTTCCCGAGCCGCTCACACCGGTGACGGCGGTGAGTACCCCGAGCGGGAAGTCCGCGCTCACGTTCCGCAGATTGTTCTCGCGTGCACCGACGACCGTGATCTTGCGGTTCTTATCGATCTTGCGGCGCTTGCGGGGAGTCGGGATCTCACGGCGCCCGGCGAGGTAGTCGCCGGTGAGCGAATTCTCGTCGGACAGGAGCGCCTCATAGGGGCCGGAGTGGACAACGGTTCCACCGTGCACGCCGGCCAGCGGACCGATGTCGACGACCCAGTCCGCGGCCTGGATGGTCTCTTCGTCGTGCTCGACGACGATCAGCGTGTTGCCGAGGTCCCGCAGGGTCTCGAGCGTTCGAACAAGACGTCGGTTGTCACGCTGGTGCAACCCGATCGAGGGCTCGTCGAGGACGTACAGCACGCCGGTCAGGCCCGAGCCGATCTGTGTCGCGAGACGGATGCGTTGCGCCTCGCCACCGGAGAGCGAACCGGCCGAGCGGCCCAGGTTCAGGTAGGTGAGACCGACCTGCAACAGGAAGTCCAGGCGCACGCGGATCTCGCGCAGGACCTGCGCCGCGATCTTTGCTTCGCGGTCGGTGAGCTGCAGAGTCTGCATGAACTCATAGGCATCGGACAGACTCAGCCGCGTGACATCCGCGATCGAGTGGCCGTGGACCTGCACGGCCAGCACCTCGGGCTTCAGGCGGGCGCCCTCGCAGACGGGGCACGGGACTTCGCGCAGGAACTCGCCCCAGCGCCCGCGCTGCGTGTCGGACTCCGCCTGCAGCCACTGCCGCTCGATATACGGCACGACGCCCTCGAACCCCGAGGCGTAGCGCATCTCGCGCCCGTAGCGGTTCTTCCACTTGACGGTGACCTTGTAGTCCTCGCCGCGCAGGACCGCCTCGCGGACCTCTTCGGGAAGTTTGCGCCATGGGGTATCGAGCGAGAAGTTCAGGTCGCGCGCGAGGCCCTCGAGCAGGCGCTCGTAATACTGGAAGAGTCCCTTGCCCTGCGTCGTCCAGGGGACGATGACACCTTCGCGGATGGACGCGGATTCGTCTCCGAGCAGCAGCTCGACGTCGACGGCCATGCGCGTGCCCAGTCCGGAGCACTCGGGACACGCGCCGAACGGCGCGTTGAACGAGAACGTTCGCGGCTCGATCTCGGTGAGCTGCAAGGGGTGACCGTTGGGGCACGAGAGCTTCTCGGAGAAACTCTGCCAAGCATCGTCGCCCTCTTCATCGACGAAGTTGACCTGCATCACGCCGCCCGCAAGACCCAGCGCGGTCTCGACGGAATCCGTCACGCGCCCGAGGATGTCGGGGCCCGCCACCAATCGGTCGACGACGACCGCGATGTCGTGCTTGTAGCTCTTCTTCAGCGCCGGAGGCTCGGACAGCTGGATCAGGTCGCCGTCGACGATCGCGCGGGAGTACCCCTTCGCCCCGAGTTCGCGGAACAGGTCGACGAACTCGCCTTTCTTCTGCGTCACGATCGGCGCGACGATCTGGTAGCGCGTGCCTTCGGCCAACTCGACGAGTTGATCGGCAACCTGCTGGACCGTCTGTCGTTGGATGACCTCGCCGCAAACCGGGCAGTGGGGCACGCCGATGCGCGCCCACAGAAGGCGCAAGTAGTCGTAGATCTCGGTGATGGTGCCGACCGTCGACCGCGGGTTGCGGTTGGTGGACTTCTGGTCGATGCTGACGGCGGGGCTGAGCCCCTCGATGAAGTCGACGTCGGGACGGTCGACCTGACCCAGGAACTGCCTGGCGTAGGCGCTGAGCGACTCGACGTAGCGACGCTGCCCCTCGGCGAAGATCGTGTCGAACGCGAGGCTCGACTTACCCGATCCGCTCAACCCCGTGAAGACCACCAACGAATCACGGGGAATCTCGAGATCGACGTTCTTGAGGTTGTGAACTCGAGCGCCTCTGACGCTCAGTTTCGACGACGTAGCAACGGGGACGATAGGCACTCACCAAGTGTAGGAGCGGCCACCGACACCGGCTTCGCGGTTCGCGGTGAGCGGATGTCCGAGCCCGAGCGCATGCGCATACCTCTCGCTGAATTCAGGGCCTTCCGGCGCGGCCGGCGAACGGTCCGAGCGCGTCCCGCAGCGCCGCGAGGTGTTCCGCGTCGAGGCCGACGGACGCCATCACCTGCGCCGGAACCTCGAGGGCCCGCGTGCGTAGCACCGCACCCGCCGGGGTGAGGGCTATGCGCAGCATCCGTTCGTCGTCCGGTGATCGATCCCTACTGACCAGGCCCTGCGACTGTAAGCGCTTGATCAGAGGCGACAGGCTCGCCGGCTCGAGGGCGAGCTCTTCGGCCAGTTCGCCGAGCGATCGCGGCGCGCTCTCCCAGAGGGCGAGCATGACGAGATACTGCGGATGCGTCAATCCGAGCGGCTCCAGGATGGGTCGATAGATCGACACCACGTTGCGCGCCGCCGTAACGATCGCGAAGCACACCTGGTTGTCGAGGCGCAGCAGATCGTCGGGGGTTGGCATGCACCCAGTCTACCGATTACTTAGTACACTAATCGTTATGACAGACAAGACCCCGCTCCGGCAACGCATTCGCGAAGCCGGCGGGCTGTACCAGTGGTTCAACGCATCACTCATCCGCGTCGCCGGCCCCGCGGCGGTCGGACCGTACGACGACGTCGCACCCGAACCGGCCGGACCCGTCGCGTGCCCGATCTGCCACGCACCGATGGACGATCACCGCATCGATCGCTCCGGCCCGAAGCCGCTGCTGCACTGCCCGTGACGCGGGTCAGGCGTGCCCGGCGCGCTCCATAGCCCGCAGCTCGCGCTTCAGGTCCTGGACCTCGTCGCGTAGACGCGCCGCGAGTTCGAACTTCAGCTCCGATGCAGCCGCGAGCATCTGCGCGCTGAGGTCGCCGATCGTCGCCTCGAGCTGGTTCGCCCCCTCGGCCGCGATTCCCTGATGGCCCTTCGTGCTGAGCGATCGCGGGGTCGGTGCCTTGCCCCTAGCGTTGGACGCGCCGCGTCCGGCCTCACGCTTCGAGAGCATCTCGGCCGTATCGGCGCCTTCGCGCGCCAGCACCTCGGTGATGTCCGCGATGCGCTTGCGCAACGGGGTCGGATCGATCCCGTGCTCGAGGTTGTACGCGACCTGCTTCTCGCGGCGCCGATCCGTCTCGTCGATCGCCTTGCGCATCGAGTCTGTCATCGTGTCGGCGTACATGTGCACCTCACCCGACACGTTTCGAGCCGCACGACCGATCGTCTGGATGAGGGATGTCCCAGACCGCAGGAACCCCTCTTTGTCCGCGTCGAGAATCGACACGAGCGACACCTCGGGCAGATCGAGCCCCTCACGCAGCAGGTTGATGCCGACGAGTACGTCGTAGACACCGGCTCGCAATTCGGTCAGCAGCTCGACGCGACGGAGCGTGTCGACGTCGGAGTGCAGGTAACGAACCCGCACGCCGTGCTCACCCAGGAAGTCCGTCAGCTCTTCCGACATCTTCTTCGTGAGCGTCGTGACGAGCACGCGCTCGTCGCGCTCGACGCGCAGGCGGATCTGCTCGAGCAGGTCATCGATCTGACCCTTAGCGGGTTTGACGATGATCTGCGGATCGACGAGACCGGTCGGACGAATGATCTGCTCGACGATTCCGTCGGCGATGCCCATCTCGTACCGGCCCGGCGTCGCCGAGAGGTACACCGTCTGGCCGACGCGGTTCTTGAACTCGTCCCACCGCAGAGGTCGATTATCCATCGCGCTCGGGAGGCGGAAGCCGTGGTCGACGAGCGTGCGCTTGCGTGAGGCATCCCCCTCGTACATCGCCCCGATCTGGGGAACGGTGACGTGGGACTCATCGATCACAACGAGGAAATCATCCGGGAAGAAGTCGAGCAGGCAGTGCGGAGCCTCACCGGGGCCGCGGACGTCGATGTGCCGGGAGTAATTCTCGATCCCGGAGCAGAAGCCGAGCTGCTGCATCATCTCGAGATCGAACGTCGTGCGCATGCGGAGCCGCTGGGCTTCCAGCAGCTTTCCCTGACCTTCGAGTTCTTTCAGACGCTCCTCGAGCTCGGTCTCGATCGTCCCGATCGCGCGCTGCATGACGTCTGTTCCCGCGACATAGTGCGAAGCGGGGAAGATCGGTACGGCATCCAGCTTCTCGAGCACATCACCGGTGAGAGGATGCAGTCGGTACAGCGCCTCGATCTCGTCGCCGAACAACTCGATGCGAATCGCATACTCCTCGTAAACCGGGATGATCTCGATCGTGTCGCCCCGCACGCGGAAGTTGCCGCGTGAGAAGTCGACGTCGTTGCGGTTGTACTGCATCGAGATGAACTTGCGGATGAGCGCATCGCGGTCGTACCGCTCCCCGACCTGAAGCGCGACCATCGCCCGCAGATACTCTTCCGGCGCACCGAGACCGTAAATGCAGGAGACGGTGGACACGACGACCACGTCGCGCCGCGACAGGAGCGAGTTGGTCGTTGAGTGGCGGAGTCGCTCGACCTCGGAGTTGATCGAGCTGTCTTTCTCGATGAACGTATCGGTCTGCGGAACGTATGCCTCGGGCTGGTAGTAGTCGTAGTACGAGACGAAGTACTCGACGGCGTTGTTGGGCATGAGTTCGCGGAACTCGTTCGCCAGCTGGGCGGCGAGGGTCTTGTTGTGGGCCAGGATCAGGGTCGGCCGCTGGACCTGCTCGACCAGCCAGGCCGTCGTGGCCGACTTTCCGGTTCCCGTCGCGCCGAGCAACACCACGTCGGTCTCGCCCGCGTTGATGCGCTGAGCGAGGTCCGCGATGGCTGCCGGCTGGTCGCCCGAGGGTTGGTACTCACTGACGACCTCGAACGGCCGAACGCTGCGCGTGGTCTGCATGCTTCGAGCCTAAGCGGGGCCTCCGACACCGGCTCTGCTGTTCGCGCTCCGCGCACGCCGGATCGCTGTGCGCGCGTCCGATCGCTCTGCCACGCGTCACTGCGCGGTCGACAACCGTTCCCACAGCGCGTCCGTCTGCTCGAGTGTGTGCTCGATCGTGCCGGCCGCGTCGATGACGACGTCGGCGAGCGCGAGTCGCTCGTCGTCAGAGACCTGCGATGCGATGCGACGCGCTGCCTCATCCGCGGTAAGCCCGCGCTCCGTGATCAAACGGGTCGCACGCACGTCCGACGGTGCGTGCGCCACCACGACGAGGTCCCAGGGGTCACCCCCGCGGGCCTCGGCGAGGAGCGGAACGTCGTAGACGACGACGCCGCCGGGATCTGCCGCCCGCGCCTCGGCGAAGCGTTCCTGGGATCGGACGCGCACGGCGGGATGGACGATGTGGTTGAGGCGACCGACAGCGGCCTCGTCACCGAACACGATGGCACCGAGCGCCGCACGATCCAACGAACCGTCGGGGCGGATGACGTCGTTGCCGAACGTCTCTGCGATGCGCTCGAGCACCGCAGACCCGGGGGCCTGTACCTCACGCACGATGGCGTCGGCATCGACGATGACGGCACCGTGTTCGGCAAGACGACGGGCGATCGTCGACTTGCCCGCCGCGATGCCTCCCGTGAGTGCGATAAGGGGCATGGATCGAGCATGCCACGCCTGAAAGCGACCTGAGGAAGCGACCCGCAAACCTCAGGATCCGCTCAAGACGTGACCTGAAGACGACCCTGAGCGCGGGCTGAGCCACCCTTGAGACTCACCGCCTAACGTCATATCTGTCGCACCGAGCGAGCCGGAATCCGGATCGTGAGGCGCGACGAAATACGAAGAATGAGCACGGGAACACCACGCGGGGGGCGTGAAATTCTCGGGCAGAAGTGCAGAGATGAGCGAGAGCCGGGGGGATCTCGCAATTCGAAACATCGGTGCCGGCGCCAGCCGTCCGACCATGTCGCTCGCGACCGCATGTCTGAAGAGTCCTGACGGATTCACAACACCATGCAACGAACACGTCTGGGGAGACGTCGAGCACAGGGACTGGACGGCGGCGGGCCCGTATGTCACGACTCCGTCGCGCGAGAGAACGCCCGAATCCGGTCTCAGCGCGACGTCCGCCCCTCGACAGTTAGGACACGAATGCCTGGGGAAGCATTCAGAAGAGTCTTCTGGGATATCATCACCGAAGCCAGCGCACCTTCCGTCACGCGCGCCTGGCAAGGAGGGGTGTTGGTGTCGAACTCGGGTGTCGCAGTGGTCATCGAGGACGACACGGACATACGCGTGTTGATCTCGCAGGTCCTCGAGCAGGCAGGATTCGAGGTGCACGCCGCATCCTCCGGTATGGACGGAATCGAGCTCGTTCGAGAGCACCAGCCCGTCGTGACCACGCTCGATGTGAGCATGCCCGGAATCGACGGTTTCGAGACGGCCAAGCGGATCCGCGACGTCAGCGACACCTACATCGTCATGCTCACGGCCCGCGCCGACGAGATCGATACTCTGCAGGGGCTCCAGGCGGGGGCCGATGACTACGTCACGAAGCCCTTCCGCCCGCGGGAGCTCCGAGCTCGCATCGAGGCCATGATGCGTCGTCCGCGCACCGCGGCACCGGCCACGGTCACCCCCATCGAGTTGGCGCCGTCCGCGGTGGCTGCTGCGGCAGCGGTTAGCGGCGCCCCGATCGCGCCGGAACAGGATGACTCCGACGGATGGTACGAGCACCGCGGTCTTCGCCTTCATCCTGAGATGCGTATCGCCATGGTCGACGGCGCGGACGTCGAATTGACACGTAGCGAGTTCGACATCATGGCCGACCTTCTCTCGGCGGGCCGTCGCGTCGTCGGCAAGGACGACCTGGCACTCATGCTCCGCGGCGAACGATACGCGGGCGGGAGCGGATTCGTGAGCGAACACGATGTGCGCGCGATCGAGGTGCACGTGGCAAACCTGCGGCGCAAGCTCGGCGAATCCGCAGCGAAGCCGCGCTGGATCGAAACGATACGCGGAGTCGGCTACCGCCTGACCTCCGCCTGATCCGTCTCAGACGGCTCCTGATCGGTCTCAGACTGCTCCGGCGATCATCACCGAGGCATCCGGACTCGAAGCCGAGCGAACGGCCGCGTCGTTCGCCGCGGTCAACAGCGCCTCCGAGTCGTAGCCCGCGATGTCGCTGACGGCGATGCCCACCCCGAGAACCGGAACGACCGACGTTCCGATCGATCCGAAGTCATCCAGCAGACGACGGTGGATCCGGCTCGCAACGCGGCGTGCGTCCCCGATCGAGGACGGCTGCAGGGCGACGACGATGCCGGTCGATCCCGCGTGGCCGACGATCGCCGAGGTGGGCGCGTAGCGACGCGTACCGACCCGCCACGCGTGCGCGATGTCCTGAGCCTCGACGGAGCCGAAGGCGGTCGCGATCTGGGGCAGGTCATCGAGCCGGACCGAAATCACGGCGATCCTCTCGCTGAACGCCGCGGCTCGGTGCGTCAGGTCGCCAAACAGCTTGGCGAATGACTCGTCGTCGTACAGACCATCCGAATCGAGGAGGAGGGTCGTGCTGTCCCCGCGCCCGCGCAGACGCGTCTGTCCGGACCGGAGCACCGACATCGACACGACCGCCACCATCGTGAGGATGATGGTGAGGAACGAGGTCGTGATCGATCCGAACCAGGTCAGGAAGAATTCATCCGTCGGGCCCAGCATGGCGAAGACGATGGAGCGCGCGACGTAGTACACGCTCTGCACCCCGAGGACGAGCGTCAGCGCGACCGTGGAAGCGCTCCGCCCCATCACCGCACGGCGCGATTCGACCGCGCCCAGCCCCGCCAGGACGGCGAGAGCGATGAACATCACGAGCGCCCCCGCCCAGTCGCCGCCGTCCGGTCCGGCGAAGAGCGCCGCGATGAGAGCCGCGACGGCGAAGCCCGCGACGATCCAGGCGGAAATGGTCACGGAGCGACCGTTATAGCTGCGCGACCCCACCCAGAGAGAGCCAGTGCCTACCACGAAGGAGGCGTTACCGATAGCGATCACGACACCTGCTTCACCCGAGGCGGCCCAGGCCAGATAGGAGAGGGTCGTCAGGATTGCCGCGATGAACGCGAGCGACCAGATCCGCCCCGCGCCCGTGTCGCGTCGCAGAACGGTGTCGAGGACGAACTGGACGCCCGCGACGATCACGACGACCGCGGTGCAGATCGAGATCGAGAACATGTCGAAGACCATCAGGCTTCTCCCCGCGGATCGGTGGCGGGCAGTCGAACGATGAACGTCGCTCCCTCGCCGGCTCGTGTCTGAACGGTGATTTCGCCGCCGGAGGCGCGCACGATGTCGCGCGTAATCGCGAGCCCGAGCCCACTCCCGTGCGTCGTCGTCTTGCGGACGGCATCCGCTCGGAAGAAGCGCTCGAACAGTCGCGGCAGCTCCTGTTCGCTGATACCCGGGCCGTCGTCGCGGACGATGATCCAGGCGTGCAGGCCGTCCGACGTGAGTCCCACCTCGATGTGGCCGCCGTCGTCGTTGTACTTCACGGCGTTCGAGAGCAGATTGTCCATCACCTGTCGGATGCGGTGCGGGTCGGCATACGCCATCGCCGGTTCGACGCCGGAGGCATCGATCGTGATGCGACGCTCCCCCGCCGGAGGGATGACGGCCTCGATCGATGCCATCACCACCTCCGCCAGATCAGACATCTGGGGCGTGACGGTCAAGTCGACGCCCTGTCGCGAAGCCGCGGAGACGGTGAGGATGTCGGAGACCAGTTCGAGCAGGCGCGTGGCGTTGCGCTCGGCGACCTCGAGGCTGCGTCGTGCCGTGGGAGCGAGGGACTCTTCGTCCAGCGCCAAGTCCAGATATCCGATGATCGACGTCAACGGCGTGCGCAACTCGTGCGAAACGGACGCCACCAGATCCTCTCGCGCGCGCAGGGCGAGCTCTTCCGTCGTCACGTCGCGAGAGATCACGATCGTGCCGGCGTCCTGTCCGTTGACGTCCTGGATGCGACGGGCGGTCATGCTGAGTGCGCGACGACTGTCGTCGCCCGGTTCGCCATACCAGACCAGCTCGTTCTCGAAGAGTTCGCCGGCGCGAGCGCGGGCGAGCGGCATCTCGTCGGCGAGCAGGCGCGTGACGCCATCCGCTCCGAAAGCGGCCGCCTCGGCACCCTTGGACCTCGCACGCTGAAGACGAGCGTGGGCCTCGTTCGTGACGGCGAGCGAACCGTCCGGCGAAATACGGATCACACCGAAGTCGACGGCGTCCAGCGCATCCGTGACGATGTCTTCCTGGCGCCGTGCGCGCTCCACCGAGCGCTCGAGGTTGCGTGTTTGTTTGTCGAGCAGCTCGCGCTGCGCCCAGGAACGCCTCGAGGCCAGGTACGCGATCGTTGCGACGGCGGCCACAGCAACCGGCAACAGCAGTGTCGTCGCGGTCAGCTGATTTCCGGGGTTGGTCGCGATCAGGACCCAGAAAAGCACCGTGATGCTGCTCACCGCCAGCAGAGTTCCGATCAGCCCGTACATGTAGGCGATCCACATCGCCGGGAACGCCCACAGCAGCCCCAGCCCGGACTCGGGGGAGGCGTAGCGCAGGATCGCGATCGCGACGATGTCCGCGGCGGGAATCACGGCGCTCACGACCGGGGGAAAACGGTTCCAGGGAACGACGAGAGCGGCGCCCGTCGCGGCGAACACGACGCCCATGCCCAGCACCAAAGCGTCGATATCGCGCGCTTGCTGGATGGCGAGGATCACCAGCGAGCCGAGCAGAACGATGCTGCCGAGCAGAACCTGATTCTGCAGCACCGTGCGTTCGCGGACGCTGTCGTTGATGCGCGATCGACGCGCGAGTGCGGCGTCGGAGGTCATGACTGAAACTTATCGCGCCCGGGGGCCGTCGAAGTGCAAGCCACGCAGACGGCTACCCCCGCTTCGGGGCAACGGAATCCGCCGGATCGGTCGCGCCCGAAGCATCCTGCATCTCGTAGAGCGCGACCAGCTCGCGCTCCCGGGCGTGCGGGGGGAGGAAGAACGCCACCAGGCACGCACCGAGCGCGATCGCGATAGCGCCCACGAGGTAGGCCGCGAGAGCGCCCGAGACCAGACTGTGGCTCGCCGCCGCGAGGATCTCGTTCTTGTACTGCGGGTACTGATCAGCGACGTGCAGGGCGGAGGCGAAGGATGCCTGAAGCGCCCGCGTCACGCTGTCGCTGATCTGCGACGCCTCGGAACTCGCGGCGATCGAGCGTGCGAAAGCGGCTGCAAAACCGCTCGCCAGGATCGCGCCGAGCAGGGCCTGCATGATGGAGCCGCCGAGGTCACGTTGAAGATCCGAGGTCGCAGAGGCCATGCCCACGCGACGTACGGGTGTGCTCTCGGTCAGAGCGCGCGAGGCGGGGGTCATCGCGAACGCGGCGCCCGCACCGATCACGAGGAAGCCGAACCCGATCAGCGGGTACGGCGTCTGCTCACGCCAGAAGAGCATGGTCACGAATCCGACGAACACGAGCGCATACCCGACCAGCATCGTCACCCGGGACCCGTGCGAGGTGACCAGGCGCGCCGAAATCGGGGCGATCGCCAGCAGCCCGACGGCGGCAGGTACGACCGCGAGCCCGGCCGCGAGGGTGTTGTACCCGAGGATGTTCTGCAGAAACTGCTGGCCGACGAACATGGCCCCCATGAGCGAGCCGAACACGATCGTCCCCGCGGCCGCCGGCACCCAGAAGAGACGCCGCCGAGCAACGCGCAGGTCGTAGAGCGGATGCCGGGTGACCGCCTGGCGCCACCCGAACAACGCCAACAGCGCCAGCGCCGCGACGAGCAGGACTGCGCCGGTGAGCGCCTGTCCGGGCGCGAAGACCATGCTGATGCCGAGCACGAGCGCGGCGATGGCGAGTGTGGCGAGCACTCCCCCACGGTGGTCGACCGGCTCGCTCGATTCCTTCACGTGTGCGGGCACGAGGATGACGACGAGCACGAGCGCCACGGCCGCGAAGGGCAGGGCGAGTAGGAACGCCGAACCCCACCAGAAGACCTGCAGGAGAAGACCTGCGAGCACCGAGCCGACCACCGTGGCCATCGCGCTGACACTCGACCAGAGCGCGATGGCGCCGGTGCGCTTCGGACCGTTTGCCCAGAGCGCCGTGATGAGCGAGAGCGTCGTCGGATACGCCATCCCCGCGGCGATGCCGGTGAAGATCCGGGCGGCGATCAAAAGCTCAACGGACGGGGCGAAAGCAGAGAGGAAGCTCGCCACGAGCGTGAGCGAAAGTCCCAACACCAGCAACTGCTTGCGGCCGTATCGGTCGGCCAGCGCACCCAGATACAGCACCGACATCGCGAGCCCGAGCGAGCACCCGAGCGCAACAAGATTCAGGGATGTCTGCCCGGCACCGAACGCGTCGCCGATGTCCGGCAGTGCGATGTTGGCCGCCGCGAGGTTGATGTTGCACACCAGCGCCGCCAGGATCAGCGCCGCGAGCACCAGAGGCGCGCGACGAGGGGCGTCCGCGTCCGGAGGAGCAGGGGCGGACGACGGTGCGGCATCGGTCATGCCATCACGTTATCGCCCGCCCGCTCCCGGCATCGCGCCGACAGGTCGCGTATACAGGTTGCATGAGTGCACAATCAGCCGCCGCGTCCGACTCCCGTCCTCTCGCGCTCGTGACGGGCGCCCCGGGAGGCATCGGCGGCGCAATCGTGCGAGACCTGGCGCGCACGCACCGTGTGATCGCGATCGGACGGAACGCCGACGCGCTGGCGCGACTGGCCTCCGAGACGGGCGCCGAACCACAGGTTGTGGAGCTGACCGATGCCGCGGCGATCGAGCGGCTGGCGGCCGGGCTGGAGCGTCTCGATGTGCTCGTGCACGCTGCGGCGATCGCCGACGTCCGCTCTGTCGAACAGGCGACGGAGGACGACTGGGAACGTCAGCTGCGCATCAACGTCATTTCGCCCGCGTTGCTCACCCGCGCGACGCTGCCACTCATTCGTCGCACCCAAGGCACGATCGTCTTCATCGGGTCGGGCTCGGGCACACGCCCCTCGGCCGGCAGCGCCATCTACACGGCGTCGAAATTCGCCCTCCGCGCGATCGCCGATGTACTTCGCCTGGATGAGGAACAGCACCGCGTGCGCGTCGTCACGGTTGCCCCGGGACCGACCGACACCGCCATGCAGCGCACCATGGTGGCTGACGCGGGCGGCACGTACGATCCCGAGGTCTACATCCGGCCGCACTCCGTCGCGCGCGAAGTGCGTCACGTCGTGGACGCACCGGCCGACGTGCAGATCACGGATGTCGCGATCCGGCCCCGCGTCGAGGTGCGCCGCTGACGAAGCCCCCGAACGGACGCAGGGATGAGCGTCAACGCCACGGTGTCCGGCGCCCAACGCCACAGGGGCCGAGGCCCGAAAGCCCCGACCCCTGTCGGTTGTTGCGAAATCGCGGCTTAGCGGCCGGCGAGCTTCTCGCGAAGAGCCGCCAGCGACTCGTCGTCGGCAAGCGTGCCCGCACCGGCGGAGTCACTCGAGAACGACGACGAAGCGGATGCCTCGGGCGCTGCAGCCTCGGCCTCGGCGGCCTTGGCGACGAGAGTCTTGTGCTGCTCCCAGCGAGCCTGGGCAGCGGCGTACTCCTGCTCCCACTTCTCGCGCTCGGCGTCGAAGCCTTCCTTCCACGCCTGCGTCTCGACGTCGAAGCCCTCGGGGTACTTGTACTCGCCGTTCTCGTCGTACTCGGTCACCATGCCGTAGAGGGCCGGGTCGAACTCGGTACCGAAGGGATCGATCGAGTCGTTCGCCTGCTTGAGCGACAGCGAGATGCGGCGACGCTCGAGGTCGATGTCGATGACCTTGACGAACACCTCTTCGCCGACCGAGACGACCTGCTCGGCGAGCTCGACATGCTTGCCCGACAGCTCCGAGATGTGCACGAGGCCTTCGATGCCGTCTGCGACGCGAACGAACGCACCGAACGGAACGAGCTTGGTGACCTTACCCGGCGCGACCTGTCCGATCGCGTGGGTACGGGCGAATACCTGCCACGGGTCTTCCTGCGTCGCCTTGAGCGAGAGCGAGACGCGCTCGCGGTCGAGGTCGACCTCGAGGATCTCGACGGTGACTTCCTGTCCGACCTCGACGACCTCGCTGGCGTGCTCGATGTGCTTCCACGACAGTTCGGAGACGTGCACGAGGCCGTCCACGCCGCCGAGGTCGACGAACGCACCGAAGTTGACGATCGACGAGACGACACCCTTGCGGACCTGGCCCTTGTGCAGGGCGTTGAGGAAGTTCGAGCGCGACTCCGACTGCGTCTGCTCGAGCAGCGCACGGCGGCTCAGGACGACGTTGTTGCGGTTCTTGTCGAGTTCGAGGATCTTCGCTTCGATCTCCTGGCCGAGGAACGGCGTGAGGTCGCGGACGCGACGCAGGTCGATGAGCGACGCGGGGAGGAAGCCGCGGAGACCGATGTCGACGATCAGACCGCCCTTGACGACCTCGATCACCTGACCGGTGACGACACCGTCGTTCTCCTTGATCTTCTCCACGTCACCCCAGGCACGCTCGTACTGAGCGCGCTTCTTGGACAGGATGAGGCGTCCCTCTTTGTCCTCCTTCTGGAGAACAAGAGCCTCGACAGCGTCGCCGAGCTTGACGACCTCATTGGGGTCGACGTCGTGCTTGATGGAAAGTTCGCGCGAGGGGATGACACCCTCGGTCTTGTACCCGACGTCGAGGAGGACCTCGTCGCGGTCGATCTTCACGACGGTGCCTTCGATGAGGTCTCCGTCGTTGAAGAATTTGAGGGTCAGTTCGACCGCGGCCAGAAAATCCTCAGCGGATCCGATGTCATTGATCGCGACCTGCTTGGGTGCCGTGGCGGTCGTTGCGGTAGTCATGTAGTGGGTTGTCCTTGTTGGGTTGGTGTCGGGCTCCGGCCCTGTCCGAACGCCGTATGGACGAACGAATACCCGGGGCCGGGCGAAGCGGATTTCTTGTTGCCGTGCATTCACGGCGAGATCGTCACAGAAGTGACATCCCAGGGTATCAGAACGCTGTCGACGCCCGCATTATGCCCAGGATCGGTTACAGACGGATGCCGAACCAGCCGAGATTGCCGGTGCCGAGCAACAGCACGAAGACGCCGACGAGCACGAGCACGATCGACATGACGAACCCGGAGTCGCGCTCGATCCAGTCCTGGAACCGCTCCATCCGTTCGCGCACGCCGCCGCGTGCGAACGTGAAGAGCACGGTAATCGCTGCCACCGTCGACACCGATGCGACGACGAAGATCGCCAGCATGAACATCAGCACGAAAAAGGGCGGGTCGGCGTGGCGCACCCGCGCGGCCGCCGTCGCGGTGATGAGCAGCGCCTCGGGGTGAATCGCGAAGCTCGCCCCGAGGGCCACCGTCAGCGTCGGTGTGAGGTTGCGCACGCCGCTCACGAGCCTCGACGACCTCGGCGCGGTACGACGCCGCGCGATCTGAATGACTCCGAGCACGACCATGAGCACACCGGCGACGATCTCGATCCACCCGATCAGCGTCTTGTCGCCGAACTTCGGCAGCCGAACGGCATGCAACGCCCCCGCGAACAGGCCCACGATCAGAAGCAGTGCAGCGGCATAACCGATCGTGAGGAGCCATCCGGGACGTGACTGGCGGGCCGAGAGAACAACGACGATCGTCGTGACGATCGGGATCGTCGTGAACGCGACGGTCAGCCCGAGCGCGATCAGCACCAGCCAGTCGGCCACCGTTTGCATTCCTTCCCGGGTCA
This sequence comes from Pacificispira sp. HM-600, assembly GCF_977993705.1. Next base: position 521,558 of record NZ_OZ388079.1, read on the forward strand.
GACCGGACGCACTGCACGACGTCCCCGGGTCAGTGTGCCAGGTGAGAGGCAGGTCAGGCGCGCTCGACGTCCACCCAGGCCATCATGTCCTGACGCACACGCCTCGGGTCGACACCCGCGCGGGGCGCCAGTTCGGCGATGTATTCGGCGACGAGGGCTGTGGCTGCGGCCCTCGTGACGCGGGCCGTTCCGGCACACCTCGTCCGTAACACCGACACGACCCAGGCGACATGCTCGGGCCTGATGGTCACGCCGCGTCCCGATGCGCCCGCCACCGCGGCGCGGGCACGTTCGTCCAGGCTGCGGCGGGTGAAGCCCGCGAGCACCTGCGGGTCGAGGCGTCCCGTTGCCAGGAGGGCGGTGATCGTGTCGCTCAGCTCGGACCAGGTCACGAGCGGCAGGGCGGGATCGACGGCGCGCAGGGCACGGATGGAAGCGGGGGCACGTGCATCTTCGACGCGCTCCGCGTGCCGCGAGTGGTTCACGGCACGAAGTCGAACCGGGCGAGTCAGGTCGTCGCCGACTTCTCCATCCGCCGTGTCGACCACGTCCTCGTCCGCAGGACCGGCGGACTCGCTCTCAGCACCGTCGAAGTCATCCACTGACTCGGCGGACTCGCCTCCCGATGAACTCTCGACCGCGACGTATTCGGCGAGCACGCGCGCGGCGAAGAGAGCGAGCGGGACGGTGGCGAGTTCGCGCGCGATCGATGCTTCCTCCTCGGCCCCCACGGTCTGCAGGAGACGCGCGGCCGTGTCGAGGGCACGATAGGTCTCTGCCGCGTCGAACGGACGGATGCGCGCCCAGGCATCCCACACCGATTGCAGCTCACGCGCATAGCCGGCGAGGGCATTCGCTGTTGCTTCGTCCCCAGAGAATGTCGGGGCTCCCCCGAGCACGCCCAACATGCTGACGAGGTCACGATCGACGTTCGGCTCCGCATCCGCGTCGCCCCGCGCTACCGCACGATCGGCGAGCATGCGATCGAGGTAGGGCCCCACGCCCGCCACGACGAGCTCGAGGGCATCGCCCACGAGCGCTCTGTTCTCAGTCCCCACTGCGGTCCCTGCCTTCGGCGGCCCCGGACTCCGCCCCGCGGCGAAAGTCTCCGACGAGGTGGCTTTGGGTGCGAGTGTAGCGAGCCTCAGCGCGACGCGCCGAGACACGGCACGCACGTCTTTGCCGCCGGCACTCGTCGCAGACGCCCATCCACGATCTGCTCGCCGCAGCGTTCGCACCGACCGTACGTTCCCGCGTCGAGTCGTTCGCGCGCGTGCTCCAGTTCGGCGAGCTCTACGAGGTACTCACCGCGCAGCCCCTCGGCGCGCGACCATTCCGTGATCAGGGTCGACCCTTCGGGGTCGTGCTCGTCATCCGTCCATTCTTCGCGCGCCCGACGGATGCCGATCAATTGCGCGTCGACGAGGTTCAGCCGCGCGGTGATCTCGTCACGCCGGTCGCTGATGAACGCGGCATAGTCGGGTCGCTCAGCCTCCGCCGATCCCGGAACCGCGGCCCCCGTTGTCATCCCTCCACGATAAGTCGGGGAACGACGAGGGGGGCCGCGTGTCTCGCGCTGAGGCGGATCAGGCGCGGACGGCGTCGGAGATCGGGGTCGAACCCGCGTTGAACTCGATCGTGCGACCGACCGTTGACGGGTCCGCGAGGACAGCGGCGATGACCGCCGCGACATCCGCTCGCGCGACCGTGCGCGACTCGCCGCCGACATCGATCCGTCCCGTCGGCGGGTCGAGCGTCAAGCCGCTCGGGCCGAGGATGGTCCAGTCCAGCCCCGTGGCCTGCAGGTGTTCGTCAGCGGCGGCCTTCGCTTCCGCGTACGCGAAGAACGAGTTGTCCGCGGGCACACCGTGATCGGGCCCGGCACCGAAGTAGGACACCATGACGTAGCGCTTCGCGCCGGCGTCCTGCGCCGCGTCCATCGAGCGGATCGCCGCGTCGCGGTCGACCGCGTAGGTGCGCTCGGGAGATCCCCCACCAGCGCCCGCCGACCACACGACGGCGTCGTGGCCCGCGAACAGCGCGGCGAGTTCCGCGCGGTCGAGACTGGCAACATCGGCGACGACAGCGGTCGCGCCATCCGCCTCGACATCGGCGGTGTGATCGGCGTTGCGGATCACCGCCGAGACCTCGTCCCCGCGGGCTATCAGGAGCGGCGTCAGCAAACGCGCCACCTTGCCGTGACCGCCGATGATCAGAATCCGTGACATGCGAGCCTCCTCGATCGTTCCGAACCATCCAGCCTATGCGCGCCCGCGACACGCCGGGCCGGTACCGGCATACCGTGGGGGGATGCGCGTGTCATCCGCCATCCGCGCCCCGCAGCGGGCGCCCGTTCTGCAGGTCGCCAAGGCCGCCGTGGCGACGGTCTCGGCGTGGCTGATCGCGGATGCGATCGTGCAGGGTCCGCCGCCCGTCTTCGCCGCGATCGCCGCCCTACTGGTCGTTCAGCCGAGCCTCAACCAGTCGTTCAGCAAAGCCATCGAGCGCAGCGTCGGGGTGATCGTCGGCGTCGTCATCGCGTCGGCGCTCGGGATCGCCTTCGGTGAGTACACCTGGGTCATCCTCGTGTCGATCGTCGTCGCGCTGATCGTCGCCTGGCTTGCCCGCGCGACGTCGGGTACATCCAATCAGGTGGCGATCAGCGCCCTGCTCGTACTCTCTTTGGGCGCCGCGACTCCGGGATACGCCGTCGACCGCGTGCTCGAGACGATCATCGGTGCCGCGATCGGCATCATCGTGAACGTCATCCTGGTGCCGCCCGTGGCGGTTACCCCCGCCCATCGCGCCGTCGAGGCGCTGGGCGAAGAGGTGGCCGCATCGCTCGAACGTCTGGCCTCGGCGCTCGAGCATCCGCGCTCCAGAGCGGATCTCGAGGAGCTCCTGCTTACCGCCCGGCTGATGCGACCCATGCGCGACGCGGCCGAAGACGCGATCGCCGCGGGCCGCGAATCCCTCACCCTCAACCCCCGGGCGCGGCGTCACCGTGAAGAGCTGGCGAGCCTCAACTCAGTGCTCGATCGCCTCGGACCCATCGTCACGCAGGTCATCGGGATGACCCGCGCCTTCTACGATCACTACGACCCGACGATCCCCGACGAGCCCACCGTGCGGGCGATCGCCGACCAGTTGCGGCGGGCCGCCCACGACGTCCGCCTCGACCTGCGGGGCGTCGAGACCGACGCGGCGCAGGTCGAGAGGGGCGACACGACGGGCCCGGCGCTCACTGCTCCGCTCGTGATCGCCACACCGTCGCCGGATCACTGGATCCTGATCGGTTCGCTCCTGGAAGATCTGCAGCGGATCCACGCCACGCTCTCACGCACCGGGTAGCGCGCCCGCGGTAGCGGATGACGCCGTTTCGGCTGTCGGTTTCGGCGCCGGATCATGCGCAGAGCTCATCTCGGAGACGATCTGCGCGACCGCGACACGCCCGGCCCGATTCGCGCCGATCGTGGACGCCGAGGGCCCGTATCCGATGAGGAATAGCCGCGGCTCGTCGGTCGCTCGGCTGTCTTCGACCCGGATGCCGCCGCCGGGCACGCGAATGCGCAACGGCGCCAGGTGATCCAGCGCCGAGCGGAAGCCGGTGGCCCACAGGATCGCGTCTGCAGCGACGAACGAACCATCCGGCATCCGCACCCCGTTCTGTTCTATCGACGAGAACATCGGATGCCGCACCAGCACACCCCGCGCCTGCGCCGCACGTGCCCACGGTGTCCAGTGCATGCCGGTGACCGAGATCACACTGCCCGGAACGAGGCCTTGGCGCACCCGCTCGTCGACGCCCGCGATCGCTGCCACCCGGGCGGCGATGTCGAAGTCCTCGTCGATCCACTCCGGCTCGCGCCGCGTGACCCAGAATGTGTCGGCGACGCGCGAGATTTCGTCGAGCAGTTGCAGCGCCGATACCCCGGCCCCGACGATGACGACCCGGTGACCTGCGAACTCATCGGCCGACACGTAGTCGGCAACATGGAGTTGGCGTCCGCGGAAGCGCTCCTGCCCGGGGTAGTGCGGCCAGAACGGCTTGGTCCAGGTGCCGGTCGCATTGATGACGTATCGAGCGGCATACACCGCCCTCTCGGTCGCGACGAGCAGGCGGCCTCGTGGGTCGTCGTCTTCCCGATCGATGGAGCGAACGGGTTCGGGGCGGTGGACCCGCAGATCGAAGCGCTGCTCGTACTCCGCGAAGTACACGGGCAGGATGTCTCGGCTCGCAGACGCCGGGTCGGCCGGCGGCACCGGGAAGCCGGGGAGCTCATGGATGCCGTTGACCGTACCCATCCGGAGCGACTGCCAGCGATGCTGCCATGCACCGCCCGGTCGATCGTTCGCGTCGAGGACGACGAATGTGCGGGCATCCGGCGCGGCATCGGAAACGGAAGTGTCGAGCGGGACGAATCCCCGGCGCCGCAGGTGGTAGGCCGCCGATAACCCGGCCTGGCCCGCCCCGATCACCACGACGTCGACGGCCAGCGCTCCCACGCCCATGCAAACCCCGGCCGGCCGCGCGCTATTCCGGCGTCAGTTGAGGGCGCGCGTCGACGACGGGATCAGCCCGTCTGCGTAGAGGTCGATCGCGACATCCTGCAGCGCGGTCAGGGCAACCCTCTGCGTCATCGGACCGTACGATATCCGCGCCACACCGAGCGCCTCGTACTCGGCCGCCGAAAGTGAACCCGGCAGTCCGATCACGCTCAGCTTGCCGACACCCAGACCCGCCACGAGCTCGCGGGTCGTCTCGGCGTCGAGGATTCCGGGCACGAAGACGAGGCTGGCACCGGCATTCAGGTAGGCCCGCCCCCGTTCGACGGCATCGGCGATCGAGGCTTCACGGGGACGATCTCCCCCGCGGACAAAGGCGTCCGTCCGCGCGTTCAGCACGAAGGGAACACCCTCGGCTTCTCCGGCGGCGATGATCGCACGCACGTTCGCGACCGACTCGTCGAGCGGGCGAAGCCGATCCTCCACATTTGCGCCAACCACGCCGACGCCGATCGCGCGGCGCGTCGTTTCTCCTGCGTTGCCGTAGCCCGCGTCGAGATCGGAGCTGACGGGCAGGTCCGTTGCGGCGACGATGCGGCCGGCCATGTCGAGCATCAGCTCGAGCGGGATGTTCTCGCCGTCTTCATAGCCGAACGTCGCCGCAATCGAGTGACCGGCGGTGGCCAGGGCCTTCGTCTCGGGAAGCGCGGCGACGGCCTGCGCCGAGACGACATCCCACACGTTCACGACCCGAAGGATCTCGGGGGCGGCGTGCAATCGCTCGAGGGTGCTGGCCTTCTCTACCTGGGTGCTCATGTCTCCACGCTAACGCGGAGTAGTACCCTCGGGGCCGGGCAGGCCGCGACTCACCAGCCGTGCGAGCCGGGCACCCCTTTGAACGGGCCGACGATCGCCGAGGTCACCCAACCGCCGTAGAAACCTCCGGGCTGAGGCACGACGCGTTCACCGTCGACGGTGCATTCGTCCATCTCACCCGCGTAGACCGCTACCCGATCCGCGAGCACCTCGAACCCGCGCGAGGGGGTCGGATAGTTCCACCCGGCGCGCGGGACGACGGTGCCACCGGTGACCACATCGAAGTAGCGCGCGGCACCCTTCCATTCGCAGAACGACGAACCGGAGGCGGGCACGAGCGCTCCGTCCCGGAAGTCCGCGATCGGCACGTAGTAGACGGGCGGATGACTCGTCTCGAGCACGCGGACGACATCACGGGTGTCGAGGATCCCGGTGCCGCCCAGGTCGATCGTGACCGGTGCGTCGACCCGCTCGACACGGGGTGGACGGGGGTAGTCCCACACGGACTCCTGTCCGGGGGCTACGGGATCGGGCGTGGGTCGACGCATCCTTCAAAGCTAATGCGCGCAGCGCGCATCGGCTCGGCCTTCGCAGGGTCTCGCTCCCCGCGCGGACACGGCCCCCACACATCCGACGGCGCTTAGTGTGGCGAGCATGCCCATCGACTTCACCGCCACGACCGCCCTGATCACGGGAGCGAGTTCCGGCATCGGCGCCGCGTTCGCCGATTCCCTCGCCGCGCGCGGTGCGAACCTCGTACTCGTCGCGCGTCGCGAGGACCGCCTCATCGAGCTCGCGACCGAGCTCGGCGCGCGGCACGGCATCACGGCGACCCCGATCGCGATGGATCTGGCCCGTGACGAGGCGGCGGCCGAGCTGCGGGACGAACTCGCGCAGAGAGGCATCCTCATCGACTCGCTGATCAACAACGCCGGATTCGGCATGCGCGGGGACTTCATCGAGGCCGACCCCACTCGGATCGCCGCGATGATCCAGCTGAACGTCTCGACGCTCGTCGCCCTTACGCACGCCTTCCTGCCGAGTCTCGTCGCGTCCGGCCGCGGCGCACTCGTCAATATCTCGAGCGTCGTCGCGTATCAGCCGACCCCGCACATGGCGGCGTACGGGGCATCGAAGGCCTTCGTCCTGAGCTTCACCGAGGCCATTGCCTACGAGACCCGCGCTTCGGGCCTACGCGTGCTCGCCGTGAGCCCGGGCGCCACGGCAACCGAGTTCTTCGAGATCGCGAACGCCGAAGACATGGCGAAGGGCCGCGTGCAGAGCCCCGCTCAGGTGGTCGCGACCGCCCTGCGGGCCCTGGATCGTCGACGTACCCCGCCGAGCGTCGTGTCGGGCGGCACGAACTCCGTCGCCGCGGCGCTCGCAGGCGTGCTGCCGCGCGGGTTGGTGCTGGATGCGAGCGGTCGCCTGCTCGCCTGAGCCTCACGAGCCGCCGCCGCGACAGCCGCGAACGGACGCGACTCGCCGTTCCACCCGCGGATGGAACGGCGAGTCGCGACCGGTCGAGCTCTGCTTCGGCTCAGGTCAGGAGCGGCGCGAGGCGTTCCGCGGTCGGCGCGAGCAGACGAATGACCCCGGAGGGCTCCTCCACCCGATGCGCCGGACCCGAGAAGCCGAGCGCGCCAGCGAGCGCCCCTCCGGCATCGCGGATGGGCAGAGCGAGGCATCCGAATCCCGGCACCAGCTCACCGATCTGCCGCGTCACCCCGAACCTCCGGATGTCGGCTGCCGCAGAATCCAGCCCGGGCGGGTGGTCGCGGTCGGGGTCTGAACCCGCCTCCGCCAAGAACAGGCGGCCGAGCGCGAAACGACCGGGATCGCGCGCCAGGCGCACCGGATCGCTGAACGGGAAGTCCGGATCGGCGTCGACGAGACTCACCCGTCCCTCGGGGTACAGCACGACGTGCACGCCCCCGCGGACGTGGTCGCGCGCCGCGGTGAGCAGGTCGCGCGCGGCCGAGGGCAGCCGCACGGGCGCCGCAACAGACGCGAGATGCACGACCTTGGCGCCGAGCGCGAAGCCCGACAGGTCAGGTGTGCGGACGAGGAAGCCGTCCTGCACGAGCAGGTTCACGAGCCGGTAGGTCGTCGCTTTGGGCAGCCCGAGCGCCTCCGAGATCTCGCGGGCCGTCGCCCCGGCCCCGAGCTCGGCAACGGCCTCCAGCAGCGTCAGCGCACTGTGGATCGCGCGAGGCTGCCGTGCCGAGAGCTCCCCGCCACCCGGACCATTCACACGAACCCGCGCCTCAGGCATCCGTCGGTCTCCGCGCGACGCCGCCGAGGACTTCCGACGCGACCGGTTCGTCGTAGGCGCCGATTCCGGCGAGGGATGCCTCACCCCGGCGTCTGCGCCAGGCCACGACGAGCGCCGCCACCACCGCGACCACGAGTGCCAGCGGTGCGCCCGGGTTTCCGCGTACGCCCTCGAAGACCAGGTACGCGACGAGTCCTGCCGCGAGCACGAGCGCCGAGGTGAAAGCGACCAAGCCGACCCGGAAGGTCAACTCTCCGATTCTGCGCAAGAAGACGGGCGCCGCGACGCACACGAGGGCGTATGCACCGATGTAGCCCGCTGCCGAGACGGCGATGACCGTTTCCATCGCATCCCACAACCCGACACCCACGAGCACGGCCGCTATCGGCGCGATCGCGACGACCGGCACGGCGACGGCGATTGCGCCGATCGGCGTGCGAAACCGCCGGTGCACGCTCCCGAGAGCGGGCGGTGCGATTCCGTCTCGCCCGAGCGCGAAAAGTACCCGGGTGAGCGCGGTTGTCGAGGCGATCGCGCACGCGAGGAAGGATGCGGCGATGCCGAGGTCGATGAGCACCCCCAACTGCGCGACCCCGTAGGCGCTGGCGAGCGCGTTGACCGGCGAATCGCTGCCCGCCAACTCCCGGCCGAGGATGTGAAACCCCGCGACCTGCGTGTATGCGGCCAGCAGGTACAACCCACCCGCCACCAGCACCGTCGCCACGATCGCCCGCGGGATGTTTCGCAGCGGCGAGCGCGCCTCGACCCCGAGCGTCGCGGCGCTCTCGAATCCGACGAAGGCCGTCAGCGCGAGAACAGCGCCCGCCGCGAAGCCCGCGAGCGAGACGCCCTCGGTCGGCAGCAGGGCCGAGACATCCAGGGGCCCGATCTGCACCAGGAGCACGACGAGGAGCACGAGGATGATGACGACCGACACGAGCTCGACGACGAGGGCGACCCGCGACGAGACCCGGATGCCCCGCACCAGAACGAGTGCCAGCACCGCGGCCTCCGCCGCGAGCACCGCCGCGATATCCCACATCCCCCCGAAACCCGGCCAGAGGCCACGAATCAGCATCGTGAGATAGTGCGCTCCGCCGAGCAGGGCGAACACGGAGATGAAGGCGTAGCCGATCACGATGGCGGCGCCCGCGGCGAGCGCGGCCCCCGACCCGAGTCCCTTCGAGACGAAGGTGTAGAGCGATCCGGCCGCGGCCATCCGCTTCGTGAACTGATTGATCGTCGAGGCGACCATCAGGGCGACAAGTCCCGCCGCGAGCATCGCGGGGACGGTGGCGGCGCCGGCCACCCCCGCGACCAGCACCACCACCGTCGTCGCGGCCGCGGACGGTGCAACGGCGGCAACCGACTGCGCCAGCACATCGGCAAACGAGACGCTTCGCCTGTCGAGGCCGTCAAGAGGCGAACGCGCACCGAAATCGCGAACGGGAGAGGGACGCGCAATCGCCCGATCGAGTGCCGTCACATCAGCTCCTTCCCGCTGGGCCTCACGGTACGCACGGCCGGTTGCCGCTGCACGTCCCACGTGTTTCGACCGTGTGTCACCGAATGAGACGCCCAGGGGCGGGCGTCCCACACCGCGACGGCGAGGTTTCACGCGGCCGAGACGGCCAAGCAACGGGCCGCCGCCAGGCTCGGATCAACCCGCGCACCTCACGACAGATCCCCCACAGATCGGACACCTCATGACCAAACTCGAGTCCCCGGAAGTCGAGGCATCCGCCAAGCGCGCCCTGAAGGGTTCGCTCGGTGTGACCGCCATCGTCTTCATGGTCGTCGCTGCCGCCTCGCCGCTGACCGTCATCGGTGGCGCTGCGCCACTCGGCATTCTGATCGGCAACGGGGTCGGATTCCCGGCCCTCTACGCGATCAGTGCCGTCATCCTGGTGCTGTTCTCCGTCGGTCTCGCGACGATGACCCGCCACGTGCCCAAGCCGGGCGCCTTCTTCACCTACGTCGGGTACGGTCTCGGCCGATCGACGGGTCTGGCGAGCGCATGGATCGCGATGCTGACGTACACGACCATCCAGGTCTCGGTCTACGGATACATCGGCTACATCCTGTCCGTCACCGTCCAGTCCCTCGGTGGGCCGCTGCTGCCGTGGTGGCTCTTCTCGCTCGGCGTCATCGCGCTCGTCGGGATCCTCGGCTACCGCCACATCGACCTTTCCAGCAAGGTTCTGGGTGTTCTGCTCGTCGCCGAGGTGGGCATCGTGCTGATCCTGGTCGCGGCGGTCATGTTCGCGGGCGGCGAGGACGGCCTGAGCTTGGCGCCGTTCGAGCCCGCCAACGTCGTCAGCGGGTCGCCCGGCGTCGGGCTCATGTTCGCCATTGCGGCGTTCATCGGCTTCGAGGCGACGGCGATCTTCCGCGACGAGGCGCGCGACCCGAACAAGACGATCCCCCGCGCGACCTACGCAGCCGTGATCGGTATCGGCCTGTTCTACACACTCGCGTCGTGGGCTCTTGTCATGGCCTGGGGCCCCGACGGGGTGGTCGGCGTCGTCGCCGAAGACCCCGGCACCTTCATCATCACGACCATGGCACGCTACCTGGGCGTCGCGGGCGAGATCGGTGTGAACATCCTGCTCATCACAGCCATGTTCGCGTGCGTCCTGTCCTTCCACAACGTCGTCACGCGCTACCAGCACTCCATGGCGAACGCGGGCGTCCTGCCCGATCGCCTCGGCTCGGTGCACGCCAAGCACCTCTCGCCCCACGTGTCCTCGCTCGTACAGACCGTCACCGCGGTCGTGCTGATCGCGGTCTTCGCGGCGCTGAACCTCGACCCGGTCCTGCAGGTGTTCACGTGGTTCGCCGGCGTCGCGACCCTCGCGATCTCGATCCTGATGGCTCTCACCTCGGTCGCCGTCATCGTCTACTTCGTGAAGACCCGCAAAGACCGACGTGCGTGGAACACGATCGTCGCCCCCGCCCTCGGGCTGCTCGGTCTGATCGCCTCCGCGGTCCTCATCGCGGCATATTTCCCGATCATGGTCGGCGACGTGGATGGCGAGGGCACTCCGGTTTTCGGCGGCGTGAGCTGGTTCCTGCTCGCGCTCATCGCGCTCTTCCCGGCGCTCGGGTACGTCCAGGCGTGGTCGATCAAGAAGAGCCGCCCGGCCGCCTACGCGAAGCTGACCGACTCGATCGCCGGCTGATCCCGAGCCGTCCGTCGGTCCCGTCGACAAGCTCATGGGCCGTCGGACCCGCCCGACACCCCGGTCGCTGAGCCCCATCCCCGGTCACTGAGCCCCATCGCCGGTCGCTGAGCCCCATCCCCGGTCACTGAGCCTGTCGAAGTGACCCCGCAACACCCAAGGAGACACACCGCATGAGCATCACCGACATCCAGACATCCGCCGCCTACGCCGCGCCCGGCGCCCCCGCCCACCCACTGTCGTCCCTCTCGGTTGCCGAAATCGAGGCGGTGCGCACGATCGTGCTGGGGTGGCCGGATTTCACGACCACCATGCGCTTCGCGTATGTCGGCCTCGAAGAGCCGACCAAAGGCGAGGTGCTCGGCTGGGAGGCGGGCGATGGTCCCCTGCCCGACCGCCGCGCGCGGGTGCAACTGCTCGACATGGCGACGGGGCGATCGACCGACTCGATCGTGTCGATCGCAACGGGCGAGACCCTCTCCAGCACGGTCCTCGACGGCTCGAAGGGACAGCTGCCGATCCTCGACGCCGAGTTCGAAGACGTGGGACTCATCCTGGCGGAGGACGAGGGATGGCTCACCGCCCTCGCAGCTCGTGGACTGAGCATCGACCAGGTTGTCGCCGTGCCGCTCTCGGCCGGTCACTACGGCTACGCCGCGGAAGAGGGGCGCCGCATTGTGCGGTCGTTCGTGTTCCGCATGGACCACCCGTCCGACCACCCCTGGGCGCACCCGGTCGACGGCCTCACCGCCTACATCGACACCGCCGACCGCCGCGTCATCGAGATCATCGACACCCCCGGGCTTGCCGTGCCCGAGACGCACGGCAACTTCGACGACCCCGAACTGCAGGGGCCGCCGCTCGAGGGTCTGAAGCCGATCGTGATCACGCAGCCCGAGGGGCCGAGCTTCTCGGTCGACGGCGAGCACGTGACGTGGGGCAACTGGAAGCTGCGGATCGGCTTCGACATGCGCGAGGGCCTGATCCTGCGCGAGCTGTCGTTCGCCGACAAGGGTATCGATCGCCCGGTCATGTACCGCGGATCTATCAACGAGATGCTCGTACCGTATGCCGACCCCAGCCCGAACCGCTTCTGGCAGAACTACTTCGACACCGGCGAGTACATGTTCGGCCGCTACACGAACTCGCTCGCGCTCGGCTGCGACTGCGTTGGCGAAATCACGTACTTCGACGCGATCCTGCCCGACGAGCTCGGCATGCCGCGCACGATCGATAACGGCATCTGCATGCACGAAGAGGACTTCGGAACCCTCTGGAAGCACACCGACATCTTCACCGGGTCGCACGAGGTGCGTCGGTCACGTCGCCTGGTGATCTCGTTCTTCACGACGGTCGGCAACTACGACTACGGCTTCTACTGGTACCTCTACCTCGACGGCACCATCGAGTGCGAGGCCAAGCTCACCGGCATCCTGTTCACGTCGTCGTTCCCGGGAGATGCCGAGGATGGCTCGGCTTACCCGTACGCGTCTCAGGTCGCGCCGGGCCTCGGCGCCCCGTACCACCAGCACCTGTTCTCGGCACGTCTCGACATGACCGTCGACGGGCTCTCGAACGTCGTCAACGAGATCGACGCCGTGCGCCTGCCCGTGTCCGAGACCAACCCGGCTGGCAACGCCTTCACCAAGAAAGTCACACCCATCGCGTCGGAGTCCGTCTCGGGGCGCGTCGCCGACGGCGCCGTGAACCGCGTGTGGCAGATCGCATCGACCGACAAGACGACCGAGCTCGGGCAACCGACATCGTATGTGCTGTTCCCGACCGAGACGCCCACGCTGATGGCGGATGGCGGATCCTCCATCGCCCGGCGTGCCGAGTTCGCCACGAAGAACCTGTTCGTGACGAAGTACGACCCCGCAGAGCGCTATGCGGCCGGCGACTTCGTCAACCAGAACCCCGGCGGCGACGGCGTCACGGCCTACATCGCGGGCGACGAGCCGCTCGTCGGCGAGGACGTCGTGCTCTGGCACACGTTCGGCCTGACGCACTTCCCGCGCAACGAGGACTGGCCTGTGATGCCCATGGACTACGCCAAGTTCACGCTCAAGCCGTACAACTTCTTCGAGCGCAACCCCGTGCTTAACGTCCCGGCCCCGGAGATGACCGACCACTGCTCGATGGATGCGGGTCACGCGCATGAGTCCCACTCGGCCCATGACGCCGGTCACGCGCACGAGTCGGCCGCCCACGGCGCGCACGACGATCACGCGTCGCACTGAGTAGGTCGCGTCGTGGGTGAGATCCTCCACCTCGGTGCGCTCGCGCCGGCGGCGGTCGGGGCGTGCTGCATCGCCGCCGACCGTCGCCGGGCGCGGACGCCCGAGCTCGCCGCATCCGTCCTCATGCTCGTCGCGATGCTCGATGTCGTGCTGTGGGGCGTCGTGGCACCGGTCGCCTGGGCCGGGGTCCTCATCGTCGCGGCGATCGCGCTGGCTGCGCTGCGCGGCCGGACGGCGCGTAGCCGAGCAGCCGCGAGAGTGCCGGTTTCGGCCGCGGGGGTGCCCATCTCCGGCACGAGGGTGCCCGTTTCAGGCGCGAGGGTGCCCTCAGCAGTCATGACCGTGCACGCGACGCTCGGCCTGGTCGTGATGGCCACCCTCGTCCTCGCCATGATTCCGGATGCTTCGGCCCCGGCCGTCACGGTCGGGCACCACGCGTCGGGGGCGCCGTTCGGACTGCTGGCCGCGGCATCCGCTCTGCTCTTCGGTCTCGTCTCTGCGGTCGCCGCCCGGGCGCCACACGACGGAGGGGCCCGCGTTTCCGCGCTCGAACGTGGCCAGCTCATCGCGATGGGCGCCTCGACGGCGGCGATGGGGATGGCGCTGTTCGCCTGATGCCCGGAACCCCACCGCGAACGGTCGCGACTCGCCGTTCCACACACGACTGGAACGGCATGTCGCGTCCGTTCGGCGGCCGGATTGCGGCCGCGCAGACCGTCGCGTGGCGCATGATCGACGCATGACCCGCAACTGGACGCCCCTCGCCATCGCCTACCTCGCGCTCGCCGTCGCGGGGTTGATCGGCACCTGGTTCTTCAACGCGCTCGCGATCATCCGGCTTCGTGACTTCATCGGCGACCTCGTCTCGAGCGGACCGGCGGTCTCATCGATCACGGTCGACCTGCTCATCGCGGCGATCGCGGGATGCGTGTTCATCATCGTCGAAGCGCGCCGGCTCGGGATGCGTCGCGCCTGGCTGTACATCGTCCTGTCGGGGGTGACCGCATTCGCGTTCACCTTTCCGTTGTTCCTCGCGATGAGGCAGCGGCGCCTGACCGCCCGGGCAGGCGAGGTCTGACCCGACCGCTGCACGCGGATCGTTAGGCTCGTCTGGTGACCGACAACTCCGCCGACTCCGGCAAGCCCGGTATGCCCGGCAAGAAGCCCCGCACTCCCCCGACGACGTCCCGGATGATCCTCTGGGTGGTCGGCGGAGCCGTCGGCATCTACTGGCTCGGTTCCGGCATCATCGGTCTGATGTCCGGCGGCAGCTGACGCCCTAGTAGTACGCCACGGTCATCGGGTCGAGGGCCACGACTCGGTCATCCCCGTCCGCCGGATCACCACGTCCGTCCGTATTGTTCGTGACGATCCAGATTTCGTCGTTCGGGCCCGGCAGCACCGAGCGCAGACGCCCGTAGGTCCCCGCGAGATGCACGGTCGACGCGCTCAGGTCGGCGAGCGGTACCACCCGCAGCGAACGGCCGCGCAGGTTCGCGATGTAGATGGTGTCGTCGATCACCGCGAGTCCGCTCGGGCTCGCCGCATCCGTCGGCCACTCCTGAACCGGATCCACGAAGCCCCGATCCGCGCCGCCAGCTCCCTCGACGTCCGGCCATCCGTAGTTCGCCCCAGGCTCGATCAGGTTCAGCTCATCGACGGTGTCCTGCCCGAACTCGCTCGCGAACATCCGGCCGTCGGCGGCCCACCCCAGTCCCTGAACGTTGCGGTGACCGAGGCTGTAGACCGGCGACCCGGCGAAGGGATTGTCGGCGGGAACTCCCCCGTCTGGGTCGAGTCGCAGGATCTTGCCCGCGAGGCTGTCCGGGTCTTGGGCCGATCCGGGCACGCCCGCATCCCCGGTGGTGACGTACAGGGCGCCGTCCGGTCCGAACGCGATGCGGCCACCGTTGTGGACCCCGGCCTTCGGCAGCCCGTCGATGACGACCTCTGGTGTGCCCAGGCTGAGTGCACCGGGCTGCCCCTCCAGCGCGAACCGTTGAACGCGGTTCCCGGCCTCGGCCGTCGAGTAGGCGTACAGGGCGCCCTCATCCGGAGCAATGGCAAGAC
The DNA here is from genome assembly GCF_977993705.1 of Pacificispira sp. HM-600. The sequence continues at coordinate 536,647 of NZ_OZ388079.1, forward strand.
CCAAGAGGCCGCCCTCACCTCCCGTCACGACGTCGTCTATCACGCCGACTTCCCGGATGTCTCCGCCGGGAGTGAACTCGAGAACCCGAGCCGAATCCCGCTCCGACACGAGCGCCGAGTCGCCGATGCGCGCTACCGACCACGGGGCCGCGAGCCCGGTGACGACATCCCGCGGGCCCGCCGACTCGGATGCGGTAGCACCCGGTGCGGCCGCGACCGACGGGGTCGAGGGCGTGACCGGCTCAGCAACACATCCGGCAAGCCCGAACGTGCTGATGGTGATGACAACAGCAGCGATCGTCCGATGACGCATCGGTCGTGCGTTCGTGATCGTGTTCGCGCGCATCGGCACCTCCGAATGCTCTCCCCCCACGCTAACCCGGGAGTACGCCCGCGCGGCCCGACTGCCAGACTGATGGCGTGACCCAACGCCTGATGTTGCTCGACACCGCCTCGCTGTACTTCCGGGCCTTCTACGGGGTGCCCGACACGGTAAAGGCCCCCGACGGCACCCCCGTGAACGCCGTCCGCGGGCTGCTCGACATGATCGGCAAGCTCGTCACGACATACCGGCCAACGCACCTGATCGCGTGCTGGGACGATGACTGGCGTCCGCAATGGCGAGTCGATCTGATCCCGAGCTACAAGGCGCATCGCGTCGTCGAGATCGTGCCGGGCGGGGCCGATGTCGAAGAGGTTCCCGACCCGCTCGAGGCGCAGATACCCCTCATCCGCCGCGCGCTCGGAGTCCTCGGCATCCCCATCGTCGGCCGCGCCGACCACGAAGCCGACGACATCATCGGCTCGCTTGCCACCCAGGCATCCCTTCCCGTGGACATCGTGACCGGTGACCGCGATCTCCTCCAGCTCGTCGACGATGCGTCCGACGTGCGGGTGATCTATACCGCTCGCGGCATGAGCAACCTCGAGGTCGTGACGGACGCCGTCGTTGTGCAGAAATACGGGGTTCTGCCGGAGCAATACGCCGATTTCGCCGTCCTGAAGGGCGATGCGTCGGACGGGTTGCCGGGCGTGCCGGGCGTCGGCGAGAAGACAGCCGCGACGCTGATCGCAGCGCACGGCGACCTCGCGGGGATCCTCGCCGCCGCGGAAGCGGGTGAGGGAATGGCGGCCGGTGTCCGGGCCAAGCTCCTCGCAGCGCTTCCCTATCTGGCCGTGGCCCCGAAGGTCGTCGGGGTGGTTCGGGGCCTCGATCTGAACGACGACCTGCCCGAATCAGGCGGCGAACTCACTCCCCCGTCCGAGGGCCGGCGCGCCGAGGCGCTCGCGCTCGCCGCGGACTGGGCATGGGGAACCGCAATGGACCGTGCCCTCGCGGCGATCACCAATTCAGGAAGCGCGACCGCTCGGTAACCGCGACATCGCGGCGAGCATCAAAACCCCGTACGCGATCGACAGCACGAGAAGAAGCACGAGCGCGCCCGTCCATCCCTCGTTCACCTCGTGCAGGGCACCCAGAACCGGCGCCGCAACCGCCGCGACGGTGTACCCCGCGCCCTGAACGAACGCGGACATCCCGGCCGCCTCGGCATCCGAACGCGCAACCGCGACCAGTGTGGAAAAGATCACGACGAAGCCGCCGGCGTGCGCAATCGCGCCGAAGGACGCCCACAGGATGAACTGCGCGGGCGCGACCAGCATCCCGACGGTCAATGCCAGCCAGCAGGCGCAGATCACGAGCGCGGGAACGATCGGCGCGAAGCGACGCGACAGCAGAGGGACGACGAACGCGCCCGCGATCGCCACACCCTGGAATACGGATGCCAGGGTGCCCGCCGTCGTCCGATCCACACCGAGCTCGTCACCCAGGATCGTGGGTAGCCACGTCGTCAGGCCGTAGTAGATGGCTGCCTGGCAGGCGAACGTAAATGCCAGGAGCCACACGATGGGACGCCGGAGGATGCCGCTCCGTCGTCCTCCGGGCACGGGAAGCGGTCCCGTCAACGTCTCGATGTCGGAAGAGCGCCCGTCGGTACGGTTCGCAGCGACCGTGGTGGCGACTTCTCCCGAATAGCCCGCGTCCGCGCCGCGAGCCCGCCGCAGGTGCACGGCCCAGAGCAGGATGCCGCTGACAGTCACCACAACCCAGGCGAGCAGGGCCAGCGGCCAGCCGAGCACGCCCGCGAGCGGCGCCGTCGCCAGAGCGGTCAGGAGCGATCCGGCGTTCAACATCGCGACATACGCAGCCGTGACCGCGCTCACCTGTGTGGGCGGCACATCGCGACGAATGATGACCGGGACGACGATGTTGCCAACGGTGATCGCGGCGCCGATGACGAGAGACCCGGCGAGCATCCATCCGAAGCCCGGGATCGCCCGCACGACAGTGCCCACCGCCACTCCGACAAGAGTCAGCATGAGGGCGAGTTCCGCGCCCGCCCGCCGGATGACGAGCGCGGCGACCGGCGTCAGCAGGGCGAACATCAGGACGGGCACCGTCGTGAGCAGCCCCGCGCTCGCGGCGCCGATCCCGAGGTCATCTTGGATGTCGCGCAGCACGGGTGTCGGGGCGATGATCGGGCCCCGCAGGCTCAGCGCGGCGACGAGGATACCGACGACGACAAGCCACGGAAAAGCGCGCCGAGCGGAGGATGCGGCGGGACCTGTCATCGAATCGGACCTGTCATCGAATCGGACCTGTCACCAGCTCAGTCTAGGCAGCGCGGCGTGAGCTCTAACGTGCCCGTCCCGTCCACGCGCGCAGGCGCTCGAGGGGCCACGTCGTGACGATGCGCTCGGCGGGAACCCCCGCGGTCTCGGCGCGGGCGGCACCGTAGTCGAGCAGCGACAATTGGCCGGGGGCATGGGCATCCGAATCGATCGAGAACAGGCACCCGATCTCCACCGCAAGTGCCAACAGTTCGTCCGGCGGGTCCTGCCGTTCCGGACGGGAGTTGATCTCGACGGCAACATCGCTCTCGGCGCACGCCTCGAACACCGCCCGGGCATCGAATGTCGAGGGCGGTCGGGTTCCGCGTGCGCCCTCGACGAGCCGCCCGGTCACGTGGCCGAGCACGTCGACGCGAGGATCGGATGCCGCGGCCACCAGCCGTCGGGTCATCGCCGACGACTCCATCCGCAGCTTCGAATGAGCCGAGGCCACCACGATGTCTAATTCGTCGAGCAGTGCGGGCTCCTGGTCGAGCGCGCCATCATCCAGGATGTCGACTTCGATACCCGACAAGAGCGTGAAGCCCTCCCCCGACATCCCCGCGACCACGCCCAGCTGCTCGCGCAGCCGCTCGGACGAGAGGCCGTTCGCCACACGCAGTCGCGGTGAGTGATCGGTCAGCGCGAGGTACTCGTGCCCGAGGTCACGCGCCGCCCGCACCATCAGGTCGATCGAGGCCAGGCCGTCCGACCAGTCGCTATGCGCATGCAGATCGCCCTTCAGCGCGGCACGCAACTCCCCCACGGCCGGGACCTCGTAGCGGGAACGCAACTCGACAAGATAGTCCGGGACCTGGCCTGCGATCGCCTGACTGATCACGGCGAGAGACGAATCACCGATGCCCTTGACCCGCCGTAGTCCGGTCGGATCCCGCAGGATCTCTTCCGAAAGCTCGGCCGCGGCATCCGCGGCCGAACGAAAAGCTGTGGAGCGGTATCGCGACGCGCGCTCCCGCTCCAGCAGCGTCGCGATCTCGTTGAGGGCGGCTACGGGATCCACGCGATCACCCTACGCCGAGCCTCCAACGCATCGCATTCGACGCATCCGCAGACCTCAGCTGAGCTCGCGCGAGACCTCGCCCCAGCGCGCCAGCAGATCCCGGGCCGCACCCGAGTCGATCGCGGCGGCCGCGAGTTCCCGCTCCTCGGCGAGCCTCTCGACGATCGGGCGCTGAACCTGACCCGCGTCGTGAGACAGCCGGTACGACACCAGTCCGGCGGCGGCATTGAGGAGGACGATGTCGCGAATAGGACCCTTCTCGCCCGCGAGGACGCGGTGAACGACCTCCGCGTTCTGCGCAGGATTGCCGCCCTTCAGGTCCGCGATCACCGCACGCGGAATGCCGAGGTCGCGCGGGTCGAGGTCATGCTCGTGGATGTCTCCGCGACTGACCTCCCAGATCCGGCTGTGGCCCGTCGTGGTGAGTTCATCGAGCCCGTCATCGCCCCGGAAGACGAGAGCGGTCGCCCCGCGGGTCTGAAACACACCCGTGATGAGCGGCACCCGATCCGACTGCGCGACGCCGACGGCGTTCGCCTCGGCCCGTGCCGGGTTGCAGAGCGGCCCCAGGATGTTGAACACGGTCGGCACGCCCAGTTCGGCTCGTGTCGGGCCCGCGTGCCGAAAACCGGGGTGGAAGGCGGAGGCGAACACGAAGGTGATTCCGGCCCGTCGCAACGTCTCCACGACCGCCTCGGGCGCAAGGGTCAGCGACACGCCCAGTGCCCCGAGCACATCCGACGAACCGGACGAAGAGCTTGCGGCGCGGTTACCGTGCTTGATGACAGGGACTCCGGATGCGGCAGCCACGATCGATGCCATCGTCGAAACGTTAACGGTTCCGAAACGATCTCCACCCGTACCCACGATGTCGAGGGCGTCCGAGTCGATCTCGAGAGGCGTGGCCGCGTCGAGAATCGCGTCGCGGAATCCGACGACCTCATCGACGGTCTCGCCCTTTGCGCGGAGGGCCACGAGAAAACCCGCGAGCTGGGAGGGGCTCGCTTCGCCTGCCATCACCCGCCCCATGGCCCAGGTGGCCTCCGAGACGCTGAGGTCACGGCCCGCCAGGAGCGCTGAGATCAGGTCCGGCCAGGTCGTCGCATCCGTCATGACTGCGATCCTAACGATCGGCCGCGGTGGCCGTTCACACAGCCGGCGCCGCACACTTTCTTAGGAGATCCTAAGTCTCAACCCGGGGTATCGAAAGGGTGCACGTGCGATCCTTCGCCCTCACGATCGGACATAATGGACCTGTGACCACCTCTGCGACATATGCCCCGGCAGTGAGGACGATCAAACGTCCGGATCCTGTCGCCGTTGGCACGATCGTGTGGCTCGGTAGCGAGGTCATGTTCTTCGCCGGGCTCTTCGCGATCTACTTCACCCTTCGGAACACCTCTCCCGAGCTCTGGGCCGAAGAGTCCTCGCTGCTGAACGTGCCGTTCGCACTCGGCAACACGATCATCCTCGTGCTGTCCTCCGTGACGTGCCAGATGGGCGTGTTCGCCGCTGAACGCAATCAGCCGTACACGGTGAAGAAGAACACATTCTGGCAGCGCTGGGGCATGGTCGAGTGGTTCTTCCTCACCTTCGCCCTCGGTGCCATCTTCGTGTCAGGCCAGGTCTGGGAATACGCGCAGCTCATCGCCGAGGGAATGCCGATCCAGGCGAACTCCTACGCGTCGGCTTTCTACCTCACCACCGGCTTCCACGCCCTGCACGTGACGGGCGGGCTCGTCGCCTTCCTTCTCGTGATCGGCCGCGCATACGCCGTCAAGAACTTCGGGCACAAAGAGGCCACGAGCGCAATCGTCGTGTCGTACTACTGGCACTTCGTCGACGTCGTGTGGGTCGCCCTGTTCCTCGTGATCTACTTCCTGAAATAGAGCGGAGCCACCCCCGAATGCCTCGTGAGAAGAAGCGTCGTTCCGGTCGACGCAGCCCGCTGGCCGCTGCCGGCCTGATCGGACTCGGTCTCGTTCTGACAGGCGGACTGTACGCCGGTGCATCCGCCGCCATGGCCTCGACGACCGACACGGCCGCCGCACAGACGCTCACTGTCGAAGACGGCAAGAAGCTCTTCCAGGCCAACTGTGCCACCTGCCACGGACTTGCCCTGCAGGGCACGAAAGCCGGGCCCAGCCTGTACGGAGTCGGCGCTATGGCGGTCGATTTCCAGGTCGCCACCGGTCGCATGCCGCTGCAGATGCAGGGCCCCCAGGCCCCGCCGAAGCCGGTTCAGTTCACCGAAGACCAGATCGCCGCGTTGTCCGCGTACGTCCAGTCAGTTGCCCCCGGACCCGAGATCGCAACCGGTCGTGTCCTGGACGGCAAAGGTGATGTCGCAAACGGCGCCGAACTTTTTCGCGTCAACTGCGCCATGTGCCACAACGTCGCCGCCGCCGGTGGCGCCCTGACCGAGGGCAAGTACGCGCCCTCGCTGGATGGCGTCGACCCGCGCCACATCTACGCGGCGATGGTCACGGGCCCACAGAACATGCCGGTGTTCAACGACATGAACCTCTCGCCCGACGACAAGCGCGACATCATCTCCGCGCTTCTGTATATGGAAGACAACGCGGGTGCCGGCGGACTCACACTCGGCTCGCTGGGCCCCGTTTCCGAGGGCCTGTTCATCTGGATCTTCGGAATCGGCGGACTTGTCGCGCTGACCGTCTGGATCACCGCGAAGTCCAACTGACCCGCGCACGCACTGAGAATTTTTAGCACGAGGAGCAGCATGGCAAACGAGATCGAGGCAGCGGAGCACGATCGGGGGCCCCGACCTCCGTCGGGGCTCGCGGTCGCCGTGAGCGATCCCGTACGCAACCCGGGCCTCCCGCCGCATCGCGCGCGTGTGACGGACCAGGATCCCGCCAAGATGCGCCAAGCCGTTCGTACGGTCTATTCTCTATTCTATTTGTCGATCGCGGGCAGCATCTGGGCCGTTGCTGCCTACATGCTTTTCCCCATCGAGGACGGCACCATTGTCGCGATCCGCAACAACAATCTCTTCATCGGCATCGGCATCGCGCTCGCGCTGCTGGCCATCGGCATCGGAGCCATCCACTGGTCCAAAGCCGTCATGTCCGACAAGGAGCACATCGAGGCGCGCCACCTCACGCGTGGCAAGGAATCGACGCGCGAGGCGGCCGTTCAGGCGCTGACGGTCGCGAACGAGGAGTCCGGATTCGGGCGCCGCACGATGATCCGCAACTCCCTCTTCGGAGCCCTGATCGCCTCGGTCGCACCGGGCATCGTCCTCTTCCGTGGATTGGCACCCGAGGGCGAGAACCCCGTCGAGCTCCTCAGTCACACGATGTGGGAGCCGGGCACGCGTCTTGCCCGCGACCCCTCCGGCGTTCCCATCAAGGCGTCCGAAGTGACGCTCGGCTCCGCTTTCCATGTGATCCCCGAGCCCCTCGCCGAGATCGGTCACGACGAGGGATACCTCGAAGAGAAGGCCAAGGCGATCGTGCTTCTCATGCGCATGGAACCCGGTGATCTCACCGAGACCGCCGAGCGCGCGTCGTGGTCGTACGACGGCATCGTCGCGTATTCGAAGGTCTGCACGCACGTCGGATGCCCCGTCGCTCTCTACGAGCAGCGCACTCATCACCTGCTCTGCCCCTGCCACCAGTCGCAGTTCGATGTTGCCAATGGCGCCGCGGTCATCTTCGGCCCGGCCGCCCGTCCCCTGCCGCAGTTGCCGATCGCCGTGGACGATGAGGGTTACCTCATCGCACAGAGCGACTTCCATGAACCCGTCGGCCCGAGCTTCTGGGAGCGCCCTTGAGTACCTCAACCGCAACTGAGGAAAAGAAGGCCCCCCTCGGGGGACGTTTCGTCGGCGGAGCGGCCAACTACATCGACGAGCGCACGAGCGCGTCGGGACTGGTCAAGGAACTCGGTCGCAAGATCTTCCCCGACCACTGGTCGTTCATGCTCGGTGAGATCGCGCTGTGGAGCTTCGTCGTCGTGCTCCTCTCGGGCACGTTCCTGACGTTCTTCTTCCAGGCCTCGATGGTCGAGACGTACTACGGCGGCGCGTGGGCGCCGATGCGTGGCATCCCGATGTCGGCGGCCATGGAGTCGACGCTCCGCATCTCGTTCGACCTGCGCGGCGGTCTGCTCGTGCGCCAGATCCACCACTGGGCAGCCCTTGTCTTCGTGGCCGGTATCGGCGTACACATGCTCCGCGTGTTCTTCACGGGCGCTTTCCGCAAGCCGCGCGAGCTGAACTGGGTCGTCGGGTTCATCCTCTTCATCCTGGCGATGGCCGAGGGGTTCACGGGATACTCCCTCCCGGACGACCTACTCTCGGGCAACGGTCTGCGCATCATCGACGGCATGATCAAGGGCATCCCCCTGATCGGAACGTGGACGTCGTTCCTGCTCTTCGGCGGCGAGTTCCCCGGAGTGGCGATCGTCGGACGGCTGTACGTGCTGCACATCCTTATTCTTCCGGCGCTGGTGGTGGCCTTGATCGCCGTCCACCTGCTCTTGATGATCATCAACAAGCACACGCAGTTCGCCGGCCCCGGACGCACCAACGAGAACGTCGTCGGCTACCCGATGGTCCCGGTTTACATGTCCAAGATGGGCGGGTTCTTCTTCATCACATTCGGTGTGATCGTCCTGATCGCTTCGTTCGTGCAGATCAACCCGATCTGGAACTACGGTCCGTATGACCCGTCCCCTGTTTCTGCCGGTACCCAGCCCGACTGGTACATCGGCTTCGCAGACGGCGCGCTGCGTCTCGTCCCGCCGCACCTCGAGTCGGTGTTCCTGGGTCACACCTGGTCGTGGAACATCATCCTTCCGCTGACGATCATCGGACTGTTCATCGTCCTCGTCCTCATCTACCCCTTCATCGAGGCATGGGTCACGGGCGACAAGCGCGAGCACCACATCGCCCAGCGCCCCCGCAACGCGGCTACGCGCACGGCGATCGGTGCGGCCGGGGTGACGTTCTACGCGGTCCTGTGGGCGGCTGCATCCTCCGACATCATCGCGACCCACTTCTGGGTATCGATGGAAGGCGTCATCCGCACCCTTCAGGCTCTGCTGATCATCGGCCCGATCATCGCCTACTTCGTCACGAAGCGCATCTGTATCGCTCTTCAGCGCAAGGACCGCGAGATCGCCCTGCACGGGTACGAGTCGGGTCGCATCGTGCGGTTGCCGGGTGGCGAGTTCATCGAGGTGCACCAGCCCGTGGATGAGTACGAGCGATGGAAGCTCACCTCGTACGAAACGTTCGAACCGCTCGTCGTGCGCCCGAACGCTCACGGGCAGATTCCCTGGCACCAGAACGTGCGTTCCGCGATCTCGCGTTGGTTCTTCGAAGACCGCTTCGCTCCCCTCACGCAGTCCGAGATCGATGCCGCCGTTGCTCACCAGAACCACGCGCTCGGTCACATCGAGGACGAAGAGATGGCGGAGATCCAGGGTGCCCACAAACGCGCCGGACACCCCGAGGCTCCCCTGCACGCCGACACCACCGGCGACGTCCCGGAGACCGCGGTTCGCCCGACGACGATCGTGGTACCCGATGAGCCCGAGGACGACGGCAAGAAGAAGTAGGACGAGAGTCCGGATCACGGATGCCCCGGGCACCGCCCTTCGCGGGTATCCCGGGGCGTTCGTTTTTCTCGGTAGGCCCTCGAGACGGCTCGGCGGTCTTCCAACGCCAGTTGGCAGTTGTGCATCTCACTGCGCTGCTGTGTGAGCCGTACGGTCTTACACATGACCGACGCGATCACCTACTTCTCCGCTCGTCTTGCTCACGAGACAGATCCTTCTGATGTGTACGCCGCCCAACGCGCCGGCGAGGATCTCGTGCTCGTCGACGTCCGCGGGGACGAGGCCTGGGCGCAAGGCAGGATCGTCGGAGCCGTGCACGTGCCGTATCGGGACATCCCCGACCGCATTGCCGAGTTCGATCCGGCCGTTCCCGTTGTGGTCTACTGCTGGAGTCCCGGGTGCAACGCGGGCAGCAAAGGCGCCCTCGCCTTCGCGAGTCTGGGGTATTCCGTTCGCGAGATGATCGGCGGTTACGAGTACTGGGTACGCGAAGGGCAGCCGACGGAAGACGATGAGGGTCCGCTCGCCCGAACGTTCGACGCGCTCACCATGGTCGTGTAGCGCACCTGAACCTCGAGCAGGGAAGAAGAACGCTCAGGCGATCGCAGAAATCTCCGCGAGGCGGTCGGCAGCCGCGCCGGCGAACCGCGGACCCACATCCGCGGGGGCCCGCCCGGGCACGATGTCACAGACGACAGCCGTCGCATTGTCATGGGTACCCGCTTGCAGCGCCCAGGTCACGAGAGCGTCCACCGTGTCCTCGGGGTCCGCAAACTCGCTCAGCGTGTCTCTGAGCAGCTCTTCGGGGAGATAGTCCGAGATGCCGTCGCTACACAACAACCAACGGTCCCCTCCGCGCGGGCTGAGGTGACTCACCGTGAGTGCCTCACCGTCGCGCGGGTCACCGTGGAAAGAAGCCGTCACGACATTCCGCCGCGGGTGACTGAGAGCATCCCGAGCCGAGATGGCGCCAGTATCGACGAGGTGCTGGACCCACGAATCGTCCCGAGTCTGACGTGACAGATTTCCGTCACGCAGGAGGTATCCGCGGGAGTCTCCCACATGGGCAAGGAAGAGTTCGGTGCCGGAGAGGAACAGACCCGTGAATGTCGTTGCCATGCCTGCGACGGATGGCTCTGCCCGCCCGCGAGCACGGAGGTCCCCGTTTGAGCGGCCCAATAGGCTGCGCGCACGGGCCTCCGACTCGACGGCTCGAGACGACGACGCGACCTGATGGATGAGGACTGCCGCAGCAATGTCGCCCGCGGGGCCCCCACCGACGCCGTCGGCAACCGCGGCTGCGAAAGGCGCCACGAACGCGGCGTCCTCATTACCCGACCGATGAGGTCCGATGTCAGAGAGAACGGCCGCGCTCAATGAGAGCGTCATCAATGGGCGAAGTAGCCCCGGTAATACTCGTAGACCCATCCAACGATCGCAACCAGGAAGATGGCGAATCCGATGGGAACCAGCCACGAGCCGACGGCCAAGCCGATGATCGCGACGCCCGCGGAGAACGCGAGCACGATCGGCCACCACGACCAGGGGCTGAACTCACCGAGCTCGGGGTCTCCGTCGTCGACATCCGAGGTCAGGATGTCTTCGGGTAGTTCGCCGCCCTGCGACTTGTGGACGCGCTGCAGATACCAGGCGATGAGGGCCGCCATCAGGGCGCTGAAAACAAGAGCTACCCCTCCGACCCACTCGATCGCGTTGTACCAGCTCAGCTGCGGATGAGCGAGGATGTTCCAGCCGATGTAGACGACCCCGATCAGCAGGAAGAAGCCAGCGAGCAGCCACCAGAGTACGACATTCGACCGCACGTTACTTCACCTCTCCATCGGCCAGATCCACAGTAGGCGCGGCGGGCGCGTCCTTTGCCGGCCCCACGCCGACGGGAATACCGGCCTCGGGGTGGTTCAGGTCGAACGCTGGGCGCTCGCTGCGGATGCGCGGAATCGAGGTGAAGTTGTGGCGCGGCGGCGGGCACGACGTCGCCCACTCGAGCGATGCGCCGTATCCCCACGGGTCGTTGACGGTGACCTTCGGAGCCTTGCGTGCGGTGATCCACACGTTCAGCAGGAACGGCAGCATGGAAACTGCCAAGATCATGGCGCCAACCGTCGAAACCTGGTTCTGCCAGGTCCAGCCATCCTCCTGGGCGTAGTCCGCATAGCGACGCGGCATACCATCCACGCCGAGCCAATGCTGGATGAGGAAGGTCATGTGGAAGCCGATGAACAGCAACCAGAAGTGCACGTACCCGAGACGCTCATTAAGCATCCGCCCGGTGAATTTCGGCCACCAGAAGTAGAAGCCGGCGAACATCGCGAACACCACCGTACCGAACACCACGTAGTGGAAGTGCGCGACCACGAAGTAGGAGTCGGACAGCGCAAAGTCGAGGGGGGGCGATGCCAGGATGACGCCGGTCAGGCCGCCGAAGACGAACGTGATCAAGAAGCCGAGCGCGAACACCATGGGCGTCTCGAACGTCACCGATCCTCGCCACATGGTGCCGATCCAGTTGAAGATCTTCACACCCGTTGGCACGGCGATCAGCATCGTCATCAAAGCGAAGAACGGCAACAGCACGGAGCCGGTGACGTACATGTGGTGCGCCCACACAGCCACAGAAAGTGCAGCGATCGCGATCGTCGCGTAGACGAGCGTCTTGTATCCGAAGATCGGCTTGCGCGAGAAGACGGGGAAGATCTCGGACACGATGCCGAAGAACGGCAGCGCGATGATGTACACCTCGGGGTGGCCGAAGAACCAGAACAGGTGCTGCCAGAGCAGCGCGCCGCCGTTCTCCGGGTCGAAGATGTGGGCCCCGAGCACGCGGTCGGCGCCGGCGGCGAGGATCGCGGCAGCGAGAACCGGGAACGCCATCAGGACGAGGAGGCTCGTGACGAGGGTGTTCCAGGTGAAGATCGGCATGCGCCACATCGTCATACCCGGGGCACGCATCGTGATGATCGTCGTGATGAAGTTGACCGCGCCGAGAATGGTGCCGAAGCCGCTCATGCCCAGCCCGAGCATCCAGAGATTGCCCCCGACGCCTGGCGAGAACGTCGCACTCGCGAGTGGTTGATAGGCGAACCATCCGAATGATGCGGCACCCTGGGGGGTGAGGAAGCCCGACACCGCGATGGTCGAGCCGAAGAGGAAGAGCCAGAACGCGAAGGCGTTGAGGCGCGGGAATGCGACGTCGGGCGCGCCGATCTGCAGCGGCATGATCACGTTTGCAAATCCGGCGAACAGCGGCGTCGCGAACATCAGCAACATGATCGTGCCGTGCATCGTGAACAGCTGGTTGTATTGCTCCTTCGTCGGGATGACCTGCATACCCGGCGCGAAGAGCTCGGCACGGATGATCAGCGCCATCACTCCGCCGAGGAGGAAGAAGATGAACGAGGCGATCAGGTACATGTACCCGATGGTCTTGTGGTCGGTGGATGTAATCCACTTGACGACGATGTTGCCTTTCTGCTCCACCCGAGACGTGCTGAGCAGAGCCGCCTGGCGCGGCGGGAGCGTTGTCGTTCGCCCGGATTCCTGGAGGGGGAGAGTCGTGGCCACGGCGGTCAGCCTTCCTCGGTGCCGACGACGTCGGCTGTATTTCCACCCGTGCCGGGCAGATTGCTGTTGCGGTCGTATTGCGTGATGTCGCCGGTCTGTCCTGCGGCACGAAGCGTGTCGAGGTAGTCCTCGTACTCGTCCTCGCTCACGACCTCGACGTTGAAAAGCATTGCGGAGTGGTACTCGCCGCACAGTTCGGCGCACTTTCCGGCGAACGTACCCTCACGGGTGGGGACGAAGGACCATTCGTTCTCACGGCCGGGGATCATGTCCTTCTTGTACAAGAAGTCGATGACCCAGAAAGAGTGGATGACATCGCGCGAACGAAGTTCGATCTTGACCGTCTTATTGACCGGCAGAACGAGCGTCGGCAGGGAGTCCCGGTCGACGTCACCGTTCGCCGCGGGCTGAGTCTGCACCCCCATTGTCCAGACGGCGTCGGAACTGTCCTCGTCATCGCCGTTGTACTGGAAGTCCCACGCCCACTGCTTGCCGATCGCGACGATCGAGACATCCGGGTCGTCGTATTGCGTTTCGAGGATCGTTTGGTCTCTTGCCGTGAAGGCGAAGAAGCCCAGGACGAGGACGAACGGAACGAGCGTGTAGAAGATCTCGATCGGCATGTTGTACCGAAGCTGCACCGGAAGGCCGGTCTGGCCCTTGCGGCGCCGGTACGCGACCATCGCGAAGAGTGTCAGGCCCCAGGTGATCACACCAACGACGAGTAGAACGATCCAGGAGTTGACCCAGAGCCCCGACACCATCTCGGTGCGGTTCGTCGCCTGCACACCATCGTCGGTGAAGCCCGGGAGATACCCGTTGAGCTCGGTGGTCGTGCATCCTGCAAGGAGGAATGCTGCCGTGATCCCGACCGGGATAGCGGCCCAGCGGAGGCGGCGTTTGAGGCGCACGATTCACCTTTCGGACGCGGGTGTGACGTGCCCAAGTCTAGGGCAACCTCACATGCGATTCAGGACACTCACCCAGCGCGCGCACCGATTGTGATGCGCTCGTGAGGCTAGTGGAAGCTGTCGCCGCAGGCGCAACTGCCCGCGGCGTTGGGGTTGTCGATCGTGAAGCCCTGCTCCGAGATCGTGTCTTTGAAATCGATGGCTGCGCCGTCGAGATACGGAATGCTCATGTTGTCGACGATGACCTCGACGCCATCGAAGTCGACGGTCTCGTCGCCGTCGAGATAGCGCTCGTCGAAGTAGAGCTGGTAGATGAGTCCGGAGCATCCCCCGGGCTGAACAGCGACGCGAAGACGCAGGTCATCGCGGCCTTCCTGCTCGAGCAGGCTCTTGACCTTCAAGGCCGCGGCCTCGGTGAGGTTGACGCCGTGCGGGCGGGTCTCGGTGGTCGTTGCGGTGGGAACGATCGTGGTGTCTGTCATTGTCAGTCCTCCTGTTGCGAGTCTACCCGCGACCTCGGTCGTCGAGGGCGCGCAACAGCAACGCCTCGCTCACGATCGCGTGGCGGAACGTCTCCAGGTGTAGGGATTCGTTCGGGCTGTGCGCCCGCGAATGCGGGTCCTCGACACCGGTGACGAGAATCTGCGCCTCGGGGAATTCGCGCACTAGATCCGAGATGAAGGGGATGCTGCCGCCCACACCGATGTCGACGGGATCGACGCCGTATCCCTCGGCGAAGGCATCCCGCACCGCCGCGACGGCCCACCCCGACGTGTCGACGAGAAAACCGTCCCCCAGATCGACGTCGGAGAAGCTCAGCTCGGCGCCGAACGGCGCGTTCGCGCGCAGGTGCGATTCGAGAGCGGCGTACGCGTCGGCGGCTTTCTGGCCCGGTGCGACGCGGGCACTGATCACGACCGAGACCTCGGGAGTCAGCGTGTTCGAGGCGGCCTCGACACTCGTGAAGTCCGTGCCGATGACCGTGACCGCGGGGCGATTCCAGATGCGCGACAGGATGTCTCCGGCGCCGGCCGGCGAGACACCCGGGAGAAGACCGGCCTCCTCGCGCAGGGTGTTCTCGGAGTAGTCGGGTGTCTGCGCCTCACGCGCCGACACACCCTCGACCGCGACCGTGCCATCGGCGTCCCACAACGTCGACAACAGCTTGATCGTGGCGAGCATCGCGTCAGGCACTGCACCCCCGAACATTCCGGAATGCGAAGCGTGGTCGAGGGTTCGGACGCGCATCGTGAACCGCGCGTTTCCGCGCAGCGACACGGTCAGTGCCGGTGTGTCCGAATCCCAGTTACCCGAATCGGCGACCACGATCACGTCAGCGCGGAGTGCGTCGCGATTGTCGGCGAGGAACTGGGCGAAGGAGCGGGAACCGTATTCCTCCTCACCCTCCACGAACAGGACGACGCCGAGTTCGAGCTCACCCTCCGTGCTGGCCCGCAGCGCCCGGAGCGCCGCAATGTGCGCCATGATGCCGGCCTTGTCATCGGCCGCGCCGCGGCCGTACAGGCGTCCGTCGCGAACGGTCGGTTCGAACGGCGGAGAATCCCAGAGCGCGTCATCGCCCGGTGGCTGCACGTCGTGGTGAGCGTAGAGGAGCACCGTCGGGGCGTCCCCGCGTGCTGCCCGCGTGGCCAGAACGGCGGGCTGACCCACCTCCCCCGTTCCGGGGATCTCGGCACGGAGGATCCGCACGTCGTCGAACACCCCCGTATCCCCGGCAAGGCGCGCAACCTCATCCGCACTCCGCTCCAGCTGGGTCTGATCGAATGCCGGCCAGGCGATGCCCGGGATACGGACGAGGGCACCGAGGTCGGCCAGAGCCGGAGCGATTCCATCCTCGACAGCGGTACGGAGTGGGGACGGGGGGACTTCCGATGCGTGCATGCGGGTAATCTTATGGGTGAGTACTTCACCCCGACCTGCGAGGAAACATCGTGGCCAACTCCCCCGCCCCCGTGCCGAGCGACGAGGATTCCGCCGCGGTCGGTGCCGGAAAAGGGCGCGCTACCCCGACGCGCGCCGAGCGTGAGGCCGTGCGTCGACGCCCCCTCGTGGCGGATACGAAAGAGGCCAAGCAGCGTGCCCGCGCCGAGCTCGCTGCCAAGCGGGACCAAGCTCGTGCCGGCATGGCCAAGGGCGACGAGCGCTACCTCCCCGCCCGCGACAAGGGACCGCAGCGCAAATTCCTGCGCGACTATGTCGACGGGGGCTGGCACCTCGCCGAGTTCGTGATGCCGGCCATGATCGTCGTGATCTTGCTGACCTTCATTCAGAACACCTACATCCAGTACTACGCGTTCATCGCATTGTGGGGCTTCATCCTGCTCGTCATCCTCGACATGGTTTTGACGGGGTGGCGCGCCAAGCGAGCCATCCGCGCCAAGTTCGGTGCCGACAAGCTCGAGCGCGGTACGGCCTGGTACGCGGCCATGCGCTCCATGCAGATGCGCTTCCTGCGCTTGCCGAAGCCGCAGGTGCGCCGCGGGGGCAAGCCCATCGCCTGATCGACTCTGTCGACCCGGTCGCGACTCGCTTCGTTGCACCCGCGCTCGCGTTCACAATTCAGTCCCGCGGGCGACCCGTCGCAGGGTGACACCCGGAATATCGGGGAACCGCGAGCGTACCTCGCGCAGATCTCCTGAATTACGAACGCGTCGCGACGCCCAAGGGCAGACGCGACTGACTCAGACGCGGGCGAGCGTGCGGTTGATCTGTCGGGCCCAGAACGGGCCGCGGTAGAGGAACGCGGTATACCCCTGCACGAGGGTGGCACCCGCAGCCAAGCGCTCACGCACATCCGCGCCACTCTCGACGCCGCCGACGGAGATCACACAGAACTCCGCGGGAACGGATGCCCGAACGACGCGAAGCACTTCGAGCGAGCGCTCACGCAATGGAGCGCCTGAGAGCCCGCCTGCGCCTGCGGCCGCGACGACCGTGGGGGCGGTCCGGAGGCCCGCACGCGAGAGCGTCGTGTTGGTGGCGATGAGCCCGTCGAGCCCGAGCTCGACCGCGAGAAGAGCGATCTCGCGCACTTCGTCGTCCTCGAGGTCCGGGGCGATCTTCACGAGCAGCGGTGTCTGGCCCGCGGCATCCTTGACCGCGCGCAGCAACGGCGCGAGCGTTTCCACGGCCTGCAGGGCGCGCAAGCCCGGCGTATTCGGGGACGAGACGTTCACGGCCAGATAGTCCGCAAGGGGCGCCAGGAGTGTCGCGCTGCGGACGTAGTCGGCCGTCGCGTCCGCGACATCGACCACGCGACTCTTGCCGATGTTGATGCCGATCACCGGCCGGTCACGGCGCCGACGGAGCTTCGCGATGCGAGCGGCAGCCGCATCCGCTCCCCCGTTGTTGAAACCCATGCGGTTGATGACGGCGCGATCCGGGATGAGTCGGAAAAGACGCGGACGGGGGTTTCCGTCCTGCGGGATGGCGGTCAGCGTGCCGACCTCGACATGCCCGAAGCCGAGAGCACCGAGCCCGAGAACGCCGACCGCGTCCTTGTCGAACCCAGCGGCGACTCCGAAGGGCGAGGGAAAGTCGATGCCCAGGGCTCGCGTCCGCAGCGAAGGCGCGGGGTGAGTGACTCGGCGGACCAGGGTCGAGAACGGGCGCACGCCTGCGGCACGGACGACCCGCATCCCCAGGTGATGCGCCGTCTCGGGGTCAAAGCGCGAGAGCACGACGGAGAAAAGGACGCGATACATCCCACCCCGTTCCGATTCACGCACGGGGCACGTCGCCGTCGAATCCGGGGGCCGCGACGCGATCCGCGCGCAGGTCGCCGATCGCCGTCTCGAAATCGTCGAGGGATTCGAAAGCCTGATAGACGCTGGCGAATCGTAGATAAGCGACCATGTCAAGGGCTCGAAGCGGACCGAGGATGGCCAGTCCGATCTCGTTCGTGTCGACCTGGGATGCGCCCGTCTGCCGAACTGCCTCTTCGACCTTCTGCGCGAGCATGGCGAGATCTGCCTCGGTCACGGGACGGCCCTGACACGCCTTGCGCACACCCGACATGACCTTCTCGCGGCTGAAAGGCTCGATGACCCCGGACCGCTTGATGACGTTGAGGCTCGCGGTCTCGATCGTCGAGAAACGACCACCGCATTCGGGGCATTGCCTGCGGCGACGAATCGAGAGCCCGTCATCGCTCGTGCGCGAATCGATCACGCGCGAGTCGGGATGCCGACAGAAGGGGCAGTGCATATCTCGTGGTCCTCGCTAGATGGCAGCGTCGGTGGGTGGCGGAGTCGTTGAATAGCGCAGTCAGATCGCGGATGCTTCGGAGCCCGGCGCGAACCGTGCGGTCACGGCCTCGCCGTGCGCGGGCAGTGCCTCGGCGTCGGCCAGCGCGACGATCGCGTCGGCAACGCCGGCAAGAGCATCCCGGTCGTACGCGATGATCTGCTGCGCACGCAAGAACGTCTGCGCGCCGAGCCCGGCCGCATAACGCGCCTGGCCGCCGGTGGGCAGAACGTGGTTGCTCCCCGCGAGATAGTCCCCGAGACTCACGGGCGAGTTCGCTCCGAGGAAGATCGCACCGGCATTGGTCAAGTCGGGCAACAGCCCCTCGGGGTCGCGGGTCTGGACCTCGAGGTGCTCGGGGGCATACGCGTTACTGAACGCCACCGCCGCGGCCAGATCGTCCACCAGCACGATCGCGGATTGTGTACCCGCGAGTGCCGTACGCACGCGCTCCGCGTGCCGGGTGCGCGAGGTGACATCCTGAACCGCCGAGCGGACAGCCTCGGCCAGGTCGGCCGAATCCGTCACGAGGACGGCTCCAGCCTGCTCGTCGTGCTCGGCCTGACTGACCAGATCTGCCGCCACCAGTACTGCGTCGGCTGAA
The DNA here is from genome assembly GCF_977993705.1 of Pacificispira sp. HM-600. The sequence continues at coordinate 555,290 of NZ_OZ388079.1, forward strand.
TCGTCGGCGATCACGAGAATCTCGGTCGCACCCGCCTCGGAGTCGGTCCCGACGACGCCCGCGACGTGACGCTTCGCCGCGGCGACGTAGTTGTTACCGGGACCCGTGACGACGTCGACAGGGTCGAGAGCGATGTCGGCGACGCCGTACGCGAGCGCAGCGATCGCCCCCGCGCCACCGATCGCATAGACCTCGTCTACGCCGAGCAGACCCGCCGCGGCGAGGATGGTCGGGTGCACCTTGCCGTCACTGCGTTGAGCGGGCGAAGCGAGCGCCACGGCGCTGACTCCGGCGACCTGTGCGGGCACGACGTTCATGACGACGCTCGACGGATAGACCGCCTTGCCGCCGGGAACGTAGACACCGACCCGGCGGACCGGCTGCCAGCGCTGCGTGACGCGCGCGCCCGGCGCGAGCTCGGTGACAACCGGCGGCGGAACCTGCGCGGCCGACGCACGCCGGACGTTCGCGATGGCGCGTTCGAGCGCGTCTCGGACATCGGCATCGAGCCCTTCGACCGCGGCGTCGATGTCGGCGCGCAGAACGCGGAGGGTGTGTCCGGTGACACCATCGAACTTCTCGGCCTGCTCGCGCAGGGCGGCTTCGCCGCGGTCGCGGACGTCGGCGACGAGTTCGCCGGCGACTCGCAGGGCGTTGTCGCGAGCTTCGGTCGCGCGCGGAACGAGTGCCGCGGCATCGCGCGCGGCAGTGCCGCGGAGGTCGATCGTGCGCATCCTCCCAGGCTACCCGGCGGATCAGCCCCGGGTGACTCCCGAGACGTCGTAGAGCACGCCCACACGACCGTCCTCATGCTGCACGACGAAGCTCGACCCGCGATCCGCGATCACAAGCGCCCACGCCGTCGGCCCGATGCGGAACACCGGAGCGCCGGTACGCTCGTCGACTACATCGCGTTCGACCGGTGACAACGCCCAGAAGGGGCGCGAAGCCGCCGCGGGCGCCGCATCCGTCACCGGCTGCGCGCCGGTTTCCGTCGCTCCGCGCGCGTACGCCGGGGTAGGGCTCCACCCACCCGTGTCGACGACGCCCGTGTCGCCCGTGGACGGCTCGGCGTCGTCCAGCGCATACGAGCCGATCGGGTAGCCGCCCGTAGCCTGCGCGGCTCCATCACCGGAAACGGGAGCGAAGGACTCCGGTGCCGGTTCGGGCCGGGGGCGAGCCACGACGGCCCGGACTGCTCGTGCATTGCGATGCGCGGGCGCTGCGGGTCGACCGCGGAAATCCTCGTCGAACGGCGCGATGAACGGAGCGAAGACGGAGAGCAGAACCAGGGCCAGGAAGACGATCAGCTCCACCCACACGACCCACGTCGTGTACCAGGCGCGGTCGTCGACGACCGCGGCGATGGTGTTCCAGATGTACGAGAGCCAGATGACGCTCGAAACCGAGAAAGCAACGGATGCGAACTGATCGACGCCGAGCGAGCCCACACGGCGAATCCCGTCGGGCGAGAAGCGGCGCAGGACGATCAGGAATACTGCGACCGTCGGTACGCCGATCGTGAGCACCCAATCGATGCCACTCATCCAGACGGAGCGGAAGGGGAGCTGGAGGACAGAGAAGAACGAGATGATGAAGGCCACGGCCCACAGCCCGACGATCGCGACCTCGCGGATCGTGAAGGGGCCGACGCCATATTGGGGCGCCTCTTCCGGCTCGCTCTCGGTTGCCGAGTCGAACTCCTCGCCATCGGTCTCGGTCGCGTCGGGCTCCGGAGCGGAGACCAGCGAAGCCGCGAGATCCCTCTCGTCGTCTGTCCGGTTCTCGTCGGTCATAACCATCCCCTTTCGCACGACGCCGTCGGCGCCCCGGCTACCTTACCTCGCGGACATCCGCTCAGCCCAGGCATCCGGGTCCGAGCAAAGACTTCAGTTCTCCGTACAGATCCGCGGTCACCTTGACGGGATGCGGCACCTCGAAAACCTTCGCCACGTCACCCTTGGTGAGCTTCATCCGCACCTCGGTCTCGCCGCGGTGCCGATCGAGCACGACAGCCAGATCGGTGATGACCGAGTGGGTTGCGCGGTGCTCGGCAAGGATTAGTTCGAGCGCTCCCCCGGCATCCACGGCACCCAGATCGGGAACCATCGCCGAGACGGCGTGCAGGTTGAGTCCGTCATCGCGGCGGGACACACGACCGCGCACCACGAGGATGGCGTCGGCCTGCAGTAGCGGCTGGTATTCGGTGTACGTCTTGCCCATGAACATGACGTTCACCTCGCCGTTGAAGTCCTCGACGGTGACCATGCCGTACGGGTTTCCGCTCGATTTCGCGACGCGGTGCTGGACGCTCGTCAGCAGCCCCGCGACGGTCACCTGCTCACCGTCGCTCAACTCTTCGGACGTGAGCAGATCGTTGATCGACATCGACGCGTGCTTGGCCAGCGGCATCTCGAGACCCGCCAAAGGGTGATCCGAAACGTACAGGCCGAGCATCTCGCGCTCGAAGGCCAACTTGTCCTTCTTCGTCCACTCGGGGCGCTCGGGAACCTTCGCCGGCATGATGTCTTCGGTTTCGTCGTACAGGCTGTCGAAGTCGAACCCGATCGCCCCCGTGGCAGCCTTGCGCTTGGTTTCGACCGCTGCTTCGGCCGCGCTCTCGTGAATATCCATGAGCGCGCGACGCGTCGATCCCAGCGAGTCGAACGCGCCCGCCTTGATCAGCGACTCGACCGTGCGTTTGTTCGCGACATGCGCCGGAACCTTGGTGAGGAAGTCGTGGAAGCTCACGAAGCTGTCATCGGCGCGCGATGCGACGATGCCCTCGACGACGTTCGAGCCGACGTTGCGGATGGCACCGAGCCCGAAGCGGATGTCATCGCCCACGGCCGCGAAGTACTTGATCGACTCCCCCACGTCGGGCGGCAGCACCTTCATTCCCATTCGCCGACACTCGTTGAGATAGATCGCGAGCTTGTCCTTCGAGTCACCGACGCTCGTCAGCAACGCCGCCATGTACTCGGCCGGATAGTGCGCCTTCAGGTAGGCCGTCCAGTACGAGACCATGCCGTACGCGGCGGAGTGAGCCTTGTTGAAGGCGTAGTCCGAGAACGGCAGCAGAATGTCCCACAGAGTCTTGACCGCAGCATCCGAATAGCCGTTTGCGTGCATGCCCGCTTGGAAGCCCTCGTACTGCTTGTCGAGCTCGGACTTCTTCTTCTTGCCCATCGCGCGACGCAGGATGTCGGCCTGTCCGAGGCTGAACCCCGCGACCTTCTGCGCGATCGCCATGACCTGCTCTTGATAGATGATCAGCCCGTAACTCGTGCTGAGGATCTCGGCCAGCGCCTCTTCGAGTTCGGGGTGGATCGGCGTGATCTCTTGCAGGCCGTTCTTGCGCAGTGCGTAGTTCGTGTGGGAGTTGGCACCCATCGGGCCGGGTCGATAGAGCGCGATGACGGCCGAGATGTCTTCGAAGTTGTCGGGCTTGAGCAGCCGGAGAAGGCTGCGCATCGGCCCGCCGTCGAGCTGGAACACACCGAGGGTGTCGCCCCGCGTGAGGAGTTCGTACGCGGCCCCGTCGTCGAGTTCGAGGTCTTCGAGCACGACCTTCTCTCCCCGGTTGACGACGATGTTATCGAGCGCGTCGTCGATGATCGTGAGGTTGCGAAGACCGAGGAAGTCCATCTTGATCAGGCCGAGCGCCTCGCACGACGGGTAATCGAACTGCGTGACGATCTGGCCGTCCTGCTCGCGCTTCATGATCGGGATGATGTCGATCAGCGGTTCGGAGGACATGATCACGCCGGCTGCGTGCACGCCCCACTGGCGTTTGAGGTTCTCGAGTCCCACGGCCGTGTCGAACACCGTCTTGGCCTCGGGATCGGTCTCGATGAGGACGCGGAACTCTGATGCCTCTTTGAAACGGGGATGGTTCTTGTCGAACATGCCCTCCAGGGGCATGTCCTTACCCATGACGGGTGGCGGCATCGCCTTCGTGAGCTTCTCGCCCATGCTGAACGGGAATCCGAGCACCCGCCCGGCATCTTTGAGCGCCTGCTTGGCCTTGATCGTGCCGTACGTGACGATCTGCGCGACGCGTTCGTCGCCGTACTTCTCGGTCACGTACTGAATGACCTCGCCGCGGCGACGGTCATCGAAGTCGACGTCGAAGTCGGGCATCGAGACGCGGTCGGGGTTGAGGAAGCGCTCGAAGATCAGCCCGTGCCGGAGCGGATCCAGGTCGGTGATCTTCATGGCATAGGCGGCCATGGAACCGGCACCGGAACCACGCCCGGGGCCGACTCGAATGCCGTTCTCTTTCGCCCAGTTGATGAAGTCGGCGACGACGAGGAAGTAGCCCGGGAAGCCCATCTGCAAGATGACCTGGGTCTCGTACTCTGCCTGTGCGCGCACCTCGGTCGGGATGCCCGCGGGATATCGGTGTTCGAGGCCCTTCTCAACCTCCTTGACGAACCAGGAGTCTTCGCTCTCACCAGGGGGCACTGGGAAGCGCGGCATGTAGTTGGCCGAAGTGTTGAACTCGACCTCGCAGCGCTCGGCGATCAGCAGGGTGTTGTCGCACGCCTCCGGGTGATCACGGAAGATCTGGCGCATCTCGGCCGCCGACTTGACGTAGTAGCCGTCGCCGTCGAATTTGAAGCGCTTGGGGTCGTCGAGCGTCGAACCGGACTGGACGCACAGGAGTGCTGCGTGGCTCGTCGCATCGTGTTGATGCGTGTAGTGCAGGTCGTTCGTGCCGACAAGCGGGATGTCGAGCTCTTTCGAGATCTTGATGAGATCGCCCATCACGCGCCGCTCGATCGAGAGGCCGTGATCCATGATCTCGGTGAAGTAGTTCTCCTTGCCGAAGATGTCCTGGAACTCCGCGGCTGCGGCTCTTGCGGCGTCGTACTGCCCGAGCCGGAGTCGCGTCTGCACTTCCCCGGACGGGCAGCCCGTCGTGGCGATGAGTCCCTTGCTGTAAGTCTGCAGAAGTTCGCGGTCCATGCGCGGCTTGAAGTAGTACCCCTCCATGCTCGCTTTGGAACTGAGGCGGAAGAGGTTGTGCATGCCCTCGGTGCTCTGCGAGAGCAGGGTCATGTGCGTGTATGCGCCCGATCCCGAGACATCATCGCCGGCCTGGTCTGGTCCGCCCCAGCGCACTCGTGCCTTGTCGCTGCGGTGCGTGCCGGGGGTGACGTAGGCCTCGATGCCGATGATCGGCTTGATGCCGGCGTCTTTCGCCGCTTTGTAGAACTCGAACGCCGCGAAGGTGTTGCCATGGTCGGTGACGGCGATGGCCGGCATGCCCTGCGCGACGGCCTCTTGGACCATCGGCCCGATTCGAGCGGCCCCGTCGAGCATCGAATATTCGCTGTGCACATGAAGGTGAACGAAGGAGTCGGCTGCCACTCGTCCACACTAAGGGGCGCTTCCGACATCGTCGGCGGGTCGCGTTGAACCCGACCCGGCTACGCCAGATCGAGACGCACCAGCAGGCACGGAAACCCGTTCACGACGGAGCCGGTGTCGGATACTTTGGAAAATCCTGCGCGTTCGAACAGCGCCCGCGTGCCCACGTACGACTCGCTCGCCCCGCGCCGTGCCGCGAAGTGCGAGGTTCTCTTTCGACGGGATGCGGGAGCTCAGACACCAGCAGAGGTTCGCGTCGGGGCGTTTGTGCCCCACCATGGTCTGCACATCATCGAATACCGTCGCGGGCCGCACGTCGATTGCCATCAGCGCATTCTGCCCCGGGCCGGCGACATTCGGGAGGACCCGAGGATCATCCGGCTTGCAGCACCTCGAGCGCGTGAGCGAGGTCGGCCGGATAATCCGAGGCGAAGGTGACCCATTCGCCGGTCGCGGGATGGTGGAACGACAACTGCCGAGCGTGCAACCACTGGCGGGTGAGCCCCAGGCGAGCCGACATCGTGGGATCCGCGCCGTAGAGCGGATCGCCGACGCACGGGTGCCTCTGCGCGGCCATGTGCACGCGAATCTGGTGCGTGCGCCCGGTCTCGAGGTGGATCTCGAGCAGCGACGCACCGCGGAATGCCTCGAGAGTCTCGTAGTGCGTGACAGAGTCCTTGCCGTCCTGCGTGACGGCGAATTTCCACGAGTGCGTGGCATGTCGACCTATCGGCGCGTCGATCGTGCCGGACAAGGGATCCGGATGCCCCTGCACGACGGCGTGGTATATCTTCTCGACCTCGCGCTCCTTGAAAGCGCGCTTCAGCGCGGTGTAGGCCGCCTCGGATTTGGCGACGACCATGAGCCCACTCGTGCCGACATCCAGCCGATGCACGATTCCCTGACGTTCGGCAGCGCCCGTGGTCGCAATCGTGTACCCGCTTGCGGCCAACGCGCCGAGAACCGTGGGGCCCTCCCACCCGACACTCGGATGAGCCGCTACTCCCGCGGGCTTGTCGATCACGACGATGTCATCGTCGTCGTAGACGATGCCGAAGTCGGGCACAGCCATCGGAACCACACGAGGCTCCGCGCGCTCTTCCCAAACGACCTCGAGCCAAGCTCCGCCGGACAACCGATCCGACTTTCCGACAACGCGCCCATCGACGTTGACACCACCCGACTCGGCCACTTCCGCCGCGAAGGCACGAGAGAAACCGAGCATCTTGGCCAGGGCCGCGTCGACCCGGGCCCCCTGCAGACCGTCGGGCACGGGAAGACTCCGCGCCGGCACGGCTAGGCCCTCGTCGGGTCGTCGTCGCCGGGCTCCTTTGCGCGGCGCGGGGCTCCGACATCCGGGTCAGCCACAGGGAAGAGGGAATCGCGATCCACGCCCACTCCCACGATCGAAACGGGACCGTGCTCGGACGGGACGGAGTCGGACGGGACGGGCTCGGACGGGACGGGCTCGGACGGGACAGTGTCGGACGAGACAGAGTCGGATGCCTCGGAAGCAGCGACCGTCGACGCATCCGCCTTATCTTCCCGACGCTCGCGGGTGCCGTCCATGTGCAGTCCGAGCAGAACGAGCAGGGCGATCCCGATCATGTCGCACACGATGAAGATGTCGGCCACGTTGTAGATCGCGGGCATCATCCAGGGCGTGGAGATGAAGTCGACGACATGTCCGACCGGGAATCCCGGGTCTCGCAGTAAGCGATCGGTGAGGTTGCCGAGAACGCCACCGAGCAGCAGCCCCAGCGCCACGGCCCACAGCCGGGAGCGTACCCGCGTGAACATCAACCACACGATCGCGACCGCGACCGCGGCCAACGCGATCGTGAAGACCCACGTGACGCTCTCACCCAGAGAGAACGCTGCGCCCGGGTTGAACACCAACACGAAGACGAGGAACTCACCCAGAATCTGCACCGGATCGCCCGGCGTCAGGTTCTGCAATGCGAAGAACTTGCTCAACTGATCGGCGGCCAGGGCCACCACCGCGAGAGTCGCGATGATGGCGATGGCCGCCGGTCGGTTGAGAGGCTTGCGCGGCCCCGCGGAAAGCTCGGGTGCGGGACTCGGTTCGGTCAAGGTCTAGAGACCGATGGCCGACACGGGCGTCGAGCCCGACGTCGAACCGGACGTCTCGAGGTCACGCAGCTGACCCTCGATGTAGCTGCGCAGCTGGGCGCGGTAGTCACGCTCGAACTGGCGGAGCTCCGTGATGCGACCCTCGAGTACCGTGCGCTCCTTCTCGAGGCGGGCGGCCTCTTCGCGCTGCTTCGCCTCGGCCTCGGCAACGATGCGCGACGCGGTGGCCTCGGCCTCTGAGACGAGCTTGTCGCGCTGGGCGACACCCTCGGCAACGTGCTCGTCGTGCAGACGCTGCGCGAGTTCGATAATCCCCGCGCTGGTGCTTGCGCCGGCGTCCTCGCTCGCGGGAGCGGGCTTCGGGGCGGCGGCGGGAGCCTCCACCTCGGGAGCCGGCTCCGCAGCGGGTGCTGCTGCGGCGGGCTTCTCGCCGGCCTCGTAGGCCTCGAGCTTGGCCTTCAGCTCTTCGTTCTCGGCGATCGTCTTGCGCCACTCGACGACGATCTCGTCGAGGAAGTCATCGACCTCTTCGGGGTCGAAACCCTCTTTGAACCGGACGTGCTGAAACTGCTTGGTTACAACGTCATCGGGGGTCAGAGCCATGGGGGATCCGTCCTGTTCGTCTCTGCTGGTCACGGCGTGGCTGCGCTGGGGCGCGAAGCCATCAGCATAGCTGAGGCGCCTGGGTGCCGCGAGAGCGAGCCGAGTGCGTCACGGCACCGTCAGCCCACCCCAGAGCGCAGGTTTATGCCCCGCCGGCGATGGATCGCGTGACGTTCAGAAGCATGAAACACAGGAAGATCGTGAGCGCGAAAGCGAGATCGATCGCAATCGGTCCGATGCGGAGCGGGGGGATGAATCGACGGAACAGCCGGATCGGAGGATCCGTGACGGTGTAGACGATTTCAGCGAAGACGAGGCCCGCGCCGCGAGGACGCCATTCGCGATTGAACACCGGGATGTACTCGAGAACGAGTCGTCCCAGCAGCACGAAGACGTACAGCAGGATCAGACCGTTGAGGATCGACGCGATGAGCCTCAGCAGTTCCACGTATACAGACTACGACGCGGAGAAGGGCGCGGCGTCCGGGTCGGCGTGCGGGATGCCGCCGTCGCCCGAAACCTCGACGTGCTCGGGAGAGAGCAGGAAGACCTTGCTCGTGACCCGCTCGATGCGTCCGTAGAGCCCCAGCGACAGTCCGCTGGCGAAGTCGATCAGGCGACGAGCATCCGCGTCGCTCATCTGCGACAGGTTGATGATCACGGGGATGCCCTCGCGGAAGTTCTCGGCGATGACCTGTGCGTCGCGGTACTGCTTGGGGTGCACCGTGAGGATCTCGGTCAGTCCACCCGCTGCGGGCTGGTGAACGGCACGCGGACGGAGGGGCGTGACGGTTCCCTTGGGTTCCACGGCGTGAACGCGCGAGTGCTGCGTCTGCTGCTGGGGCTCGTCAACAATTTCTTCTTCGTCGGCAAGACCGAGATAAACCATGGTCTTCTTGAGCGGGTTCGACATCGCATCCTCCGTGTTGGCTCGTCTGTTTCGAGGTTAACCGTGGGCGGGTCGGTTGCCCGTGATTGCGGACCCGATCCGCAGGTGTGTCGCGCCAATGGCGATCGCCTCTTCGAAATCCCCCGTCATCCCGGCACTGATCCAGGATGCGTCGGGCACGACGGCACGCACGCGTGCGGCGTGCTCGGCGAGGCGCGCGAAGGCGGCCGCGGGTGGTTCGTCGAGGGGCGCAACGGCCATCACACCGCGCAACCGAAGGCCGGAACATCTGGCGACGTGTTCTGCCAGGGCGACGACGTCCGACTCGTTCGTTCCGCCGCGCCCGGTGTCGGCTGTCAGATTGATCTGCACGAGCACATCCAGGGGCATCGCATCGGGTTCTGCGGCATCGTCGCGTGAAGCACCGTCGAGGGCGTCGGCGAGCTTGGCTCGATCGACCGAATGGACGACGGATGCGGCGGCCCTCACGGCACGCGCTTTGTTCGACTGGATCTGGCCCACGAAGTGCCAACGCAGATCGTCGAGGTCAGCGAGCTCGGAGCGTTTCTCCGAAATCTCTTGCTGCCGGTTCTCACCGACGTCTCGCACTCCGAGGGCGTACAGATCGCGCACGAGCTGTGCCGGGTGAAACTTCGTCACGACGATGCGTGTGATCTCGCCCGCGTCGCGTCCGGCCGCTCGCGCCGCGTCTGCGACGCGCTCATCCAGCAACGCCAATCGATCCGCGAGAGGAGCCACTTCGGTCATGCGGCACCTCTCGCGGGCCACGGCATCCGTTCGGGGATACCGCTACTTCAGGAAGTCGGGGATGTCGAGGTCGTCGTCACCGAACGCGGAGTCGAAACCCGCGGCCTCGGGGACGATCGGACCGGATGCGGAGCCGACCGAAACCGACTCGCGCACGGGGGGCTTGACCTCGGCTGCCTCGTCGGCCGTGGCGACCGGCAGAGCGGGCGCCTGGCGCTGAGCGACGACCGGCTCACTGCGCTGCAGAGGTTCGCCGCCGTCGAAGCCGGCCGCGATCACGGTGACCCGCACCTCGTCGCCGAGCGTGTCATCGATGACCGTACCGAAGATGATGTTGGCTTCGGGGTGCGCTGCCTCTTTGACGAGCTGCGCGGCATCGTTGATCTCGAAGATTCCGAGGTTCGAGCCACCCTGGATCGAGAGCAGCACACCGTGCGCCCCCTCGATCGAGGCCTCGAGTAGCGGCGACTCGACCGCGAGCTCGGCGGCCTTGATCGCGCGATCCGCTCCCCGAGCAGAGCCGATACCCATGAGGGCCGATCCCGCACCCTGCATGACCGACTTGACGTCGGCGAAGTCGAGGTTGATGAGGCCGGGGGTCGTAATGAGGTCGGTGATGCCCTGAACACCGGCGAGCAGCACCTGGTCGGCCGTCGCGAATGCCTCGATCATCGAGATTCCGCGATCGCTGATCTCGAGCAAGCGGTCGTTCGGCACCACGATGAGGGTGTCGACCTCTTCCTTCAAGCGCGCGACACCGGTGTCGGCCTGCGTCTGACGACGGCGTCCCTCAAACGAGAACGGCTTCGTGACGACACCGATCGTGAGCGCGCCGATCGACTTCGCGATCTTGGCCACGACGGGCGCGCCACCGGTGCCGGTGCCACCACCCTCGCCCGCTGTGACGAACACCATGTCGGCACCCCGCAGGGCTTCTTCGATCTCTTCGGCGTGGTCCTCTGCCGCGCGGCGACCCACCTCGGGGTCGGCGCCGGCGCCGAGGCCGCGGGTGATCTCGCGACCGACGTCGAGCTTCACATCGGCGTCGCTCATGAGGAGCGCCTGCGCGTCGGTATTGATCGCAATGAACTCCACACCGCGCAGCCCGAGCTCGATCATGCGGTTGACGGCGTTGACGCCGCCGCCGCCGACGCCGACGACCTTGATAACGGCGAGGTAGTTCTGGTTCTGGCTCATGCCGGCCTCCGTGTCGCGAACCTGGGTGAAACCTTCAACCTCAAGTAGAACTGTAAAGAAATGCCCGGTATGCATTTCCTCTGTTCACACGGTAGGCCGGGCGTTCGCCGGCGCCCGCAGGCGCGCGGCGTGTCGTCTACACGCACGTCAAATCCCCGGCGAGAGCCGTCCACGGGCCGCTCGCCTGGCAGTAGATGAGGCTCTGGGGCGTCCGCTTTCCCATCTACTGCCAGGTGAGCGGGTCCGGGCGGGGTGGGCGTGGCACGGGCGGGGGTCGTCAGCGGACGACGACGGATGCGGGCGATGAAACGTCGTACACGGACATGCCGGGGCGGGCGGTCATCGCCCGGTCGAGATTGACGGCCTTGAGCGCCGTCTCCTCAACAGCACCCCAGACGACCTGGGTGCCGCTCGCCAGCGTGAGGGTCACGTCGTCCCGCGTGGTCGCCGCGATGCGCGTCACCTGGGTCGCGATCGTCTCCGGGAGGGCCCGCATAACCAGACCCGCCGACTCGAACGCCCCGGATGTCGTGCCGCCGGCGATTTCGAGAATGGGACGGCCTTCCGGCGGGTTCGGACTGGTCTCGAGAGCCACACCAGCAGCATCGACGAGCGTCCATCCGGCGTCCGTCTGGATGACGCCGATGGGCGTGCGTTCGACGATCCGCACCACCAGGTCGTGCGGCGGGCGAGCCTCGAGCGTGTACGACTCGACGAGGGGAAAGGCGACGAGCGCGGCCTTCACGGCGCTGCCATCCACGAGCGGCAGGGGCGTCCCGATCTGGCCCGCCAGGGCGTCTTGGACCGTTGCAGCGGGCAGCGACGTCGTGCCGACGACCTCGATCCGCTCAACCGCGAAGAGCGGACTGTAGGCCGCGCCGACGCTGCCGACGATCAGCAGCAGCACGGCAGCGCTACTCACGAGCCATACGAGCCGACGACGCCGGCTCCGGACGGTGAAGCGGCGGACTTCGCGGCGCAACGCGCGGCGGCGCGCGCGAGCGGCACGCCAGACGTCACGGATTCCCGTGCGACGGGGGGCGGCATCCGCGTCCGTCTGGTCGGCGACGCGTTCCGGAGGCGCCGCCTCATCTGTCTCCGTTCCGGCGGTCGCTACCCCGGCTTTCTCCGAAGGTTGCGACTCGGACGCAGCGGGCGAAACGGATGCGTCTTCGTCCGGGCTCTCGCCGCTACGAGGGACGGTCGCCTCGTCATCCAACGAACGCGAGTCATCCAACGAACGCGAGTCATCCCACGAACGCGATGTGCGCTTCGCGGCGGCACCGGATCTCTCGGGCGCGGGAAGCGGCGGGGGCCGACGCATCCGTCAGTCCGTGACGCCGGCCGGCGCCGTGTGCGAAAGTGCTTCGAGCACCTGCGGAATGATGAGGTAAACGTTGCCGCAGCCGAGGGTGATGACGTAGTCACCGTCGCGCGCCACCGTCGCCGTGTAGTCGGCCGCCTCTTGCCAGTCCGCGACGTACGCGACGTGATCGGGGTCAGCGAAGGCGTCGCGGACGAGGGCGCCGGTGACGCCGGGGATCGGATCCTCGCGGGCACCGTAGACGTCGAGCACGACCGTGTGGTCGGCGTACTCCTCGAGCACCTCGGCGAATTCGCGGTACATCTGCTGCGTGCGGGAGTACGTGTGGGGCTGGTGGACCGCGATGATGCGTCCGTCGCCGATGACGGTGCGCGCCGCCGCGAGGGCCGCCGCAACTTCGGTGGGGTGGTGCGCGTAGTCGTCGAAGACGCTGACCCCGCGGTTCACGCCGTGCAGTTCGAAGCGGCGGATCGTGCCCGCGAACCCCTCGACCGCGCGCAGGGAGGGCTCGAGTTCGTACCCCAGTGAGAGCAGCACGGAGACCACGCCCGCGGCATTGATCGCGTTGTGCGCGCCGGGGATCTCGAGTCGGGCCCGCTCCGTCGTGCCGCGGTATGTCAGGGCGAAGGACACCGGGCCGTCTGTGGTGATGTCCGTGACACGCACATCCACGCCATCCGATTCCCCGAAGGTGATGACGTTCGGATGTGTGAGGCGCGCGCTCACCCGGAGCGCCCCGGGGTCGTCGGCCGAGATGACGACACTCTCGCGAGCCCGGTCGGCGAAGCGCACGAAGGCATCGTCGAACGCGTCGTTCGTGCCGTAGTGGTCGAGATGATCGGGGTCGACATTCGTGATGAGCGCGATCGACGTGTCGTACAGCAGGAACGTGCCGTCGGACTCGTCGGCCTCGACAACGAACAGTTCGTCGACGCCCGTACCGCTCGAGGCGCCGAGCTGCGCGATCACTCCGCCGTTGACGAAGCTCGGGTCAGCGCCGAGTTGGTGCAGGGCGGTGATGATCATGCCCGTCGAGGTCGTCTTGCCGTGCGCACCGGCAACCGAGACAAGACGACGACCGCCGATGAGCCAGTGCAACGCCTGCGAACGGTGGATGACCGGCATCCCCCGCTCCTTGGCCAGGACGTACTCGGGATTCTCGGGCCAGATCGCGCCGGTGTGAATGACGGTGTCCGCGTCGCCGAGATTGGCGGCATCGTGCCCGACATGCACCCGCGCCCCGAGCAGTGCGAGTTGACGCAGCGCATCGCTGTCGGCTCGGTCGGAACCCGAGACCCGGATGCCGCGGGCCAGGAACATTCGCGCGAGCCCCGACATCCCGGATCCACCGATGCCGATGAAGTGCGCGGCGCCGATGTTCTCGGGAATCGGCAGGCTGAGGTCGGGTCGAATCATGGCCCGATAAGTCTAGGTCGGCCTTCTGCGAGGTCGGCTCCCGGCGCGCCCGGGCACTCGGCCGTCCCGCCACGAGTGGCCCCTGCAGCGATCCCGAGCGCGCCGAGCGGACGCGACACGCCGTCTCGTGCGCGCGCGAACGGCGTGTCGCGTCCGTTCGTGGCACAGGATCGATCCATCGCTCGGGGTGGAGAGGCGGGTGAACGACTAGACATAGTCCCGACATGGGCATATGCTCGTCGCATGAGCGAATCGTTGGGCACGACCGCCTTCTGGATCCTGGCGAGCCTCGCCAGTGGCCGCCGCCACGGCTACGCGATCCTGCGTGAGGTGGACGAGGCATCCGGCGATCCCGGATCGCTCAAGACGACCACCCTGTACGCGACGACCGAGCGCCTGCAGGCCCGTGGCCTCGTGCGCGAAGACGGCGAAGAGATCGTGGACGGACGCGCCCGGCGCTACTACGCGCTCACCGACACCGGCAGGGCGCGACTCGAGATGGAACTCGCCGACCTCGAGCGGCGGGCGTCCGCGGCACGGCGGGCGCTCGCGATCTACCGCCCCGTGCCGGCACACACGCCGGCACCCGCACCCGCCGTCAGCATGGCGACGTTCGCATGACAGCACCGGACGAGCGCGCATTCCGGGCTCTCCTGCGCTGGTACCCGCGCATCTGGCGGGAACGCAACGAGGAGGTGGTGCTGTGCACGATGCTCGACGACGCTGAGGCGCGCGGGCAGCGGATCCCGGATGCGTCGCTGCGGCGTAGCGCGATCGTCCAGGGACTCGGCGCGCGGCTGGATCGACGCACGGCGATCATCGCGGCATCCCTCGCCGTGTCGTTCGGCCTCGCGGGCATACCGCTCTTGTTCATGGGCGCGGGTCCGATCGGGTTGATACCCGGCTTCGGGGTGGCTCCCCTGTTCATGCTGGTTGCCATCGCTGCCACGCTCCGAACTCGCGGGATCCTCTCCGCGCCCGAGGCGCTGGCCGCTTTCGTACTCGCGCTACCCGCTGCCGCCTTCTCGACTCTGGCCGCACTGTCGTGGTACGTCGGCTTCGACGAGGCCGACGCGGGAACCACCCGCAGCGGATTCGCTCAGGTATTCCTGTGGTTGGTCACGGCCGCGTGGCTTGCCGCCGCCGCCTGGGGGGCCGTAGCTGCGGGCGGCGTGCTCCGAACCCTGAAGATGCCCACAATGTGGGCCCGCCTGGGCGGCGCCGGGTGCACCATTGTCGCGTATCCCTTCCTGGCATTCACGCTGATGAACCCCACAGTCGGGGCGTTCCTCGCGCTCGCAACGCTCGGCTCCGTGATTCTGCTGACGCGGCCGAAGCCGACCACCGCAGCCGCTTTGCCCCCGCACACCCCCGTGGCAAGAACCCCCCGACCAGCTCGCATGAGCGTTCTCGTCTGTGCCGCGGTATCGACTGTTGCGGGCATGGCCGCCATCATCTTCGCGTTAACCGGGAGCGGCTGGACCGACGGAGCCCTGGATTCGACCGAGGCAATGCGGGCCGGAATCGTCGCCGGCTTCGCGTCTGTGCTCCCCTACTGCGCGGCAATCGGGTTGATGCGAACCCAGACTCATCGCGCGATCAACGCATGGGGCCCACCGTCGCTCATCGCCATCGCGCTGTTGATCGCCGCGACCGAAAACCTCATCGGCGGCGGCGATGGCAACCGGATCGTGTGGGCCCTCATGATCGCCGCTCTCCCCCTCGGCGGCGCCGTCGCCTGGATCCTCGCGGTAGGCCATTGGGCCCCTCGGGTCGTTCAGACAACGATCGCGGCCCTGTGCGGTGCATCCGTGCTCGTTCTCGGCGTATCCATCCACATGCTCGCGTTCGCCCTTCCGCTCGCGGCACTCGTGCTGGCGATCGGGGAGGCGCGGCGCCTGAGCCACGCCCGCACCCGACGCGCCTGGCCGTCCCGCGCAGCAGCTGCGTAGCCAGCGCTGCGGCCTGCTCGACCACAACACGAACGGTCGCGACTCGCCGTTCCCGCCGCGCGCGAACGGCGAGTCGCGACCGTTCGATGGCGCGCCGGGGGCAAGCCTCGGCCGAGCCATCGCCGAGCACACCGCCCCCTGCGGTGGCCGCATCCACCGCCGCGACCCCGTCGAGCTGTCACGAAATGCTCTATACATCGCGGCAGATCGAGCGTTCTGTGACAGCTCGAGCCCGCGAAGCGAACTCAGCGAGCGAGGGCCTCGTCGATCATCGCGATCAGGTCTTCCGTGCCTCGACGCGAGCCGACGGATGCCGCGGCCACGCGCATCGCGTCGAGTCGGACCGGGTCGGCCAGAAGGGGCCGGACCTCGGCCCGCACGCGGTCGGCGGTGAACAACGCGTCATCGATCAAGACCGCGGCGCCCGCAGCGACCGCGGACGCGGCGTTCAGGCGCTGCTCGCCGTTGCCGACCGCGTAGGGAACGTACACGGCGGGGATGCCGAGGGCGCTGATTTCGCTGACGGTCGCAGCGCCCGCCCGCGACACGATGACATCGGCCATTGCGAAGGCGAGATCCATCCGGTCCTCGTACTTTTTGACGACATATCCGGGCGCGCCGGGGTCGGACCAGTCCGACCGCTCCCCCGTCACGTGCACGAGCTGATACCCCGTCGCGAGCACGTCAGCGTACGCACCCGCGAACGCCTCATTCAGACGCAGCGCACCGAGTGAGCCCCCGAACACCAAGAGCGTGGGCTGAGCGGGGTCGAGCCCGAAATGCGCCGCCGCTTCGTCCCGCAGAGCGGACCGGTCCAGGTCGACGATCTCGCGACGCAGCGGCATCCCGACCACACGAGAGCGGCGAAGCGGTGTCCCCGCGAAAGCGACGCCGACTGCCGCAGCGCTCCGGGCACCGAGCACGTTCGCAAGACCCGGCCGCGCATTCGCCTCGTGCACGACGAAAGGGGTGCCCGACCTGCGCGCCGCGACGTAGGCCGGAGCGGATGCGTAGCCTCCGAAGCCGATGACGACCGAAACATCCCGGTCGCGGATGACCTGCCGCACGTGCCCGACAGCCCTCCGAAAGCGTGCGGGAAAGCCGATGGCCGAACGATCCGGTCGGCGCGGGAACGGCAGGCGTTCGATCGTCAACAACTCATAGCCCCGGTCCGGCACGAGGCGCGTTTCGAGCCCCTCCTTCGTCCCCAGCACGACGATCTTCACCTCGGGATCGCGGGCCCGAAGTCCGTCCGCGACCGCCAACAGCGGATTGACATGGCCTGCGGTTCCCCCGCCGGCCAGAAGATAGGTCGTCACGCCGCGACTTTACCCCGGCGGGCCGCGCTCGCCCCGCCCCGGATACCCGTGCGGGCGTTCTGAGACGATGTGGGCAGCGTCCGAGCGAACGACAGCAACACTCCGCAGGCCATCAAGACCGACAGCAGAGCCGTTCCACCCTGCGACATGAATGGCAAGGGCACACCGAGAACGGGGACAATGCGCAGCACGACACCGATGTTGATGAGGGCCTGGCCCACGATCCACACGGTGATTCCGCCCGCGGCGATGCGGATGAACGGGTCGTCGGTCTTGCGGATGACGTGGAAGGCACCGACCGCGAACAGCGTGAACAGCCCGAGGATGACGATGCAACCGATGAGACCGACCTCTTCGCCCACGATCGCGAAGATGTAGTCGTTGGCCCGGGCGGGCAGCCATCCGTACTTCTCTTTCGAGTTACCGAGCCCCAGCCCGAAGATCCCGCCACCGGCCAGACCGAATACGCCGTGCATGGCCTGGTAGCAGTCGTTGAAGTAGTCGCAGTCCTCGTTCATGAAGCTCATCAGGCGCCGCATGCGGTTGGGGCTCGCAACCGCCATGTAGGCCACGTAGGCCGCTGCCCCGATGAGGGGCAGCAGGAAGATGCGCAGGCGCACGCCCGAGAAGAACAGCCCACCGAGCACGATCAGCACCAGGATCATGCTCGTGCCGAGGTCGCGCCCCGCCATGACGGTCGCGATGACCGCCACAGACACGGGGACGAGCGGAATGAAGACGTGGCGCCAAAGGCCCAGGAGGGTCTGCTTGCGATAGAGGACGTACGCGACCCACAGGGCGAGCGAGAGCTTCAGGAATTCGGATGGCTGGACGGTCTGCCCTGCGATCGAGATCCAGTTGCGGTTTCCGAGAATCTCGACTCCGAGTCCGGGAACGAAGACGAGCAGTTGGAAGAGTGTCGCAAGCCCGAGCAGGGGCCAGGCGATTTTCTTCCAGAACCTGACCGGGAAGCGCGAAGCCACGAACATCAAGGGGATGCCGATGACCGCGAAGACGCCCTGCTTGATGAGCGACTCGAAGGGGCTCTGTCCTTCGGCAGTCGCGGAGGCCGTCGTGGCCGACAGCACCATCACCAGCCCGAAGCCGGTCAGCAACAGAGCGGTCGAGGCGATGAGGAGGAACTCGCTCGGCACCGGCGCGAACACGCGTCCGAGCGAGACCCGCGCCGCGAGTCCTCGGGGCGCCGAATCGTCGTCAGGCTGTTGCGCCGCCCGCGGGGGGCGTGTCGGCGTCCGAGTCGCCATCCGTCTCCCCTACCTGCGTTTCATCCCGATCGGGTTTCGTGTCCCGTTCGGATGTGGTGTCGTCATGCTCGGGATCGAGTCCCTCGACATGCTCGCGAACCGCCTCCGCGAAGCGCGTGCCCCGCTCGGCATATCCGCTGAACTGATCGAAGGATGCCGAAGCCGGAGCGAGAAGCACGACGTCTCCCGACGCCGCGATGCCCGCCGCCCGCTGGACGACACGCCTCATGACCTCTTCAGTCTCACCGTGCTCCACCTCGAACACGGGCACGTCGGGGGCGTGTCGCGCGAATGCCCCGAGCACGTCGTCGCGCACGCGTCCGATCACGATGGCCGCCTTGACCGCGCTCCCCCGCCCCGCGATGAGCGGGCCGATATCGACGCCCTTCAGCAGGCCGCCCACGACCCAGATCGCTCCGGGGTACGCCGAGAGGGAGGATGCCGCCGCGTGGGGGTTCGTTGCCTTCGAGTCATCCACCCAGGTCACGCCGGCATGGTGCGCGACGACCTCGATGCGGTGCGGGTCGAGCCGGAACGTATCGAGCGCGTCGCGGATTGCTGCCGGCTCCACCCCCGCGGCACGTGACAGGGCCGCGGCCGCGAGGATGTTCGAGACGATGTGTGGGGCGATCAGCCCGGCGGATGCCAGTCGGTCGAGGGTCGTGAGCTCGAGAGCACTGGACCGGCGCTCCTCGAGAAATGCCCGATCCACGAGGATTCCGTCGACTATGCCAACGTCGCTCGGCCCCGGCACGCCCAGGTCGAAGCCGATGGCTCGCGCACCCTCGACCACTTCGGCGTCTTCGACCATCTCTCGGGTCGCGGCATCCGCCTTGTTGTAGACGCACGCGAGGCGGGTGTTCCGGTAGACGACGGCCTTCGCATCGCGGTAGGCGTCGAATGATCCGTGCCATTCGAGGTGGTCGTCGGCGAGATTCAGGCACACCGAGGCGAGCGGGAAGGGCTGCCCCTCCGGCTCGGCAAGCGCGAGGTACCAGAGTTGGTGGCTCGAAAGCTCGACGACGAGAGCATCGAAGCCTGCGGGGTCGCGGATGGCGTCGAGCACGGGCACCCCGATGTTTCCGCACGGCGCCGCGCGCAGCCCGCCCTCGACGAGCATGGTGGCGGTGAGGCGGGTCGTCGTGGTCTTGCCGTTCGTGCCCGTGATCAGGATCCAGTGCGCGGGCGAGCCATCCGCCCGCACGACCTTGTCTCGCACACGCCAGGCGAGCTCGATATCGCCCCACAGCGGGACGGATGCCTCCAGCGCCCAACGCACGACGGGGTGGGCGGGCGCGAATCCGGGCGACGCCACGATCACGTCGGGCGCAAACTCGGTGATGCGATCGGGCACCGCGTCGAGCGGGCCGACGTGCAGGTCGGCGCCGATCACCGGGAGGAGGCTGGCGTACTCCTCGGCCGCGGTTTCCGTTGCGACGAGCACCTCAGCGCCGAGCTCGGTGAGGGTGTCTGCGACCGAGAAACCGGTCTGAGCGAGACCCAGGACGACGACCCGGAGGCCCTTCCAGTCGGCGTTCCAACTGGTCAGCTCGGCGATCGGGGCACTCACGCGCTGGTCAGCCATTCGACGTAGAACAGGCCGACGCCGGAGACGGCGAGCATGCCGGCGATGATCCACATGCGGACGACGATCGTCACCTCGGACCAGCCGCGCATCTCGAGGTGGTGGTGCAACGGACTCATCAGGAACAGACGTTTACCACGCGTCACCTTGAAATACAGTCGCTGGAGGATGACCGAGCCCGACGCGATGACGTAGACGCCAGCGACCAACACCACAAGCAGCTCGGTGCGGGTGAGGATCGCCATCGCCGCGATCACGCCGCCGATCGCCATCGAACCGACGTCGCCCATGAAGAGCTTGGCGGTCGGGGCATTCCACCAGAGGAAGCCGACGAGAGCACCGACAAAGGACGCCGAGACGATCGCGAGGTCGAAGGAGTTCGGTGTGTCGTAACAGGCCGCTGGCAGGGTGGGCGCGATCGTTTCGCCTCGACAGATCTGGTTGAACTGCCAGAAGGCGATCAAGCTGTACGCGCCGACCACGAAGATCCCGGCGCCCGCGGCGAGCCCGTCCAGGCCATCCGAGACGTTCACGCTGTTCGAGGTCGCGACCCCGATGAGCGACAGCCACGTCAGGTACAGGATCCAGCCGATGACCGGCCCGAGCGCCATGAACGACAGCACCGGGATGTCTCGGAACAGCGACACATAGGCGGACGCCGGCGTTTGATCCCACGTATTCGGGAAATTCAGGGCGACGATGCCGAAGGGCACCGCAACGAGGATCTGACCGACGATCTTGCGCCAGCCCGAAAGGCCGAGGCTGCGCTGGCTGCGCACCTTCATGTAGTCGTCGATGAAGCCGACGGCGCCGAATCCGATCATCATCCAGATGACGAGCAGACCCGAGATCGTCGGGGGGTTGCCGCCGGTGAACCCGCCGATCAGGTAGCCGACGATCGTGCCGACAATGAAGATCGTCCCACCCATCGTGGGGGTGCCGCGCTTCTGGCCGTGGCTCGGGTTCTCGATCGCCTCGGGGGTGCGGATGACCTGGCCCCAGCCCCATTTGCGGAACCAGCGAATGAAGACGGGCGTGAGAAAAAGCGTGAACGCCAGAGAGATCGCTGCCGCCGTCAGAAGGGATCTCACGAGAACGATTCTCCCAGACGATCGCCGAGGTGCCGGAGCCCCGCCGCGTTGGAGGACTTCACGAGCACCCGATCGCCGTCGCGCAGCTCGCCCTGCAGGTAGTCGTAGGCGGCATCCGCGTCCGGGAAGAAGACAGCTTCGCCGTCCCATGATCCCTGAGCGATCGCCTCGAGGAACATGCGTCGCGCCTCGGTACCGACGATGACGATCCGCTGGATGCCGAGGCGCACCGCGAGCAGTCCGACGCGATCGTGCTCGTCGTCGGCGTACTCGCCGAGCTCGCTCATCGCACCGAGGACGGCGACCGTGCGCTGGCCCGGTCCCGTGATCTGCGCGAGAGTGCGGAGTGCGGCCGACATCGAGTCGGGGCTGGCGTTGTAGGCGTCGTTGATGATGCGCACGCGATCGGAGCCGAGCGGCTGCATTCGCCAGCGTTCGGCGAGCTCGAGCGTCTCGAGTCGCTCGACGCAATCCTGCAGCGATACTCCGATGCGTGTCGCGACGGCGATCGCGGCCAGAGCGTTGGCGACGAAGTGCTCGCCGAGCACACGGAGACGCAGCGGAACGGAGACATCGCCGACCGTGACCTCGCACGTGGTGCCCTCGGCCGTGACGCGGATGTCGTCGCCTCGCACATCGGCGCTCGCTCCCCGACCAAACCACACGACCTCGACCTCACGCTCGTGCGCGATCGACGCCATCCCTGCGACCCGCGGATCGTCGGCGTTCAAGACCGCGGTGCCCCCGGGGCGGATTGAGTGGACCAGCTCGGATTTCGCTGCCACGGTCGCCTCGATGCCGCCGAACCCGCCGGCATGCGCGAGACCCACCATCAGCACGACGCCGATATCGGGCGTGACGAGTCCCGCGAGACGGGCGATCTCGCCGGGAGCGCTGGCACCGAACTCGCACACGAGGTACCGCGTGCTGTGGGTCACGCGCAGCATCGTCAGGGGAGCACCGACCTCGTTGTTGAACGATGCATGGGGCCAGACGGTCTCGTCCTGGTCGCGGAGAATGCGGGCGACCATGTTCTTGGTGGTCGTCTTCCCGTTCGAGCCGGTGATGCCGACGACGGTGAGTTCGCCCCCGTCGCGTACTCGCGCCACGACGTAGCGTGCCAGGTCGGCGAGAGCTCCCACGACGCTGGCGACGACAACCTGGCTGATCGGAGTGTCGACGGGGTGCTCTACGAGAGCAATGACCGCCCCCCGCTCGTGTGCCGTGCCGACGAACAGATGCCCGTCGGTTTCGGCACCGGGCTTGGCAGCGAACACTCCGCCCGACTCGATGAGGCGCGAATCGGTCTCGACGGTGCCGTCGACGATTGAGTCAGCCGTGTCCGATCCGACGGTACGCAGCTCGCCCCCGGTGGCGTGGGCGAGCTCGGCATACGTCAGCGCGATCATGGACACTCTCCCTGAACAGTGGGCTGTGGGCGGCACCCGCGCGACGTCATCGGTACGGGCAGGATTTACTGGTACTTGGGTAGAATTTCGGGCCCCGGCGTGCTGGACGGAAGCACCCGGTAGGTCTTCAAGACCTGGGTCATCGCCTTCTGGAAACCGGCGGCATTGGCCGAAGACATCCTATTCTTCTTCGGCTCGTCGAGCGTGAAGATGACCACGTACTTCGGGTCGTCCGCGGGCGCGAAACCGGCGAGCGTCGTGTAGAAGATGCCCTGTTTGTACCCGCTACCGTCCTCGTTCGCCTTCTCCGCCGTACCCGACTTGGTCGCCATCCGGTAGCCATCGATGGCGAGCACCTTGCGGTTCGTGACCTGCTGGAACACGTTCTCGAGCATGAGGGTGACGTCGGCCGCAGTCTGCGGCTTGATGACCTGCTCGGGTTCGGGAAGTTCAGGCTCGATGACCTCGCCCGAGGACGTTGTGCACGACTCGACGAGGCTCAGAGGCATCCGCACACCGTCGTTCGCGATCGTCTGGTAAACGCTCGCGACCTGCGGGACGGTGACCGTGAAGGACTGCCCGAAGGTCGTCGTGTAGTGGGATGCCTGATCCCAGGGAGCGTCGTGCAGGATGCCCGTGCGCTCGCCGGGGAAGCCGACCTCGGTCTTCTTGCCGACACCGAAACGCTTGAGGTAGTCGTAACGCACCTCGTCCGACACGAGCGTGCCGAACTTCGACAGCGCAACGTTCGATGAGTCGACGAGCGCGCCGGTCATCGTGTAGTTGTACGACGGGTGTGAGAAGACGTCATTGATCGTCACGTCCCCCGGCAGCGTCTCGCGTCCGGCGGCGGGGATCGTCGGGGTCAGCGGCGTGACACCTGCGCTATCGATGATCGTGGAGGCCGTGACGGGCTTGAAGGTCGAGCCCGGCTCGAACTCGTACGTGAAGATGCGACTGCTGCGATCTGCGTCAGCCGAAGCGGTGACATTGTTCGGGTCGACCGTCGGGTACTCGGCGGCCGCGCGGATTTTGCCCGTTTCTACCTCGAGGACGAACGCCGTGCCGTAGTTCGCCTGCTGGTTCTGCACCTCTTCGGCGACCATCTGCTGCAGATACCACTGCAGGTCACGGTTGATCGTCAGCTGCAGCGTTCCGCCGTCCTCGGCGGGCGTCTGCTTGCGGGTTCCGGGGATCACCACGCCGTCCTTGCCGCGTTCGTACGACTCCGCACCGTCCTCGCCCGAGAGGCAGTCGTTCTGCGAGAGCTCCAGCCCCGCGAGCGCCTCGCCGTCAGACCCGACGAATCCGACGAGATTGCCGCCGACCGCTCCGTCCGGATAGCTGCGGGCAGGGTGCGGCGTCGTGTACAAGAACGGAAGGTCGAGGGCGGCGAGCGCCTGGTACTGATCCGTGCTGAGCCTCGTGGTTATCTGCGCCCACTGCGAGTCGGCGTTGGCCGCGAGCACGTCCGCCACGATCTGCTGCACCTGTTCGGGCGTCTGCCCGGTGATCGCGGCAATCTGAGCCGCTTGCTCGGGCCACACCTCTTGCACTGCGCGGCCGTCGCTGAACTTCTGATTGAGGATGTTCTGCGGGTCGACCTGCGCGTCGTACAGCATGGTGTTGCCCGCGAGCACAGCCCCTGTCTCATCGACGATCGTGCCGCGCGCGGCGGTCAGCTTATTACTCGCGACCATCCCGACGCCGGCTGAATCGGCGCGGTGGTCGTCGGCATTGACGACCTGAATGTCGACCAGACGCACGACGAATACCCCGAGGATCGACAGGACCACCGCGAGGGCGACCACGGTGCGGCGGCGGGGGGAACGTGTGGTGCGTGTAGTCATCTGTGTGTCGCCGCGTTTCGCATGTCGGTTCCGGAATTCTTCGGTGTCAGTGCCGTTGTCAGTGCCGTTGTCAGTGCCGTTGTCAGTGCCCGTGTCAGCGGGTCTGCGGGGCGGGAAGCCCCTCGGAGAGAGCGGGTGGACCGGTGACGACCGCATCGGTCGGTGCGACCGGTGCCTCGGGCAAACCTTCTATGGTCGCGTCGGGCGCGGTGACCAGAGGCGCTGTCGCGACGAGCGAGTTGGCGACACTGCCTCGTCCGATGGCATCGACCGTCGACTGCCACGGCGCGGCCGCGCCGCTGCCCAGGATTGCGCCGTCCGAGAGACGGAGGTAGGAGGGAGCCTCGTTGATGACCATGCCCAGTGCGGAGGCGTTCGCGGCGAGGTATTGGGGGGAGCTCAACCCGACGAGCTGCTGGTTCAGCGACTGACTCTCGTACTGCAGGGCTTTCACCTGCTGGGTCAGTGCCTGTTCTTCGTACACGCCCTGGGTCATCGCGATCGAGATTCCCATCTGCGCCGCCGCGATGGCGACAGCGCCGCTCAGCGCGATGATCGCATACGCCAGCCGCGGTCGGCGGCGACGCGCGGAGGCGCCGTCGACGGCACGCAGGCGATTGCGTTCGGGACGCGTCGCCGTGCCCGGAACGAGGGGAAGGGCGGTGGTTGCGAGGCTCATGCGGCCCTCGCTCTCTCTGCGGCGCGGAGTCGGACGGGTGTGGCACGCGGGTTGCGTTCGCGCTCGTCCTCGGGTGCGAACTCCGCACCCTTGACGAGCAGACGGAACTTCGGAGCGTGCTCGGGAAGTTCGACGGGCAGGCCCGAGGGCGCGGTTGAGGCCGACGCATCCGCGAAGGCACGTTTGACGATGCGGTCTTCGAGCGACTGGTAGGCCAGCACGACGATGCGGCCGTTCACGGCAAGAAGATCGAGGGCCGCGGGAATTGCACGCTCCACCGCGACGAGTTCTTCATTGACCTCTATCCGGAGCGCCTGGAAGACCCGCTTCGCGGGGTGGCCCGCGCGCTGGGCGGCCGCGGGAGTCGCGGCGACAAGCACCTCGACCAGCTCGCCCGACCGCTGGATAGGCGCCCGCTCACGGGCCGCGACGATGAATCGGGCGTAGCGGGCGGCGAGCTTCTCTTCGCCGTACCGCTCGAAGATGGCCCGGAGTGCCCCCTCGGGGTAGGTCGCGATGATATCTGCGGCGGTGCGACCATCCGTCTGATCCATCCGCATGTCGAGCGGTGCATCTCGAGAGTAGGCGAAGCCTCGGTCGGACTCATCGAGCTGCAGAGACGATACGCCGAGGTCGAAAAGGATCGCATCGACCCGGTCGTAGCCGACGGATGCTGCGGCTTCGGCGATGCCGTCGTAGACGGTGTGCACCATGCTCACGCGGTCGCCGAAGCGGGCAAGCCGTTCGCCCGCGAGCCGGAGCGCGTCGGTGTCGCGATCGAGCCCGATCAGGTGAATGTTGGGAAAGCGTTCGAGGAAGGCCTCGGAGTGCCCACCCATTCCGAGCGTGGCGTCAACGAGGACGGCACCCGGACGCTGGAGGGCGGGGGCGAGCAGCTCGATGCAGCGCTCGAGCAGAACAGGGGTGTGGCGGTCTCGGGTTTCCATGATGGGAGGGGCGGGACCCCGGGCCCTGATCCCCATCCGCTCCGACCTGGCACCGGGGAAGTGTGTCAGGGCGTGGCGGCTGGGAGTCAGGACCAGGGGGCGTCAGAAGAGGCCCGGGATCACCTCCTGCTCCAGATCGGAGTACGACTCCTCGTTGGCGGCGGCGTAGGTGTTCCAGGCATCCGCGTTCCAGATTTCGGCGTGCGCGCCGACGCCCGTGACGACGAGTTCTTTCTCGAGGCCGGCGTAGGCGCGGAGGTGCGTGGGAATGGTGATGCGGTTCTGCGAGTCGGGCATCTCGGCGCTCGCACCGGACAGGAACATGCGCAGGAAGTCGCGAGCCTGCTTGTTGCTGAGCGGCGCCTCGCGGATCCGCTCGTGCACACGCTCGAACTCGGCGGAGCTGAAGACGAAGAGGCAGCGGTCTTGACCGCGGGTGATGACGACGCCACCGGCGAGGTCTTCACGGAACTTTGCGGGGAGGATCACGCGTCCTTTGTCGTCGAGCTTGGGGGTGTAGGTGCCGAGAAGCATCGACGTGTACCCCCCTTCGCCCGGCCCGTCTCAGGTTTGGCCCCACGTTACTCCACTTCCCTCCACTTTCCTACGCTTTCGCACCACGAATCCGCGCGTGAGTCCCCGAACGACCGAACATCCGAGAGGAACAAGCTCGCCGACACGACAACGAGAGCCCGACGAGCCGTTCGAAGACGCGTCGCTCCTCCCGGATGCTCGCGGAACGACGCGGAAACTCGGGATCTCAGCCGGATGCGGGCACAAAAAAGGGGCCGACCCGAAGGTCGACCCCGAAGAGTGGAGGGAGGTGGAGGGCTAGTGGCCGTCTTGACGCCGGTCCCATCGATCGTTCATGCGATCCATGAAGCTGACCTGGCTCGCACGACGCGGGGCGCTCGTGCTCCCGGGAGCGGGCATCCGCGTGACGTCGACCCGTGTGGGCGTGAGAGCGAGGACCACTCCCCCAAGCATCGCGACGAAGCCGAGGATTCCGACCACGATCAACTGCGAGGCCACACCCGCAACGAGCGCGCCGATCCCGATGAGAACGAGGATCGCACCCAACGTGACATTGCGGTAGTTCATGGCGCGGCCCTCGCGGTCCGAGCTGACGACATCGGCGTCGTTGCGCAGAAGATGGCGCTCCATCTCATCGAGAAGGCGCTGCTCCTGTTCAGAGAGTGGCATCGGTCCCCCGTGGGTTCTAAAGATTGCGTCACAGTCTACTCGCGGCGCCGGTTACTAGGCTAGGCCCGTGCAGGGATCCCCAGACGCCATCCAAGCGGTTTCACAGCGACTGGAGAGTTTTGTCTCGGCTCGCGTCGACGAGGCGACAGACGCCGGTCCCCTCGCCCGTCCGATCCTCGAGCTCCCCGCCGCGACGTTGCGGGGCGGAAAACGGCTGCGGGCTGCTTTCTGCTACTGGGGCTGGAGGTCGGTGACGGATGATTCCCACACCGAGGAAATCATCGCCGCAGCCGCCGCGCTCGAGATCTTTCACGCCGCGGCCCTGGTGCACGACGACATCATCGACAATTCCGACACGCGCCGCGGACGCCCCGCGACGCACCGCGCGTTCGAGGCCGCTCATGTCGCGGGCGGATGGACCGGCGACGCCGCCGCCTACGGGCGCTCATCTGCGATCCTCGCCGGCGATCTTCTGGTCGCGTGGAGCGACGACCTGTTCGAGGAGGGCATAGCGGATGCGCCCGCCGACCGCGCGCGAGCGGCCCGCCGCCGATACGCGGAGATGCGGCGGGATGTGACGGTCGGACAGTACCTCGACATCGCGGCGGAGACTGTTCCCGCCCCGGACGATGAGCAGCTCGATCGGGCGCTCCATGTCGCGTCGTTCAAGTCGGCGCGCTACTCCGTCCAGCAGCCGCTCCTCATCGGGGCGGCGATCGGCGGCGCGAACACGGAGCAACAAGATGCACTCCGCGCCTTCGGCCACCCCGTCGGCATGGCCTTTCAGCTGCGCGACGACGTCCTGGGCGTCTTCGGCGATTCGGCCGCAACCGGCAAACCGAGCGGCGACGACCTGCGTGAGGGCAAGCGCACGGCGCTCATCGCCTTCGCAAGGCAGGAACTTCCCGCATCCGTCCGCCGCACTCTCGACGAGCTGCTCGGCGATCCGGACCTCGAAGACGTCCAGGTCCGGATGCTCCAAGACACGATCCGCGATAGCGGTGCCCTGGACCGGGTCGAAGAACTCATCACCTCGTACGCGCGCGAAGCGGATCGCGCCCTCGCGGGCGCTCCACTCGACAACGCGTCGGTCGGGGTGCTCCGCGATCTCGCGCGAGCGGCGGTCGACCGAGTCGCGTAGGCGCTTCACGACTCGGGGCGCTCGCGCCTCCGCACCAACCAGGTTGTTGGGGCGTCAGAACCCCGTTGGGGCGCGGTACCCCGCGCCCCAACGGGATCTCGACGCCCCAACAACGGGGGCCGGGAGTACGCTAGGCGGCCCGCCGAGCGACGGGGTATCAGCCGAGCGACGGGGTATCAGCCGAGCGACTGCGCGACGCGACGTACCTCGCTCTTGCGGCCGGCACGAAGGACCGCGATCGGGGCTTCACCCATGGTCTCTTCGGTCTCGAACAGCCACTCGACAATCTCGTCGGTCGAAAAACCCCGGTCGAGAAGCACGATGATCGTGCCGCGCAACGACGGCAAGGGCCGATCTTCGACCAGGAAGTCCGCGGGGATCTTGAGCGCACCGTCGACGCGCATAGCGACGAGATGGTGGTCATCGAGCAGGCGTCGGACGCGGCCGGGCGTTTCGCCCATCAATTCGGCGACGACGGGAAGGGGCAGCCACTCGATGGCGGAGGCCCAGGCTGGTGTCTCACTCACCCAGACAGTGTGTCACGACCGAGCGGACGACGTCACGGGCACTCCCGCCTGAACGTGAAGGTCGTGCATCTGCCCGACCCGGAGCGCTCCTAACCTCGTCTGCAACAACAGCAACATGGTCCCCACATATCACTTCTGTTGACTTTCGTTAACAGGCGTGACAGCGTTTCAGGAGTTTGATCGAGGGGAAAATCCGTGCGCAAGTCACTCAAGACGCTTGTTCGTCCGAACCGTGCGCACTTCACCGTGCCCGCAGCGCTGATCGGCACGTTCGCCGCGACACTCGTCGCGACGCCTGCCGAGGCCGCGCCGATGAACGCCGAGCGAGAATCGCGCCCCCAATGGCGCGGCGTGCCCGCGACCCCGTCGGTGGCGACGCACGTTGTCGCCGCGGGTGAGAGCGTCTGGTCGATCGCGACCGCACACGGTCTTCGCCCCGCCGATGTTCTCGCGTGGAACGGTCTGGACTGGTCTTCGGTTATCCGCCCGGGTCAGGTTCTGAACCTGAGCGCACCGGCCGCTGCACAGGTCGCGCCCACCCCCTCCGCGCCCACGATCATGTCGCACACGGTCGTCGCCGGCGACACCCTGACCGGCATCGCTCAGCGCCACGGCATCAGCCTGAAGACCCTGTTCGAAGCGAACGGGCTCGGCTGGAGCTCGGTGATCTACCCGGGGCAGACCCTGAACGTTCCGGGCGTCACCACCGCCGCGGCCGTCACCCCGGTTGCCGCCCCCGCGCCAGCACACGCACCTGCCGCCCCGCAGACCACCCACACCGTCGCCCGCGGCGACACTCTCTCGGGTATCGCCAAGAAGTACGGTGTGACGCTCGCCGCCGTGTTCGAGGCGAACGGGCTCGGTTCGGGCTCGATCATCTACCCCGGGCAGGCCATCGCCGTGCCCGGCACCGGCGCGGCACCCGCCGCGGCACCGGCGGCCGCCGCATCCGTCGACGGACTCGACGCCGAGCAGATCGAGAACGCGCGACTGATCATCCAGGTCGGCCGCGAACTCGGCGTCTCCGATCGCGGCATCGCGATCGCGCTCGCCACCGCAATGGTCGAGTCCTGGATCCGAAACCTCGATTGGGGCGACCGCGACTCGCTCGGTCTGTACCAGCAGCGACCGAGCACCGGTTGGGGCACTCCCGCCGAAGTTCGTGACGCATCCCGTTCGATCCGGGTCTTCTACGGCGGTCCGTCCGACCCCAACGGCAACCGCACACGCGGACTGCTCGACGTGTCCGGGTGGGAGAACATGGGCTTCGCGCAGGCCGCGCAGACCGTGCAGCGCTCCGCGTTCCCCGACCGCTACGCCGCCTGGGAGGGCGCCGCATACCAGTGGATCGCCGCGCTCGGATGACACGTTTCCGCCTTACCCCGAGGGTGAGGCGCTCCCGGGGCACGGGCCATAGCTTCCGTAGACTTCATTCGTGAGTACGAGCCAGCAAGCCGACCCCCTCATCGGGCGGCTTGTCGACTCTCGCTACCGCGTTCGCGCGCGGATCGCCCGCGGCGGCATGGCCACGGTATACGTGGCTACCGACCTGCGACTCGAGCGGCGCATCGCCCTCAAGGTCATGCACGGGCACCTGAGCGACGACGCGGTATTCCAGACTCGCTTCATCCAGGAGGCGCGCGCGGCCGCTCGGCTGGCCGACCCGAACGTGGTCAACGTCTTCGACCAGGGCCAGGACGAGGGCATCGCCTACCTCGTGATGGAATACCTGCCGGGCATCACGCTGCGCGAACTGCTCAAGGAGCAGAAGAAGCTCACGGTGGCGCAGACGATCACGATCATGGATGCGACCCTGTCGGGTCTTGCGGCAGCGCACCGCGCCGGCATCGTGCACCGCGACGTCAAACCCGAGAACATCCTGCTGGCCGAGGACGGCCGCATCAAGATCGGCGACTTCGGCCTCGCGCGTGCGACGACCGCGAACACCGCGACCGGTCAGATGCTGATGGGCACGATCGCCTACCTCGCACCCGAACTCGTCACGCGCGGGCAGGCCGACGCGCGCAGCGATATCTACGCCCTCGGCATCATGCTGTACGAGATGCTCGTCGGCGACCAGCCCTACAAGGGCGAACAGCCGATGCAGATCGCCTACCGCCACGCCACCGACACGGTGCCGAGGCCGAGCGCGAAGAATCCGCAGATTCCCGAGCCGCTCGACGAACTCGTGCTGTGGGCGACGGAGAAGAATCCCGACGATCGCCCGGACGACGCGTCCGTCATGCTCGATCGCCTGCGCGAGATCGAACGCGACCTGGGTGTCGCCCCCGCCCCGACACGGGCGACGGTCGCGATCGGAATCCACGACGACAGCAACTCGGGCGAGCTGACCAAGGTCATGCCCGCGGCCGCGGCTCTCACGACGACCGTGACCTCGGATGTCGACAACGGCACCCTGCTGCGGCGACGCGCGGGGCGTCGTCGCGCGCGCGGCGCCTGGTTTGCGGTGCTGGTGATTCTGCTCGCGGGGCTCGCGGGCGGTGCCGGATGGTGGTTCGGGTCGGGACCGGGCTCGCTCGTCGCGGTTCCGGATGTCTCGGGCAGGTCCTTCGAGGACGCCGCCGCGCGACTGCAGCAGGACACGCTCGTGGCGGTTCAGGGCGAGGGCGAGCACAGCCTCGAGGTCGATGCGGGCCTCGTGCTTTACACGAATCCCGGCCCCGGCGAACGCGTGGACAAGGACGCGACCGTGTCCGTCATCCTGTCGCTCGGCCCGCAGCCGCACGACCTGTCGGCGCTCGTAGGTCAGCCCGAAGACGCCGTCACCACCATGCTGACCGACATCAAGATCGAGGTCGGTCAGAGCGTGCAGGAGTTCGCGGAACCCGCGGCCGGCACGGTACTGTCGGCGACCGCGCAACCCGTTGAGGGAGTTGCGTTCGATGTCTCGAACGGCGGCACGGTGCTCGAGGGCAGCACCGTCACCCTGACCGTTTCGCTCGGCCCGGTGCCCCCCGTCGTGGGGTTGAGCGCGCAGGCGGCGACCTCCACACTGCAGGCTGTGAAGCTCGAGGTATCCCCCACTCCCGAAGAAGAGTTCTCCGACGACATCGATCAGGGCGACGTGATCGGAGTGCGCGGGCCCGAAGGGCGCAACTGGGTCCCGGGCGACGCGGTTACGCTCGTGGTGTCGAAGGGCCCTCAGCCGATCGAGATTCCCTCGAACGTCGTCGGGATGAGCATCCGTAACGCCGTCAAGACACTTGAGGGTCTCGGCTTCGAGGTCAATGCCGGGATCGAAGACGGCGAGCTGCCCCTCGGCTTCAAGTACTGGGACGTCTACAAGGTGCGTGCCACGAACCCCAAGGCGGGCACGGAGGCCCCCAAGGGCAGCACGATTACGCTAACCCCCACTCTCTAAGTCCTCGACCTGTCACGAAATGCTCGATCTGCGGCTCAGATCGAGCGTTCTGTGACGGCTCGATGGGGTCACGCGCGGAAATGCCGGCCCTCGAGAGCACGGCGGACCCTCGCGACCAGCGCGGCCTCGTCGACCAGGTCGTCCGCGCCGATCTCGATCAGCCGGTATCCCGCGTCTTCGAAAAGCTGTCTCCGGGTGAGATCCTCGAGCCAGCGCGAGCGGGACCTGCGGTGGTCATCGCCCTGGTACTCCAGCAGAAGGCGCGCCTCGCGATAGCCCAGGTCGGCGTGCCGGATGCCTCGGGCCGTTCGCACCGCGAACTGCACCTCTGGCTCGGGCAGGCCGCCCGCCACGAGCACGAGCCTGAGCAGAGTCTCGCGCGGTGAATCGACCGGCCGCCGCAGGCGCGGCACAGCCCAGGCGAGGTCGGCAGCCCCACGGCGCGAACCGTGCCGAGCGACCTCCGCGTCGAGCTCGACCGGCTCGGCAAGGGCCGGGGTGCGCCCACCCGTCCTCCGGGTACCGCTGATGAGCGCGTCACCGATCGCGACGACCCACCGGCGATCGATGCCGATGGCGCGCCCCTGCTCGGCCAGGTGGCACCACGTTCGGGCCGGAGCGACGACGGGAAGGTGGGCGAAGAAGACGACCGGCGTCGAGGCATCCTCGGTCTGTCGACCGGCGACACCCGGACGACGCATGCGCCGCGGACCGACCGTCAGAACATCGAGGCTGTCGGATGTCTGAGCCCCAGCGGGCAAGGGGAGTCCCCACAATCTGGCCGCGGTG
Source organism: Pacificispira sp. HM-600 (assembly GCF_977993705.1). The sequence continues at coordinate 588,096 of NZ_OZ388079.1, forward strand.
GTGTGACTGAAAACCTGATCGTCATCGAGCACGGGCAACAGCGCGGTGCAACGGTCAACGAGGTCGGTGAGGTCCATCCCGCGGGCCCGTACGCCGTGGTGCGGACGGGCAAGGTCGCGCCCACGCATCCGTCCGTCGGCAACGCCCGATGACCGCCCCTGGGCAACCGTGAACGCCGACCCGGGCGGTATCTCGTGCGGGAGCTCGATCCGTCGACCCATCGCCCCACTCTGCCGCGCCCCCAACGCGCACCGAATGTTATCCACAGCCTCCGCGCCGAAACGCAGATCGACCTGTCACAAACCGCTCGATATTTCGAAGAAATGGAGCGGTTTGTGACAGGTCGATGCCCGGATGAGCCGGGGTCAGCGCTTCTCGAGCTCCTCGGCCACGAGGAACGCGAGCTCGAGGCTCTGCATGTGGTTCAGGCGCGGGTCGCAGAGGCTCTCGTAGCGCGTGGCCAGCGTGGCCTCGTCGATCATCTCGGAGCCACCCAGGCACTCGGTCACGTCGTCGCCCGTGAGCTCCACGTGGATACCGCCCGGGAACGTGCCGACCGCGCGGTGCGCCTCGAAGAATCCGCGCACCTCGTCGACCACGTCGTCGAAGCGGCGCGTCTTGTACCCCGTAGGCGTGGTGATGCCGTTGCCGTGCATCGGGTCGGTGACCCACAGCGGGGTGGCGCCGGAGTCGCGGACGGCCTCGAGCAACGGCGGCAGAGCGTCGCGGATCTTGTCCGCACCCATGCGCGTGATGAACGTCAGACGCCCCGGCTCGCGCTCGGGGTCGAGCTTGTCGATCAGTTCGAGCACCGTCTCAGGAGAAGTCGTGGGCCCGAGCTTCACACCGATCGGATTGCGGATCTTCGAGAAGTAGTCGATGTGCGCGCCGTCGAGGTCACGCGTACGCTCCCCGATCCACACGAAGTGCGCCGACGTGTTGTACGGCGTTCCGGTGCGGGAGTCGATGCGGGTCATGGGGCGCTCGTAGTCCATGAGCAGGCCCTCGTGGCCCGTGTAGAACTCGACGCGGCGTAGGTCGTCGAAGTCGGCGCCCGCGGCCTCCATGAACTTGATCGCGCGATCGATCTCGCCAGCGATCCGCTCGTAACGCTGGTTGGCCGGGTTCTCGGCGAACCCCTTGTTCCAGCTGTGCACCTCGCGGAGGTCCGCGAACCCACCCTGCGTGAACGCGCGGATGAGGTTCAGCGTCGAGGCAGCCGTGTGGTAGCCCTTCAGTAGACGCGCGGGATCGGGCTGGCGCGAGGCCTCCGTGAAGTCGTACCCGTTCACGATGTCGCCGCGGTAGGCCGGGAGAGTGACCTCGCCGCGCGTCTCGGTGTCGCTCGACCGGGGCTTGGCGAACTGACCCGCCATGCGGCCCATCTTCACGACCGGCATCGAGGCGCCGTAGGTCAGGACGACCGCCATCTGCAGCACCGTCTTGATGCGGTTGCGGATCTGCTCGGCCGTCGCACCCGCGAAGGTCTCGGCGCAGTCGCCGCCCTGCAACAGGAAAGCTTTGCCCGATGCCGCGCTCGCGAGACGATCGCGCAGGATGTCGACCTCTCCCGCGAAAACGAGGGGCGGAAGCGTTGCGATCTCGACCGACACAGCGGCAACGGCATCGGCATCGCGCCACTGGGGCTGCTGTTTGATCGGCAGTGAACGCCAGGAATCGAGGGGGTCAAGCAGCTGTTGCATCCGCTCAGTCTATCCGTGCGACACACGCTCGGGATGCCGCGGCACCCTTCCCCGGACCGGCGCGGGATCCGCGTCACCGCTCGCGAAAGCGACGCTCAGCGTCGGACGGCGAGGCGGTCCTTGACCGTTGAGGCGTAGACGTCCTCGTAGTACTGCTCGCCCAGCCGCTGCAGCGCGACCATGATCTCGTCCGTGACGGACCGGAGTACGTAGCGATCGCCCTCGAGCCCGGCGAAACGGGAGAAGTCGAGCGGTTCGCCGATGACCACGCCGACACGGCCGATGCGCGGCATCCGCTTTCCGATCGGCATGATCGTGTCGGTGTCGACCATCACGACCGGAATGACGGGCACGCGCGCCTCGAGCGCCATGCGCGCGATGCCGGTTCGGCCGCGGTAGAGCCGACCGTCGGGGCTGCGGGTCCCCTCGGGATAGATGCCCAGCAGATCGTCGTTCGCGAGCACCGACAGCCCGGTGTTCAGGGATGCTTCGGATGCCTTGCCGCCCGAGCGATCGATCGGGATCTGACCCGTGGCCTTCAAGAACACGCGAGTCGCCCAGCCGCGAATCCCACGGCCCGTGAAGTAGTCGCTCTTGGCCAGAAACGACATCTGCCGGTCGATCATGAGGGGCAGGAACACCGAGTCGGCGAAGGACAGGTGGTTGCTCGCCAGGATCGCACCGCCCTCGACCGGGATGTTACGACGCCCCACGATCCAGGGGCGGAAGATCGCCTTCAGGAGCGGCCCGATCACGATGTACTTCATCAACCAGTAGAACACCGCTCACTCACCGTTCCGGATGTCTGCGCGGCGGGCGAGGTCGGCGACCCCGATCACGCCCGCGTCGTTGGTCAGCTCGGCGATCGCGAACTCCGCGAGGGTACGATGGCTCGCAGCGGGCAGGGCCGAACGGAACGCCTCTCGCACGGGCCCGAGGAGCCGTTCGCCGAGCATCGATACTCCCCCGCCGATCACGAAGATCTCGGGATCGAGGATGGCAGCGAAGCTGCCGCACGCCTCGCCGAGCGACACGGCGACGCGATGCAGGGCTTCCACAGCTCCCGGGTCGTCGGAGCGAACGAGGTCGGCGATCGCCGCTCCGGGGATCTGCCCGTCAGCGCCCCGACGCGCGGCGAGGGCCGCCCCGATCCCGGATGCCTCGGACTCGGCGATCTCGCCAGCGATGCGGCGCAGCGCATGTCCGGATGCGTACTGCTCGAGGCATCCGTTCCGACCGCACCCGCAGGGCAATCCGTTCGGGATGAGGCGCGCATGTCCCAACTCGCCACCGATCCCCAATCCACCGCGTGAGAGCTTACCGTCCGTGATGATCGCGCCGCCGACTCCCGTGCCGAGCGTGATCATCGCCACCGAACCTCGTCCACGACCGGCGCCGAAGCGGTACTCCGCCCAGCCGGCGGCATCTGCATCGTTCTCGAGCACGATCTCGACACCCGCGAGCTCGGCGATCCTGTCGCGCAGGGGTTCGTCACGCCACGCGATGTTCGGCGAGAAGCGCATGATCGTACGTTCGCGGTTCATGAATCCCGCGGCGGCCACACCGACCGCGGTGATCGCGGAGCCAGAGCGCAGGTCGCGGATCATCGCGGCCACGGCCTTCTCGATGTCGCGCGGGCTCTCGGGGGTGTCCACGCGGAGCGCACGCGTGATCGCGCCCGACCCATCGACCACTCCCCCGGCGATCTTGGTTCCGCCGATGTCGATGCCGATCGAAAGCACTCCCACACTCCTTCGCGACCTCGTGCGACCACGGACGGCCTCGTGCAGTCTAGCCGCGCAAACGCCCGCGAACCGGGTCTCGAATCCCTGAGACCGAGTACCACCAGAGGGTAGACTCAGCCTGAAGCCGACAACACCCCGGTGCCAAAGGAGCTGCCGATAATGAGTGCCGTCCAATTCGAGGTCCCCGCAATCGTTCCCGCGGACCCGAAAGCCAATGTGACCCATCTGCTCGAAGATCGCGTCGCGGCAACGCCCGATCTCGCGCTCTTCGCCGTGCCGCAGGGCGAGGGGTGGCGAGACATCACTGCGGCGGAGTTCCGTCGTCAGGTGATCGCCCTCGCCAAGGGGTTCGCCGCGTCCGGGATCGAACCCGGTGACAAGGTCGGATTCCTCGCACGCACCACGTACGAGTGGACCCTGATCGACTTCGCGTTGTTCTACGCGGGCGCCGTCATGGTGCCGATCTACGAGACGAGCTCCCCTCACCAGATCCAGTGGATCCTCGAGGACTCGGGTGCTGTGGTCTGCATCGTCGAAGCTGCCGACCACGCCGCTCGTCTCGACGAGGTTCGCGGCGACCTCCCCCTGGTCCGCGAAGTGTGGCAGCTCGCCCTCGGTGCCATCGACAAGCTCAGCGAGCTCGGCGCATCCGTTCCCGACTCCGAGATCGAACGCCGCCGCGGCATCGCGCAGGGTTCGGACATCGCGACGCTCATCTACACGTCGGGCTCGACGGGGCGCCCGAAGGGGTGCGTGCTCACGCACAGCAACTTCGTCGAGTTGTCGCGCAACTCAGCCGTCGCTCTGAAGGAGGTCGTGCAGACGCCCGGCGCGTCGACGCTCCTCTTCATCACAACGGCGCACGTGTTCGCGCGGTTCATCTCGATCCTGGATGTTCACGCGGGGGTGAAGACGGGGCATCAGCCCGACACGAAGCAGCTGCTGCCCGCGCTCGGATCCTTCAAACCGACGTTCTTGCTCGCGGTTCCGCGCGTCTTCGAGAAGGTCTACAACTCGTCGGAGCAGAAGGCCGAGGCAGGCGGCAAGGGCAAGATCTTCCGAGCCGCCGCGGATGCCGCGATCGAACACTCGAAGCTCCTGCAGGACGGGAAGAAGATCCCGCTGGGCCTGAAGATCAAGTTCGCGCTGTTCGACAAGCTCGTCTACAGCAAGCTGCGAGCCGCGATGGGCGGACGCATCCAGTACGCCGTGTCCGGTTCGGCACCGCTCGGGCCGCGCCTCGGGCACTTCTTCCACAGTCTCGGCATCGTCATCCTGGAGGGCTACGGCCTGACCGAGACGACCGCGCCGGCGACCGTCAACCTCGCGACCAAGTCGAAGATCGGCACGGTCGGCCCCGTCCTGCCCGGTGTTGGCGTCCGCCTCGGCGAGGACGGCGAGATCGAGGTCCGCGGCATCGACGTGTTCAAGGAGTACTGGCGCAACCCGGAGGCGACCGCCGCGGCATTCGACGGTGATTGGTTCAAGACCGGCGACATCGGCTCATTCGACGACGAGGGATTCCTCACGATCACGGGACGTAAGAAAGAGATCATCGTGACCGCGGGAGGCAAGAATGTCGCTCCCGCCGCGCTCGAGGACCCGATCCGCGCCAATCCCATCGTCGGACAGGTCGTCGTCGTCGGCGACCAGAAGCCGTTCATCGCGGCGCTGGTCACGCTCGACTCGGAGATGCTGCCGACGTGGCTCGCGAACAACGGACACTCGGGCACGATGACCCTTACCGAGGCTGCTGAGCACGATGCCGTGCGCGCAGAGGTGCAGCGGGCCATCGACACGGCCAACGCCCACGTGTCTCGGGCGGAGTCCATCCGCAAGTTCACGATCCTCGCGACCGAGTGGACCGAAGCAAGCGGTCACCTCACGCCGAAGATGTCGATCAAGCGCAACGTGATCGTCGGCGACTTCGCGGACGACATCGCCGAGCTGTATCGCGAGCCGGTTGCGACGACGAACGTCACGATGCCGTAGCGCGTTTCGACTCGGAGCTGCGCTCCTCGCTCAACGACCGGATAACCCCCGGTCGTTGAGCGAGCGAAGCGAGACGAAACGACGTTTCAGAACCAGGACGACTCGCGCACCTCGCGCATCGCCAGCCGTCGACGTTCCGGGGTGAGTCGATCGAGGTACAGCGTGCCATCCAGATGATCGGTCTCGTGCTGGAGCGCCTGCGCCAGTAGCCCCTCACCCTCGAGCACGACAGGTTCGCCGTCGAGATCGATACCCTCGACGCGTGCCCATGGGTACCGCAGCGCCGGGTGCCAGAGACCCGGAACCGAGAGACACCCCTCGTCCACCGGCTCAGGCTCGCCCCGAACTTCGACGAGGACGGGGTTCAAGACGTATCCGATGTCACCGTCGATGTTGTAGCTGAAGGCGCGCAGACCCACACCGATCTGCGGGGCGGCGACGCCGGCGCGACCGGGGGGCTCGACGGTGTCGAGCAGGTCGCGCACCAGTGCGCGCACGCTTTCGTCGATCTCGGCGATCTCGGTCGATCGCGCCTTCAGAACGGGATCGCCGAAGAGACGGATGTCACGCACAGCCATGGTGCGTCAGGCCGCCGTCGGCACGGACTGAAGGCCCTCGACGACCTTTGCGGCGAGCTCACGGGCCGCCGCCCGGGTCGCGGGCTGCAGGTCGCGGAAGACGATGGCGCCTCCGGTCGCGAGCTGCGGGTCGTACGGCACACGGAGGACATCGCGCACTCGAGTGCGGAAGTGCGTCTCGAGCTCATCCTGGCGCACGGGCGAGGTTCCGGGCGATGACATGTTCAGCACGACGATGGCGCTCCGTACGTGCTCCTCGTAGCCGTTGGCCTCGAGCCACGTCAGCGTCTCGGATGCCAGGCGTGCTTCGTCGATGCTCTGACCCGCGACGACGACAAGACGGTCGGCACGATCCAGCGTGGCGCCCATGACCGAGTGCACGATGCCGGTGCCCGTGTCGGTCAGGACGACCGAGTAGTAGTGGGCCGCCACCTCGGCGACCGCGCGGTATTCATCACCGCTGAAGGCCTCGGCGATACGCGGGTCGGTGTCGGATGCCAGCACGTCCAGGCGGGTCTCGTCGCGCGCGACGATCGCCGAGACATCGTTGTAACCGCGGAGGTTTTCACGCTCGCGCACCAGGTCACGGACGGTTCGCCCGCTTCGCCGTGCGATGCGTTCGGCGAGGGTGCCCCGGTCGGGGTTGGCATCGACGGCGATCACCCGGTCGTCACGTGCGTCGGCCAGAGCCTGTCCGAGCAAGGTGGTGATGGTCGTCTTTCCGACTCCGCCCTTGCGCGAGACGATCGCGACGAAACGCGCTCCGCCGCCGGCGAGGGGTGCCGCGATTCGTCGATCCATAGCCTTGCGCGCGCGGGCACGCTTGCTGTCACCGATGTTCACCTTGCCGCCCGACACCGAATACAGCAGGTGCTGCCAGACGCCCTCGGGCTCGGGACGCGTGACCTGCGCCGGGTCGAGCAGGCGGTCGGCGGTCAGCAGATCGGATGTTTCGCGCTCTGCCACGTCCGCAAGTTCACCGATTCTGCGAGAGACCAGCACGGGCGCCTCGGCCTGCGTGGCGCGAGCGACCTCGCGCCGCTCGGCGGGCTCTACAGCCCGGTCAGTCTCATCGTTCATCGTCGTCTCCTTCTCGTCCGGCGCGTCGTCAACCGGAGCTTCGAGGTGCTCATCGTCTCTGGCATCGGTATCCGACGCGTGGGCTTCTTTCACCGCGGCTTCCGACGCCACGGGTGCAGACACGGCGGGTGCAGACGCCACGGGAGTCGGTTCGAATCCGGTCGGTTCGAAGCCGGTCAGCTCCTCGTCATCCAGACGAACGTTATCTGCTTCGTCGTCTTCGACAGAGGTTTCGGCGACCGTGAATTCGTCCGGCGCGGTATCGGCGGGGCCGATCTCAGCCAGGTCGACCTCGTCAGACTCTTCGGCGACAACCTCGTTGTCCGAGGGATCGACGGCAGCCGATTCGGGCAGATCGATCGTGACGAATCCGCTCGCGAAAGCGATGTCGCCCTCGACGATATCCTCGTCGTCATCCTCGTCTTCCGCGGGAAGAGCGATGTTGACGTGGGCCGTCTGCGTACCCATCAACCCGATGCCCGACGTCTCGACCGAGGGCACGTCGTCGAGGATCCCGTTGTCCGGGTCGTCGGCGCTCGGATCTTTGCCGTGAGGCGTCACTGGAACTCCGGACCTTGCAGTTGGGGGGTGGGACTTGCCCCAGATTAGTGCGCCGGACGCACCACAACCAAAAGGTCACCGGCCTCGACCTGCTGGGTCGGGCCGATCGCGAGACGCTCGATCACGCCGTCGACGGGCGACGTGATCGCCGCTTCCATCTTCATCGCTTCGATCGAAGCGACCGCTTCCCCCGCTTGAATGGTGTCACCGACGGATGCCTTGAGCGTGACCACGCCGGAGAACGGAGCCGCGATCTGACCCGGCTTTGTCGTGTCAGCCTTCTCGGCCTGCCGCGCTTCGACGGCGATGCTCCGATCCCGCACGAACACGGGACGCAGCTGGCCGTTCAGAGTCGTCATGACGGTGCGCATGCCCTTATCGTCGGCCTCCCCGATCGCCTCGAGTCCCACCAGCAGTCGCACGCCGCGCTGGATCTCGACCGCGTGCTCCTCGCCCGGCACGAGACCGTAGAGGTAGTCCGAGGTGTCGAGCAGCGACACGTCCCCGAAGACCTCACGAACCTGCGCGAACTGCTGGGTCGGCACGGGGAACAGCAGCCTGTTGAGCGCCTCGCGGCGCGCCCCGGCATCGCCCGCGAGCGCCTCCGAGTCGGCGGGAGCCAGAGGTTCCACCTCGATCTTGACGGTGCGCCCGGCCAGCACTGCCGTGCGGAAGGGCTCGGGCCATCCGCCCGGCAGATCTCCGAGTTCACCCGCCATGAATCCAACCACGGAGTCCGGGATGTCGTAGTTCTGCGGATTGGCTTCGAAGTCGGCGGGGTCGGCCTTGACCGCCGCGAGGTGAAGCGCGAGGTCGCCGACGACCTTCGACGACGGTGTCACCTTGGGGATACGCCCGAGGATCCCGTTGGCCGCCGCGTACATGTCCTCGATCAACTCGAAGTCGTCGGCAAGGCCGAGAGCGATCGCCTGCTGGCGCAGGTTCGACAGCTGTCCCCCGGGAATCTCGTGACGATAGACCCGGCCTGTCGGGCCCGGCAGGCCGGACTCGAACGGCGCGTACAGGTGACGCACGGCCTCCCAGTAGGGCTCGAGGTCCGCGACCGCGTCGAGGTCGAGCCCCGTGTCGCGGTCGGTGTGCGCGAGCGCGGCGACCAGTGACGACAGGGACGGCTGGCTGGTGGTCCCGGCCATGGGTGCGGATGCGGCATCCACAGCGTCCGCGCCGGCCGCACTTGCCGCGAGGAGCGTCGCGAGCTGGCCGCCCGGGGTGTCGTGTGTGTGAACGTGTACGGGCAGATCGAAGCGGGAACGGAGCGCGGACACCAGCCGCGATGCCGCCTCGGGGCGCAGCAGCCCGGCCATGTCCTTGATCGCCAGTACATGGGCACCCGCTTCGACGATCTGCTCGGCGAGACGCAGGTAGTAGTCGAGGGTGTACAGGTCTTCGTTCGGGTTCAGCAGGTCACCGGTGTAGCAGACGGCCACCTCGGCCACCGTGGACCCGGTCGAGAGCACGGCGTCGATCGCGGGGCGCATCTGTGCGACATCGTTGAGCGCGTCGAAGATCCGGAAGATGTCGACACCGGTAGCCGCCGCCTCGCGGACAAAGGCGTCCGTCACCGCGGTCGGGTACGGGGTGTAGCCGACCGTGTTGCGACCGCGCAACAGCATCTGGATCGGGATGTTCGGCAACGCTTCGCGCAGACGCTCGAGCCGCTCCCACGGGTCCTCGCCGAGGAACCGCAGGGCGACGTCGTACGTCGCCCCACCCCACGCCTCGACCGAGAACAGGTCGGGCGTCAGGCGCGCCACGTACGGCGCAACCGCCACGAGGTCACGCGTGCGGACTCGGGTCGCGAGCAGAGACTGGTGCGCGTCGCGGAAGGTCGTGTCGGTCACGGCGAGGGGCGTCTGCTCGCGCAACGCGCGAGCGAATCCCGCGGGCCCGAGTTCGAGCAGACGCTGGCGTCCGCCCTCGGGTGCGGGCACACTCAGATCGACCTTCGGCAGCTTCATCGCCGGGTCGATCGAGAGCGGGTTCTCGCCGTTCGGCTTGTTGACCGTCACATCGACGAGCCAGTTGAGCAGGCGCGTTCCGCGGTCCTTCGACTCCCGGCCACGCAGCAACTGGGGGCGCTCGTCGATGAACGACGTCGCGATGTCTCCCGCGACGAACGACGGGTCATCGAGCACGGCCTGCAGGAACGGAATGTTCGTCGAGACGCCACGGATGCGGAACTCGGCCAAAGCACGCCGCGCCCGGGCGACCGCGGCGGGAAAGTCGCGCCCGCGGCACGTGAGCTTCGCCAGCATCGAGTCGAAGTGGGGGCTGACCTGTGAGCCTGCGGCGGTCGTTCCGCCGTCGAGGCGGATACCCGCGCCACCGGGCGAGCGGTAGGTGGTGATCTTGCCGGTGTCGGGCCGGAAGCCCTGCGTCGGGTCCTCCGTCGTGATGCGGCACTGGAGCGCCGCACCGCGCAGACGAATGTCGGTCTGCTCGAGGCCGAGGTCGGCCAGGGTCTCGCCCGCGGCGATCCGCATCTGCGATTGGACGAGGTCGACATCCGTCACCTCTTCGGTGACGGTGTGCTCGACCTGGATGCGCGGGTTCATCTCGATGAAGACGTGCTGTCCGGCGCGGTCCCCCTCGGTGTCGACGAGGAACTCCACTGTGCCCGCGTTGATGTAGCCGATCGATTCGGCGAACGCCACGGCATCCTTGTGGAGCTTCTGCCGTAAGTCCTCGTCGAGGTTCGGGGCGGGGGCGATCTCGATGACCTTCTGGTGACGGCGCTGCAGCGAGCAGTCGCGCTCGAACAGGTGCACCGTTTGTCCCGTTGCGTCGGCGAGGATCTGCACCTCGATGTGGCGGGGCCGGACGACGGCCTGCTCGAGGAACATCCTCGGGTCTCCGAACGCGCTGTCGGCCTCGCGCATGGCCTCGGCGAGGGCGGGGGCCAACTCACCCTTACTCTCGACCCGGCGCATCCCTCGCCCGCCGCCACCCGCGACGGCCTTGGCGAACAGGGGGAATCCGATTTCGTCGGCCTGCGCGACGAGTTCGTCGACGTCCGCGGAGGCCTCGGTCGAGACGAGCACGGGAACCCCGGCGGCGATCGCGTGATGCTTCGCCGTGACCTTGTTGCCTGCCATCTCGAGCACGCGCGCGGGCGGTCCGATGAACGCGATGCCGTTGGCGTTGGCACGCTCGGCGAGATCCGGATTCTCGGAGAGAAATCCGTACCCGGGATAAATCGCGTCGCAACCGCTCTCGAGCGCGACCCGGATGATCTCGTCGACATCGAGGTAGGCACGCACGGGGTGACCCCGCTCCCCGATCTCATAGGCCTCATCGGCCTTCAGCCGGTGGAGCGAGTTGCGATCCTCGTAGGGATAGACAGCAACAGTGCGAGCACCTACTTCGTAGGCGGCCCGAAAAGCGCGGATGGCGATTTCACCACGATTCGCGACAAGGATCTTGCGGAACATGACACCTCACAGCTTCGGCGCGTCGACCTGAGTGTGTTCCACAGCCTAGGGGACGGTAACGTAGACGATTGTGCACGTACTCAGCGTCAGCTCCCTCAAGGGCGGGGTCGGAAAGACCACCGTGACGCTCGGGCTTGCCTCCGCGGCATTCGCTCGGGGCGTCCGGACCCTCGTCGTCGACCTCGACCCGCAGTCGGATGTCTCGACCGGCATGGATATCCAGGTGGCCGGTCGACTCAATGTCGCCGACGTCCTCGGAAACCCCAAAGAGAAGGTCGTCAGACAGGCGATCACGTCGAGCGGGTGGGCGAAGGTCCACCCCGGGACGATCGATGTCCTGATCGGCAGCCCTTCCGCCATCAACTTCGACGGGCCGCACCCGAGCGTGCGTGACGTCTGGAAGCTCGAAGAGGCGCTGGCGACGATCGAGGCCGATTACGACCTCGTCCTCGTCGACTGCGCCCCCTCGCTGAACGCCCTCACGCGCACCGCCTGGGCGGCCAGCGACCGTGTCATCGTCGTCTCCGAGCCCGGCCTGTTCTCGGTCGCGGCCGCGGACCGCGCCCTGCGTGCGATCGAAGAGATCCGTCGCGGTCTTTCGCCGCGTCTCCAGCCCCTCGGCATCGTCGTGAACCGCGTGCGCCCGCAGTCGATCGAGCACCAGTTCCGCATCAAGGAGCTGCGCGATATGTTCGGCCCCCTCGTCCTGTCACCCCAACTGCCCGAGCGCACGTCGCTCCAGCAGGCGCAGGGCGCGGCGAAGCCGCTGCACATCTGGCCCGGTGATTCCGCTCAGGAGCTCGCGGCCGACTTCGACGCACTGCTCGACCGCGTCATGCGCACGGGCCGCATCCCGGTCCCCGGCGACGCCCGCATCTAGCCCGGTCCCGGGCGAAGCCCGCATCTGAGTTCGACGCACTGCACCGCAGACGGTAGCCCCGGCGCTCCGACCCAACGTCCTCTCCCGTCCGCTGTGTGTCCCACTTTCGCGCTTCTGCGTCCCATTTTTCGCCGGTAATTCGCGCCTATACCGAGCGAAAATGGGACAACCATCAGCACGGCCCCCCGCGACGCACTCCATACCGAACAAAAGTGGGACATCGTCGGACAGGGCGAAAGTGGGACATCGTCGGACAGGGCGACAGCGCATCACCTCGCGCGGCGAACAGTGCTCCGTGCTAACCGGAAGGGGTTCTGGTCAGGCGGTGCGGGCCGAGCGGCGAGCGGCCAGCTCGTCGATCGTGTCGACCGTCTGCGGGCCGAACTCGACGAGCGTCGACTCCACCTCACGCAGCACCTTGCCGACGGCAATACCGAACACGCCTTGTCCACGACTGACCAGGTCGATGACCTCGTCGTTGGACGTGCAGAGATAGACGGATGCTCCGTCGCTCATGAGTGTCGTACCCGCGAGATCGCGAATGCCCGCGGCGCGAAGCTGATCAACCGCGGTGCGGATCTGCTGCAAAGAGATTCCGGTGTCGAGGAGACGCTTGACGAGCTTGAGCACCAGGATGTCGCGGAAACCGTAGAGCCGCTGTGATCCCGAGCCGCTCGCGCCACGAACGGTCGGCTCGACCAGTTCGGTGCGAGCCCAGTAGTCGAGCTGCCGGTACGTGATTCCCGCTGCACGGGCGGCGACGGCGCCCTTGTAGCCGACCTCGTCGTCCATTGCCGGAAGCCCGTCCGTGAACAAAAGGTCCGAGTCGAAACGCTTCTCGTCGGCGAGCTCGCCAGCGTTCATCGCGTCCTCCTCGCCGGGTTCCGAGACGCAGGTTCGCGACTCATCCCCCACGCTAGGACACCCGTCGTCACCGAGCAACGACATCCGCCGCGACACGCCGGACGACCCGATGTGAAGCTCGAAACGATCACGGAAGCAACCGCGTGAGCGCGGAACGAACGAAGATGGCGCGCACCTCATCGAGGCGACGTGCGAGCTCGGGGCCCACCTCGTTCGCCCGTGCACGCGAGGGCGCGTCGGCGCGGTGCGTGAGCGGGGCCAGCGCCTGCTCGATCAACGAGACGTCGCGTTCGGCGCTCTGCCGAATCGTCCGCAGGTGGCGGGGCTCGATGCCGTGGCTGTCGAGCGAAACGATCGCTCGCAACAACGAGACGCTCTGATCGCCGAACGACTCGGCGGCCGGAAGGATGCCCGACGACACGGCCTCATTGAAAAGCTGCGGTGTCGCGCCGGCAGCGCGCAACAGTTCATCCCGACGGTAGCGACGCCCCTGCGGGTGGATCGTGGGCGGCGGCTGCTGACCCGGGTGACTGGGGTCGCGTCCGGCGTCGAGGTCGCTGAGATATTCGCGGATGACGCCCAGGGGCAGGTAGTGGTCGCGCTGCAATTGGAGTGCCAGCCGAAGCCGGTCGACGTCCGCGGGAGAGAACTTGCGGTAACCGGACTCGGTGCGGGTCGGCGTGACAATGCCCTGAACCTCGAGAAAGCGGAGCTTCGAGGCCGTGAGGGTGGGAAACTCCGGCGTGAGCCGGGCCAGCACCTGCCCGATACTGAGCAGGCCCGCGCCCGCCGCAGAGTTTCGAGAAACAGCCGTGGGCATCAGCCGTCCGCCGGCAGCGGCAGATCGACCGGAGAGATGAAGAAGGTCAGACGGAACTTTCCGATCCGCACCTCGGCGCCATTGACGAGCAGGGCGCGATCAACGCGTTCGCCATCGACATAGCTGCCGTTCAGCGACCGCTGATCGACGAGCTCGAATCCTTCGGGACGTCGCGTGATCTCCGCGTGACGACGAGAGACGGTCACGTCATCGAAGAAGATGTCGGCCTCGGGGTGACGGCCCACCGTGGCGACCTCGGAGTCGAGCAGGTACCGCGCACCCGCCGTCGGACCGGACCGCACCAGCAGCAGAGCCGCTCGAGCGGGGAGAGCTGAAATGGCGTCGAGTTCGGCCTGTGAGAGGTCGGAACCGAACGGGACGAACGAGAGGTCGGAATCGTGACCGAACGTCTGGGTCGTATCGGGCGTGGAATGCGCCGACTCTGCCTCGCGGCGCATGGCCGGGGGCGCCTGGTCTTGCTGTTCTGACACGCTGTCCTCCTCGCGGTCCAGACTAGCCGATCGGATCCACGCGTGACGGGCCACGCTTTCTCGATGCGGTCGCGCGCAGCCCATCGGTGGACGCTCGGAGACCCTCGGTTTAGTCTCGGAGCATGGATTCTGGGCCGCGTCGACGCCAGCTCACCGTGCGCCATTCCGGCCTTGCCGCCCTGTTGGTCGTGCTGTGCGGATTCTTCGTCGCCGCGCCTTCCACCGCCTTCGCTCACGACGAGCTGATCGGCAGTACCCCCGACGACGGCGAGATCGTCGAGACCGGCCCGAGCGAGATCGACCTGCGGTTCAGCGCGAATCCGCTCGAGGGTGCGGGCGCGACCGAGGTTCTCGTTGTCGATCCTTCGGGAGCCGAGATCCAGCAGGGCGATCCGATCCTCGACCGAAACGGCGTGATCCAGGAGTTGTCCGGAACCGACGAACGCGGCACCTATACGGTCGTCTGGCGCATCGTCTCCAGTGACGGTCACCCCATCTCGGGCGAGCTGGCCTTCTCGGTCGGCGAGACATCCGTGCCCGCCGATATCGCCACGACGACCGACGCCGACGCGGGCGACGCAACGGATGCCGAAGCGGATTCCGGAGGCTTCGATCTCACCCTGATCTGGATCATCATCGGCATCGTCGCGGTCGGTCTCGGCGGCGCTCTCGTCGCCATCCTGATGGCCCGCGCCCGCGGCCGAAACAACGACGTCTAAGCGGTCGCGGAACAGCCTCCGACCCCGGCGCGGGAGCCTCGCGCGGGGTCTAGGCTTGAAGGTATGCCTCACTACGACGTCGTCATTCTCGGTGCTGGCCCCGGCGGATATGTCGCGGCCGTGCGAAGCGCTCAGCTCGGTCTCTCGGTGGCCATCATCGAGCAGAAGTACTGGGGCGGTGTCTGCCTGAACGTCGGCTGCATCCCTTCCAAGGCCCTGCTGCGCAACGCGGACCTCGCCCACGTTTTCACCCACCAGGCCGAGCAGTTCGGCATCTCGGGAGACGCGCACTTCGACTTCGGCACCGCGTGGGACCGCAGCCGCAAGGTCGCAGACACCCATGTCAAGGGCATCCACTTCTTGATGAAGAAGAACAAGGTCACCGAGTACGAGGGCCGCGGTTCATTCGTCGACGCGAACACGATCGATGTCGCCAAGGCCGACGGTCAGACCGAGCGGCTGACATTCGACAACGCGATCATCTCGACCGGCGCGAAGGTCCGCCTCCTGCCCGGCGTCGAGCTGAGCGAGAACGTCGTGACGTACGAAGAGCAGATCATGACGCGGGGCCTGCCGAAGTCCATCGTGATCGTCGGCGCCGGCGCGATCGGCATGGAGTTCGCTTTCATCATGACGAACTTCGGCGTCAAGGTCACGATCATCGAGTTCCTCGACCGCGCTCTGCCGAATGAGGACGCGGATGTCTCGAAGGAGATCGCCCGTCAGTACAAGAAGTACGGCGTCGACATCCTGACCTCGACCAAGGTCGAGTCGGTGACGGATCACGGTGACCACGTGACCGTGACCTACACGCCCAACAGCGGCGGCGAGACGCAGTCGATCGACACCGACAAGGTCATGATGTCGATCGGGTTCGCGGCGAACGTCGAGGGCTATGGGCTCGAGAACACGGGCGTGAAGCTCACCGACCGCGGCGCGATCGAGATCGACGACTTCATGCACACGAACGTCCCCCACATCTACGCGATCGGTGACGTGACCGCCAAGCTGCAGCTCGCGCATGTCGCCGAGGCACAGGGCGTCGTCGCGGCCGAGACGATCGGCAAGGCCGAGACGATGGCGCTGGGCGACTACCGTATGATGCCGCGCGCGACGTTCTGCTCGCCGCAGGTCGCCTCGTTCGGTCTGACCGAGCAGCAGGCACGCGACGCGGGCTACGACGTCAAGGTCGCCAAGTTCCCCTTCTCGGCGAACGGCAAGGCCAATGGCCTCGGCGAGCCGATCGGGTTCGTCAAGCTCATCGCCGATGCCGAGCACCTCGAGCTGATCGGCGGCCACCTGATCGGCCCCGACGTGTCGGAGCTGCTGCCGGAGCTGACGCTGGCCCAGAAGTGGGATCTGACCGCGCTCGAGGCCGCGCGCAACGTCCACACCCACCCGACGCTGTCGGAGGCCGTGCAAGAGGCCTTCCACGGCCTCGCCGGCCACATGATCAATATGTGAGCCGAAAGGACTCAATGCGCGCGCAGAGCGCGTTGAGTCCTTTGCGGCTCAGGTTGAGCGAGCGAAGCGAGTCGAAACCAACGGACGCGTACGTTTGAGCGTTTCGTCTCGTCGCTTCGCTCCTCGCTCAACGACCGGGGCGGCCGAGGGCGCGGTGCAGCTTCGAACCGGATGCCGCGGGCACTCCCCCGACGGCGGCGACGGCGGCATCGACCGCCGCGAAGAAATCGGCGCGGCCACGCTCATCCGCGGGCGCGGCGGGGCCGAGCTCGACCTCCCATTCGCGCCAGTTCGTCGCGGCACCCGTCTGGAGGTCTGTGGCCTGGACGTGGTCGTCGACGAACTCGGCGATGACGGCGCCCGAGGCATCCTGAAGCAGGATCGCGTGCCGTTGGTTCCGGACGCGCGCGATGGGGCGTAGTTCATCGTCACCGCACCATTCGGTCACCGACGAGCGAACATCGGTGGGCACAGCCACCGCGAGCGGATCGGACGGCAGAGCCTCGCCCAGCGGCCATCCCCACTCGTGGCGACCATCGGTGGCGCTGGACTTGACGTGCCACCCCTCATCGGGACCACCCGTCCGGCGCCGCAGCGCCACAGCCCGGCGCGCCAGAGAGAGCTCTGCCGTATCGAAATAGATCGCATCCAGCGGCCGTAACTCGGGCGGCCAGACACCGGCCACACCCGGAAGCGAGGCCAGATCCGGCAACCGGGTGGCCTCGCTCACGTCGTATTTGCGCTCGACCTCGATCGAGCGCGTCGGCTCACTCGTCGCTCGGCCTGATCTCTTGCGTCTCTTCGACGTAAACGAACGTGGCCTGCGTGGGGCCATCCGATTCGCCGGTCTGCTCGAGCTCGCCCTGACGGCGGTAGACGATCTGACCCTCGCTGTAGGGCAGGACGAGCGAGTCGTCGTCGGCATCTTCGAGGGGTACCACCTGGCCGTCGAGCGGCCCTCCGGAAAGTCGTGCAATAGACATAATTCCTCCTTCTTCGACCCTACCCCGCGGGTACGACAGGACCCCGTTCGCCGCGGTCGGATCACGTCAGATGAGACGCCTATGATCAGTCGCATGAAGGCCATTCGCACGTTCACGGTCCGACCCGTCCTCGCCGAAAGCATCGCGGCACTCGACACGCTCGCCGCCAACTGGCGTTGGTCGTGGAGTCGCGCCACGCACGCCCTCTTCGAGTCCATGGATCCCGCGGTCTGGGCGAAGGTCGGAGAGAACCCGGCCCGGATGCTCGGGGCGCTGGGGCAGGAGCGCCTGGACGCCCTCGCCCGCGATGACGCCTTCGTCGACCGCGTCACGGAAGAGGCCGATCGCCTCGAGGCGTATCTGACGCAGCCGCGGTGGTTCCAGCGCGTCCAGGGCCCGAAGCCCGAGCACATCGCGTACTTCTCCCCCGAGTTCGGGGTCGACGGCTCCCTCCCCCAGTATTCGGGTGGCCTCGGCATCCTGGCCGGCGATCACCTCAAGAGCTGCTCGGACCTCGGCGTGCCACTGACCGGCATCGGCCTGTTCTACCGCGCGGGGTACTTCCGCCAGTCGATCGGCGACGACGGCTGGCAGCGCGAGAGCTATCCGCTGCTCGACCCCCACGGCCTCGGCCTGACGCTGCTGCGCGACGAAGCCGGTACCCCGGTCGAGGTGTCGCTCGACATCACCGGCGGTCGCGTGCTGCACGCGCGCATCTGGGTGGCCGACATCGGACGCGTGCCTCTCCTGCTGCTTGACTCCGAGACGCCCTCGAACACGGAAGAGATGCGTCGGGTCACCGACCGTCTCTACGGCGGTGGTGGCGAGCATCGCTTGCTACAAGAGGCACTGCTCGGAATCGGCGGCGTTCGCGCCCTGCGCGCCTGGTGCCGTGTCACCAGCCGGCCCGAGGCCGATGTCTATCACACGAACGAGGGCCACGCGGGACTGCAGGGCATCGAGCGGATGTCCGAGCTCATCACCCACGATGGCCTGACGTTCGACGAGGCCCTGGCGCAGGTGCGCGCGTCGACGGTGTTCACGACGCACACTCCCGTTCCCGCCGGAATCGACCGATTCCCGAAGGATCTGATCGCCGACTACCTGACCGCCGGTGTCGTCAGCGGCATCGATCCGCAGCGCGCCCTCGCGCTCGGGCTCGAGAGCTGGCCGGGCGGCGACCCGAGCGTGTTCAACATGGCCGTGCTCGGCCTACACCTCGGCCAGCACGCGAATGGCGTCTCACTGCTGCACGGCGAGGTCAGCCGCGGAATGTTCGGTCAGCTCTGGCCGGGCGTCGACACCGACGAGGTTCCCATCACCTCGATCACGAACGGCGTCCACCCGCCCACCTGGCTGCACCCCGCCCTCAAGGGCCTGAGCGAGCGGGCCTTCGGCGACGCCCACGTCGAGACCCATGACTGGACGGATGTCGCGCGCGTCTCAGACCGTGAGCTCTGGGACACCCGCTCGACGATGAAGGGCGAGCTGGTCGACGAGGCGCGCAGCCGCACCGGCCTCGCCGGCGTGCTCGATCCCGAGGCACTCACGATCGGGTTCGCGCGTCGCGTGCCGACCTACAAGCGTCTGACCCTCATGCTGCGGGATCCCGAGCGGTTGACGCGGATCCTGACCGACCCCGAGCATCCGGTGCAGATCATCGTCGCCGGAAAGTCACACCCCGCGGATGACTCGGGCAAGCAGATGATCCAGGAGCTCGTGCGTTTCAGCCGCGACCCGAAGGTGCGTGGGCGGATCGTCTTCCTGCCCGACTATGACATCTCGCTCGCCAAGACGCTCTTCCCGGGCTGCGACGTGTGGCTGAACAACCCGATCCGGCCGCTCGAGGCATCCGGAACGTCCGGTATGAAGGCGGCGCTCAACGGAGCGCTCAACCTGTCGATCCTCGACGGATGGTGGGACGAGTGGTTCGACGGGCAGAACGGCTGGGCGATCCCCACGGCCGATACGGCGGGATCGGACGACGAGCGAGACGATGCCGAGGCATCCGCTCTCTACGACCTGATCGAGCACCAGCTGGTGCCGAAGTTCTTCGACCGCACGGACGGTGTGCCGAGCGAATGGCTCGGGATGGTGCGGCACACGATGAAGGTGCTCGGACAGAAGGCGACGAGCGACCGGATGGTGCGGGAATACGTCGCCCGCCTGTACACCCCGGCGTCCGAGCATGCCACCGAGCTGCGCGCCGATGACTTCGCGCTGGCGCGTGAGCTCGCGGCGTACACGGAACACGTGCGGGCCGCATGGCCGTCAGTGCACATCGCGAGCGTGGACGGGTCGGGCATCGCCCAGCAGGCGGCGGCGGGTGACGTGCTCGAGGTGCGCGCCGCGGTTGCACTCGATGGGCTTTCCGCCGCGGATGTCGCCGTGCAACTCGTGTGCGGCACGACGGATGCCGAGGACGCCATCACGGGCGAGCGCTCGATCGTGCCGCTCACGCCGTCCGGCGACGCGGTCGACGGGCTGACAATATTCACGGGCACCGTGCCGCTGGCCGTGACGGGTCCGTTCGGCTACACGGTGCGGGTCGTGCCGACGCATCCGCAGCTCGTCTCGGATGTCGAGCTCGGCCTCGTCACGTACGCCTCGTAATCCGTGCGACCGTTTGTGCTGCTCGCCACGCGGGCCGAGGACCTGCCCGCGGACGAGGAGTACGCCGCGATGCTGCGCGCCGCCGGGCTCGACGAGCGCGATCTGATCCGGGTGCGGCTGGAGGCCGGGCCGATGCCCGCTCTGGATCTCGACTCTCTGTCGGGCATCATCGTCGGCGGCGGCCCGTTCAACGCTTCGGACGCGCCCGAAGCGAAATCGCCGGTGCAGCAACGCGTCGAGGCGGAATTCGCGACGCTGCTCGACCGGGTCGTTCCGGCCGACTTCCCGTTCTTCGGGGCCTGCTACGGCATCGGCACACTGGGCGCGCACGAGGGCGCGGTGATCGACAGAACGTTCGGTGAGCCGATCAGCGTCGTGCCGGTCACACTCACCGATGAGGGCGCGCGCGACCCGCTCTTCGCGGGGTTACCGACAGAGTTCGGGGCGTTCGTCGGACACAAAGAGGCGGTGTCGCGACTGCCCGCACACGCCGTGCACCTGGCATCCTCGGCCGGATGTCCCGTCCAAGCCTTCCGCGTCGGACAGAACGTCTACGCAACGCAGTTCCATCCCGAACTCGACGTCGACGGCATCACGACGCGCATCCACGCATACGCGGGCCACGGATACTTCGCCGCGCACGAACTCGAGCTGACCCTGGCGGCGGTGCGCACGGCGCCGGTGTCGCATCCGTCACGGATGCTCCGGACCTTCGTCGAGCGCTACGCGCGCGACTGAACAAGAAAAGCCGAGCGCTACGACGGCGGCTGAGCGCTGAGGCCCGCGAGCGGTCAGGCCACGAGGCGGACGGGCACGGATGTCTCGAGCTCGGGCCGCACGCGCGCGAGGGCCGGGCCGAGCCCTAGGTCGACGAGCCGGATCGCGCCCGCGAACTCGGGCCCGCGTCCCCGGACGAGGCCGGCCTTCAGGGCGCCGAAGGTCACGGTGACATCGGCCGGGAGGACGGCATCGTCCGCCGAACCGTCGTCGGGGTGCAGCCCGCTCGGCAGGTCGACCGCGACGACGCGCGGCCGGTCGGGGGCGCCCGATCGGACCGCGGGAATCAGCGTCTCGACGGCGGCGCGAGCAATGCCGCGCAAAGCAGGCGCGGCGGAGGTACCGATCCCCAGAATTCCGTCGACGATCACGCGATAGCCGGCGGCGCCGGCGCGCACGTCGTCGAGACCGACGCACCGTGTACCGGCGCGGCGGGCGGCACCCAGCCCCTCACTGTGCGCGCGGTCGGACGTCAGCAGCAGATCCACGCGCACGCCCGAGGCCGCGAGCGAGGCCGCCGCGAAGAGCGCGTCCCCGCCGTTGTTGCCCGTGCCTGCGAGCACCAGGACCGGCCCCGCGGGTTCAACGGATGCCTCGAGCAGGTCGTGAACGCACGCGTCTGTGGCCGCGGCGGCTCGGGCCATGAGGGGCTCACCCGCCTCCAATAAGGGCTGCTCCGCGGCACGGACCGCTAGGGCCGAGTAGGCGGGTGTGAGGACGCCGATGTCGCTCATTTTTTTCCCTTCGGTTCGGCGAGCGCCGCTTCGCGCTCTTTCTTTTCGTCTTCGCGGGCTCGGTCGAGCTCTGCTTTCGCCGCCTCCAGTGCGATCTCCGAGCGCCGGACGCGCCGCGCGAGGAAGGTGGGGGCGCCGTATCGCGAGCGCACGCGATCTCGATCATCCTCGATGCCGGTCAGGACGTAGGCCGCAGAAATCAGAATGACCTGACTCGAGAGGTTGAACCAGAGCAGCAGGGCGATGAGCGCCGCGAACGAAGCGAGCAGAGGGTTGGCGCGCGCTCCCCCGACGAACAGGCCCGACAACTGCTGGAGCACGACGAGCCCGAATCCGCCGATCAGCGCGCCGGTCCAGAGTGCTCGCTTCGGCGCCTTGACGCCGGACAGCACGATGAACATGACGGCGATGACCAGCGTGTCGAGCACGAAGACGACGACCGCCGACAGCAGCCACGTTCCCCAGGAGGACAGCGGATGATCGGCCGGCAAACCGAACCATCCACCGACGACATCCACCAGGGCAGTGCCGAAAAATGTCACGCCCGCAGCGACCACGAGGGCAACGCCCACACCGACCGCCACGGCGAGGTTCCGCAGCAGCGCCCAGACGATGAAGATGTCTTCGTTGGGCTGATCGGCGAGCGAGCGCAGCGCGGAACGCACCTGACCCACGGAACCGATCGCCGCACCGATCAGACCGATCGACGACAGCACACCCGTCAGACTCAGGCCGGCAGGAGCTTGGATGTCGGATGGATCGACCAGCCCGTCCTCGCCGACGAGACCGGGGATGACCGAGTTGACCGCGTTCAGAAGCGCTTGCCACGCGACCGCATCGCCCGAGAGCCACAGCGCCGCAATCGAGAACCCGAGCAGGACGGCCGCGAAGACCGCGAACAGCAGGCGGTAGGTGATGCTGTCGGCGAGCATCGGTCCGCGGTGCTCCGAGTAGAGAAGGAATGCGCGGATGGGCTTGCGCTGCAATGCCCACGCGATGATCCGGGCGATGGGTGGTCGGGGCGCCTGCGCGGAGGCTTCGGTGTCGGCCATCAGGTCAGGCTAATCGCGCACACGCTACCGTGCAGCGTCTTGACAGCCGAGACATCCGCTCACACTCATCCGACCAACCGATCCCGGACGCCGCGGTGGCAATGGCGTCGCGCGCACCGGGCCACGCACACCCTCGCCCCTAGATGAGTGAGTCCGTTTGGTTCAGTGGTCGTAGGCGATGAGGGAGCGTTTGGCGGGGGCGTTGGTGAGCCAGTTGTGCCAGATGCCGGCGGCGAGGGCGAGGAGTCTTGCGGCGACGCGGGAGTAGACGCCTGCGGGGGTTCTGCCGCCGTGGTCTTCGAGGGTGAGTTGGCCTTTGAGGGTGTCGAACACGGACTCGACCCATTGTCGGATGCTGCCGAGTTTCCCGAACCTGGGGGTCTCGTCTTTGCGGTCGGGGCGGATCAGGTGCGCGCCGAGGTCGTTGGTGACGAAGTCCTCGAACTGCTTCCCAGCGAAGCCTTTGTCGCCAACGATCACCTGTCCAGGCTGGATGAGGTGTCGGTCGTGGTCGAGCATCGCTTGGGTGGCTTCGCGTTCACCGATCTTCGGGCTCGCGAGTCCCCAGATCACGGGCATTCCGTCGGGAGTGCAGATCAGATAGAGCCGGAAGCCCCAGAAGTATCGGGAGTGGGATGCGCAGTATCCGTAGTCGGCGTGCCCGGCGAGGTCTGAGCGTTTCACGGTCTCCCGCGATTTCCCGCACGGTAGCGGGGTCGAGTCCACCAGCCGGGTGATCTCACCCCAGGACGGGGTGTCACGGGCCAGCTCGGTGATCACCGCAGAGAGAAGCCCGGTGGATTGGCGGACGCGTTTGCCCCACCCGGACTGGCCGGGCAGGTTCGGGAACATGCCCTTCAGGTGAGCGTGCGCGTATCGGATCCATTTCCGATCCGACGCGATCCCGAGCAGGTGTTGCGCGACCAGCAGGCAGAGCAATTCCGCGTCGTTGAGGGCGGGTTTGCGGCCCGGGTGGTGATCGCGGGTGAAGCCGATCGCGGGCAGGATCCGGTCATCGAGGTGGACGTAGAGTGTGATCAGGAGGGTGTTGAGTTCAGTTTTCACACACCGGGGTTAACACCCTCCGCCTGCGATTAACAGCATCCACGCCGACCCAGCCAAACGGACTCACTCATCTAGGATGGAGCGCGGCAGGAGAGGTGTACACACGTGCGCGGTATTTATCAGACGTTGGTGCTCACGGGCGCGGTCACCGCAGCCCAGATGACCGAGGCCGTGGCGCGGTTCGGGGACACCAGCGAACTCGAGCGTCACCTGGTCGACGAAGGCGTCGTGACCGAGTGGCAACTCGCCGAGGCCGTCGCCGCACACACCGGTCACCGCGCCGTCGACATATCGGGAGCGGTGCTCGATCCGCAGACGATCGCTCTGGTTCCCGGTTCGCTCAGCCGCCGCTATCGCATCCTTCCTCTCGAGCGTGCGGGAAACCGGCTGATCCTGGCGATGGTCGATCCGACCGACATCATCGCGATCGACGATGTGACGAGCGTGACCGACCTGCGCGTCGAACCCGTGGTTGTCGCCGCCGACGCGCTGCGGCAGGCGTTCGAGCGCTACCTGCGCTCCGACGAAGAGTTGAGCGATCTGTCCGAGCAGATCGGCGAGACGAATCAGACGTCAACTTTGTCGTTCACCGAGACCCTCGACGATCAGGATGTCGACGCCCCGGTTGTGCGATTCGTCAACCTGCTGATCGCCCAGGCCATCAACGACCGCGCCAGCGACATCCACGTCGAACCCGGCGAGCATCAGCTGACTGTCCGGTTCCGCATCGACGGTGTGCTGCACGAGATGCAGCGAGCCGACCGCGGCATTCAGGACGGCATCATCTCGCGCCTGAAGATCATGTCGTCGATCGACATCGCCGAGCGTCGCCGTCCCCAGGACGGTCGCCTCTCGGTGCACCATGAGGGACGCCAGATCGACCTGCGCGTGGCGACCCTGCCGACCGTGTGGGGCGAGAAGATCGTCATGCGCATCCTCGACAACACCGGGCAATCCATGGCGATGACCGACATGAACATGTCGGCGGGCAACCTCGCCCGGTTCGAGAAGGCGATCCATCGCCCGCACGGCATGGTGCTCGTCACGGGCCCGACCGGATCGGGCAAGTCCACCACTCTTTATACTGCGCTGCGCGACGTCGCCAACCCGCGCGTCAACGCGATCACGGTCGAAGATCCGGTGGAGTACCGCATCGCGGGCGTCAGCCAGGTGCAGGTCAACAACCGCGCCGGCCTCACGTTCGCCGCCGCCCTCCGATCGATCCTGCGGAGCGACCCCGACATCGTGCTCGTGGGCGAGATCCGTGACCACGAGACCGCCGTCATCTCGATCGAGGCATCCCTGACCGGGCACCTCGTGCTCTCGACCCTGCACACGAACGACGCGCCGAGCGCTCTGACGCGACTCGTCGAGATCGGTTGCGAGCCGTTCCTCGTCGCGACCGCGCTCACGGCTGTCGTCGCCCAGCGACTGGCGCGACGCCTGTGCACGAAGTGCCGTCTGCCCCTCACCGAGACGAGCGACGTGCTCACGTCGCTCGGGTTCCCGCACGACCCCACCGACCCGCCCGAGCTGTTCCGCGCGAACGGCTGCCCGACGTGCTCAGGCACCGGCTACCGCGGTCGCATCGCGCTGCACGAGGTGATGGTTCTGACCGAAGAGCTCGAAGAACTCGTCGTGGCGCGCGCGACGGGAACGGAGATGCGCCAGGTGGCTCTCGCATCCGGCATGACGTCGCTGCGGGACGACGGCTGGAGCAAGGTCACGCAGGGCCTGACCACGATCGAAGAAGTTCTGCGCGTCTCGATCTGACGGCGGAGTTGTCTGGATCCATGGGGTGTTCGCTCCCGGCCGCCGCGTAGCGACGACCGGGAGCGGCTCGGCTGTTCTGCGAAGGGGAGAGCGACACAGGCAGCCGAACTCTGATCAGCCGGATTGGCCGAGCTCGCCGTACAGCGAGAAGATCGGGAGATAGAGCGAAATGACCATGCCGCCGATGAGCACGCCGATGCCGACGATCAGCACGGGCTCGATCGTCGCGGTGAGTTGGTCGGTCGCGGTCTGAACCTCGTTCTCGTAGAAGTCCGCGATGCTGGCGAGCATCTCGGCGAGCGTTCCGGACTCTTCACCCACCGACACCATCTGAGCGACCATCGGCGGGAAAACGCCGGACTTCGTGAGCGGGACGGCGAATGAGCGCCCCTGCTTGATGGAGTCCTGGATGTCACGGACGGCGCTCTCGATCACGAAGTTGTTCGAGGCTTGACCGACGATCGAGAGTGCCTGCACGAGGGGCACACCCGATTGCAACATCATCGACAGGTTCCGCGCGAAGCGGGCGACCGCGATCTTGGTCGCGAGCGGACCGAACACGGGCATCTTGAGCTTGAGCGGATCAACCACCTTGCGCACACGCTCCGTCGTCCGGTTCCGCGTCCACCAGATCCACGCAGCAATCACCGCGACTGCCAACAGCGGCAGCAGCCACATCATGTTCTCCGAGAGGGTGACGAGCACCTGCGTCGGCAGCGGCAGTTCGGACCCGATTCCCGCGAACATGTTCTTGAAGATCGGCACGATGAAGGTGACCATCACGAGCACGCCGACGATCGCGATCACGAGCACCACGATCGGGTATGTCGTCGCCGTTCGGATCTTGTTCTGCAGCTCCGCCTCGTTGCTGTAGGTCTCGGCGATAGACGTCAGCGCCTGACCGAGGAATCCACCCGTCTCGCCCACGCGCACGATGCTGATCATGAGCGGCGGGAAGACATCCGGATGCTTCGCGAGCGCCGTCGACAGCGACGAGCCGGACTCGACATCGGCGTGCACCGACACCAGAGCGCTCTGCAGCTGCTTGCCCTCGGTCTGCTCGATCAGGATGGCAAGCGTGCGCATGAGCGGCAACCCGGCGTTGATGAGGCCCGCCATCTGCTTGGACATGACCGCGAGCTCCGCCACCTTGACGCGCTTGCGGAGGCCCGGCACCGAGACATCCCGGTTCAGGCCAGTCTTCGAGACGGGGACGACCGAGACCGGGGTCAGTCCTTGGACGCGCAGCTTCGCGACGACCGCGTTCTCGCTCGACGCCTCGATCGTGCCCTTGACGATCGCGCCGCCGGATCCGTCGACCGCGCGGTAGTTGTACTCCTGTATAACGGGCATGTCAGTTCCCCCATCCGGACAGCTGACGCTCGCCCGCGTGCGACATCCACGCCTCGGCATCCAGATCGCGCGGGCGCACCCGCACGCCGTCCAGGGTCCGTTCGTCAGCCGCGTACGTCCGCGCGATCTTCTCCGAGATGGTGCCGCTCTCAACGAGACGCTTGAGGTCCTGGTCAAAGGTGTGCATGCCGAGTGCCGAGCCTGCTTGCATCGCGGAGTAGATCTGGGCGATCTGGTTCTCGCGGATCATGTTCGCCACGGCGGGAGTGTTGACCAGCACCTCGGTCGCGATCGTGCGGCCTTCGCTCTGTGCGAGGGGCAGCAGCGACTGGCTGATGATTCCCTGCAGCGTGTCGCCGAGCTGGGTGCGTACCTGGTCCTGCTGGTGCGCGGGGAACACGTCGACGATGCGGTTGATGCTCTTCGCCGCGCTCTGCGTGTGCAGGGTCGAGAGCACGAGGTGCCCCGTCTCTGCGGCGGACAGCGCGGTCGAAACGGACACCGCGTCCCGCAACTCGCCGATCAGGATCACATCGGGGTCCTGACGCAGAACGCGTCGGAGGGCTTCGGAGAACGACGCCGTGTCGGAGCCGATCTCGCGCTGGTGGATGAGAGCCGTGCGGCTGGTGTGCTGGAACTCGATCGGATCCTCGATCGTGATGACGTGGGCGGGCAGCGTGCTGTTGATGATGTCGACCATCGCCGTGAGCGTCGTCGACTTGCCCGAACCCGTGGGACCCGTCACCAGGACGAGACCGCGCGGCTTCAGCGCGAGGTCCCGGGCTATGGCGGGCGCACCGAGCTCGGCGAGCGACGACACGCGCGTGGAGATGAAGCGCAGCGCCACCGCAACCGCTCCGACCTGACGGAAGACGTTGACGCGGAAGCGCCCGAGGTTCGTCGAGGCGTACGACAGGTCGACCTCGCCGTGCGTTGCGAAGTCCTCGGCCTGAGCGCTCGACATGATGGAGAGCACCGCTCGCTCGACCCACTCGGCTGACAGAGGATCGGAGAATCCCGGAATCGGGGCCAGGTCCCCGTCCACGCGCATCAGGGCCGGGCGGCCGGACGTCAGGTGCACGTCGGAGGCGCGCGCCGTCGCCGCGGCGGAGAGGATGGCGTCCAAGGCGGAGGTGTCGGACATGAGCGGGCCTCAGTTCTCGGTGCGGACGAACGCCAGGGCGTTCACCGTCAGGTCGTAGGTGTCGGTGCTGGAGGTCAGCGATGAATGGACGATCCCGATCAATCGGGTGCCCTCCCCCAGCGCGTCGATGAATCTCTCGGCCTGCGCCGGGCTCGGAGCCGTCAGGGTGATCGTGAAGGCGACCTGGGTTTGTGGATCATCCACCGGTGCCGCATCCGTGGGTTCGGCTTCCGTCGCATCCGCGGGCAGGGTGCCGTCGGTCGTGGCCTCGGGGATGGGAGCCGACTCGCCTGCGGGCGCCTCGGCGCTCGTGAGGACCGAGGCAGAGGTCAGTGCCGGGCGCGGCGCCCACGCCGACGTGTCGCCGACCGTGACGGTCCGGATGCTCACACCGGCCGTCTGCGCGGCCGCTGCGACGACCTCGAAGACGTCATCGAGTCGCGGGTCCGCGGGGATCTCGCGACGCAGCTCGGCGACGGTGTCTTCGATCTCGTCCATATCGGCCTCGCGCTCGCGGAGCGAGGCGATCTGCGTCTCGTACGTCGCGTTCGTCTGCACCACCAGGTCAGCGTCGGTCGCGGTCGCCGACGATTGCCCGAACAACGGCAGTGCCAGCAGCAACACGCCGGCCGCCAGGACGGCGAGCACCAGGATGCCGCCGATGAGATTCATGAATTGCTTCGGGATGTTCATCCGAGGGCCTCCCCGGCGTACGCGCCCGTGTAAAGCGACTGGTCGAAAGCCGTCCGGAGTCGGTAGATGTAGGTGGTCGCGTCGCTTTCGCCGACCTGCTCAGTCGTCATCTCCAGCGGGTCCACCTGCACGACCCCCGCGACATCACGGAGGGCACGCACCGCCGGGGCGACGTCGATCGGCGTCTGACTGCGCAGCTCCAGCGTTCCGCTGAGCGCGAGGTCGGCGTCGGCGCCGGCCACTGCGGCGTCCGCACCAGCGGCGTCGCCCTCGGCCGTCTCCGCAGAGGCTGCGGGTATCGTCGGCGCGCCGCCGACGGTGAGGTCGAAGCCCGTCACCACCACCCCGGACGGAAGGGCCTCGGCCAGCGAGGTGAAGAGGTCGGACCACACGAGGTCGGATGCCATCGCGTTTGCGCGGAATGTCTCGAGTTCGGTGCTCATCGCGATCGCGCGACTTACCTCGGAGAGCGTGGCGAGCTCGGTCAGCAGCGCAGACGTGCGCAGCTGTTCGGCGGCGAGCCGCTGGTCGGCGTTCCACTTGAGCCAGAACGCACCGCCCGCGAGCATCGCGACGGCGAGCAGAGCCGCCAGCAGACCGAAGCCCCACCGGACCGCCAAGGCGGCGCGCTCGCGTCGCTCGGTCTCGGCGCGAGGCATGAGGTTGACCCGCGGGATCCCCACGGAGGCCGTGGTGGGCAAAAGACGCTTCATCGGTTCACCTCTCCGAGGGTCAGCCCGATCGTCGAGACCAGGT
Organism: Pacificispira sp. HM-600; assembly: GCF_977993705.1. The sequence goes on from NZ_OZ388079.1 coordinate 617,388, forward strand.
TGAGGTCGAGATCCGTCGAAGGGTCGCCCGTGCCGCTCATTGCGAGGATCGCGTGTGCCGTGACCGCCTGCGGCGCGACGTCGAGCACTCTCGCGAGCTCTCCACGCATCCCCTCGGCTGCCAGACCCGCGCCGCTCACGCATACGGTTGTGATGCGCGTCGCCCCGGGCCTGCCGCGGTAGAACGCCAGTGTGCTGCGGACTCGCGCCGCGAAGTCCGCGACCGCGGGTGCCGCTTCCGCCTGCGCGCGGAGCATAGACCTTCCGCGGACGGCCCCGGGCGCGGTGGCCATTCCCGCCCCCGCGAGCGCCAGTTCGGGCTCGGTCGGCACGACCTCCAGAAGGGTTGCCGAGTGGGCGCGAGCGCGTACCGCGGCGGTGGGGATGTCGAGCGGGATGATGCGCACGAACCGCGGCACTCCGTCGACCGAGACGACGACATAGCTCGTGTGGTCCCCGATGTGCACCATCGCTGTCGCCTCGCCGGGCCGCCCGATACGGGATGAGACGCGCGCAAGCCCGAACGGCACGAGGTCGACGACATCCACCGACAGTTTCGCCTTGGCGAGCGTCGCGATGAGCGTCTCGATCGTCTCCGCGACGGCGGCGACGAGGAGACCCTGAACCTGCCCGTCTTGCTCGGCGTACGGATAGAAGTCGAGCACCGCCTGCGAGACGGGGACCGGCAGCAGGTCTTGCACCTGGAACGGCAGCGACTGACGCAGCAGCTCGGGCTTCATCGCCTGGGTCGAGTACTCGCGGACGAGCACCCGCCGGCTGCCGATGCCGAGCACGACGCGCTTGCCGCTGATGCCCGCGCGGCTCCAGAGCTGACGGATCGCGACGGCCACCGCGTCCGGATCCAGCACTTCGGAATCCCGCGCGGCACCCGGCGGCAGCGGCACCTCGCCCGCTGCGAGGAGCGTGGGCGTCCGCCCGCCGCTCACCTCGACCGCGCGCACACTCTGCTCGGTGATCTCGAGTCCCACGATGGTCTTGGTCATCGTCGGTCCTCCCTTTCCATATGGATCCGCCCGGGACGGGCTGGCTTGGCGCTCATGCGCCGATGAAGAGCTGTAGGTACCAGCGGGCGATGTGTTCGCCCGCCACGATTCCGACCCAGGCGCCGACGAGCATCCACGGTCCGAAGGGGATCGCCGTGCGGCGGCCGGCGCGGCGCGCGAGCAGCAGGACGACACCGAACACGCCGCCGAGGAGGAAGGCCGCGAACGCTCCGACGACGACGCTCCCCCAGCCGAGCCAGCCGAGCTGGATGCCGATGAGGCCGGCGAGTTTGACGTCGCCGCCGCCCATGCCGTCGGGGCGGATCGCCCGCAGGATGGCGTAGAAGGCGAACAGCACCGCCATCGCGATGACGGCCCGCAGGAGGGCCCCCCAGTCGGCGCCGAGCACGCAGGCCAGCGCGAGCAGGACCAGCGACACGACGTAGCTCGGCAGCACGATCGCATTGGGCAGCCGGCGGGTGTCGAGGTCGATGAGGGCGAGCGCAACACTGATCGCCGCGAAGTAAAGGTAGGCGACTGCGACGACCACCGCGGCGGGCGGTGCGCCGGCGGAGTCTGCCATCGCCGGGGCGGCGAAGTACCACGCCACGCCCGCGAAGACCAGCGCGGTGAGCATTTCTACGAGCGGATACCGGGGTGAGATGGGTGTGCGGCACGACGCGCAGCGTCCGCGCAGACCAACCCACGACAGTACCGGCACGTTCTGCCACGGCCGGACCGGCGCGTCGCAGTTCGGGCAGCGGCTCTCGCGGGTGAGCGGAATGCCCGCGGGCACGCGGTAGACGACGACGTTCAGGAACGAGCCAATGACGAGGCCGAAGATGGCCGCGAATGCGACGACCAGGCCCAGCGCGGCGGGGGTGAGTGCGGTCATGGCGCCACCCCGATGTCGTGGGTGGAGAGCAGTGCGAAGATCAGGTCAGAACTGCCTCCGCCCCCGCCACCCGGCCAGGGCTCGATGTCTTTTCCGAAGTCGTAGCCCGGGATGTTCCGCGGCGCGAAGGCAACCTTCACGCCGCCGCCGAACGACAGCTGCCCCGAGTAGACCTGACCCTTGAAGGTCGCGGTGCCACTGTTGAACTTCATCAGGCACGGGGTATAGATGTACACCGCGATCTTCGACTCGACCGTCGAGTCATTGAGCTGCTGCGAGTCGGTCGCGGGACTCGTGCACTGCGGACCGGCGGCGGCGGGATTGCCATCCGGCGTGATCAGAAAGATCGTGTGGGGATTCCCGTCTGCGCTCGAGAACTTCGTACCCGACAGGAACCACCGGTTCGCGATGATCGCGATGTCCCTATTGATCTTGACGTCTTTTTTCGCGTCGCCGGCGTTGGTGTCGAAGTTTCCGGTGCACGCTCGGATGTCGAAGATCATCTTGCTCGTCAGCGCGCCCGCGACCGACGTGACATCGGCCGAGTTGCCGGACCACTTCGCACAGGCGTCGCCCGTGACGGTGGTCAGCTTGTATCCCTCTTCGGCCCACGCCGCCGGCGGCGTGGTCGCGTTGACCGGGGTGAACGTCACGTCCTGCCAATCGGGGATCTCCGGAAGGGTCGGTGCGGCCAGCGCGGTGTCCTTCAGGATCGTTCCCTTCACGATCGTCTTCGCCGGGGTGCCCCAGATGCCGTAGCTGCCCACGTAGCGGAAGTTCTTGTAGATGGTCCCGCTGCCGAGTGTGCTAGCCCCGGAACCTGACGCGCTCACGCTGCCGTACACCGTCCCGCTGTTGAGAGTGAGGGTGCCGCCGAGGAAGAGGTTGCCCTCGGTGCCGCTGGCCTTGCCGACGGTTCCGGCGATGTTGTGATTGGCGTTCTTGGGCGCGACCAGGCTGCCTTCGACCGTGCCGCCGTTGATGTTGGCCGTGCCGCCGATGTACGCGTTGCCCTGAACCAGGCAGCCCGAGTCGATCTGCAGGTCGCCAACCTTGGTGTACACATCTCCCGGGAAAACGGAGCCCCAACCGCACTCGATCTTGCCCGCCGACGCGTACACGCCGGCGGAGCCGACGAACTCGTCGATGCCGACCTCGCTGTTGACGTCGTCGAAGACATACGAGTTCAGGCGCGTGTTCAGACCATAGGTGTAGAACAATCCCGGTCCGCCCGCGGTCGGCGGCTTAGATCCGCCCGAGACGCTGAAGATGGCCTGTCGGGCGACCTCGGCGTTGCCCACCCGCGCAGTCGCGCTGAGCGTGGCGAGGCCGTCGCCGCAGACGAGGGTGTAGTCGTACGTGGGACTGCCCGCGCCATCGACGTGGTCACTGGCTGAGGCTGCGTCGCACGGCAGCTCTCCCGTTTCGAGGCGGCTCGTCTGAGCCGCGATCGCGGCATCGACCGTGGCTTGGGCCTTCGTGCGGTCGCTCGAACTCGCGAGCATGCCCGTGTTGCTGACCACAACGGTGCTCACGGCGAGTCCCCCGATGGTCAACACAAGCATGATGATGAGCACCGAGACCAGGGCGGATCCGGCGTCATCATGCCGCGGTGTGCGCGCGTAGGCGGGCGGAGGGTTCACCAGCATGCCGGGCCCCCCGCCGAGATGACCTGCGAGAGGGCGCCGTCGGTGACGGCGACCTTCACTTCGCCTCGCGTGATCTCCAGGCCGAGCGAGATCCTCGTCCCGCTCTCTTCAAAGGCGGCGGCGGCGCTCAGGTTTCCCTCAACGCCCGAGGTGAGCGACGCCCATGACGCGTCGGCGCTCGGCAGCGCGGTGGTGCCCGCGCTGTAAAGCAACTCACCGGATTGCAGTTGCCAGGCGCGACACTCCCAGGTGCCGCCGTCCGTGAGCAGCACCTTTGCGTCCAATCGCTGCCCCGAGGCGGACACCCTCGCGTCGGCCGACGCCCGCACCGACTCGGTGATCGACGTGGTCGCCGCGTTCAGTTGCGCCGTGGCCGCGCTGCGTTCGGCGGTCTGTTGCTGGGTGGTCAGGCCTGTGACGAAGGTGACGGCGAAGAGCGAGACGAGAACGCTCAGCACTGCGACGATGATGATGAGTTCGACGAGCGAGATGCCGGCGTCGTCCCTGACGGATCGAGAGATCATGCCGCGCCCACCCGGACCCGGGTCGTGACGGCGGTGACGACCTCGCCACCCTGTGACACGGTGACAGTCACGGGAACGGAAGCGGGGAACACCGCAGGGCAGGCGCCGACGGTCAGGCTCGCTTCCGAACCGCTCGCCGGATCGAGGACCGGCGGAGCGGTCTGCAGGGCGCGCAGCGCGAGGCAGCTGGTGGTGACGTCGCCCGGGGTCGCCGGGTAGTCCTGCTGGACCGTGGCGAGCAGGTCATTGGCGAACCCGGTCGCCGCCAGCGAATCGCGGTTTCGCGCACTGACGTCCGTGGTGCCGACGAGGAGCGGCAGCACTGCCAGCGAGAGCACCGCCAACACGAACATCGCGATGACGAGCTCGACGAGGCTGAAGCCGCTGTCATCTTGATTCTTACGAGGCATGTCTCTCCCACATCCTCAGAACTGACGACGTGGGTGCGGAGCGTCAGCGACGCCCCGCACCCACGTTCGATGCTGACGTTACGAGCAGCCGGGGCCTGCGCTAGCCGTCTTCGTGGCGTCGGAAGTGCTCGTCGCCGTCACACAGATCGTCTCCAGGGTCGTCCCGGGGTTTACGAAGGTGACGCCGTCATCCAGATTGGTAAGTGTGGTTACAGCGGGGACCGCGCCGGTCGCGCTTTGGGCGGTGGCCGCAGCAAGCTGAGAAGCAGCGTTGGCTGCTTTAGCCTCTACCGCGCTCTGCTCTGCCTGGCCCTGAATTCCGAGGAAGACCGGGATGGCGATCGCGGCGAGGATGCCGAGGATCACGACGACGATGATGAGCTCGATGAGCGAGAAGCCCTTTTCGCCGTTCTCTTCGCGTCGCTCGCGCTCGGCCTGGATGTAGTTCTTGATCATTGCTCGCATTTCTTTCTCTCTCCCCTTGCAGTGGACATTTCAGGGCCGGTCGAGGCGGGCAAACCCTCCGTCAGGGTCTCTGCCCGCCCCGGCCTCATTTGGCGGATGCACCTGAATGCATCCATCCCCCGTCCTGAATCATGAGGGACTTCTCATCTTCAGTCAAGACGCATATATCGGCTTTGGCGCTTTTTTTGCTCAAGACTCACTCAGGTCTGGCTCCATCGCTCGCGACTCGGGAAACGAACGCTTGCTGACGGTCTTAATAAATACCTGTTCAAACGACATAAATATTCGGTATATCCAACACTCGCTTCAGTCATCAGACATGCCAAGATCAGTATGTCCAGATGGATCCAATTCTCATGATCTCGAAACGTGTTGGAAACATGAGAGCCTTCTCACCTCAAGATGAGAGACAGCTCATTTTCACGAGAAGGGAAACGCCCCCGGGAATCGACGTATCGAAACCCGGGGGCGGCCATTCGGTCACTTGCAGACAAGGGGGGTGGGGGGATGTCCGGGCGACCGAATTCTCTTTCTCAGCCCACCGCGCGAAGCACGAGAGGCAGGGCCACCGTGACGGCGGCAGCGAGCGCAAGAGCGACGATCATGACGATCCCCGCCCGTCGCGTGAACTTGTCGGGAAAGGCCCTCACGCGGCCTCCGCCCCGATCACGAGCCCGAGGGTGCTCACGAAGTCGCGACCGGCGTCGCCCTCCGGCATCTGCACGACGTCGGTCGTGATCGCATCGGCAGCCGACACCAGGACGACGTCCACGTCGAGTGCGGTGTCCAGCGCATCGATGACCCCCTCCGACACCGCCCCCGCGCCGCTGAGCAGCACACGATCGATCGCCGGAGCGTCGTCCCGACCCGCGTGGAACGAGAGCGTACTGCGCACCCGGGCGGCGAGATCCGTTGCGGCGAAGGGGATCGGAGGATGCGAGTGGTCATCCGAACCCGCTCCGAGCCGCACTCGTGCACCCGCGGGAACCGTCTCGAAGATCTCGGCGAGTGCGGCGTCCACGTCGGCGGTGGCTGCGCGATCGCTCGCGCCCTCGCGGGCCACGCTGTTTGCCGTCGGGATGTCGATGGGCAGGATGCGGACGAACAGCGGCACTCCGTCGCGGACGATCACCACGTAGCTCGTGTGGTCACCGACGTGAACCATGGCGACGGTCTCACCCGGCGCCGCGAACGATCCCGCGGCTCGAGCCAATCCGAACGGCGCGAAATCGACAGCATCCGCGCGCAGCTTGGCCTTTTCGAGAGTCTTCAGAAGCGCCTCGACCGTCTCGGAGACGGCGGCGACGAGCAACCCGCTGACCTGTCCGTCTACCTCGGCGATGGGGAGAAAGTCGAGCACGGCCTGCTCGGCCGGAACGGGCAGCAGATCCTGCACCTGGAACGGCAGGGACTGCTTCAGCAGGTCGGGGCGCAACGCCTTTGTGGTGAACTCGCGCACGAGTACGCGCCGGCTGCCGATACCCAGCACCACGCGGCGGCTCTGGAACCCCGCGCGCGTCCACAGTTGGCGCAAAGCCAGGGCCACGGCATCCGGATCGAGCACTTCGGAGTCTTTCGCGACGCCCGCGGGCAGCGCGACCTCGCCGCTTGCGACGAGCACCGGACGGCGCCCGGCGGTCACCTCGACCGCGCGCACGCTCTCTTCCGTGATCTCCAGCCCGATGACTGTCTTTGCCATGATTACTCCCCCAGATCGCTTTCTCTTCGTCCGACGACCCCCATCGCCGGTGCGCCGAGTGGCGCCGTTCTCATCCGCTAGCGGATGTCTCGCTGTGAAACCAGATCGCCGAGCACCGGCAGACCACCCGTGATTCCGGGCAGCGAGATCGGTGAACTCGAGAACGTGACCAGGCCGCCGTACGAGAACACGCCCGAGTAGAGGCTGCCGTTCCACTTGTCGCGACCGCCGATGCCGTGCACGTCGACCGTGCAGGGTGTGTAGGCGAGCGCCGTGATGCCCGACGCCATCGAGGTGCCGTTGATGTTGATGCTGCCCGCGCCGTTCGTGCACGAGGGCTTGGCGTCCTTCGTCGTGTCTTCGACGATGACCCGCAGCTTCGGTTTCGTGCCCGACGAGGCGGTCATCGTGAGCATCGTCAGGTCGTAGCTCTTCGCCAGCATCACCAGGTCGGTCTTCAGCGTGACCACGGGATCGGTGCCGCTGTTCGCGCTGAGGTTCGAGCAGGCGCGCGCATCCAACACGGTGGGTGTCGTGAGCGACGACAGGCTCGTCCATCCCGTTGCCGGGTGTGCGTTGAAGTAATTGCACGTGCCCGGACCGGTGCCGGCAGCGGTCAGCGTGATGATCGAGTAGCCCGGCCAGTCCGAGGACTTATATGCGTAGTCGAACCAGGCATCGAACGACGGGGCCGCCGGGGCTGCCACCGCGGCGGGACGCGAGATCGTGCCCGACACGATGCCGTCATTCTGCTCGAACTTCTTTCCCGCGGGGAACGTCAGTGCCTTCGAAAGCCGCTGGCTTCCGAGCTTGACGTCGCCCGTGGCCTGCACATTGCCGCCGATGATCTTCTGTTCCCAGCCGAATTCGAGCGATCCGCCGACCGTCAGCGCCCCGCCGACCGAACCGCGCACGAGACTCTTGTCGGTTCCGGCGGCGCTCAGATTGCCGCGGACCGTGTCGCTGCCGTTCGTCATCTCGACCGAACCGCCGGCCGTCACCGATCCCGCGACGTCACACGAGCCCTTCGTGATGAACGAACCCTGCACACGAATGGATGCCACGATCGGTACCTGGCAGGTGAAGTCGCCCTTCGGGATGTTGATGGTGAGCGCGTTGCCCGGGCTGACCGTCTTCACCTCATACGTGAAGGTGGCGCTGTTGAAAAACGTGAGATCGGCGCCCATGCCCACGTCCTTCGCGGGCGTGTAGGCGTAGACGGCCTGCGTCTTCGTCGTGCCGCCGTCGGTACCGCGGCCGGTCGATGTGAAGGTGACCTGGTTGGACGCGCACGAACTCGTCACCGTGTAGCTGGGCTGCGAGCCGGAAAGCGACAGCGAGCAGAATTCGCTCGTACGACGTGCCTGCGCGAGTGCCGCGGTGATGCCGGCATCCGCTGCGGCCTTCGCCTGTACGCTGCCGCGCGTCTGCACGACCGAGCCGGTCGTGTTCGTGACGATCGCGGCGGCGGTCAAGCCCATCAGGCTCAGCAGAATCATGACGATCAACACCGAGACGATTGCGGACCCGGTGTCATCGGAGGCTCGGCGCTGCTCGCCGGCGGAGCGCGAACGGTTCACCAGCATTTTTTCGCCGTCCCGCTCTGCTTCGCCTGCGCCAGCACCTTGCCCGCCGCGGGCACGCTCGTGGCGCCGGTCTTCACGGTGAGCGAGACGCCGAGCGTGCGGCCCGACATCGAGAAGGCGGAGCCGGACTTCGCCGCGGACACCCCGCTCGCGAGGGTCGACCAACCGGTACCGGATGCGTCGGGCAACCCGATCGCCGAGCTCGACGTGCGGTACAGCAAACGGTCGCCCTGCAGCGCCCACGCCTCACACGACCATCCGCTCGTGCCGGTCGCGACAACGGCACGGACGACATTGCCATCCACCCGCATGTCGCTGGCGTTGCGGATGCTCGACTGCAGCGAACTCATCACCACCTGCGCACGTCCCGTCGCGGTATCGCGGTCACGCGTCTGGGCCTCGGCGCTCAGGCTCGAGGCGAAGAGTGTCGCGAGGACACTGAGCAAGAGCGCGGTGATCGCGCCGTAGATGATGAGTTCAACGAGAGACATTCCCGCCTCATCGCCCCGGACACCGGAGCTCTGCCCCGTCGTGCCGAAAAGTTTCGTTCCCCGGGGCGTCATGCTTTGCCCACCAGGATTCGCGTGGAGACCGTTCCGAGCGGTGTGCCCGGCGCAGTGGTACGGGCGACGGAGACCTGAACGGTCACCGTTCCCGGGTACTGCGCCGGACACCCACCCGGAAAGGTGATCGTCGAGGTGAGGCCGGTCTCGGCGTCAGCTTCCCCGGTGACAGCTCTCACCGATCCGCACGACGTCGCCGTCGTGGAATCGGGAAACTGCGCCCGCAGCGCCGCGACGGTGGAGCTGGCGTAGGCATTCGCCTTCGCCATCTCCCGGTTACTCACGCTCGACTGCGTGGCGGTGATCATCAGCGGAAGAACCGCCAAGGAGATCACCATCAGCAGCAACATCGCGATGACGACCTCGACGAGGCTAAAGCCCGCTTCAGTCTTGGCCGGTCCCCACCAGCCATCTCGCATCATCCCCATGTGCGCTCACCCTCCCCAGTGCGAGCTTGCATTTCCCCAGCCGTCCGGCTTTCGCCAGACGTCTTGTCCAACCCGCGCAGCGCGCGGATCGGTCTTATCCGACTGCGGTACGCGAGCCGGCGTGCGTGTCGAAACGGCTCCCCGCCGTCACGACGACCGCACCCCATTGGCCCCAGCCGACGGCGCGATCAATGGATGCACGCATGCCCGTTTCCCCCAGTGGAATTTCCTACGACTCGACTTCAACGACGGAAGGAGCTCCAGAAAAATCCCCAGATACCCCCGGCCCCCAAAGCCAGGTGTGTGGGACCGTCAAGCGATCCCTTCCCCGTTCAAGATCATGAGACAGTTCTCATGTTCAAGTCAAGCCAGGATTGTGCGACTGTGGAGAAGATGTGTGCGGGAGGAGAAAAGAAATCCCTGTTCATGCTCGATATCCTCTTCGCCGCTTGGCCGAGAAAGTCTTCAGGAATAGCGCGATCCTGAGCCGAACCTGAGGTTCGCGGGAGCTCAACGACCGAAGCCCGGAGCCCACTCGTCACCCTCGTCGAGAACCTCGGCCCGATTCTCGCCCCGGGTGTCCTGCCGCTCGAGGGTCGGACGCTCGCGTCGCCAGGCCGCACCAACGGGCCAACTCGCGGCGAACGTCGGAATCACGCGCCCGACACGTCGCCACAGGGCACCGTGCGTCGCGAACGGGCGCGCGGAGACAGGCATCCGCAGCGTCGGGTCGTATCGAACGCCGTCCGCACGGCGCAGGTGGATCGACAGGTCCAGATCATCGTGAATGGCGGCGTTTGCACGGTCGACCTCGTCGCGCACCCGCACCCACAGCGCCCTGCGCATCGCGAAGTTCGAGCCGAAGACCGGCGGATGCCCGAGCCACGGCGTAACCCAGAAGTACATGCCGCCGATGTACCACTTCGCCCCGAGATACCGCACGACCGGACCCGCCCCGTAAAACTCCGCCGAACCCGTCAGGGCACCGAGCGCAGGATCGGCCACGAACGCCCGGACGATCCGTGAGATCCAGTCCGGGTGCGGCCGCGAATCCGCGTCCACCCGGGCGATGATGTCGCAATCCAGCACGGCTTCGTCATAGCCGCGCGCCGCCGCCGGCCAGATGCCCACGACATCTTCCACGAACACCTCGGCACCGTGCGCGCGGGCGACAGCCGCGGAAGCATCCGTCGATCCGTTGTCGATCACGATCACACGATCGGCGGGACGATCCTGCGCGGCGAGGGCCACCAGGCACGCCTCGAGAAACTCCGCGTCGTCGCGACACGGGATCACAACGGCGACACGGGGAGCGAGCGACACGATGTCAACCTACTCCGCGGGGTGGAATCGGGCCGTCAGGGCGCACATATTGTCGGGTCTCACGGTCGAACGCAATCCCCTCAGCTTTCAATCCAATGAGCGTTAGCCTCCGAAACACCCAACGACACGGAATCACCGTGCAGAACGGAGGCGCTCATGCGCACATCACCCAACCGCCTGGTCGCCATCATCTTCGGCGCCGTCTATGTCCTGGTCGGCCTGCTCGGCTTCGCCGTGACCGGCGGCGTCGGATTCATCGCGACCGACGGCGGACTGCTCCTCGGCATCTTCGAGGTAAACCCGCTCCACAACATCGCGCACCTCCTGATCGGTGCCGCCCTGCTGATCGCCGGGCTGTCCTCGGTCCGCGCGGCCAAGGGCGTCAACACCACGATCGGTGCGGTCTACCTGCTGCTCGGAATCGTCGGCTTCTTCCTGGTCGGCACGGCCGCGAACATCCTCGCGCTGAACACCGCCGATCACTTCCTCCACCTCGCGAGCGCGATCGTGCTCCTCGGTGTCGGGCTCGGTGCAGAGCGCGGCGTGTCGAACCGTTCGGCGCTCGCCTGATCATGTCGATTCGCATGTGGCCCGCCCTCTTTGCCTGGGGGGCGGGCCTCATCCACATCGCCGTGGCGGCGGGCTCACCGCTCGGTGTGCTTCTGCCGCTCACGGCGCTGGGTGTCGCCGAGCTGGTGTGGGGAATCGTCGCGTTGCGTCTCGGACGGATGCCTCTGGTGCGCACGACCCTCGCCGTGGGGGTCATTGCGACCCTCGGTGGACTTGTCCTCGCCCTGTTCGACCTGATGGCGTGGATGCCGCTCGTGAGCTCGAGCATCATGCTCGTGGCGATCGCTGGCGCGGCCGCCGTGACGTTGCGCCGGGCTGCACGGGGGCTGGGTGAGGGGAGCACGGATGCCGAGGCATCCGCCCGCTCTGCCGTCCCCGCGGGACGCGCACTGATCGGCGTCGTGGCGGGAGCACTACTGGTGTCGGGATTGACGACTCCGGCGCTCGCGCAGACCAACGCCGGCGACTACGCCGTGCCACACGGCGAGATGACGGGCCACCACGGGCACTGAGCCTGTCCTCTCGTCGATCTTCGCGAACGGTCGCGACTCACCGCGTGCCTCTTGCGGACACGGTGAGTCGCGACCGTTCGCGGCGAGACACGGGGCCTACCCGAGCGCGATGATTGGGTGTTGGCGCAGGACGCCGGCCACCAAAGGAGCGCACCATGGTCATTGCCGGACTGGTCATTGCCGGATTGGTCTTCGCGGGCCTCGCAGCCCTCATCCACGTCTACATCTTCGTGCTCGAGTCGATCATCTGGACGACACCCCGGGCACGGGCGACGTTCGGCACGACCCCCGAGCAGGCACGGCAGACGCGCGAGCTCGCGTTCAACCAGGGCTTCTACAATCTGTTCCTCGCGATCGCGACCGGGCTCGGAATCATCCTGGTCGCTGCGGGAAACCTTTCCGTCGGGGCGACCCTCGTGCTCGTCGGCACGGGGTCGATGCTCGCCGCGAGCCTGGTGCTGGTGTTGTCGTCGCCCGCGAAAGCACGCGCCGCCGCGGTGCAGGGCGCTACGCCCCTGATCGCGGTCGTGCTGGTCACCGTGGGACTTTTCATCTGAGTTTCGTACACTTATCCAACAAGCGGTATGGCCAGTGTCGAACCTTTGTTCTAGCATGACGGGATGGCCACGCCCCTTTCCCACACCGCGGCTTCACCCGCGGACGAACTGAGACGCCTGCGGGCACAGCTCGACCGTGCACAAGCCCCGCGGGTCGAGGCTCCGCCGCTGCCGGTACATCCGTTGCTGGCTTCCCTGCTGCCCGAGGGAGGGCTCCGTCCGGGGTCCTCGTATGCGGTTTCGGCCTCCCCCAGCCTGCTGCTGGCCCTCATCGCCACCGCGTCGCAGGCGGGATCGTGGTGCGCGGCGATCGGTATGCCCACCTTGGGCGCCGAGGCTGCCGCGTCGTTCGGTGTGGATCTCGAGCGTCTCGTGCTCATCCCCGAACCGGGTCAGCGATGGCTGGCGGTGGCCGCGGCTGTGGCCGAGGTGCTGCCGATCGTGGCCGTGCGCCCGCAGGGCCGCGCGCGCGACGGCGATGTCGCGCGACTGAGTGCCCGGCTGCGCGACCGCGGCACCGTTTTGCTCGTCATGGGCGACTGGCCCGGGGCCGATGCCCTGCTGAGCGTCAGCGACCCACGCTGGAGCGGACTGGATGCGGGGCACGGATACCTCGAGGGCCGCGAGGTCACCGTCACCGCGAGCAGCCGCCGCTCGCCCGTGCCACGGAGCGTCCGGATGCTGCTGCCCGGTCCCGATGGTGGCGTGTCCCGCGGAATCGTCGACACCCGCACCCCGGCGCGCGACACCACCCTCACCCCACCCATCCGAATCCGAGCGGCGGGGTGATCATGGACGTCGTGCGCAGCCTGGTGCTGTGGATCCCCGACTGGCCCATCGTTGCGCTCGCGCGGGAAACGGGCACCCTCGCGGCAGGAACGGGCACCCTCGCGGGAAGAACGGGCACCCTCGCGGGGCAGCCGATCGCGATCATTCGCGCAAACAGGGTGGTCGCGTGCTCCGCCGCCGCGCGCGCCGAAGGGGTGCGGCGAGGGCAACGCAGGCGCGACGCCCAGGCACGTTGCCCCGCCCTGCAGGTCGTCGCCGACGACGCCGCGCGCGATCACCGCGGGTTCCTGCCGATTGTCGAGGCGATCGAGGCCCGGGCGCCCGGCGTCCAGATCATCCGGCCGGGGCTCTGTGCACTGCGGGCGCGGGGTCCGGCGCGGTACTACGGGGGCGAAGCGGAGGCGGCTCGGGTGTTGCGTGAGTCTCTCGATGGCCTCGGCATCTCCGACACGCGTGCGGGCGTCGCGGACGGTCCCTTCACCGCCGAGCAGGCGGCTCGGCGCACGGACCCCGGGGGCATCCTCGTGATCCCGTCGGGTGATACCGCAACGTTTCTGTCGGGCCTGTCGGTCGCGACACTCGAGGATGAGGAGCTGATCGGTCTGCTCGCTCGACTGGGCGTCCGGACGCTCGGCGAGTTCGCCGCGCTGGACGTCGAGAAGGTGCGCGGACGGTTCGGGGAACGAGGCATCCGTCTGCACGCCCTCGCCGGGGGACGTGATCCGCGCGCCGTCGTCGCCCGGACACCCCCGCCCGAACTCGAGCGGCAGATCGCATTCGAGCCGCCCCTCGAGCTCGTCGATCAGATCGGCTTCGGGGTGCGCACCACCGCCGACGAATTCATCGACAACCTGACTCGGGTCTCCCTCGTCTGCACCGAACTACGGGTCGAGCTGACCGACGAGCGTGGTGGATTCTCAGAGCGGGTGTGGCTGCATCCGACGTGCTTCGACGCCCCCGATGTCGTCGACCGGGTGCGCTGGCAACTCGAATCGGCCATCGGTAACGACCTGAAGAGCGGGGTCGCGCTGGTGCGGCTGATTCCGCAGGCGGTCGATGCCGCGTCCCACCACGAACCCGGACTGTTCGGGCAGGGCGCCGAAGAGCGCGTGCACCACGCCCTGTCGCGTGTGCAGGCGATGCTCGGGCATCGCGGTGTCACGACGCCCACGCTCGGCGGGGGCCGCTGGTTGTCGGAGCGGCAGACACTCGTGCCGTGGGGTGACCGCGCAACCGTTGCCCGCTCACGCGCGCAGCCGTGGCCCGGGCATCTGCCCGCTCCCCTACCCTCGACCGTCTTCCCCGCGGGACAGGGCGCCGCGGTGACCGACCGTGAGGGGCGATCGGTGAGCATCGACGGGCGGGGCCTGCTCAGCGCGCCACCGGTGCAGCTAGGGCTCGAAGGGCGACAGCGTCCGGTCGCGGCATGGGCGGGGCCGTGGCCCGTGCACGAGCGCATCTGGGACGCCGAACGAGCCCGCACGGCATACCGGCTGCAGATCGTGGACGCCGATCAGACGGCCTGGATGCTCGTGAACGAGGGCGAGCGCTGGTGGGCCGAAGGCAGGTACGACTGATGGGTTTCGATAATCCTCCCGTGCCGTGGTCCGAGCTCGAACGCGTGCTCAGCGGGCGCCGACCCGACCCGACGCCGCCGAACGCGGACGGCGGTGACAGCCCAGCGTGGTCGCGCAAGCGCTCGGCCTACGTCAAACCGCCCGTGCTGCGCCCCGACGTCACCGTTCCCTACGCCGAACTGCACGCGCACACGTCGTACTCGTTCCTCGATGGCGCGTCCTCGCCCGAAGACTTGGTCGAGGAGGCCGAACGGCTAGGGCTGCATGCCCTCGCCGTGACCGATCACGACGGTTTTTACGGGATCGTGCGCTTCGCCGAGGCCGCAGAGGCCTTTGCCCTCCGCACCGTTTTCGGCGCCGAACTCTCCCTCGAGCTCACCCGACCGCAGAAAGGCGAGCCCGAACCCGAGGGGGCGCATCTGGTCGTGCTCGCCCGCGGCGAAGAGGGCTACCACCGCCTAGCCGGAGCGATCACGACCGCGCAGCTACGGGGGGCCGAGAAGGGGCGACCCGTCTACGATCTCGAGGAGCTCGCCGCTCAGTCCGGCGCGGGCGGGGGCGGGCGAGCCGGGAGTTCCGACGGGCACTGGGCGGTGCTGACCGGATGCCGCAAGGGGGCCGTGCGGCGGGCGCTCGAGGCCGAGGGGGTTGATGGCGCCGCCCGCGAACTCGATCGCCTGGTCGCGTTGTTCGGTCGTGACAGCGTGCACGTCGAGCTGACCGACCACGGCGATCCGCTCGACTCGCGCCGCAACGACGCCCTCGCCGAACTCGCCGTCGAGCGACGCCTGAGCCTCATCGCCACGAACAACGTCCACTACGCAGCCCCCGAACGCGCCCGACTCGCGGCTGCGGTTGCGGCCGTACGGGCCAACCGCAGCCTCGACGAACTGGACGGATGGCTGCCAGCACATCACGCCGCGCACCTGCGCTCGGGTGCCGAGATGCACGCCCGCTTCGCCCGATACCCCGGTGCCGTGGCCCGAACCGTTCCCCTTGCCGACGAGCTCGCCTTTCCCCTGCGCCGCGCGAAGCCCGCACTGCCGCGGCAGGAGGTGCCCGAGGGACACACACCGATGTCGTGGCTGAGGCATTTGGTCTGGCAAGCCGTGCCGAAGACCTACCCCCGGCTGAGCGCGGACGAGAGAGCGCGGATAGAGGGCGAGCTCGACGTCATCGAGCGCAAGGACTTCCCCGGCTACTTCCTGATCGTGCACGACATCGTCGCCGAGGCCCGACGCCGAGGCATCCTGTGTCAGGGGCGCGGGTCCGCGGCGAACAGCGCCGTCTGCTTCCTGCTGAACATCACGGCGGTCGATCCGATCTACTACCGGCTGCCGTTCGAGCGGTTCCTGTCGTCGCTGCGCGATGAAGAGCCCGACATCGACGTCGACTTCGATTCCGATCGCCGTGAAGAGATCATCCAGTGGGTCTACGGCCGGTACGGCCGCGAGCGCGCCGCGCAGGTCGCGAACGTCATCCAGTACCGGCCGAAGAACGCCGTTCGCGACATGGCCAAGGCCCTCGGACATTCGCCCGGCCAGCAGGATGCCTGGTCGGCGCAGGTCGAACGCTGGGGTGCAGAGCTGACGTCGTCCGACCACGACATCCCCGATCAGGTGATCGAGTACGCGACCGAGCTGCTCAAGGCACCCCGGCACCTCGGCATCCACTCGGGCGGCATGGTGTTGACCGACCGGCCCGTCGGTGAGGTCGTGCCGATCGAACACGCGCGGATGCCGGGGCGCACCGTCATCCAATGGGACAAGGACGACGCTGCCTGGATGGGCCTGGTCAAGTTCGACCTGCTGGGTCTCGGCATGCTCGCCGCCCTGCAGCACTGCTTCGACCTGATCCGCGATGCGACGGGCGAGCAGTGGGAGCTCGCGACGCTTCCGAAGGAAGAGCCGGCCGTCTTCGACATGCTGTGCCGCGCCGATTCGATCGGGGTGTTCCAGGTCGAATCGCGCGCGCAGATGGGCCTGCTCCCCCGCCTGCAGCCCCGTACCTTCTACGACCTGGTGGTCGAGATCGCTCTCATCCGACCCGGTCCCATCCAGGGCGGCGCGGTGCATCCGTTCGTCCGCCGCAAGCTCGGCCGCGAGCCCATCACCTACCCGCATCCGAAGCTCGAGCCCGTCCTCGAGCGCACGCTCGGGGTGCCGGTTTTCCAAGAGCAGCTCATGCAGATCGCGATGGCGGTCGGCGGATGCACGGGCGAAGAGGCCGACCTGTTGCGCCGCGCGATGGGGTCGAAGCGCGGGCTCGAGAAGATCGATTCGCTGCGCGAGCGCCTGTACGAGGGCATGGCTTCGAATGGACTCACGGGTGAGGTCGCCGATGACATCTACGCCAAGATCCAGGCGTTCGCGAACTTCGGCTTCGCGGAGTCGCACTCGCTGTCGTTCGGGCTGCTGGTGTACGCCAGCTCGTGGATCAAGCTGCACTATCCGGCGGCTTTCCTCGCGGGGCTGCTGCGGTCGCAGCCGATGGGCTTCTACTCCCCCGCGACCCTCGTCGCCGATGCCCGGCGCCACGGCGTGGAGGTACTGCGGCCCGATCTGCAGCGCTCGGGCGTGACCGAGCTGCTCGAGCCCGTGACCGACGACGCGCCGGACGTCGGTCAGGATGGCGCGCCCGACATGTCCGGCTCCCGTCCCCGAGGAGCGCGCCGTCCGACGGGGCTCGACTCGTGTCCCACCCCCGAGCAACCCTCGCCGGGCCTGTTCGACGCGAAGGCACCGGATGTCTCGGCCGCACATCGCCGCGACGGTGCTTTCGCCGTGCGCCTCGGGTTGAAAGGTGTCACGGGCATCGGCGAGGCGACCGCGCAGAAGATCGTGGCGGAGCGGGATGCCCGCGGCCCCTATCGCGACCTGCACGATCTGGTGCGGCGCACCGACGCCACGGCCGCCCAGCTCGAGGCGCTCGCCACCGCCGGGGCCTTCGAATGCCTGGGGCTCACCCGCCGCGAAGCGATCTGGCTCGCTGGGTCGGCGGCACAGGATCGCTCGGAGTTCTTGCCCGGCACGATGATCGCGGTACAGCCACCGCTGTTCCCCGATCTGACCGGCTACGACACCCTGGCCGCCGACCTGTGGGCGACGGGCGTCTCGACCGGAGATCACCCGCTCGCGCACTACCGTCCCGACCTCGACAAGCGGGGTGTGCTGTCGTCCGAGGCCATGCAGACACACGAGGAGGGCCGCCGCGTCGAGGTCGCGGGACTCGTGACGCACCGACAACGCCCGGCTACGGCATCCGGGGTCACGTTTCTCAATCTCGAGGACGAGCACGGGCTCGTCAACGTGATCTGCACGGTCGGCGTGTGGAACCGCTATCGCCGTGTCGTGCGCGACAGCCCGGCGCTCATCGCCCGGGGCATGTTGGAACGCTCCCCCGAGGGCGTGACGAACCTCGTGGCGGATGGCTTCGAAGATCTGCGGGTGGGCGTGCCCGTGCGGCACAACTCCCGGGACTTCCGGTGACCGGCGAACGCGCTCGTTTGTGTCTGCGCAGTCCGCCTAGACTGCCGCCGTGGGTGAGCGCATCGAAATCAACGGAGTCCGTGTCTACCGTGCCGAGCCGTCGGGTCCGCCACGCGGGGCGATCATCGTCATCCATGAGATCTGGGGGCTCGTCGACCAGATCACGCGGATCACCGATCGGTGGGCGGACGAGGGATACCTGGCACTCGCCCCCGACCTGCTGAGCGACATCGGCGTCACTCCCGAGGTCGGCGAAGAGCTCGCTGCTCTCAACGCCGACCCCGACGAAGAGAAGCGCGCATCGCTGCAGCCGCGCCTGAGAGAAGCGCTCGCCCCGATCCGTTCCCCCGAGTACGCATCGGAGGCCGTGGCGCGCCTGCGTACCGTGGTCGACCACCTCGCCTCCCTGCCCGCGATCAATGGACGCATAGCCGTGACGGGGTTCTGCTTCGGAGGGACGTACAGCTTCGCCCTCGCCGCGGACGACGACCGGGTTCGCGCCGCGGTTCCCTTCTACGGGACGGCACCAGAACCCGAGGCTATCGCCCGCATCACGTGCCCCGTGCTCGCTCTCTACGGCGAGCTCGACCCGGCGCTGATCGATCGTCTGCCCGAGGTACGCGGGTCGATGGAGGCGAACGGCATAACGTTCTCCGATCACGTGTACCCCGGCGCGCGGCACGCATTTTTCAACGAGACGAATCCCCACACATACGATCCGGATGCGGCCGCAGACGCGTGGCGGCGAGCCACGACATTCGTCGACCAACGGCTGCACGTCAACGCCTGCTCGCGAACCCGCTGAGCCGGACCTCAAGGGCGGGGCCGGCGTGTGTCGTATACCCAGTCCTCGGCGATCGCGCCCCGGTCATCGCGCAACACGACGGCGATCGTCGCGACGACGACGACGAGAACGAGCGCCACGAGCAGGACGACGATGAGCATGAGAACCTCCGAGATCGGGTGAATGGTTCGATCCGATCGCGGCGCAGCACGAACAACAACAGGCCAATCGAATTGGACTGGCTCCTGCCCGTACGTTCTTCGCGTAAATTCGCGGATTCAGGCGGTCACTACGGTCCAAATCTTCTCGATTGGACCAATCCAGATATACACGGCTACTGACCGCGCATCCCCGGAGACAACGTCCGTACGATGGCCGCGAGGAGGGATCGTGGGATTCTCGCTGGCCGGGGCCGTCGTGTCGCTCGTCATCCTTGCGCCGAATGCGCTGCTGATCGTCTTCCGGCCCATCGACAGCCCGCCGCTTACGCACCCTCCCCGGCCACTCGCCTGGCTCGAGCGAGGTGGCCAAGCGCTCTGTCTCGTCGTTCCGGCGCTGACGGGGCGGGAACCCGGCGATGCCTGGTGGCTCGCAGCCGTGATCGCCTCCATCGCCGTGTACCTCGGGCTCTGGGCGCGCTACCTCGCGACGGGACGGCGCATCGGGTCGCTCTACGCACCCCTCGGACCGATTCCGGTACCGATGGCGCTGTTCCCGATCGCGGCGTTTTTGTTCGCCGCCGGATGGCTCGGGTCGTGGTGGATCGCGCTCGCCGCTGTCATCCTGGCCGCGGGGCACATTCCCCTCGCCGCGGCCGTCTCCCGTGCCCTCGAGCGCACGACCCGAACACCCCCGCCGTCGTGACAGGGGTGGCAGCGAGCGCGAGCGCAACCCCCATCCCGCAGCGCGCGGCGCGCGTATCGTGGCCGACGAATCGCCCGTGAAAGGAGCCCCAATGTCGCACACCGTCGCAGAACTGTTCGTCGAGACCTTGAAGAGCGCTGGAGTAACGCGGATCTGGGGGCTGCCGGGCGATTCGCTCAACGGTTTCACCGACGTTCTGCGCCGAGACAAAGACATCCGCTGGATGCATGTGCGGCACGAAGAGTCCGCGGCCTTCGCTGCTGCCGCCGAAGCCGAGATGACGGGAGAGCTCGCCGTCGTCGCGGGCAGCGGGGGCCCCGGCAATCTGCATTTCATCAACGGCCTGTTCGACGCCCAGCGCAGCCGCGTCCCGGTGCTGGCGATCGCTTCGCATCTGCCGACCGCCGAGATCGGCAGCAACTACTTCCAGGAGACGCACCCGCAGGAGCTTTTCCGCGAATGCAGCGTCTACAGCGAACTGGTCGCCGACCCGAGCCAGCTCCCGTGGGTACTGGAGATCGCCATGCGCACAGCGATCGAAAAGCGCGGGGTCGCCGTCGTCGTCGTGCCAGCCGACGTGTTCTTCGCCGATGCTCCCGACCGCCGTCCGTCCGCACCGATTCGCCCGACCGAGTCCCGGGTCCTGCCAGCCGAGTCGGAGTTGCGTGCGGCCGCCGCTCTCCTCGACACCGCCGGCAAGGTCACGATCCTCGCCGGCGCGGGCGTCGCGGGGGCTCATACCGAGGTGATGGCGCTCGCCGAGCGCCTGCAAGCGCCCATCGTTCACGCGTACCGGGGCAAGCAGCACATCGAGTACGACAACCCCTACGACGTCGGGATGACGGGGCTGCTCGGCTTCGCCTCGGGTTACCGCGCGATGGAGCACTGCGACACACTGCTGATGCTCGGCACCGACTTCCCGTACCGGCAGTTCTATCCGAGCAGAGCGAAGATCATCCAGATCGACATCCGCGGCGAACAACTCGGCCGCCGCACCCCGATCGATCTCGGCCTGGTCGGTGGCGTGCGCGAGACGGCGGCGGCACTCCTGCCTCTGCTGCGCGAGGATCACCGCGACGCACACCTGAAGGACTCCGTGGCCCATTACGCGAAAACCCGCCGCGAGCTCGACGGCTTCGCCAACGACGACGGCAAGCAGCCGATCCATCCGCAGTACGTCGCACGCCTGATCGACGAGCTGGCAGCACGAGATGCGGTGTTCACCGCGGATGTCGGCACGCCCGTCATCTGGGCCGCTCGCTACCTGCGAATGACGAAGGAGCGACGCCTGATCGGATCGTTCACTCACGGCTCGATGGCCAACGCCCTGCCGCACGCGCTGGGCGCCCAGTCGGTCGACCCGAAACGTCAGGTGATCGCGCTCGCGGGCGACGGGGGCCTGGCGATGCTGATGGGCGACCTGCTCTCGATCCGCCAGAACGACCTGCCCATCAAGATCGTCGTGTTCAACAACTCATCCCTGAATTTCATCGAACTCGAGATGAAGGCGGCGGGAATCGTGCCGTTCGGTACCGGACTGCAGAATCCGGACTTCGCCGAGGTGGCGCGGTCGATGGGCATCGGAGGCATCCGTGTCGAAAAGGCGTCCGAACTCGAAGCCGCGCTGACGGACGCGTTCGCCGATCCGGGTCCCGTGCTGATCGACGTCGTCGTGGCGCGCGACGAGCTCTCCATCCCGCCGTCGATCACCGCCGCGCAGGCCAAGGGGTTCGCGCTCTATGCCCTGCGCACGGTGATGTCGGGCCGGGGCGACGAGCTTCTCGATCTCGCCGACACCAACGTGTGGCGGCGGATATTCGGGTGAGGCCTAGGCGCGAACGCGTCGGCTGGCCCGGAGCGCACTGTCGACCACGGCGACGGCGACGATCGTGACGAGGTAGACGACAATGTCGCGCGCGTCGAAGACCGTGCCGAGCACGAGCATGATGGGCGGGAAGACCGCCCCGAGGGCGAGGGGTACGCCGATCAGCTGGAACAGTTCCACGCCCACGCACCACACCGCCGCGAGAAGGCCGGTGACGACGACGCGCCGACGGGGCAGCAGGATCACGACGGCGAGATAGACCGCGACCGCGTAGAGGGCGTCACCGGCGATGTCGGATGCTGCGACGTCGGGCGCAAGCAGGTACACCGCCAGACCAGCACCGACCGTGAGCAGGAGCGCGCCGAGGGCGACCACGCGACGGCGGATGGGCCGCGCCGCAACCGTCGCACCTGAGTCATCCGCCATCCCTCCACCGTATGCGCCGCAGCCGCATATTCACGGCGCGACGGCCTACCGTCGCCCGGGCGCGGGGAACAAGATGTAGGCGGGAGCCGCCTCCCGGCGGAGCATCTTCCACCACGAATCTCACGGCAAAGGCAGGCACATCATGTCTCGGACTTACGTCATCACAGGAGCGGCGAGCGGGATCGGCGCGGCGACCGCGCAGCTGCTCGGCGAGCGCGGCCATCGGGTCATCGGGGTCGACATCCGTAATGCCGACATCAACGTCGATCTGACGACCGCCGAGGGACGTGAGCGGATGGTCACCGAGGTCTCCGCGGCATCCGCCGGGCACATCGACGCGATCATCGCCAATGCGGGGCTGGCCACCCCCACCGCGGCGACGGTGGCCGTGAACTTCTTCGGAGCCGTGGCGACGCTCGGGGGCCTGCGCCCCCTGCTGGCCGGGTCGGCGGCCCCTCGCGCCGTCGCGACAGTGTCGATGGCATCGCTCTACCCGCCAGATGACGCCTTGCTCGAGGCGCTTCTGGCCGGTGACGAAGAAGCGGCGCTCGCTCGGGGCGCCGAACTCGAGGCATCCGCGCCCGAGATGGCAAATCTGATCTACGGAACGACGAAGCGGGCGCTCGCGCGATGGATCCGTCGCAACGCTCCGACGCCCGACTGGGCAGGAGCGAGCATCCCGCTGAACGCGATCGGCCCAGGTGTTGTGGCAACACCGATGACCGCAGACCTGACCGCGACGGCCGAGGCGCGGGACGCGCTGCTCCAGATGGTGCCGATGCCGCTGAACGGAATCTTCGAACCGCGTGACGTCGCCTATCTGCTCGCCTGGCTGACGAGCGAGGAGAACGCCCACCTGTGCGGGCAGGTCGTCTTCATCGACGGCGGATCGGATGCGATCATCCGGGGCGACTCGACCTGGTGAGCTGTCCGCTGTCCGGCATCCTCGCCTCGCACGGGAACAGGAGAACACACGAAAACAGGAGGATCCGCGCCGGATCGTCCTGTTTCCGGCGAATCGCCTGTTCTCGAGCGAGGGTCGGGCAGGGAAGAGCCGGGTGACGGATGCTTCGGCCGCACGCCGACGCCTGCCCTAGCCTGAGACGGTGAGCGAAGAGACCCCCCGCCCGGCAGCACCCGCGGCAGCGACCGCGACCGCGACCGCGACCTCGACCTCGACCTCGACCGCGACCTCGACCTCGACCTCGACCGCGACCGCGACCGACGACGATCGTGCCGAGACGAGCATCGCCGCCGCGATCGGCCGGGCCGTGGCATCCGCTCGCTCGGACCGGAAGCTGTCGATGCGCGCTCTCGCCGCCGAGGCGGGCATCAGCCAGCCGTTCCTCAGCCAGATCGAGAACGGCCACACGCTTCCGTCGATGCTGACGCTCTACCGCCTCGCCGGTGCGCTCGGCCTGTCGGCCGCCGAGCTGATGCCGTCCGAGGTCGGGCCGGCTTCGATTCATGTCCAGCGCCGCGCGGACGCACGCCGGGTGCCGGTCACCGAGTCCGCCAACGCGGGCATCGGGCGCATCCTGACCGCCTCGGGTCGTCGCGTCGTCGCGACCGAGTACGTGGTGCGCGCAGACGAAGACATGGGCGACTGGTTTCAGTCGGACGGCGAGCTGCTCGTCTACGTTGCCGACGGGCGGATTGTTGTGACGATCGAGGGCCAGGGCGAGTGGGAACTCGGCACCGGGGATGCCATGACCTACCCGGGTGAGCTGCGAAACGTGTGGCGCGTGATCGGCCCGGAGCGCGCCACAATCCTTCTCGTGCACTCCCCGGATGCGTGAGGTTCAATTCGTCTCGGGGTCACGAGCCCGGCCGTAACAAGTTATTTACATAAGCAATCATTGATTGCTGTGTACTATCACTCCATGAGTGAAACCTTCGTTGTCCCGACCGTCGACATCTCCGCCTACGTCGAAGATGGGAGCGCGGAAAGCAAGGCCGCCGTCGCGCGTGCCCTCGATACCGCGTGTCGCACCGTCGGCTTCATCCAGATCGTGGGCCACGGCGTACCGACGTCGGCGACGGATGGCCTCGCGCAGGCGATGGACGACTTCTTCGGCCAGGAACTCGAGGCGAAGAAGCAGTGGAAACGTCCCGCAAAAGAGAACCGCGGCTACAGCCCGCCCAAGAGTGAATCGCTGAGTTATTCGCTGGGCGTCGACCCCGTCACGCGCATGAACGACTTCTTCGAGGCCTTCAACATCGGCAGCTCGGCTGCCGACTTCCCGGGCTTCACCGACGAGACGGGCGACTACGCGGCCAACACCTGGCCCGACACACCAGGATTCGAGGAACGCGTCTCCGCATACTTCGCCGAGGCGCGGCGGGTGGCCTACACACTGCAGGATGCGTTCGCGGATGCGCTCGGCGTCGACCGGGACGTGTTCGGCGCGGTGTCGGACCATCCGATCAACGTCTTACGCATGAACAATTACGCCCTGCCCCCGGGCAGCATCGAGCTCGGCGCCGACCTCACCGGGATGGGCGAGCACACGGACTACGGGATGGTCACGGTGCTGTGGGCCGATCGGGTCGAAGGCCTGCAGGTGCTAGGGCGCGATGGGCGGTGGCACGATGCCATGCCCGCCGAGGGGGCACTGCTCGTGAACCTCGGCGACATCGCCGCGCGCGTCACGAACGACGAATGGATGTCGACCCTGCACCGCGTCAAGCCGCCCATCGTGAATGGCACGATCAAGCGGCGTCGCTCGGCAGCGTTCTTCCACGATTGGAACGCGGATGCCGTCATCCGGACGCTGCCGACGATCCTGGAGCGCTCCCAGCCGATCTACGAGCCCATCACCGTGGCCGAGCACGTGCAGGCGAAATTGCGCGGATCGCGCGCGGGCGTCAAGAACACCGCGGCCGCGCGCGAACAGGCGCGCGTCGAGGCAGCACTGTGACGCATCCTGCCTCCTCGCCCCTGATTCCGAAGGCCGAGCTGCATATGCACCTCGAGGGGGCCCTGGAATCCGAGCTTCTCGTGACCCTCGCGCGCCGCAACGGTGTTGCGCTGCCCACCTACGATCCCGATGCGCTCGACGCCCGCTACCGATTCGGGCAGCTGCAGGACTTTCTCGACGTGTACTTCGAGAACCTCGCGGTCGTGCGGACCGCCGAGGACTTCTACGACCTCGCGGCGCTCTACCTGCGTCGCGCGCGTGAGAACGGCGTCACGCGCGCCGAGTCCTTCTTCAACCCGATGACGCACGTGCAGTCGGGGGTGCCGCTCGCCGCGGTGATGGAGGGCTACGGCGCCGCGTTTGCCGACGCCCGGCGCGAAGGACTCTCGTGCGACATGATCCTCGACTTCACGCGCGATCTGGGGGCCGAGGCAGCCGATCAGATGCTGACGGACTTCGCGCCGTTTCGCGACATGATCATCGGCGTGGGGCTGGACTCGACCGAGGTCGGTTATCCGCCGGTGCTGTTTCGTGACGTGTTCGCGCGCGCTGAAGCGGACGGCCTGCACCGCACATGTCACGCGGGCGAAGAGGGCGATCCCGAGTACGTTCGTCAGGCTCTGGACGATCTGCGGGTCGAGAGGATCGACCATGGACTGCGCGCGGTCGAAGACCCGGAGCTGCTGAAGCGCATCGCCGCCGAGCAGATCCCGGTCAACGTATGCCCACTGTCGAACGTCGCGCTGCGCGCCGTGGACCGGATGGAGCAGCACCCGCTGTTTGCGATGCTTGATGCGGGTGTTGTCGGGACGATTTCGAGCGACGACCCGGCCTACTTCGGTGGTCAGATCGGGGCCAACTTCGGGGCTCTCGAGGACATCGGAACACCCCGGGACGTGCTGCTCGGGTGCATCGAGAACTCGTTCGAGGCCGCGTTCATCGACGCGGGCGAGCGCGAGCTGCACCTGGCTGCGCTCCGTTCCGCGGCGGCGTAACGGGAGATGTGAAAACTCTCATCTCAGCGTTGCGATTTCGGCGTGATGTGGGGGCCTTTCGGGGTTCGGGTGTCGGTGGTGGTCCATAGAGTTTAGAACATGCATTCGAATAACAGTCGCGTCGCTGACATCTGCGACGTCGATACCGAAGCGCGTGACCTCGCGATCCGGTTCGCCGAGGCATCGCGGGCGGTCGCTCGTGCGCAAGCTGCGCAGGCGCGGGTCCTGGCGGATGCTGCGGATCTCGGGATGCGTCGAGTCGCCGAGTTGGGGTCGACGTCCTCGCGTGAGGCAGAACTGCCTCTTCGTGCTTTGGCTGCAGAGCTGGCGGTCGCGGCGTGCATGTCCGATCGCACCGTGCAGGGCCGAATGAACGACGCCGCCGTGCTCGCCGAAGCGTTCCCCGCAACGTTTGACGCGTGGGATGAGGGCCGGGTCAGCGCGAGGCATGTCGCGGTGATCATGGAGCACGGACTACCGCTCACCGACGCGGACGCGCGTGCCGTGTTCGAGCGCGAAGCGCTGGTCCGGGCCGAGGGAACCACGCCCGGACGGCTCGGGTCCGCGCTCGCCCGACTGGCAGAGACGCTGCAGCCCCGGACGCTGACGGAACGCCACCAAGAAGCCCGTGCTTCGCGGGGTGTCGGTGTGCGGGACATCGGGGATGGGATGGCGGAGTTCAGCACCACCCAACCCGCGGTACTCGCCCACGGGATGCACGACCGCATCACGCAGCAGGCCCAGGCGATCAAGAACGCCGACCCGTCTGATGCCCGCACGATCGATCAGATCCGTGCCGACCTCGTCGCAGACATGCTCCTCACCACCACACCCGACGCCCAGACCGGCGCGGGAATGTCCGACGGGTTTGGTGGACTCGGGTCGATCCAAGCGATCGTGAACGTCACCATCCCCGCCCTCGCGTTGGCCGGAGTCACGGATGAGCCCGCCGAACTGGTCGGGCGGTGCCCGATCGACCCCGCGATAGCCCGGCAACTCGCGGGACACGCGACCGGGTGGGACCGGGTCCTCGCCGACCCCATCACCGGATGTGTGCTCGCCGTGGACCGGTACACCCCGTCGGCGGACATGAAACGGTTCCTCCGGGCGCGGGATCAGCACTGCCGATTCCCCGGATGCCGACAACCCGCCCACCGGTGCGATCGAGACCACACCCTCGACTACGCGTTGGGCGGCGAAACCGACGTCTGCAACCTCGCCTGCCTCTGCAAACGACACCACACGTTGAAGGGCGAAACGGCGTGGACCGCCCGACAACTCGGCGGCGGAATCCTCGAATGGACCTCACCCGGTGGTCACATCTACATCGACAAACCCCCACCCGCGCTGGTCCTCTTCACGCCGAACACGGACCCACCACCGTTCTAGGCATCGCGTCCGCCGCGCCCGTCCGCCGCGCCCGCTCCGGTCGCGGAGCCTCCGGTCGCTGCGCCTGTCGAAAATGACCCGCTGCATCCTGCCCGCTCGGCGTGCGCGGTTCCGGCGTTCCCTTCGACAGGTCCAAAGAGCACTGAGCCCCCGGTCACTGAGCCCGTTCGAAGTGACCGGCTCAGGGAACGTCATCACCCTCCGGCGCGCCGTGGGTGTGCATGCGGATGCCGACCTCGTTGAAGATGCTGATGATCTGCGCGGGACGGTTGCCCGTTGCGCCCATCGCATGCGGGATGCGGGTATCGAACTCGGCCGCCTCGCCCCGCGCCAGCACGAGGTCCTGCTCACCGAGCCGCAATCGCAACCTCCCCGCGATGACATATAGCCACTCGTAGCCATCGTGCACGCGCAGCTCGGAGCATCCGTTCGGATCAGGCGAATACGTGATCTTGTACGTGTTCACGGCTGAGCCCTCGGGCGCGAGCGGAGCGATGACCATGCCATCCCGACGAATGACCGACCGGCGCACGCGAGGGTCGACCGTCGGCGCGGCCACCAGGTCGTCGATCCGCACCCCGAGCTGACGGGTCAGCGGCACCAGCAACTCCAGGCTCGCCTGACGCTTGCCAGACTCGAGCCGAGACAGCGTGCTCACCGACATCTGTGCCCGCGCGGCCACCTCTTCGAGCGTCCACCCGCGCGCATGACGCGCCGCACGAAGTCGCACGAAGTCGCACGCCGACCTGATCCAGTCCATCCGCCATATCGCCCACGCTTCCCGACTTGCCAATACCGCAAACCTGTTTGCCATTCTGACACCCATGACTGCACGCTGGGGTCATGCAGACATCAGTCACCGACTCTTCGGCCGAACTCTGGGACACGATCATCATCGGCGGGGGCGTCGCCGGTCTCAGCGGCTCGCTCATGCTGGGCCGCGCCCGCCGCCGCGTCCTCGTCATCGATGCCGGTACACCCCGCAACCGCTTCGCCGCACACATGCACGCCGTTCTGGGTCACGAGGGCATCGACCCCGCTGAACTGTTGCGCATCGGTCGCGCCGACGCATCCGCCTTCGGCGTCGAATTCGCGGATGCCTCGGTCACGCGCGTCGATGATGTGCCAGACGAACTGCGAGTCACGACCGACACCGCGACGTCGTATGTCACGCGCAGCCTGATCGTCGCAACCGGCATCACCGATCGCCTGCCCGATATCCCCGGACTATCGGAACACTGGGGAACGAATGTCCTGCACTGCCCGTACTGCCACGGCTGGGAGGTGCGCGATCGGCGCCTGGGTGTGATCGCCATCTCACCGATGTCACTGCACCAGGTCCAGCTGCTCCGACAGTGGAGCGACGACGTGGTGTTCTTCGCAGACCTCGCCGGCCCCCTCGACGAGCAGACGCGGGCGCGCCTCGGCGCCCGCGACATCCGCATCGTCGACCAACAGGTCGTCGAGGTACTCAATAACGGCGGCACCCTGAGCGGCGTGCGGCTCGAAGACGGCTCGATCGTCGAGATCGACGCGATCTTCACCGGAGGCGCCCCGGAACCGCATGACCGGATGCTGGAGCACCTGAACCTCGACCGGGTCGACAGACCGATGGGCAACGTGATCGCCGTCGACGCCGTGGGTCAGACCAGCGACCCCCGCGTCTGGGCTGTCGGCAACGTCGTCAACCCCGCGGCGAACGTCCCGCTCGCCATGGGCACAGGCTCATTCACCGGTGCCGCGGTCAACGCCGCGCTCGTCACCCAGGACTTCGATACCGCCGTGGACCGAACGAGCAAAGACGCTGCGGAGGTCGGGGCATGACGGATCAAGCGCCGATCGATTTCTGGGAGCAGCGCTACAGCGGCACCGGCCGAGTGTGGTCGGGCCGGGTCAACGCGACGCTGGCCGCCATCGCCGGAGAGTTCACGCCCGGTCGTGCACTCGATCTCGGCTGCGGCGAGGGCGGAGACGCCATCTGGCTCGCCGAGCACGGATGGTATGCAACCGGCGTCGACCTCTCGCCCACCGCGATCAACCGGGCGCGAGCGGCGGCCGCCGAGCGCAAGCTGCACGATCGCACGACGTTCGTGTCGGCCGACCTGGCGGCTGACCTGTCGACCTACACCGACGACGACAGCTACGACCTGGTCATGGCATCCTTCCTGCAATCCCCCGTGGAGCTGCCACGCGAGCGGATCCTGCATGCCGCGACCGGATTCGTCGCGCCCGGCGGACGCCTGCTCGTGGTCGGGCACGCCGCGGCGCCGGCGTGGGCGCCGCCCGAGTTCGTCCAGCACGCGGTCTTCCCCACGCCCGACGGTGATCTTGCAGCGCTCCGCCTCGACGCGACGCAGTGGTGGACGCTGGTGTGCGAGGTACGGGAGCGCGAGGTCACGGCACCGGATGGTTCGGACGCCGTGCTGCTCGACAGTGTCGTGCTCGTGCAGCGCGCCAGCGCGCCAGCGGGTGAGGATCGCTCGCCCGAGCCGTAGCCTGGGGGCGTGACTACCCCCGAGAAGAGTGCAGTCTCGCAGGCGACCCGCACCCCGTCCGCCGTGCGAGGCCTCCGACGCGCGGCGATCGTCGTGGTCATCGTGTCGCTGCTGCTGGCCGGTGCGCTCGGAATCGTGGCGCTCCTGTCCGGTGAATTCGGTGAGACGCAGGGCCGCATCCTGCTCACGACCCTCGCCGTCGCGGCGTTCGGGCTCACCGCACTCTGTCACCTGGCGATCGCGTCCCACAGGTTCCGCATCGTCGGGTACATCGGTATCGCGACGAGCGTCGCGGCGCTCATCCCCGCCCTCGTTCTCATCTGGTCGTGGTTCGACCTCAGCGAATCGACCAGCGACTGGTTCCGCGCGCTCGGCGTCCTGACGATCCTCGCCGTCACCCTCGCGCAGGCGAACCTTCTGCTCCGCTCCGCGTCCTCCACGCGACGGATCGTTCACATCGGTCTCACGATCACGCTCGCCGCCGCCACGATCGTGGCGATCATGCTGTGGCTGCCGATCCTGACCGAGGGCGATATCCCCGGCAGCGACACCGGCTACTGGCGGTTCTTCGGGGTGATCGCGATCATCGATGTGATCGGCACGATCGCTGTGCCCATCATCGGACTCGTTGTGCGCGGCCGTCCGGATGACTCGGCGCGGCTGACCCTCGACATCCCCGCGACACTCCTCGCTCGCCTCGAAGCCGAAGCGTCATCGCACGGGACAGACCGCGAAAGCGTGGCCATCACGGCCCTCGATCGCGGGTTGAGAACAGAGCCTCAGCAGGACGCGGTGTGAACGGGAACGACGAGGAACTTCCCCTCGATCCCGACCTCGATGCCGCCGAAACGGCAACCGGCGCGTCGCGCCCCATCCATCTGCGCCCTGGCGCACTACTGCTCGTTTTCGTCGGCGGAACGCTCGGCACCGCCGCCCGCGAAGCGCTCAGCTTGGCCATCCCGCCCCTGAACGGCATCCCGTATGCCATTTTCGGCATCAACATCGTCGGGGCTCTGCTTCTGGGCGTGCTGCTCGAGTCGCTCGTCCGCCGCGGCCCCGACCACGGCGGTCGCCAGCGCCTGCGGTTGCTGCTCGGCACGGGCGTCATGGGCGGGTTCACGACATACAGCGCCCTCGCACTCGATTCGGCGCGCCTGATCGGTTCTGGCACGGTCGGTGCCGGAGCGGCATACGCCGTGGGGACGGTCCTGGTCGGAGCCGCCGCGACCTGGACCGGGATCGCTCTCGCCGCCGCCGCGCATCGCCGAACGCGACCCGTGCCGAATGGGGAGACGCGATGACCCCGCTCGTTTTCGTCGCCATCGCCGTAGCCGGCGGCCTGGGTGCGGCATCCCGATTGCTGCTCGACGGCATCATTCGAACCCGCGT
Organism: Pacificispira sp. HM-600; assembly: GCF_977993705.1. The sequence goes on from NZ_OZ388079.1 coordinate 648,514, forward strand.
CTCGGGGCGAATCCCCTGGGCCACGATCATCATCAATGTGACCGGATCGTTCGCACTCGGGTTCCTCGCCGGACTCGCGGCCGGTCAACTCGTCTCGGACGGTTGGTACGCCGTCATCGGGGCCGGGTTCCTCGGCGGCTACACGACGTTCTCGACCGCCAGCTTCGAGACCGTGCGCCTGTTGCAAGAGCGCAAGCGGCTTGCGGGTGTCCTCAACGGGCTCGGCGTGCTCGGCGCGACCACCCTCATGGCTGGGCTCGGCCTGTGGATCAGCGGCAGCATCACATGACGACGGCTTGACCGAACGCGTCAGTTCTCCGAATCCGGAATCACGTCCTCGGCGATGATCTCGACAGCACCCGTAACGGGGTTCTGGACGGTCTCTTCGCTCATCGGCGCGGCGAACTGGGCGTTGTAGAGGCGCCAGTAGGCGCCCTTCGCGGCGAGCAACTGCGCGTGATTGCCCTGTTCTACGATCGAGCCGTGCTCCATCACGACGATGACATCGGCATCCCGAATCGTCGACAGCCGGTGCGCGATCACGAAAGCCGTGCGATTCTCGCGCAGCCTCGACATCGCCCGCTGGATCAGCACCTCGGTGCGCGTGTCGACCGACGATGTTGCTTCATCGAGGATCAGCAGGCGCGGGTCGGCGAGGAACGCGCGCGCGATCGTGACGAGTTGCCGCTCCCCCACGCTGAGGTTGGTGGCCTCGTCGTCGAGCAGCGTGTCGTACCCGTCGGGAAGCGCATGCACGAAGCGGTCGACATAGGCGGCGGATGCTGCGGCCACCATCTCTTCTTCGGTCGCCTCGGGCCGGCCGTACAGGATGTTGTCGCGGATCGTCCCGGCGAACAGCCACGTGTCCTGCAGCACCATGCCCGTCCGAGATCGCAGGTCGTCGCGCGACATCCGTCGGGTGTCGACAGCATCCTCGGGCGAAGTGCCCAGGGCGATCGCACCGGAGTCCACGTCGTAGAAGCGCATGATCAGGTTGACGAGCGTCGTCTTGCCGGCGCCGGTGGGCCCGACGATCGCGACCGTGCTGCCGGGCCGAGCCGTCAGGTTCAAGCCCTCGATGAGCGGGGTGTCGGCAACGTAGCGGAACGAGACATCCCGAAACTCCAGCAGCCCGGCGTCTTCCGGCACCGACTCGGCCACCTCGGGGTCGGGCTCTTCTTCGTCCTCGTCGAGGAGCTCGAACACGCGCTCGGCGCTAGCGACGCCAGACTGGAGCAGGTTGGCCATGGAGCCCAGCTGGCTGAGCGGCTGACTGAACTGACGCGAGTACTGAATGAATGCCTGCACGTCGCCGATCGAGATGATGCCCGCGGCGACCTGCAGCCCACCGACCACGGCGATCGCGACGTACACGAGGTTTCCGACGAAGGTCATCGCCGGCATGATGATGCCCGAGATGAACTGGGCCCCGAAGCTCGCGCGGTAGACGCGGGCGTTCTCGTCCCCGAAGGCCGCCTCGACCTCGCGCTGGTGCCCGTAGACCTTCACGAGGGCGTGACCCGAGTACGTTTCTTCCACGCGCGCGTTCAGGATGCCTGTCTGCTTCCACTGCTCGACGAACAGCTTCTGCGAGCGCCGCGCGACGAGCACCGTGATGATGATCGTCAGCGGAATCGTGACGAGCGCGATCAGGGCCAGGGTCGGCGAGATGAGGAACATCATCAGCAGGACGCCGATGACGGTGAGCAGTGACGTGATGACCTGCGACAGCGTCTGCTGCAGGGACTGACCGATGTTGTCGACGTCGTTCGTGACGCGGCTGAGCAGGTCACCCCGCTGCACCCGGTCGAAATAGCTGAGCGGGAGGCGGTGGATCTTGTCCTCGACCTGCATGCGCAGGTGGTGCATGGCGCGCTGCACGACGCCGTTCAGGATGCGCGCCTGGAACAACGCGAAGACGCTCGCGAAGACGTAGACCGCGAGCACGAGCAGGAGCACCTGGCTCAGCTGGACGAAGTCGACGCCCGCGCCCGGCACGAAGGTCATCGATCGCAGCATGTCGGCCTGCTCGGCCCGCCCCGCCGCGACGAGTTGATCGATCACCTGCTGCTGCGTCGTGCCCGAGGGGAACTGCAGCGACGTGAAACCTTCGAAGACGATGTCCGTCGCCTCACCGAGCAGCTTCGGACCCGTCACGCTCAATCCGACGCTCAAGACGCCGAGCACGATGACGAAGATGAGCAAAGACCTGTCCTGGCGGAGCGAGCCGAGGAGGCGCTTCGCCGAGGCTCCGAAGTTCTGGGGCTTAGCGACCGGCATGCCCATTCCGCCCATGGGGCCGCGGCCACCCATCGGGCCGCGGGGCGGGGGCGGTGAGGCCGGCGGAGTCGCGGGCGGCGCGCTGCGATCGCTCATGCCGAGGCCTCCACGCTCTCCTGCGATTCGACGATCTCGCGATACGTCTCGCTCGTTTCGAGCAGTTCCGTGTGCGTGCCGAGCCCGACGATCTGGCCGTGGTCGATCACGACGATCTGGTCGGCATCCCGCACCGTGCTGACGCGCTGAGCGACGACGAGGCGTGTCGCGCCCGGCACATGTGTCGTGAGGGCGGCACGGAGCGTCGCATCCGTCGCGACATCCAGGGCCGAGAAAGAGTCGTCGAAGATGTAGATATCGGGGCGCTTGACGAGCGCCCGCGCGATCGCGAGACGCTGGCGCTGCCCACCCGAGACGTTCGTGCCGCCCTGCGCAATGGGTTCGTCGAGCCCGAGAGGCATCTCGGCGACGAATTCCCGCCCCTGGGCGATCTCGAGGGCATGCCAGAGATCGTCGTCCGAAGCATCCGCATTGCCGTATCGCAGGTTCGACGCAACCGTGCCCGAGAACAGAAATGCACGCTGGGGCATCAGGCCGATCCGCGCCCACAGTTCGTCCGGATCCCACTCGCGCACATCGACGCCGGCGACGCGAACGGAACCCGCGGTGGCGTCGAAGAGCCTCGGCACGAGCCCGATCAGCGTCGACTTGCCCGCTCCGGTCGAGCCGATGATCGCGGTCGTCGTGCCCGCGACGACGCGGAAGGTGATGTTCTTCAGCACCGGTTCGTCGGCGCCGGGGTACGAGAACTCGACGCCGTCGAAGTCGATGTCTGCGCGGAACTCCTGCGGCCGCAGCGGTGACGCGGCCGTGACGACCGACGAGTCCGTCGCCAGCACCTCACCGATCCGGTTGGCGCTCACCGCCGCGCGCGGGATCATCACGAACATGAAGGTGGCCATCATCACGCCCATGAGGATCTGCATGAGGTATTGCAAGAAGGCAAAGAGCGTGCCGATCTGCGCGTCACCGGCCTGGATCTGGAAGGCACCGAACCAGATGACCGCGACGCCCGAGACGTTCATCACGAGCATGATCGCGGGGAACATCAACGCCATCAGATTGCCGGCGCGCAGTGCTGTATCGGCGACGCCCTCACTGCCGTTCCGGAAGCGGGCGCGCTCCTCCTCCTCACGCACGAACGCACGGATCACGCGGATGCCGGTCAGTTGCTCGCGCATGACCTGATTGATGCGATCGATCCGCTTCTGCATGAGCTGGAAGTAGGGCACCATCCGCACGATGATGAGGCTCACGACGATCAGCAGAACCGGGATGCTGACCGCCATCAACCACGACAGCCCAACGTCCTGGCGCACCGCCAAGATGACCCCGCCGATGGCGAGGATGGGCGCCGCCACCATCAGCGTCGCCGTGACCTGCACGAGCATCTGCACCTGCTGGACGTCGTTCGTGTTGCGCGTGATCAGCGACGGTGTGCCGAACTGCCCGACCTCGCGCTGCGAGAAGCTCACGACCCTCTCGAACAGGGCAGCTCGAATGTCGCGGCCCATGCCCATCGCGAGCTTCGAGCCGAAGTACACGGCGATGATCGCGCAGACGACCTGCACGACCGTGATGCCGAGCATCAGCGCCCCGACGGACCAGATGTACGGGATGTCGCCGGTCACGACGCCGTTGTCGATGATGTCGGCGCTCAGAGTGGGCAGCAGCAGGGATGCGATCGACTGCCCCAGCTGGAAGACGATCACGCCGATCAGTAGCGGCCACGCCGGCTTCAGATATCGAACCAGGAGTTTCCAGAGCATGATCAGTCTTCGCGTGCCACGAGCTGGTCTCGCACCGTCCGCCGCAGAACCTTGCCGACCTGCGAGCGCGGCAACTCGTCGACCTGCACGAGCTTCTTGGGGATCTTGTACGCGGTCAGATGCTGGCGGCAGAAGTCGCGCAGCGCGGTGGCGTCGAACACGGCGCCCGGCTTCATGACGACTGCGGCCGTGACCTCCTCACCGCCCGACGGGCGGCGCAAACCGACCACGGCGGCGCTCTCGATGTCTGGATGCTGCGCCAATGCCTGCTCGACCTCGGTCGGGCTGACATTGAAGCCGCCCGTGATGATCAGTTCCTTGAGGCGGTCGATGATCGTGACGAAGCCGTCCTCCGACATGGTCACGATGTCGCCCGTGCGCAGCCAGCCCCCGGGCAGCAGAGCGGCCGCCGTATCGTCCGGGGCACCCCAGTACCCGCCGAACACCTGCGGCCCGCGGATCAGCAGCTCGCCCGACTCTCCGGCCGGGCGATCTTGCGTCGGGTCATCGGGGTCGACGACCCGGATCTCGGTGCTCGGGAATGGCACACCGACGGTGCCGGGCGGCTCGGTCCCGCGGGATTGCCGAGCGCGACCGGTGAAGTCTCGGTCATCCCGTAGCCCTCGACCAGCAAGCCACCGGTCGCCTCTTCCCAGCGTGTGACGGTCGAGACCGGAAGGCTCATCGCCCCCGAAATCGCGAAGCGCACGCCGCTCAGATCGATCCGCTTCTGGTTGCTCGCGCGCGCCAAAGCGTCGTAGATCGGCGGCACGGCGGGCAGGAACGTCGGCGGCGACTTCCGGCTCGCCGCGATCACCAGGTCGAGGTCGTACTTCGGAAACAGCACCAACTTCGCCCCGATGGACATCGCGAACGTCAGGCAGAGCGTCAGGCCGTAGGCGTGGAAAAGCGGCAGCACGGCGTACACGACTTCTTCACCGTCATGCAGCCCGGGCAGCCACGCCCTGCCTTGCGCCGCGTTCGCGCGCAGGTTGCGGTGCGACAAAGTGGCGGCCTTGGGCGTGCCGGTCGTTCCGCTGGTCAACAGCAACAGGGCCGTGTCGGCGAGTTCGGGTCGCGCCACGCGACGCGAGATCTTGCGGGATTCGGCGAGGCGATCCCACGTTAAGACACCCTTCGTGGTCGGCTTCGCGGTGATCGCTGCGCGCGCCGTGCGGGCCTTCGAGATGGGCAGGCGGAGCGCAATGCGCTTGCCGAGCGGCATGGCATCGGGCAGGCTCACCGAAACCACGGCGCCCGGACGGGCGTCTTCGGGAAGGGTGGCCACGACATCCGCCACCTTGTCCCACACGATCGCGACGACCGGTGCCGTGACCTCGAACTGATGGCGGATCTCGCGCGGCGTGTAGAGCGGGTTGTGCTCGACCACGATCGCCCCGAGACGCATCACCGCGTAGAACGCCACGACGTGCTGCGGGCAATTGGGCATGACGAGCGCGACCCGGTCACCCGCGCGCACCCCGAGCTTATGCAGCCCCCCTGCGACCCGCTGCACCTGCTCGCCGAGCTCGGCGTAGCTGGTGCGAGCGCCGAAGAACTCCAGCGCCGTCTGTGCGCCGTAACGCCCGACGGATGCATCGAGCATGTCCACAAGCGTCTCGGTGACATCGGCGATCTCAGCGGGAACACCCTCGGCGTAGGAAGCGACCCAGGGGCGACCCTCGGGGGCATCGACGTTCGGCATGGTGATGTTCCTCATCTCCGCCTGCGGGCGTCAGGCACTGAAGTCCATGCTTTCATGCGAGATATTGCGGTGGCGGTATGCGGCGAACGCATAGCTGATCTACGGTGAGGCACGTGATCGTCGACTTCGAGGGCACCGTGTATCGGTGGGAGGCGCGAGCGGATGCCGCGTGGTTCTTCGTCGATCTGCCGCCGGAGGTCAGCGAGATGATTCTCGAGTTGCAGGATCCTGCGCTCCGCCGCGGTTTCGGCGCGGTGCGTGTCCGAGCCACGATCGGCGGTTCGACCTGGACGACGTCGATGTTCCCGTCGAGCGGGACCGGGTCGTACGTGCTCCCCCTCAAACGCGCCGTGCGCGAGGCGGAGGGATTGAGCGAAGGGGGTACCGCGCACGCCCGCGTCGAGCTCGTCGACCTCTGATTCGCAGGCGGACGTTTCCTACGTCGGCAGATCGATACGGATGTCGAGCCCACCCGTGGATGCAGGGTTAAGTCCCGGTGCTCACCAGAGCGGGTGGATGTCGGCCCGCAACAAACGGTCGTAGACATCCCGCACCACGACGTCGAAGGCCTCGACGTCGAACTCGGAGCCCGGCTCGAGCAGCGCGGCAGCATCGGCGTTCGACACCGCTTGACGCGTGTTGCGTGCGCCCGGGATGACAGAGGTCACGCCAGCACGCGACATGATCCACGCGAGAGAGGCCTGAGGAAGCGAAACCCCCGCAGGCAGCGCCGCCGCGAGCTCGTTCGCCGCCTGGATGCCGACCTCGAAGTCGACGCCCGAGAACGTTTCGCCCCGATCGAAGGCCTCACCGTTGCGGTTGTACGAGCGGTGGTCGTTCTGCGCGAACGTCGTGTCGGTCGTGTACTTGCCCGAGAGCAGACCGGATGCGAGCGGCACACGGGCGAGAATGCCCACGCCCGCAGCCTCGGCGGCAGGCAGAACCTCGTCGAGCGGCTTGAGCCGCAACGGGTTGAAGATGATCTGAATGCTCGCCACTCCCGGGCGGCCGATGGCCGACAGCGCCTGCTCGACGGTTTCGACCGAGACACCGTAGGCCGCGATCGAGCCATCCGAAACCAGATCGTCGAGAGCGTCGTAGGTCGCATCCGCGTCGATCACCACGCTCGGCGGGCAGTGCAGCTGAACGAGGTCGAGCGTTTCGACGCCGAGGTTGCGACGGGAGCGCTCCGTCCAGGCCCGGAAGTTCTCGGGCGAGTAGTTCTCGAGTTCCTGCGGCTGGCGGCGCCCCATCTTGGTGGCGACGAAAACGTCGTTCCGCCCCCGGAGGAACTGGCCGATCAGCGACTCGGAGCGTCCGTCGCCGTACACGTCGGCGGTGTCGAACAGGGTCACACCCTGATCTGCGGCCGCGGCGAGCACTCCGAGCGCGTCATCCTCGCTGACATCACCCCAGTCGGCGCCGAGCTGCCACGTTCCGAGTCCGACGATCGAAACCTCGCGGCCGGTACGGCCCAGAATTCGCTGCTGCATGGTGATCCCTTTCGATTCTGTCCAGGCTAGCCCGAGCTGCTCGGCCTGTGCCGTTCGCCATTCGGTCAATCCGCACGGGGCCCGCGCCTCTCCGACCGCTCAGATCAAGCGCTCTCCTGGGTGCACCGATCAAGAACGGGCGGATGTTTCGCCCAGCGCCGCACGGTGCAGTTCGCCGTACGCGCGGCCGACCGCCTCGGCCAGCGCCTCGACGCGCGGCACCGCCGTGGGGTCTGTGCAGAACCCGATCCCGATCTCGTCGGCATGCGAGATCGCAGCAACCCGAAGGGCGTGATGCGCGCCGGGCTCGGATGATGAGAACAGTCGGTCCACCCGACGCCCGGCCACCGCAACGGGAACCCGTGGTCCCGGCACGTTGGAGATGGCGAGGCTGAACTCGCGCGGGCTGTCAGCGACCCGATGGACCACGGCATCCATGCCCGGGATCGCTCCGAGGGCATGAAAAAGGTCGTAGAGCAGCGAAGCATCACCCGCCTGCTTTTCGGCACGCGTGCGCGCGCTGATGCGATCGAGCCGACGCAGCGGATCGGATGTCCCGAGCTCGAGGTCGACGTTGATGAACGAGTCGTGATTGCCCACCGCCGACGCACCGCCGTCGCGATGGTGAAGGCTCACCGGCACCTGTGCTCGCAGGTCGAGATGGGCTGCGTGGGTGCCGAGCCAGGCATCCAGGCCCCCCGAAACCGCGGCGAGCAGAACATCGTTGACTGTGGCGTGCTGCGGCCGCGACGCCCCGATCGCCCTCAACCCGTCGAGGGGCGCGACCGCGAAGGCCACGTCCCGAGCCGCCGTGATCGGGCGGTCGAAGGGCGACTTCGATCCGGGCTGGCCGAGCTCGCGCGTGATGACTTCGGGCAGCCGGACCCACTCGTTCGCACCCGACATCGATGTGCTGGCAGGGGTGGGTCCCGCAGCGGGCGGTGACGCATGGTTCGGTGACGCATGGTTCGGTGGCGCATCGTGCGGATCGAGCAGGATCGTCTCGAGAAACCGCATGCCCGCGATGCCATCGACCATCGCGTGGTGCATGCGTGCCGCGATCGCCTCGCTGCCGTCGGCGAGCGGACCGATCAGATCGAGCGTCCACAGCGGCCGGGAGCGATCGAGGTGCTCCGACATGAGCTCGCTCACCCTGCGGCGCAGGTCTTCGGGTGTTGCGCATTCCCCGCCCGCGCGACGGCGCACATGGGACGCGATGTCGAAGCCATCCGCCGTGACCCAGCGTGGCGCCCCGGCCCCGATCTCCACACGCTGGACTGCGCGCGGTTCGGAACCCAGCCTCCGGCCGACCGCCGCCCGCAGCGCCTCGAGATCGAGCGGCTTCCCCGGCGCGAGGATCATCAACTTGAGCGTGTGCCCCGTGAGCACCGACGATTCGAGCGCCTGGATGCGGGCGTCGTCCGCGGACAGGAGCTCACCGTCATCCGTCACGTCCGTCAGCCTATCGACGAGGCACCGTGAGATGCGGACCCCGGAGAAGCCCGGCTGTATCGCGTTTCGCTCCCCCAAATGGCGGCAGGCGCCTGGGAGACTGGCGCTGTCGTCGTCGCCCGAGACGCCGACCAGACCGTCACCCGACACCCATGGCACCCGACGCCTCCACGACAAAAAGAGGACCCCCATGAACGCACGCCCATCGAGAGACGCGGAGCGCGCAGACGACGGGTACTTCGGTCCCCGCAGCGCCACCTGGAAGGTGTACGCCGACTCCGGAGCATCACTGGGCGCCGTGTCGTCGGTCCTGCTTCAATCGCTCGACACCGGAATGCTGAAGCACTTCGAACGCGTTTCGATCACCTCAGAGAGCCCCGAAGCCGGACAGGCACGCTTCCAGCGCACCGGCGACTTCATCCTCACCTGCGCATTCGGCGACAAGGCGCACGTGGATGCGGCGACCGCACACGTCGACATGCTGCACGAGCGCTCAACCTGGACGAATCCCGAGACCGGCGAGGTCGAGGTCGCCAAGTGGCCCGAGTGGCAGCGCTGGACGATGTATACGTTCGTCTGGGGATCGCTCGAGGGCGTCCAGAAGTTCGGCATGAAGCTGACGACCGCGGAGCAGGATGCATTCGTGAAAGAGCAGCAGCTCGTCGCCGAAAAACTGCACGTGCCCGGGCCGCACCCCAGCACGAAGGCCGAGTTGGACGCGTTCATCGAGTCGGGCAAGAACGACAAGGCGCTGGGCTACCTAGGCGCCCAGTCGGCGCTCGGCTTGCGCCATCCTCCCCGGTCGGGCAACCCGCTCAAAGACTGGGTCTCGGGCATCGTGCTCGACGGGATCCTCTCGCTCCTGCCCCTCTGGGCGCGGCAGATCTACGGTGTCGAAAACCACAGCGAGCGTCGACTGGCCCGCGCGCAGCGCATGACGGCGCGTTTTCTCGCCCTGGCACGCAAGAACAAGTCCCTGCAGGATCTGGTCGATTCCGGGATCGCTCACGCGACCGAACACCCGTACCAGAAGGTGCGCGCCAAGTCCTGAGGTGTGAGGGCGACGGCGCCGGGCCAATCCTCCGGCGCCGTCAGCCCCTCAACATCTGGCGGAGTGAGACCGTCGGATCCGCCAACGCGGATGCCTCGACGCTCACGCCGCGGTCGATGATGCGCCGCGCGGCACGAATCGTCATCGGGTCGTCGATCGAGGCGGCGCCGAGCAGGCGGTCCCCCGCGACCCGAAACACAGCGGTACCCGGCCGGATGACGTCAGCACCCTCGCCGACGAGGTCGCCGACGATTTCGATGTGCGAGCCGTAGCGGTCGCTCCAGCACCACTCGGCGCCGCGCGGGGCGGGCGCTTGTCCGAGCAGCCGGGCGGCAGCATCCATGCCGTCGAGGCGCGCCGCATCCCAGTGCGCCGTGGCGGCGAGCACAATCCCACCCGCCGGCTCGACGAGTTCGCTGCCGGGCAGCACGCGCGGCTCGACACCCAGGCCCGCGACAATGAGGTCGGCCGCGACCGTTTCGCCGTTCGCCAGCGTGACCTCGAGCAGATCACCGGATGCGTCGATGGACGACACCGTCGTGGTGCGCAGGTCTACTCCGTGCGTGACGTGCATCGCGTGCATCCAGCCCGACAGAGTGTCGCCCAGGACGTGTGCCCCGGGCATCTCATGCGGGTCCACGAGGACGACCGGCGTGTCGAGGGTACGGAGCGCGGCCGCGACCTCCGCCCCGACGAAGCCGCCGCCGAGCACCAGCACCGTGCGATTCGGGCCTGCCGCCCCGCGGATCCGCATCGCGTCGTCGAAGTCGCGCAGGGTCACGACGCGCGGATCGTCCGCCCCGGGCATCATCGGACGTCGCGCCGCGGCCCCCACCGCGACGACGAGCGCATCCGCCGCCAGCACTCGTCCATCCGAGAGCACGACGCCCGCGGGTGTGATCTCGGTCGCCGCGACTCCCGCAAGCACCGTGATCTTCAACTCGGCAAGCCGCTCGAGGGGTGCGAAGTCGAGGTCGGCGCGGGTGGCACCGTTCACGAGCACGCTCTTCGAGAGCGGCGGATGGTCTGAGCACGACGCATCGCTCTCGACGATCGTGATCGCACCGACGTAGCCGAGATCGCGCAACGTCGTTGCACACGTGTAGCCCGCGATCCCGCCGCCGATGATCAGGACGTCGGCGGGCGCCGTGTCGCTCACGCCAGGCGCGCGGGGTTCGGGACGACCACGATGTCATCGCCGTCCACGTGAGCCGCGTGCGCCGCGACACCCGTGGGCGCGGGGGGCGATAGCACGGCGCCGTCGCTCAGGCGAAAGCGCGCCGCGTGCAGCGGACACTCGACGCATCCGTCCTCGACCCACCCATCGGCGAGGCCGGTCTTCTCGTGCGTGCACGTGTTGTCGAGAGCGAAGTACTGCTCGCCATCGTTGAATACGGCGACGTCATCGATCGTGCCCAACCGATCCTTGGCGATGGCCAAGCCCGTGCCATCTTCGATATCGCCGACGTGTGCGACCACAATGCCCTGCGTCATGGGCCCATGCTAGCGGGCGCAAAATCCCCAGACGCGAAGCTACGCGACCGACAACGCCCGAGAGGTCCTCAGCATCGACGGGGAACGTCGAGTGCCGCACTCACGGCTACGAGGCCAGCACCGTGGAGCAGATCGCGGATACAGCAGGGGTGTTGTTGCGCACCTTTCTACCGGTACTGCTCCAGCAGGGACGAGATGCTGACGTCGGAGCTGGCGACCGATCCGGCAGAACTCGCGTCCGCCGTCCGATCGAAGGGCGAACTCCCGTTGCTCGAGCCGGTGATCCAGGAGTTCGTCGCCGTCGCAGAGATCGAGCCGCACCGCCGCGAACTGCGACTCATCATCAGAACACCGCGCTCCGCGCCGCCTGGCTGGCCGCGGGCCGGGAAGCGCAGGAGGATCTCGCCAACGTCATCCTGGACCGCTTTCCCGACGACACCCCCTCCACACGCGCACTCCCGCGGCCGCGATCACGGCGGTGCTGACGATCGTGATCGAGACAGGGGCACTGTCGGACTCCCCAAGCATGGAGCCGCTCGCCCGCGAAGCACTGAGCGTCACTACTCCGACCTGAGCCCCTGCGAACACGAGTGCAAGCACGTGCCTGCACGGAATGATGGGGTCATGCCCTTCGCAGACGATCTGCTCGGCGTCGGCGTCGCGGGCACGCTGACCCACTGCATCCAGAACACCCAGCCCGAGCGTGCCCTGCACGCCTTGCCGCGGGCGTGCGAAACCTTTGACGGGCTATCTCTGCGCGAACGGGCCGATGTACTGCGGAATGCTCTGCTGGCCGACATTCCGGGCGACTACGCCACGCTCGCCCACGTCATCCGTTCCGCCGCCGCGAACGAACCTGCATTCACCGGCTGGTTGATCTGGCCCGTAACCAGTGCGATTGCAACCCGAGCCGTGGATGAGGGAACGGAGGCCTCGTTCGACGACGCCCTGGCGCTCCTCGCCGAGCTGACGGGTCGGCTCACTGGCGAGTTCGCCATCCGCACGCTGCTGCGGCACGACCTCGATCGTGCCCTCGACGTCATCGGCGGGTGGACCATTTCGCCCGACGAACACGTGCGGCGCCTGGCGAGCGAGGGCACACGGCCCTATCTGCCGTGGGCGATTCGAGTGCCGGCGCTCATCGCCCAACCAGGAGCAACCATCGGGATTCTGGATGCGCTGTACCGCGATGGCAGCGAGTACGTCCGCCGATCGGTCGCGAACCACCTCAACGACCTGAGCCGCGACTCCCCCGGCCTCGTCGTCAGCACCGCCCGACGCTGGCTAGCCACCCCAGCGCCCACCACGCCAGCCCTCGTCCGTCACGCGCTCCGCACGCTCGTCAAGCGCGGCGATCCGCACGCCCTCACCTTGCTCGGCTTCGCGCCCGCGACCGTCGAGATCGATGGGCCGTTGCTCACCGAAACCCACATACCGTGGGGCGGAGAGGTCGGATTCACTGCTACTGTCCGGAACTCGGGTACGCAGAGCGCGCGTCTCGCGATCGACTACGTCGTGCACCACCGCCGCGCCAACGGCACCCTCACCACAAAAGTCTTCAAGCTCACCACGGCCCACGTCGCACCCGGCGAAGAGTTCGCGATCGAGCGTCGGCACTCCTTCCGCGCGATCACGACGCGCCGCTATTACCCCGGCGAGCATGCCATCGCGCTGCAGGTGAACGGGGTGGCCACACCGCCGGTAGTTTTTGAGTTGCTACCCGCCGCCGATAGTCCGGCATGACGACACCCGGCTTGACGACGCGACGACGGACCCGCACTCTCCGCGCTCGCCGCTAGTCGTGATGATTGACGGCGAGCAGGTCGAAGACAACCTTGTCGCCCTGCGCGTTCTGCGCGATCCATGCGACGGAACCGACGAGTTCAATAGAGGCGTCGCTGTCTGTGTCGGTAATGGTCAGGTAGCGCATCAACCCCACCTTCTTGATCTTGTGATCGACGGTGGCGCGATTGAACGACGCAAACTCTGATGCGAGGCGTCCGTGGGTGTCACCGTTGAGCACGTGGATCGTATCGGGCGTGATCGCAACGAGCAGCGTCGTCGTAGCGCCTTTCTCTTCGGCGGCTGCTGTCATGGCCAGGCGCCGACCGGCAATTGCGCCGATCGCTGCGCTGACACCACTGACGTCGCTGAGCCCGGTGGGGTCAAGTGCGTCGGCAGCGACGACGCCGCCTGCGCTGCCGACGATTGCAGCGCCGACGAGGCTGGCAAGGTTGAACCTCCCTGCCGCGAGCACATCCGCATCCTGGCCCAGAATCTTCTTGGCCTCGACGATCAAGTTCGCTTCGCTAAAGGCACTGTTCATTGTGTAGCTCTCCAAAGTCTGCTGCGGCGCAGGGCGATTCATTTTCCTCGGAGACCCTATCGGGCTCTTGAGACATCACAGTGCGGCGCGGAGTCGTTGAACGATCTCGTCTACACGGGGTACTCGAAGAAGAGAACAAGCTTCGTGACAGCGTCGACGACTGAGCGGTTCCCACAGGTGCGCGCGACGCGGCGCTCTGCCCGCACCCCCTACCCTGGAAAGGGTATGGAACTCGACGAGATCGATCGGCTGTGGGAGCGGCATCCTGCGTGGCGCCTTTTGCGTGCGCGCAACGCGCCGCTCATCCTGTCTTTTCTGGGTCGCTACTTCATCGAAGAGAACCGCGGGGCGGCGCCAGCGGGCCAACTCGTGTCAGCACTCGACGACTTCTTGTACGGCATTCACCGAGTCGAACCCGAACGATACCCCGCCGATCCAGCGGCCTACCTCGAAGACTGGGCGACACCTGAGTCGGCATGGCTGCGGCGCTTCTATCCCTCGGGGTCCGAAGAGGTGCACTACGACGTGACGCCCGCGGTTCAGAAGGCGTACGCGTGGGTAGAGGCGCTGCAGGTGCGATCTTTCGTCGGAACGGAGTCGCGACTCGAAACCGTTGTCGAGCTTCTTCGCCGCATCGTGCACGGATCAGACATCGACCCCGAGAGCCGCATCGCCGAACTCCAGCGGCGCCGCGACGCCATCGACGCAGAACTCGCCGAAGCACGTGAGGGCAGGTTCGCGGTCCTCGACGAAACGGCGGTGCGCGAGAGATACCAGCAGTTCGCCACGACCGCGCGGGAGCTGCTCACCGACTTTCGCGAGGTCGAGGAGAACTTCCGTTCGCTCGATCGCTCCGCACGCGAGAAGATCGCCGGCTGGGACGGAGGCAAGGGCGCGCTGCTCGGTGAACTGGTGAGCGGGCGGACCGACATCTCATCGTCAGATCAAGGACGCAGCTTTCAGGCTTTCTACGACTTCCTTCTCTCGGAGGGTCGCCAAGAGGAGCTCGCGGATCTGCTCGCGACGGTACAAGCCATGCCGCAGCTCTCCGCCGATCGCCGTCTGCGCAGCGTCCACCACGACTGGGCCGATGCGGCGGAGCGCACCCAGCAGACTGTCCGAAACCTCTCGGAGCAACTGCGACGGTTTCTCGAAGATCAGGTTTGGGTCGAGAATCGCCGTGTCGTCGATCTCGTCCGCGCCGTCGAAGCATCCGCTCTCGCTCTTCGTGACGCGCCACCGCACGACGCTGGACTCGTCGTCGATGAGCCCGGTGTGCCGATCGCCCTCCCCTTCGAGCGCCCCCTCTACGACCCGCAGCCCGATGTCGTGGTCAACAGCATGCTCTCCCCCGACGAGATCGACGTGGCCGCGCTCGACGATCTGTTTGCGCAGCGGTTCGTCGATACAGCACGGTTGGCAGCGAACATCCGCGCGGTGGTGCCGCCACGCACAGCCGTTCCGCTCGACGAAATCGTCGGGTTGTACCCGGTGCAGGAGGGGGTGGCTGAGATCCTCGGATATCTGTCGCTCAACGACGATGACATCACCATCGAGGTGGGCGACGACGAGATGACGATCGATATCGCCGATGCCCAGGAAGATGCAAAGAGGGTGCGGATGCGGAAGGTCCAGGTGAGACGCACGTGAGAACTGTCGACGAACAGGCCGTCGCCACGACAATCATCCTTCTCATGCGGGAAGTCCTCTACCGCGAGGTGCCCTCCCACGAGGAGGCGTGGCAGACGCTGCAGCGACACCGTGGCGCGGTCGCCGACCATTTCGCCGCGATCGGGATCGACATCGTGGTCGACGATGCCGAAGGCTACGCCTACCTGGTCACCCGCGAACCGGAAGACGGCGAGCAGCCGCTCCCGCGACTCGTGCGTCGACGCAGCCTCACCTACAACGTGAGCCTGCTGCTCGTACTCCTTCGCAAGCGCATGGTCGAGTTCGAGTCATCGGGCGAAGAAGGCAAGCTCGTCCTGACGCGCGAGCAGCTGGTCGAGATGCTGCGTGTTTTTCAGGCGACGTCGAGCAACGAAGCCAGGACGGCCGATCAAGCAGATCGCACGATTGCGCAGGCGGCCGAGCTCGGGTTCCTCCGGGAGTTGCGTGGCCAACCCGGCGCCTGGGAGGTCCGGCGCATCCTCAAGGCCTATGTCGACGCGCAGACGTTGTCGGATTTCGCCGCCCGCCTGGACGCCTACGCGGGGGCCACAAAAGGATCGCCGCAATGACCGACGCTCTGTTCTCCGCCCTCGAGACGCCGTCGTCGGCCCACCAACGCACCGGCTACCGACTCCAGCGGATCGAGGTGTTCAACTGGGGCACATTCGACAAGCACGTATGGTCGACGCATCCGAACGGGCAGACGTCGCTCCTCACCGGCGACATCGGCAGCGGAAAATCCACGCTCGTCGACGCCATCACGACCCTCCTCCTGCCAGCCAACCGCATCGCATACAACAAAGCCGCCGGCGCGGATGTTAAGGAGCGCTCCCTCCGCAGCTATGTCGAGGGCCACTACAAGTCCGAACGCAACGAGGCATCGGGCGCGTCTCGACCGGTGGGCCTGCGTGATCAGACGTCGTATTCGGTCATCCTGGGCGTTTTCACCAACGAAGGGTACGGCGAGAGCGTCTCGATCGCACAGGTCTTCCATCAGAAGGATCGGGTGGGTCAGCCCGACCGCTTCTTCGTCACGGCGTCCGAAGCGCTCTCCATCGACCCCGACTTCACGGACTTCGGTTCGGACCTGAAAGCACTGCGCGCACGGCTCCGCACACGCGGCGCCGATGTCGACACCACCTTTCCCGACTACCACCGTCGGGTGCGGCGGCTGCTCGGCATCCGGTCGGAGCAGGCGATGGAGCTGTTCCACCAGACGGTTTCGATGAAGTCGGTCGGCAACCTCAACGACTTCGTGCGCGACCACATGCTCGAGCCCGTCGATGCCCAGTCGCGGGTGAAGGCGATCGTCGACCACTTCGAGAATCTCGTGAAGTCGCACGACGCTGTCCGCACCGCAACCGACCAGCTTTCCGTGCTGACGCCGCTCGTCGCCGCGGCCGATCGGTTCGACGATGCGACAGCGCGCCACGCGGGCCTGATGGATCAGCGCAGCGCCGTCGCTCCGTATATCGCCGAGCGCGTGCGCGAACTGCTCGATGGCGAGATCGCCGCGCGCACCGCAGAGCTCGCGACGCTCGATGCACGCAAGTCCGACCTGGCGCAGCAACGTCAGGCTCTGGTACCGACCAGTGATCGTCTGAAGCTCGAGCGGGCTGGGGTCGGCGGCGACCGGCTGAAAGAGTTGGATGCCGAGATCCCCCGCGCCGAGGAGGATCACGTCGGTCGCGCCGAGCGCCGTCGACGGTATGACGCCCTGCTCATCTCGGCCGGGCTCGACGCCGCCGAGAACGGGGATGACTTTCTCGCGCGTGCAGAAGAGGTCGGCCTTCGACGTACCCGGCTCGATGAGCAACGAGCCAACGTCACGAAGCGCCGAGACCCGCTGTTCGAACGCCGCACCGACGCACGACGCGCGCGCGATGCTGCGCAGCACGAGATAGACAGCCTGCGAGCTCGACGCAACAGCCTTCCCGCCGATCTCGACCGGGTGAGGGCCGCCCTCGGCGATGCACTCGGCCTCGGCGAAGACGACATTCCCTTTGCCGGCGAACTGCTCGAGGTGTCTGACGATTTCGCCGAGTGGCGCGGAGCCGCCGAACGTGCGCTGCGCGGCTTCGCGCTGACCCTGCTCGTGCCGCAGGAACACTACGCGCGCGTGTCGGCGTGGGTCAACGACAACCGACTCAACGCAAAGCTGGTGTATCGGCGAGTTCCCGAACGGCGGGTGCGCGCCGTACCCACCGTGCACGCGGGCAGCCGACTCGTCGATGCCCTCACGATCGAGCCGGGGCCCTTCGCCGACTACCTGGCCGCCGAACTCGCCGTTCGCGCCGACCATGTGCTCGCAGCATCCGTCGACCAACTCCGGAGAGAAGATCGGGCCGTCACGCGAGAAGGCCTCGTCCGCGACCGCGATCGGCACGAAAAGGACGACCGGCGCAGCGCCGCCGACCCGCGCCAGTGGGTGCTCGGCCGCGGGAGTGAGCAGAAGATCGCCGCCCTCCAGATCGAGCTCGACGGCTACGTCGCCGAGCTCGATTCCGTAGAACAGCACCTGACCGTGATCGACGACGAGGCGGGCGCTTTGGCCGGACGGGCCGAGGCGCTTGCCGCGCTCGCGCAGTACCACTCGTGGACGGAGCTCGATGTCGACGCCGCTGCCGCCCACGTCGCCGCGCTGCAGGACGAGCGCGATCGCCTCGTCGGCGGATCCTCGCAGCTGACCGCGATAGATGCGCGGCTCGAAGAGATCGCCCGGCAGGATGCCGCGCTCGGCGCGGAGGCCGAAGAGATCATTGCACGCATAGGCGCCGCTCGAGCCGCGGGCGCCGCCGCGCAAACGCGCAGGCGCGCCGAAGACGAGGCTCTCGTCGCCATGGGACCGGCAGTCATCGATCAGGCGCGCACGCTCTACCCCGCCCTCGCCGACCGCGTGACACGGGCCGATGTGCGCACGGTCGAAGACTGCGACCGGTTGCGTGGCACGCTGATCGACGCCCTCACCTCTGCCATCGAATCCACGCAGCGTGAGATGAACGGGTACACCACCGGCATCCAGCAGCAGATGGGTGAGTTCCTTCGACGGTGGGCCGAGCATCGGGGCGAGCTCGATGCGAGCGTGCGGTCGCTCCCCGAGTTCCGCGCTTTGCACGAGCGCGTCACGCGCGATGACCTGCCCCGCTTCGAGGCAGAGTTTCGGCACCAGCTGAACACGAACGCCGTGCGTGAGCTCGCGCAGTTCAACGCGTGGCTGCGCCGTCAGGCCGACGAGATTCGCGGGCGCGTCGAGATCATCAACGAAGCACTCGCCGCTATCGACTACAACCCCGGCCGGATCATCGTGCTCGTCGCCGAGCCGACCGTGAATCACGACGTGCGCCAGTTCCGCGCAGACCTGCGCGACGCGACGGCCGACGTGCTCGACGCCGACGGCACCGGCGTCGATGTCGAGCAGCGCTTCGAACAGATCCGACAGGTGATCGAGCGTCTCAAGGGTCGCGTCGGTCACGCCGACGGTGATCGAGCGTGGATGCGGCGCGTCACCGATGTGCGCAACTGGTACACCTTCGCCGCGAGCGAGAATGATCGTCGCACGGGGGAAGAGTTCGAGCACTACACCGACTCCGATGGCAAATCGGGCGGGCAAAAAGAGAAGCTCGCCTACACGATTCTGGCGGCGTCCCTGGCCTATCAGTTCGGCTTGGAGTGGGGCGTTGAGAAGTCGCGCGACTTCCGGTTCGCCGTCATCGACGAAGCCTTCGGTCGAGGATCGGATGCGTCTACCCGCTACGCGCTCGAGTTGTTCGCGAAGCTCGGTCTCCAGCTCCTCATCGTGACACCACTGCAAAAGGTGCACGTCATCGAGCCGTACGTGAGCGCGATCGGCTTCGTCGATAATCCGACCGGTGCGGCATCGCGTGTACACACGCTCACGATCGAGGAGTTCCGGGCCAAGCAACGAGGCCGCGGGTGAGTGACCCCGCACGCTGGTCGACACCGGCGAGTATCACCGCGGCCGTCCGTCGACGCTGGAACGATGGCTCGCTGCTGCGCGGGTACGCAACCGATGAGCCGTTCGGTGCAATCGAGGTTCCGCTCCGGGGGCCGAGCGCCGGAGACCTCGGTGAGCATTTCGATGCGGCACGGGAGTGGTCCGCGACATTGCGGGAGGCATCGCGCGGCGGGCGCGCGTACACGCTTCTCAGCGGCCGCATCGGTGGCCGTCTGTCGGGGCTCACGGAGTTGCCGGTGCGTGCCGTGGTCGACTCTTTCGAACAGGCATGGCTGCTTCTTGGCACCGCGACGGATGCCGCAGCCTTCCGTCGGCTGGTTGGCGCATCCGAACACGTCTCCCGCGCACGCGAGTGGGCGCTCGGTTCACCGATCGCCGCCGTGTCGCTCGCTTCCCAGTGGCCGTCGGTACTCGGCGCCTACACCTGGCTCGACGAGCATCGGGGTTCGGGCCGTTATCTGCGCCAGGTGAGCGCGCCCGGCGTCGACACGAAGTTCATCGAACAGCACCGCGGCGTCTTGGGCACGATGCTGGGAGTGTCCACCGCGGCAGGGGCATTTACGCGCGAACTCGGTCTCGCGAGCAAGCCGGCTACGGTTCGCCTGCGGTTCGATCCCGCGGTGCTCGGCGCACCGAGCGGACTGAACGAGGCTGTGCTACGAACAAACGAGCTGCAATCACTCGAGGTGCGAGCACGGCGCGCGCTGATCGTCGAGAACGAGATCACCTACCTGAGCGTTCCGGTTCCGCAAGGTGGCGTCGTCCTCTGGGGGAAGGGCTACGACGCCGATCAGCCGGCGTCGCTCCAATGGCTCAGCGACACCACGGTGACGTACTGGGGCGACATCGACACCCACGGGTTCGCGATCCTCAACCGCGTTCGCGCCCATCTGCCGCAGGTTCGGTCGGTGCTGATGGACCGCGAGACGCTGCTCGCACATGAGGCGTCCTGGGGTCGCGAACCTGCGCCAACCGATGCGCGGCTGTCGCTCCTGGATGAAACGGAGGGCAGGCTCTACACCGACCTCGTGACCGATCGATACGACTCCGCGGTGCGCCTCGAGCAGGAGCGCATCGACTGGGAGTGGGCTCTCGGACGCCTGCAATAGGTCCGGCATAGTTCAGAAATGTGCGCGCTGGAGTGCATGATCCTGACCCCCTCTGCCCACGACGCTCAGAAAGAACCGGTGGTGACATCATCCTCAGATCGCGAGGCGCTCGCGCAGATTCGAAGCCGAGGGATCGATATGCGCAAGGCCGGGGATGCTGCCGAAGGCTCGATCGGCCGACATCAAGCCGGTCACGTACTCGCGCCGAAGTGCTACCGCGGCAAGAACAGCGTCGAACGAACCCAGTGATTCGTGCTCACGGAACAGCGTCATGCCTCGCGAAAGGTCCTCGGCATCAACTGCGACGAGCGGCGCCAGAAGGGTCGCATAGCTCTCCGCCGTGGCCGCAGCATCCGCTCGTCCGTGTCGCCGGGCGCGCACGTGGGCGAACTCCTGAATAACTTCGACGGTTGTGGTCGCCTGCAATCGACCATCCCCGATCGCGCGGACGGCTGCACGGCAGGGGTCTCGCAACGGATGCTCCGAACCGAGCGCGTACGCGAGCACGGTGGTGTCGAGAAGGATCACGCGCGGCGCCCACGCAGTGCGTCGAGCTCGTCGAGCAGTCCCTCGATCGGCGGAAGATCCATGGGTTCGGCGTCGAGCAGCGCCGCCGCGGCGCGCGCCCGGGCGGACGCTTGCGGCGGGTAGACGACATCGATCGCCGTGCGAACAAGCGACGCAACCGACACGCCTCGCTCGGTGGCGGTGCGCTCGAGCCGCTCGCGCTGAACGGGGTCGACAAGAATCTGTAGCCGCTCCGTTTTCATACACATACATTAGCATGTGCATGTTTCTTGCCCGTTCTGGGATATTGGCAGGAACGGGCGCGAGTGCGGCGTGCACGGGTGGGCGCGCCGCATCCGCCGTGGCAGCGCATTGCTGATTTCCCCGCACCAGACGCTCTTGCCGCCCGCGGTGCGCTCGAACTCGCCCGGCATTGCCAGTCGCCCGCAATCACGGCCCATGCCGTGCGCTCTCGGCTGTGGGCCGAGGTGTTCGCCGTCGTCGACGGCGCCACTCTCTCCCGGCGATTCCCCACCAAAGAGTCTTTGATCGATGCGGTCTTCGCTCGCCGGCTGAGCTGGTGGCTGGACGCCCTCAACGGTTGCTCCATCGCTCATCTCAAGGCCTCTGCATCCCTCAAATCGCCGTCAGCAAACGGTCCGCGATTGCAGCCGCCATCCTGACCGGGACGGCGTTCCCGATCTGGCGCTCGATGTCGCCGCGCTTTCCCGCAAACTTATAGGTCGCTGGGAACGTCTGAATTGCGGCGGCCTCTCGCAAGGTCAAGGGGCGGTGCAACTCAGGGTGAGTATTCGCTCCTCTGAGGGCCACAGATATTGAGGTTGAGGGCCACGTTCTGATCGACGTGATCGCGTCGGTGGGGACCACTCGATATTCGGGTTGAGGGCCACCGTTCCTAGGCTCCTTCTGCCGCGTGGCCAATCACGCGGCAGAAGGAGTGATTCGGATGGTACGCAAGATCAGAGCGAAGCTGGTGCTGAGGCTTCGGGGGGAGGGGTTCTCGGGGCGGCAGATCGCCGCGCAGGGCATGTCCCGCACGAGCGTGGCCGCAGTCATCGACGCCGCCGACCGTGAAGGCGTCCGCTGGGACGACGTCGCCGAGCTTGACGAGGCGACGGTCTATGCGCGGTTGTTCCCCGGACGTGGTGAGCATGACAGCGTTCACGCGCAACCTGAGTGGGAGGGGGTGCATCGCGAGCTCGCGAGGGTCGGGGTGACGTTGAAGCTGTTGCACGGCGAGTATCTCGACGCCTGCCGGGCGACGGGATCGCCGGCGATGGGCTATGACCGGTTCTGCAAGACCTACCAGCAGCACCTCCTGATCGCCGGCGCAGCGTCGCGCGTCGGTCACAAGGCGGGCCAGAGCGTCGAGGTCGACTGGTCAGGTCCGACGATGCAGCTGACCGATCCGGTCACCGGGCAGCAGACGCGGGTGTTCTTGTTCGTCGCGACGTTGCCGTTTTCGAGGTTCGCGTTCGTCGAGCCGGCGCTGGATATGAAGCAGGACACCTGGTTGCGCGCGCATGTCTCGATGTTCGCTTGGTTCGGCGGGAGTGTTCCTCGGATCGTGCCGGACAACCTGAAGACCGGGGTGATCAAGCATCCTGCGGAGGGTGAGGTGGTCCTGAACGACGCGTATCGGGAGCTCGCGGCTCACTATTCGGCAGCGGTGCTGCCGGGGAGGGTGAAGAAGCCTAAAGACAAGGCGAGTGTCGAGAACACCGTCGGGAACATCGCGACCTGGGTGATCGCGAGCTTGCGGGACCGGACCTTCGCGACGCTGCCGGAGCTGCGCGCCGCGATCTATGAACGCGTCGACGCTTACAACACCGAACCGTTCCAGAAACGCGCCGGATCACGAGCGAGCGTGTTCGAGGCGGAGGAGAAGCAGCTGCTGCGGCCGCTGCCGCAGGTTCCGTTCGAGATTTCCCGCTGGGTTTATAGGCGTCGGGTTCAGAAGAACGGGCACGTGGTGTTCGAGCGGAACTTCTACTCCGTCCCGTTCGCCCACATCGGCCGGGCCGTTGACCTGCGGGTCACGGACACCACCCTCGAGGTGTTCGCCGGGGATCAGCGGCTGACCAGCCACCTCCTCGCGCCGACCGGGGTGGTGAACGAGTATCGGACGCATGACGGGGATCTACCGGACGGGCCGCGTTATCGGCAGTGGGACTCTCCGCGGGTCAGGGAATGGGCGGCCCGGATCGGGGAGAACACCACCACAGTCGTGAATCGGATCTTCGAGTCGGTCCCGGTCGACGAACAAGGCCTGGGCGCCGCGTTGGCCGTATTGCGGCTGACCCGCCGCTACTCCGCTGCTCGTGTTGAAGCGGCGGCGGAGGTCGCGTTGACCCGCGTTCGGTCGCCGCGTTACGCGCACCTGAGACCAATACCGTTCAGTTAAGGGTTTGAACGTGAACTCGGGGACTGTTCGCGGGTTGTGGCCAACGACTGTGGTGGTCGCGTTTGGCAAGCCATTTGGAGATCTTGCGTTTGATCACGCGGGGGTTTGAGCGCTGTCGGCGCGCAGGGTTCAGGCGTTTGAGAAGGCTGAGGATGGCGTGACGCCATGCGGCGACGGCAGTGTCAGGGCGCTGAGGGGGAAAAAGAGCCCGAGGCGACTGAGCGGCGGGCTATGCGTAGCGCTGCGACGAACGAGACCCGGTCGGGGTCCCGTCCGGCGTGGGCGGCGGCGTCGACCATGAGGGTGCGGATGGCGTAGTGGCAGCACAGGTGCCCCCAGATTTCTTGTTGGACCAAATCGGGAGACTTGGAGCGCAGCACGCCCCTGGGGCCACGCTGATGTGTCTTCAACTCGTCAAAGGTGGACTCGATCTCCCACCGCTCGGAATAGGCCGCAGCGAGGTCTTCGGCGGTCACCTCGGCTGGATCCAGGATCGTGGTGAGCAGCCGATACGACTCGGGGTTCTCCCTCCCGTCCTCGATCGTGTAGTCGATGACCCGCACCTTCAGCGGCGGTGTCGACTTCCGGTCGGTGCCGGAGGTGGGGATGATCTCCGCCAACCATGACCCGTCGGGTAGAGCTTCCCGAAACCGCGGGCGCAGGTTCGTCTTGACCCGCCAGAGCAAGTCTGCACCCGTGGCCGCGGCTTGCTGCCAGAGTGTGAACCCGTAGAAGCCTCGGTCGGCGAGCACCAGCATTCCAGGCTCCAGCCTGTCGAGCAGTTCCCGAGACAACGCGATCTCCGAAGTGGTGCATGGGCCGATTTCAGCGTCGAGGATGGCATGGGTGCCGCACTCGGCCAACGCCACCAGCCGGGCCTGCGGAAACGCGGCATGCTCACCCCGACTCGACGCGGGGCGGCCGAAGAAGTCGACATTCGCCGGCGTGTCAGCCAGATCCAAGACCGTGCCATCGATCGCGACCAGTCTTCGTCCGGCCAACCACGAACCCGGTGTCGCCGGCCTGGCCAGCGGGCGCGCCACCCGGGTGAACAGGTCACGCACGGGTTCGAATCCGAGCCGGGAGCGGGCTTGGAAGATCGCCGACTTCGACGGCGGCGACCATGACTCGGCCCAGCCCGAGGACCATGCCAGCCCATCCGTCAGCTGGGCGAACACATCCTCGTAGGAACCCTCCGAGTGCAACGCCATCCCGATCGAGAAATACGCCATCACCCGCGCCGGCAACGACCGATTCCGTTGCTCGGTACGCCCGGCATCAGCAATCACCTGATCAACAACCTCCGCAGGAAACACCCGTGTCAGCAAACCCACCGACACCAAATCCGACAACCGGCGGTCAGAAACCGGCTTCACCCAACCAGAACGAGGCATACCCCAAAACTACCGCACGAACCCTTAACTGAACGGTATTGCACCTGAGACCGATCCTCGAGACCAGGCAGGACGACCCCGACGCCCGCGACGCATGGTCGACACCAGGCCGAACGGCCGAGCCAGCCGGGTATGTCCGCGGCGCGGACTACTACGCGGGAGGCACCCGATGACCCGCATCGACAGCGAGAGCAAGAGGAAGCTGCGGGAGATGGGCGTCACGGCGCTGGTCGACGCGTTCGAGGTCCAGGACGACACCCTGACGCTGGGGATGGTGTTCGAAGAACGCATCAAGCTCGCCGTCGACGACGCACACGCCACGTTCACCCACGGCAAGGTCGAGGGACTGATCCGCCGGGCCGGGCTGCGTTACCCGAACGCGGACCTCCGCCGCCTCGACCTCATTGAACAGCGCGGCCTCGACAGAGGGATCATCGCGCAGCTGGGCACCTGCGCGTTCATCAGCAGGCAGCAGAACGTCGTGTTCCAAGGGTTCACCGGCTCCGGGAAGTCCTACCTCGGCTCGGCGCTGGCGAAGCAAGCCTGCCAGCACAGGTATCGGGCGCACTACGTCCGCATGCCCGACCTCGAGGAGACCTGGGCCGCGGCCCGTGACCGGCCCGGCGGGAAGGAGAAATGGCTCCGCAAATACGCCGCGTTCACGCTGCTGGTCATCGATGAATGGCTCCTCGACCCACCCAGCGACGACGTCCGCAGCATGCTCCTCGAGCTCCTCGAACGGCGCTACGACTCCACGTCGACGGTGTTCTGCACCCAATACGCGAAAAAGGACTGGCACCAACGCCTCGGCTCCGACGTCCACGCCGACGCGATCATGGACCGCATCGTCCACAACACCATCTGGATCGAAACCGGCAGCACCAACATGCGCGAACACACCAACATGAGCAGCTGACCCGACGCCGGTGAGCGCCAGCACGACGGCTGGCGCTCACCGGCAATATCGTCTGGCCCTGAACCTCAATATTCGGTGGCCCTGAAACACGATAATCCCCGGCCCCCAAAGCTCCGAATACTCATCAGGGTGTAGAAACGGCCCAGACGCGGGCGTCGCGCATCGTGTCGTCATAGTCGGTGCGGGTTCGTCCCAACGCAGCCGCGCCATTTTTGCCTTCGTCGGCAAGCCGTCTATGACAGTCCAACTGGAGCTCAACGGGCAGATCGAACCGATTCCCGCCTACTGGGATAGCTTCAATCCGTTTCAGCACTTTGGCCGGAAGCACACGCGGCAAACTCAACGGATCGTCATCGGCGACCTCGCAGGACAGCTGGTCGAATGTTTGCCGTACCGTCCTCGGTTCCTCCGGGTCCGCCGGAGACAACGAGTCGGGCAGTATCGAGCGCAAGCCGCGCAGCGCAAGGATGATCAGCCTCTTCCGCCTCTGCGGGACGCCGAAGTTGACCGCGTTGACATGGTAGGAGCGGCCGTTGTACCCCAGCTGCCGCAAAGACGCTAGAAGTTCCGACGATCTCCGATCACGCCCCAAGCCCGGAACGTTCTCGACTAAAACGGCCTTGGGCCGCAGTGCCCGCACGAAGCGCACGGTGTGTCGGACCAGTTCGTTGCGGGGATCGTCGGGTCCGATACGACCTTCCGCGAGAGACGAGAATCCTTGACACGGCGGGCAGGCCTTGAGGAGGCCCAACTCACCAGGAGCCAACCTCAGCTCGCGCCCCACACCGATCGCAGTGAGCGTTTTGATGTCTTGTTCCCACAAACGAACGGCCGGGTGGTTGAGACGATAGGACTCAGCGGCGATCGCATCGAACTCGACGGCACCAATCACATCGAATCCGGCATCAGCCAGACCCTGTGTTGAACCCCCCGCGCCGGAGAAAAGGTCAATCGCGGTGGGTCGGCCGGTTTGCGTAGCTACAGCATCGCGTCGATCAGGAGGGGCTGCGCGTTCCATGCAGACCACTCTTTCGATGATCGCCGATGGCCTCAAAATCAACTGAAACAGACTCACCAGAACCCAGTCGTTTCGACGATCCTACTGTCAGACTCCACCTCCGGCCGAGACGCTCTCACGTTCCGCATTCGCGGTGATCACCTTCGAACAGCTGTCGGCTGCACAGTTGACATCTGCACCTCCTCAGAATCAATCAAGAATCGGTGACATGCAAAAAGGACCAGAGACTCTTGCGAGTTTCCGGCCCTTCTCTGTCGGGATGACAGGATTTGAACCTGCGACCCCCTGACCCCCAGTCAGGTGCGCTACCAAGCTGCGCCACATCCCGTTGTTCACTTTTCCGCCCCCGCCTAAGCGCAGACAACTCCACCATCTTACCCGAGCGCCCGAGCCCCCGTGAACGCCATCGACCCGTGTCGGCAACGCCCACTAGCGTGACCGCATGACGATCACCATCGTGCCCGCCACCGCCGATCGGTTCGACGACGTCGAGCACACCTTCTCGGGCGCGGGGACGGACTCAGCTGCCAATACCAGTGGTGGACTCTGACGAACGCGCAGTTCTAAGCATCCGATCAACACGAACGCGAACGGATGCTGCAGGCACAGGTCACGGCAAAGCCCTCCCCCGCGCTCGTCGCATACGTCGACGGCGAAGCGGCCGGGTGGGTCCGCGTCGGCCCCCGCACCGAGCAACCATGCCTCGCTCGGACCCGCGATGTCGCAGCAACGAACGACCCGTGGGATGACTCACCTGTCTGGGCCGTCACGTGCTTCGCGGTGCGCAAGGAGTACCGCGGCCAGGGGCTCAACCTGGCATTGCTTGACGCCGCCATCGAGCACGCCCGCGAAAACGGCACTCGGGTGCTCGAGGCGTATCCGAACGACACCAGCGTCGCCCAGCGCCCCGCAAACGAGCTCTACCGAGGCATCCTGAGCGTTTTCGAGACCGCGGGATTTCGCGAGATCGCGCGCCCGAAACCCGAGCGGGTCATTGTTCAGCTCGAACTGGGCACCTGAGCGTCGCGCTCGTCGCCTCGCGCATTCGCCCGGTGCGACTCCGCACCTCGTGCCGTCATGCGGTGCAAGCCGAGACGCGAAAGCGTGTAGGTCATGCGACGATTATGGGGCCCGGTGGCCGAACCGCCGCGAGCCACTCGATGAGGAGCATCATGACCGCAGAGTCCCCGCGCTCGCCCCTCGCGAGCCTCGCCGCGTTGCCCGCCTGGATCGGCTTCGTGCCGTATGCCCTGGTCTCGATCGTGCACATCGTGGCCCTCGGCGTGGGCGCCGACGCCGTTGCGGGCCCCACCAAGCTCACGCTCATGCCTCTGCTCGCCGTCGCCGCACTCTGGGCCGGCCGCGGGTCGACCTGGGGAACGCCCGCGACCCTGCTGTTCCTCGCTCTCGCCTTCTCGTGGCTCGGCGACGGGGCAGGCACGTTCTTCCCCCAGGTGTCCGAGCTGCCCGTCATGCTGCTCTGCTTCGGCCTCGCTCATATCGCCTACATCGTGCTTTTCTGGCGCTTCATCCGCACGAAGCCGTGGCCCGCGTGGGCGCTCGTCTACGTGGCGTGGTGGCTGCTGCTTGTGGCCGTCCTCTGGCCGCGGCTGGGCGCCCTGTCGTTCGCCGTGGCGATCTACGGCCTTGTACTCGGCGGAACC
The DNA here is from genome assembly GCF_977993705.1 of Pacificispira sp. HM-600. Next base: position 676,821 of record NZ_OZ388079.1, read on the forward strand.
GCGGCCACGGCCGCCCGGTGTGCACCCATGGTCGCGGTAGGAGCGGCGTTCTTCCTCGCGTCCGACACCATCCTCGCGTTCCACCTATTCACCCCCGAGGCCGTGCCCGGCTGGACCAGCCCCCTCGTCATGCTCACGTACACGCTCGGCCAGGGGCTCATCGTCGCGGGCGTCGCCACGGCGCTCCCCCGCGCCATCCGTACCCGCCCAACCCAGGCGACGCCGCGATGACCGCCGGGACATCTCGCGTGCGAACGGATGCGTGGCTCTGGGCCGTTCGTGTCTACAAGACCCGCTCGGCGGCGACGACGGCCTGCCGGGCGGGACACGTGCGCGTGAACGGCGACCGGGCCAAGGCCGCGCAGCCCATCGGCCCCGGCGACGAGGTCCGCATCCGCATCGCGGGCTTCGACCGCACGCTCATCGTCCGCCAGACCATCGTCAAACGTGTCGGGGCCCCGGCGGCCGCGCTCGCCTACGAAGACCTCACGCCTCCCCCGCCGCCGCGCGAGTCGATCGCGTTCGTGCCGGTCCGTGATCGCGGGGCCGGTCGTCCGACCAAGCGCGAGCGCCGCGACATCGACAAGCTCCGCGGTTTCAGCCCGGAGTAGCCGCAGTGCCCCACCCCGGTCATTGAGCGAGGCCCAAAGGGCCGAGACGAAATGACGCTCCCACACAGCGGTGCGTGGGAGCAGCCACCGGCGCCCCCGGTAGCGGAGCCTGTCGAAGTGACCAATTGCACCTCGCCGGTACCCGGTCGCGAGATGTGAGAACTCTCATCTTTTCGGCGTGATTCCGCCGCTTTTTGGGGGCTTTTCGCCGTTCGAATGTCGGAGGCCGTCCGTATCGTTTAGAACATGTATTCGAATGTTGGCATCACCCATGACGATATCGTGTGTGACAGCATCGCGCGGGAACTCGCGGACAAGTGCACGGATGCCCGGCTAGCGTTGGCGCAGGCTGAGGCTGCTATGGCGCGGGTGTTCGCGAAAGCTGCGCGGGTCGGGATGCAGCGGGTCGCTGAACTCCCCTCGCCCACGTCCCGCGAGGCGGAACTGCCGTTCCGGGCACTGGCTGCGGAGTTGGGTGCGGCGGCGAACATGTCCGACCGAACCGTGCAACGCCGCATGAACGATGCCGCGGTGCTGGCCGAGTCGTTCCCCGCCACGTGTGAGGCGTGGGACGAGGGACGCGTTGGTGCGGGACATGTTGCGGTGATCCTGGAACACGGCACGCCCCTCACCGATCCGGATGCGCGGGCGGTGTTCGAGCGTGAGGCGTTGGTCCGCGCGGAGGGGACGACGCCCGGAAGGCTGGGATCGTCGTTGGCACGGCTCGCGGAATCCCTGCAGCCCCGCACCATGACAGAACGCCACCAAGAAGCACGGGCATCGCGCTGTGCGTACGTGCGGGACATCGGGGACGGGATGGCGGAGTTCAGCACCGTCCAACCGGCCGTGCTCGCTCACGCGATGCACGACCGGATCACCCAGCAAGCCCACGCGATCAAGAAGGCCGACCCCACGGACACCCGCACGCTCGGCCAGATTCGTGCGGATCTCGTCGCCGACATGGTCCTGACGACTTCACCCACCGTGGACACCGGTGCGGGCATGTCGGACGGGTTCGGAGGATTGGGGGCGATCCGCGCGAACGTCAACGTCACCGTCCCCGCCCTCGCACTCGCCGGGGTCACGAACGAACCCGCCGAACTCGTCGGCCGTTGCCCGATCGACCCCGCCACCGCCCGCAAGCTCGCCGGTGACGCGACCGGGTGGGATCGCGTACTCGCCGATCCGATCACGGGGTGCGTTCTCGCGGTGGACAGGTACACCCCATCCGCCGACATGAAGCGATTCCTCCGAGCGCGGGATCAGCACTGTCGATTCCCCGGATGTCGGCAACCCGCACACCGGTGCGATCGCGACCACACCCTCGATTACGCGTTGGGCGGCGCGACGGATGTCTGCAATCTCGCCTGCCTCTGCAAACGACACCACACTCTCAAAGGCGAAACGGCTTGGAAGGTCCGGCAACTCGGCGGCGGAGTTCTGGAGTGGACGTCACCGGGCGGTCACGTCTATATCGACAAACCACCGTCGGCGATCCACTTCACCCCGAACACGGATCCACCCCCGTTCTGGGGCACCCGGTCACTGAGCTCGTCGAAGTGACCGACTGTGGCCTGCCCGTCGGTCACTGAGCTCGTCGAAGTGATCAGCCGTGCCGCGTCCGTTGAACTACTAGCCGAGCAGATCCAGCAGCCACCGAGCCCCGTGCACCGTGGCGCCAGCCCGCTCCGAGCGGTGCGCGAGCCCCGCGTCGCTCGTGACGACCGTCACTGCGGCCCCGTCGAGACTGCCTACCACGTCCACGATCGCATCGTCACCGGAGCCCGCGGCCCGCACGAGCTCGACAAGACCCTCGCGATCGGCAACCGCCCGCGCCGCACCCTCGACGACCACCACGACCCGAGGGAACCAGCGGGTCTCCGGCAAGTCGATATCGGATGCCTCGAGCCCACCGACCGCGAGCGCTTCGAGCCGATCGAGCAGACGATCCGTCGCGCCCGCGCGATCCTTCCACCATCCGTCCGGCACCGAACCGACGACATTCGCGGCATCCACGACGATCACAGGGCGCAGGTGCAGGGCGGCGCGGAGGTGACTCCAGGCATCCTCGAACGACGGATGCAGCGGATGGTCAACGACGGCGTCAACACGTACCCACTCGAGCGCATGGCTCTCGGGGTCGCTGATCACGGGCGCAAAGGGCACGACGACATCACCGATCACGGTCGTGTACGACCAGATGCCGAGGTCGAGCACACTCGTGGCGCGCGGACGGATCGCCGAGCCGGGAACGCCGGCCTCTTCGAGGGCCTCACGGAGCGCCGCATCCATCGCGGACTCGCCCTCGTGACGCGCACCGCCGGGCAGCGCCCAGGTGCCCCCGAAGTGGCTCCACGAGACGCGGTGCTGTAGCAGCACACTGTCGAGCGCGGCGTCGTACGCGAGCAGACCCGCCGCTCCGAAGCGACCCCAATAACGTTCGCCACTGTCGGCCACGACCCAGGCATCGCCCGGATCGCGCGGTCCGGACGGGCGCCGCGGCTCACCGGGGACGGGGGGCTCGATGCTCACCCCTCCAGATTCTCACACCGGAGGGGCCTCAGCGCCCGGCCTGCCGGGTTAGCGCGTGCGCTTCTCGCGGACCCGCATGTTGATCTGGATCGGCGTGCCCTCGAAGCCGAAGATCTCGCGCAGGCGACGCGCGATGAAGCGGCGGTAGCCGGGGTCGAGGAATCCGGTCGTGAACAGCACGAATGTCGGCGGGCGCGACGCGGCCTGCGTTCCGAACAGGATGCGCGGCTGCTTGCCGCCCCGAAGCGGGTGCGGGTGCTCGGCCACGAGCTCGGAGAGGAACGCGTTGAATTTTCCGGTCGGAATGCGCTGATCCCAGGACTCGAGCGACGTCTCGAGCGCGGGCACGAGCTTGTCGAGGTGACGCCCGGTCTTAGCCGAGATGTTCACGCGGGGCGCCCACGCAACGTGCGCGAGGTCCTGCTCGATCTCGCGCTCGAGGTAGCGGCGACGATCATCGTCCACGAGCTTGTCGGTCGACAGCAGGTCCCACTTGTTGAACGCGAGCACGAGCGAGCGGCCCGACTCCAACACCATGTCGATGATCCGCACGTCCTGCTCGCTGAGCGACTCGCTCACATCGAGCACGACCACGGCGACCTCCGCCTTTTCCAGCGCCGTCGCGGTACGCAGCGACGCATAGAAGTCGGCACCCTGCTGCAGGTGCACTCGGCGACGGATGCCGGCGGTGTCGACCAGACGCCAGAGCTTGCCGCCGAGCTCGACGATCTCGTCGACCGGGTCGCGGGTCGTGCCCGCCAGCTCGTTCACGACGACGCGCTCTTCGCCCGCCGCCTTGTTGAGCAGCGACGACTTGCCGACGTTCGGACGTCCCAGGATCGCAACGCGGCGCGGGCCACCGATCTCGTGCGACGCGACGGCCGAGATCTCGGGCAGCTTCTCCATCAGCTGGTCGAGCAGGTCCGCGACGCCACGGCCGTGGATGGCCGAAACGGGGTACGGCTCGCCGAGACCCAGGCTCCAGAGCGCGGCGGCCTCGGGTTCGTGGCGCGCGTCGTCGATCTTGTTGGCGACGAGGAAGACGGGCTTGCCGCTCTTGCGCAGCAGCTTGACGACCTGCTCGTCGGTCGCGGTTGGACCGACCATGGCATCGACGACGAACAGCACGACGTCCGACAGATCGATCGCAACCTCGGCCTGAGCGGCAACGGATGCATCGATGCCGCGAGCATCCGGCTCCCACCCGCCGGTGTCGACGAGCGAGAAGCGGCGATCCATCCACTCGGCCTTGTACGTGACGCGGTCGCGGGTGACACCCGGGGTGTCCTCGACGACAGCCTCGCGGCGACCGAGAATACGGTTGACGAGGGCAGACTTGCCGACGTTCGGGCGACCGACGATCGCGACGACGGGCAGCGCCGGAAGGTACTCGATGCCGTCGATGCCTCGCTCGACTCCTGCGAGCAGGTGCGCGTCGTCCTCGTCGAGGTCGTAGTCGGCGAGGGATGCGCGCAGTGTCGCCGCCCTCTGCTCGACCAACTCGGGGTCGAGCTCCGCCATTTTCTCGGCGATCTGGTCGGGGCGACCTTCGTATTCGTCGTCAGCGCTCATGGCGTCAGTCCTCGTGTTCTGTCGCGCGGGTTCTCGAAACGATGTCGAGGACCGCGTCGACGGTCTGTTCGAGATCGAGGTCGGTCGAATCGACCACCTCGACCCCCGGGGCGGCGGTCAAGAAGTCGACCACCCCGCTGTCGGAGGCGTCGCGGCGGTGCAGGGCGTCGGCGACGACCGCTGCTTCCACGCCGGTCAGTTCGGCGCTGCGCCGGGCGGCGCGCACCTCGGGGGCTGCTGTGAGCAGCAGCCGGACGGCCGCGTCTGGCGCGACGATGGTCGTGATATCCCGGCCTTCGACGACGATGCCGTCGGGGCTGTCGGCGATGATCGAGCGGAAGAGGCTGGTAACGGCGTGGCGGATCGCCGGCACACGGGCCACGCCGCTGACGGAATCCGAGACGCGCGGCTCGCGGATCGCGTCGGCGACATCCACCGACC